>VOPR01000015.1 GCA_009594995.1 Nitrospira sp. | reverse complement strand
CGAAAGACCACCCACCGTGAACTGCGACGGCATAACCGGAGCAAACCGCCCATACCCCTGACTGATGGCGACATCCTCCACCACATCGACAGTGTGCAGGAGATCGTTTCGATACGGCGGCAGTTGCACGGCCACCTTGGGTCCGGCCGCCTTCACTGTATAGCCATAGGACTTGAGCGCGGTGGTCACTTCTTTGCTGCCCAGAGCTTCTCCCAGCGCGGATTCGATGGCTTTGAGGGGTATCGTCCGCGGCGATCCGAAATCGATCGGGGTGTTCCACCGCCAACCGAACGCCGTCTTCACCGGCGACTGAATTTCTACGGGGGTAATGACCGCCCCGCGATCCGCGAGATTTGCCGCGAAGATATTCAACGTTAACGCAACCATCGGGAGATCGGTCCCCGTCACCTCCACGAATAGTTCCTCGTCTCCGACCTGAACCTCGCCGATTTCACGGCTGTTGATGATCGGAGGAAACGACAAAACCTGCCCCTTCGCGTCCCGCAGTACAGGCAACCGATCATGGCCGCTGACGATGCCGCCATACTCCACGCCTTTGGGATGCACCATGAGGATCTCGCGGAGGGTCATCACCGTCTCCATACCCAACGGCGTGAACCGCACTTCGTCCGGCTTCACCAGATCGTACGACACGGGAAACACGATCGGGGCCAGGCGATACAAGCCGATGGACACCGACCGGCGCTTGCGCCCGAAAATGTCTGCCAGCTTTTCCTGGGTCTGAATGAGCTGCGTCAGGCCGGAGGCCGTCACGCGATACCCCACCGCCGTGCAGGCCGCCACAAAGGGACGAATCCGGTCCAACCCCGGCGCAACCATCAATTTCCCGGCCACCCGTTTCGGTTTCTTAAAGAAGGGATACGAAATCGCCGCGCCTTGCTGCTTGATTCGAATCTGCCGCGCAATCCCCTCGCAACACCACAAATCCGGACGGTTACTGTCCTGCAGCTCGACCCGCAATTCACCGGTCTCCGTGTTGTGGCCCTTCAATTCGCCCTTCACCAGCATCAGCCATTGCTCAAGCTGGTCGAGCGGAATACGGGAGGGCATCTCCCCGGGTCCGGCAATCAAGGCTTCGAGATCATCACGTTGAAGGGAAATCGTGGGCATGGTGTGGTCGTCCTAAAAACTTCCCCGCATAGTGCGAATGAATTCCAAATCCGCCGAGAACAGGTCGCGAATATCATGAATGCCCAACGCCACCATCGCCATACGATCCAGTCCAAGCCCCCAGGCAATCACCGGCACGGAGACGCCCAGCGGCGTGGTGACTTCAGGGCGAAACAATCCCGCGCCGCCCAGCTCCATCCAGCCCAGCTTCGGATGACGCACATGCATTTCCACCGAAGGTTCGGTGAACGGGAAATAGGCCGGAAGAAATTTCACTTCCTTAGCCTGGGCCACTTCCCGCGCAAACAGGTTCAGCAAACCCAACAGCGTCCGGAAGTTGATATCCGACCCCAGCACGATTCCTTCTACCTGAAAAAAATCGGTGGCATGCGTGGCGTCCACCTGGTCATAGCGAAAACAGCGGGCAATGGAGAAATACTTACCAGGCACGGACGGATCAGCTGCCAGCCTGCGCGCCGACACCGCCGTTCCTTGACTTCGCAGTACCAACCGCTTTGCACGCTCGGCATCAAAGGTGTACCCCCAACCGGTCGAACCAGCCCCCGCCCCCGATTCGTGCACCTGCGTCACTTGCGACAAATAGGGCTCGGCGATGGTGCGGGCATGAGTCGGGTTTTTCACAAAATACACATCGTGAATGTCACGGGCAGGATGAAACTGCGGCATGAACAGCGCATCCATATTCCAGAACTCGGTCTCTACGAGCGTCCCTCGCATTTCCTGAAAGCCCATGCTGACCAGTTTGAGCTTGACGAGATCTAGAAACTCCCGATAGGGGTGCCGCTTCCCGGCTGCAATCCTCGGCGCCCGCAAACTGATCGTATATTTCCGGAAACGCTTTGTCCGCCAAGCCCCCTCTTTGAGGAGTTCGGGCGTCAATTGCGAGACTTCTTCCGCCACGCCTTCGCGCGACAGTTGCTCAGTCACATCCTGTCCCGCAGGCGTCAGCAGAAATGACCGAGTGACCCGTTCATCGACCCGGAAAGGCTCGCGCGCATTCCCACGTTTGACTGCATGCTGTTGCAACACGGTCCGCAGCGGTTCGGCAAAGGTCTGCAACTCCCGTGGGCCGCTTCGCAATTCTTGCAGGAGGGCGCGCATGGCTTCAGCCGTGGCACTATTGCGGCCGGTGCTCTCAATACATCCGCCCTGCACAATCAGGATCGCGCCCTCTTTCTTGAGGGTGCCGACCGCCTTACTCACATCCGACGGTTCGAGTTGTTCTTTGGCCTGAATATCCTGAATCGTCAGGCGTTTCCCCGTTTGCCCGGCTTCCCTGGCTGCGGATAACACCCGTTCGATGGGCGCATACTTCTCGAAAAATACGTCACCGATCGGCGTCAACGAGGCGATGTGCGCAACAGTTTCCGCATGCACGGCGATCAAGGATTTGGCCAGCAGCCATTCGACAGCCATGCTCAACTGCGACGGCTCCAATCCGGTGGACTCCGCGAGTTGATCAAGTGTAGGAGGCGAGCCAGGCTGCGGGGCTAATGCCAGCAGCACTTTGCTTTCGAGGGGATGAAGATTATCCATGAAGTCGGGTGTGGTCCGATGCCTTTTCTATCGCTGCGCGGCAGCAATCCTGGTGGTCCGAGCGGCAGGTGCATGGCCGGCTCTCAGCGCGGTAATGGCAGCGGCATAGTCATGACCGGAAAACACCGCCGACCCTGCTACCAACACCTCGGCGCCGGCTGCGAGAATCGCCTCGGCATTGTCCGGTTTCACGCCCCCGTCTACCTCCAGGAGCGCATGGCTGTGGGTCCGGTCGATCAGGGCTCGAACTTCGGCAATTTTCTGTAACGATGAGGGGATAAACTTTTGCCCGCCGAAGCCGGGGTTCACGGACATGATCAGGATGAGATCGGCGTCGCGGACAATTTCCGACAGGGTCACGGCAGGCGTCGCAGGGTTTAACGTCACCCCGGCCTTGACCCCGTGCTCCTTGATCAACTGAACCGTCCGATGCAGATGAGGACAGGTTTCCACATGCACCGTGAGATAATCTGCGCCCGCCTCGGCAAACTCTCCGATGAACGCATCGGGATTGGTCATCATCAGATGCACATCCAACGGCAAGGTCGTGACTTTTCGGAGGGCCTCGACCACCGGAGGACCAATCGTCAAGTTCGGCACGAAATGCCCGTCCATGACGTCGACGTGCAACCAGTCGGCTCCTGCCTCTTCGACCCGCGCGACCTCTTCGGCCAGGCGGGCAAAGTCAGCGGACAGAATGGACGGAGCAATGCGCACGGTCCGGCCGGCCACTACTCGCTCCTCCGCAACCGGGCGGCAAAAAACGCATCCATGTGATTCATATTGGCCATCGTAGACAGATCCCCTCGAGGGGTCACGAACGGCAGACCGGCTGGGGGCAACCAGGGCGCGATCGAGTCACGCTGAAATTCACGATGAGACTGACAAAACTCGTCGATAACCGATTCTGTTTCTTCCGGCTCAATCGAGCAGGTACTATAGACCAACACCCCACCAGGCCGCAAGAGACGACTCGTCACCGCGAGCAGTTCCAGCTGCACCTGTCGATGTTGCACGATGGCCTCCGAAGTCTTGTACCACTTTCCTTCGGGATGACGTCGCAGCACACCGAGACCGCTGCATGGCGCGTCGAGCAAGATGCGATCAAATGGACGGGACAAGGCCGCATGGGCAACGGCAGAGGGGCGACGTTCGCCTGGCGCCGCCCCTACACTCGCCAGCACACGCAGGTCGCCGGCAATCGGAGTGACGATATTCACTCCCAAACGACGGCAGTTGTCCATTACTAAGTCGAGCCGTGAGGCGGCCCGGTCCACCGCAACGATTTCGCCTCGATTGCCCATAAGGGCTGCGATGTGTGTGGCCTTTCCACCAGGCGCAGCACAGGCGTCTAATACCCGCTGACCCGGCTGCACATCCAACAGCAAGGGGACGAGTTGACCCGCCTCATCCTCGACATAAAAATGCCCGTCGGCATATCCGCAAAGATCGACAATCGAACCGCTGCGTGCCAGTTGAATGCCGACCTCGCTGATTAATGTCGCAATGGCTTCCACCTGCGCCGCCGCCAAATCGGCCAGCAACGCCGCGCGGGTGGTTCGAAGCCGGTTCACGCGAAGTGTGAGCGGGGGCACCTCCACCGAGGCGCGGCACATGGCCTCGGCTCGCGCAACACCCCAGTTGCGACACCAACGCTCCACGAGCCAGGTCGGGCAGGAATAGCGAACGGCATATGCTTCGACAGGATTCTTCGCGGCATCAGGCCACTCCGGCTCAGCCGCTCGAACCAAGGCCCTGAGCACGGCATTGACGAACCCGCTCCAGTCGCGCCCCAAACGCCGACTTTGCAGCTTGATCATCCGCACCGACTCGTTCACAGCTGCAGATTCCGGCACCCTGTCCAAATACAACAGTTGATAGGCACCGAGCCGCAGAATGGTTTGAACAAGGGTGGGAAGTTTTGTGATGCGCCGATCGGACAGCAGGCCCAACCGCCAGTCGAGCGTCGCCCGATACCGCAACACGCCGCGAACCAATTCAACCATGAAGGCTCGATCGCGGAGATCCAGCCCGGCATTGGCGGAGACCTGATCGAATACGTCATCCCCCAGCATTCCGGCCTTGTCGATGGTCAGCAAGGCCTTCACGGCAGCATGCCGCGCGGACGGGGCGGCCTGGCCTGGTGGCGCGGGGTGCGGATCAGTGCCCATGTGCAGAACGCATGGTCATGGCGGGAAGATCGTCAGTGGAGTGCATGTGACTGCTCGCAGTCAGCTCTGCGATGGCGGCGCAGCCTGCAAGGTGATGCCTTCGGCGAGACGGTGGCCCGCCAGATATTGCGCCATGGTCATGCGGCGACTATTGGATGGCTGGATGTCGAGAATGTGGATCGTCCCGCGGCCTGTCGCAACATCGACGCGGTCTTTGGTCACCTTCGTCACGGACCCGGGACTCGCGCTTTGAAGCTCCTCGCCGACGGAAACGCGGCACAGCGTCCACCGTTCCCCGTTCACATAGGTGAATGCACCCGGCCAGGGCGAGAGCCCGCGCACACGGTTCGCGATGTCGATGGCCGGCAAGGCCCAGTCGATCAGTCCGTCTTCCTTTTTGAGTAACGGCGCCATGGTCGCCTGCGCATCATCCTGCCGTTCCGGAGTCAGCGTCCCCGCCTTGAGACGACGCAACGTCTCAACCAGCAACCGCCCGCCCACCTCCGCAAGGCGAGGAGCCAATGTGCCGGCAGTATCGTCGGGGCGAATCTCCACGACTTCACGTAGCAGCATATCGCCAGTATCCATGCCTTCAGCCATGAACATGGTCGTAATGCCGGTTTCCCGCTCGCCCCTGATAATGGCCCATTGAACGGGGCCCGCACCGCGATACTTCGGCAAGAGCGACCCGTGCACATTGATGCAGCCCTGTGGCGGCAAGGTAAGAATCACCGGAGGCAGAATGCGGCCGAATGCGGTGACCGCAATCACATCCGGCTTCCATTCTCGTAAAGCGTCCAGAAAAACAGGATCTTTCATCTTCAGGGGCTGAAGCACGGGAATCCCCTCGCGCTGACAAACCACTTTCACGGGTGAGGGAATCACGTCCTGCCCACGGCCCTTCGGCCGATCCGGCTGCGTGACCACACCGACCACTTGGTCATCTGACTTGAGCAACGCCTCCAACGAGGGGACGGCGAAGTCTGGTGTTCCCATGAATACGATGCGCATGCTCACGCTTTATCATTCTCCCCTCGCGAATGCAATTCTCGTAGCGGCTTCCTTGACTCTCGTTTCACACGCCTGTTAGTATCCGGTCGCGGGGTGGAGCAGCCTGGTAGCTCGTTGGGCTCATAACCCAAAGGTCGTCGGTTCAAATCCGGCCCCCGCAACCAACCCTTCCCACTTTTCCTTCAACTACTCACAGCAGCATACCCGGCCTCGGCACTCGTGTGAGAAGCCGATTGTGCTAGATTTGTGTTACCTCCTGCCGCGACTCGATCCAAGATCTTTACACCAGCACGCAAACTCTTCGGATGATGGGCGTACCGCATCATGATGGAGACGGTTTTCCATCGTCCAAGTTTCTGCACGGTGTAGATGTCGCCCCCGGCCTGCACAAGACGGGTGGTGAAGGTACAGCGCAGATCGCGAAAGCGAAATTGATTCCCCTCTACTTTTCGTCAGTCTCCATTTCCCCCTTATTCAAATGGCCAAAGGTGCGACCTGCGCCAAGAGTCTCCACGACCAGAGACTCCAATCGCCTACTGCCATCAGCATGTCGGTCCTTACCACACATATTTTCTCCTCTTCAGCAGAACCGCTATGAACTCGCTGCGGTACCTCACTGGCGCACCGACTGATTCCAGGCGCAATTCTTTCCCGTCATCAATGGCTTCTTCAGCCATAATTTGAATAACTGTACATGTGTCCAGTGTCACTGGACAATGCCGGAAGGATTGACTATCCTATGGGTGCAACGGGTTGCACTGAGGCAGACTCTGAGTAACGACGTGCGCATCCCCGCCTTGCAACGAAGGCACATGCCTCGGCGAGCTCTGGACTAAACCCGCTGCCATAGGGCATCCAAGAGAATTACTCTGACTGCTGTGGGAGTTGGGCAGTCGGTGTCGCGCCGTATGTATCCTGCGCGCGATGATCTGACGAGTCTGGCTCACACAGGGCCCGCAGTATTTGCTGCGTAAGGCGGTCTGATGGCTTCGGTCTATACGGATCAACCGCATCCCCCCTCGGCCACACGCTTGGCAAGCGTGGAGAGCTTCCGCGTTGTGGCCATGCTCATCGTGGTCTGCATCCATGCGAATTTTCTTGCGCGGCTGCACGTGGAGGGAGGCGACTATGGGTTTGTCATCGACTTTCCGCTGTATCTGTTGTGGTGGCTGACCGTCCCGTATTTCTTCCTCGTCGCCGGTTACTTTTACGGACAGAAGGTCCAGGGAGGACAGCAGCCGTTGCCCGTTCTGGGTTCTTCCTGTGTATCACTTCTGTGGCTATACCTAATCTGGTCGGCTATCTATGCGGTCATTCCACGACATTGGGTCAAGGCATTCTCAGGAGGAAGGATCTGGCAAATCTTGTCCAGCGACACCTGGCCAGCTGGGGCACTTGAACAGATCAAGCTCATCGTGCTGCCATGGCCGCCCTACTATCACATGTGGTTTCTGCCTGCCCTGATGGTGGGTCTTACGACCGTGGCGATCGCCACTCTCTGGCGTCTTGAGAAAAGAACGATGCCTCTTCTCGTCGCGCTATACGTATTTGTGATCGGGGCTGAGGTCCTCCAGCCACGAACCGGGGTAGAGTTCAATCCCATCCGTGCGGTAAGTCTCGCCATGTTCTTCACGCTGTTAGGATGGTGGGTCTCCTACCGGCGCCCGGTTTCTGCCCGACTTGCGGTGAGCCTCATCATCGGAGGCAGCGCTTTGGCCGTGGCCGAAGGCATTGTCTTGAAAACGGCTCTCGACCTCCCAGCGATCCGGATCGCTTTTTATCCCTATGCCGGAGCAGCGCTTCTGGTGCTCGGCCTCTTCCTTCTCCTGCTCTCGAAACCGACGTGGGGGCAACATACGATCTTACCGGCCCTGGCGCGTTATACTCTGGGGGTGTACGTTGGCCATATCCTCATTGAACATACCCTTGCACCCATCCATGATCAGCTGCCGCATCTGCCGATCGTATGGTACGTACCCTATGTAATCACCGTCTACGGGCTCTCTCTTCTGCTGACGTGGGTGTTGATGCAAATCCCCTGGTTGCGCGCCCTCGTCGTCCGCGACAAATCGTCTCCCGCTGGTGGCTTCGAGAGGGTCTGGCTTTGGGCTCGCTTCCGCTGGAGTCATGCACGGTACCGCCAGTCGTAGCTGGAAGTGATCATCACGCCATTCTTATGTCTTCAAAGAACAGCTATCGAAGACATGAATCCCACCGTGAAGTAGAGTTTCGCCGGAATCGAGTACCGTGAATCCACCTACTGCGCCATTTGCGCGATTTCAGAAGATCAAAATTCCCTTATAGGGTAATATGTAGTCTAGAAGATTCTCCTTGCGAACCGAACGGGAGTCTGCGAAGTTAACGGAACATCCGGTCGAATGGGCTTCCGCAATCTTAATTCCATTGAGATCTCATGATGCCGACCCAACGTCATCAGTGCCTGATTTATAACGGCTCGCCCACTCCGCACCTGCCGGGCCTTTCCAAGCTGATCCGGCAAAAGCTATCCGAGAATTACCGCTGCCTGTATCTCAATCGTCCTGCCATGGTGGCCGGAATGCGATCTTCGTTGGTCGCCGGGGGGATTGACGTCACGGATGAGGTTGCGAAAGGCAGCCTCGTGTTGTCTTCAGACGATGCGCATCTCGTAGATGGGCGGTTTGATATTGATCGAATGTTGGGAATGCTTGAATCTGCGTTGGACCAAGCCTTGAATGATGGCTTTGCCGGGCTTTGGGCGACCGGTGATATGAGTGCTGAATTCGGGCCGGAACGGAACTTTTCAAAACTCTTAGACTATGAGTGGCGGCTGGAGGAATTCCTCCTTGCACACCCGGCGCTTTGCGGCATCTGCCAATATCATGCGGACACCTTGCCCGGTGAAGTATTACGGCACGGCCTATTGACCCATCCATCACTCTACATCAATGAGACCCTTTCCCGGATCAATCCTTACTACGTGGAACGAGAGTCGTTCACTGCGCACGCGTACAATAATCCTGCCCTTGATACGGCAATCAGAAATCTATGCATGATGCCCGACGCGTTAATGCTGAATGCCTTGCCTCCCAATTATCTGCTGTAACGTCACGCACCACGTCTCAGGACGCCTTCACGGCGCCCAGGCAATGCCCTTTGAGTTTGTTGGTTTTTTCTTTGCGCTGGCTGTCATGGGGACGCCTGGAGGCCCATTCTCATGCGTTACTTTTTGCCGGCAGTCCGAGATTTCTTGAGATCCACAGGCACGGTCAAGGGCTCAAGCTGCAATGGCTTATGGTGCATAGCTAACAATACCGCTCTCCCTGGACTCGCCTGATAGTCCCCGCGGAAACTCTTATAGTAGATCATCACTTTCCGGACATAGTCGCGAGTCTCAGGATACGGCGGGATGGCGCGATACCGTTCCACTCGCCGTTCCCCTGCATTGTACGCCGCCACCGCCAACCGGACATTCCCATTGAACCGATCCAACAGATAGCGCAAATGGCGGGCTCCCCCGCGAATGTTGTCGCCTGTGTCATACAAATTCTGTACGCCATGGCGAATGGCGGTTTCTGGAATCAGCTGCATGAGCCCCACGGCTCCGGAGCGCGAAATGACGGTCGGATTAAAATCAGACTCCGCCTTGATCACGGCCAAGAGCAGGGCCGGATGTAATTGAAACTGCCAGGCATACCGCTCGACGGCCTCCGTCACTTCTTCCGCCGACGCGCGATGCAACAGGCGGCGTGCCTGTGATTCCGCCGGCCGAAAGCGCTGATCCGTTGGAACATTCGTCATCTCAAAGACACCGTTCGGGCCGACATACCCGTAGATTTCACTGTCAGCAGAGGCCGAATCCCCCACGACCAGTGCGCTCGCGATTGCCAGAGGAAGCGCCCAGACAACCGGCATCCGCTCACTATCCTCACGCTGATGGCCAAACCCCTTACCCGCGACTCTCGACTCGTTTCGGGCAGATCGATCGTGATTCATAGACCCTCCCGTTTCTCACCTCGGCACCCTTGCCGAGCCTCTCATTCGTCGCGAACCACTCACTATCCCGCAGCTTTCATGCCACCGCAGGAAGGCGTTCAAAACCGGCCAGCCCCAATGACATCGCGCGGTTAGCCTGTACCCTCGCCTACCCGATTCCGGCCAGTGCTTAGGGGACCCGAACCGTTTTCTGCCACCATTCGGCCATATTTTGGCCATTGGCTCGTTGTTATCCGTTGTGGGATGGGAAAGGGGTTTAGAGAAGCGACCTGAATCGGCACTCCTGCGTGAAAGACAAGACCGCTTTCCACAGAGTTCTATCGACTCGCGCCGAAACAGGCTCTTGTTTGAAGGTGAGGAGTGACGTGCTAGAATCGCCATCAAGCCGGTCCTTCAACCAGACGGAACCATCAGGCGGGGAAACTCCCACACTGAATCCGCACTCAGCCTCACCATCATTTATGAAACGTCGTGCCCTACTGATATTCCCGGCAGATCTGTTCACGAGCGCCTATTCCTCTCGGTTCTGCCCCCATCAGATCACGGTTTCCGATCGCGAGATGAGCCTGAGCACCCACTCATGATCAAACTGCTCCTGGTGGAAGATAACCCTACCGATGCGCAACTCACGCAAGATCTCCTTGCCGAATGGTCGCTCGATCAGTTTGAGATCACCCACGCCTCCGTGCTCGCGGATGGACTAACCAGGCTAAGCCGCGGGCGCTTCGATGTTGTGCTTCTTGATCTTTCCCTTCCCGACACACACGGTCTGGCCACTGTCACTCAGGTACTGGCGACCAGCCCCGATGTGCCGGTGGTCGTCTTGAGCGGACATGATGACCACCCGCTCGCGCTGCAAGCGCTTCAGCACGGAGCTCAAGACTACCTGGTCAAGGGGGAAGGCGGGAGCGATTTTCTCGCACGCTCCATTCTCTACGCGATCGAACGCAAGAAGGCCCAGGAACGCCTGACCTATCTGGCGCAGCACGATCAACTGACCGGCTTGATCAACCGCACGCTGTTTCGTGATCGGCTAGTGCACGCCATGGCGCGCAGCAAGCGAAAGGATCAGCCCCTGGCCGTGATGCTTCTCGATCTCGATCGATTCAAGGCCGTCAATGACACCCTGGGACACGATGTCGGTGATGAGCTGTTGAAAGAGGTCGCCACACGACTACTGGAATGCGTGCGTGAAGTGGATACTGTCGCTCGCATGGGCGGCGATGAATTCACCGCCATCCTGGAAGGGATTTCCGGCGAGGAGAATGTGCTGGTTGTCGCGAAGCGGATTGTGGAGTCGATCGGCTCACCGTTTCAGATCGGGCCGCATCGCATTTCGATCGGCGTGAGTATCGGCATTACGCTCTACCCGTCGGACGACGAGGATATCGACGAGCTTCTCAGGCATGCCGACAAGGCAATGTATGCCGCCAAACAGCAAGGCGGGAGCCGGTTTCACTTCCATTCGCCGGCCGGCCATTCTCCGGCCAGCGCTCCCACTCCGGTCCAGTAACCACAGCCCGTAATATCTCGCTCAGCAGTCACCGCCCCCAAAACACCGAACTCCGCGAACACACAGTCACCGCCCGATATCGGCAAGGGGTTGCTCCGTCACCACCAATGAGCCGCGCGGATTGGGCAAGAACACATTCGCCGTCACCAATTCCTCGCCAGAGGGAGTGGGATGCGTGTCCGGCGTCATCACAAGTCCCCAATGCTGGTTGTCGCGGCAGGTATTGTCGAGGAGCAGCGCTTCAGCGTGGTGGAACAGCAACATCCCACTGAGCATGTTGCTGTGACAGACGTTACGCACACATTCCGGATGGCTGCCGGGATCTCGCACGGCCAAGCCAAAGTGGTGATTGCCGTAACACACGTTGTTCGCCACACGCGGTTGTGCGCCCGCAAACACAAAGATGCCGGACTCCCGATTGTAACAAACCTCGTTGTCGACAAAGGTCGCGCGGGCTTCCGGCCCGTAGATCACCACTCCGGACAGGATGCCCTCCATCGCCCGGCACTGGGTAATCGTACACACCGAGTCGAGCACATTGATGGCGGAATGCTGATCGCTTCCCACATAGCGAAAGGTGATTCCAGTAATCATGCCATTGGGCACCCGCTGCAAATAGAGCGGGCCGCCGCGGCGACTGTAAATTTGCACATGATCTCGACCGGCGCCGACGAGGAGGACCGGCCTGTCGGCGACGAAGACTTTGTCTTCATAGATACCGGCACGGATGAACACCTGGTCATCCTCGCCCGCGTCTTTCAACGCCGCGCTGGGGCGGATATACGCATGAGGGTCCCGAGCGTCGACAATCAACGTCCGGCCCCCCTTGGGATTGGCGGGCGGCTCGCTGAGAGGTTCCTTCTGCGCCCCGACTGAACCAGGCTCCTGTGGTCTTTCCATACGACTGTTTCGATCCTCTATGAACTCGCCAAGAACAGGCCAGCCAGCGCGACACATCAAGCGCTAACCGACAACAAACGAGAACGTATTTTCTGTCAACCTATCCGCTCGCTGCTCGCTCGACCGGCGCTTTGCGTACAATACTGTGTGTTTTCCGCACCGGACCTGGCTGCCCATTCGTACCCATCCGCCGTCTTCACTCCGCCAACCATACAATTTCACAGCAGGTTACCCCATCACCTCCGGCTGGTGCGGTTCTTTCATATGGACGGAGCACAACGATTGGCAGAAACCAGTCTCTGTCACTATGGAAGAAAGAGGGGCTTCTATGACCATGGCTCAACTCACCCCAGGGAAGATGCGAGGCATCGGTGCCACATTGGTGTTGCTCGGCATGCTCACGACCGCTTCCGATCTGTTCGCGGCGTCACCTCAGCCACCCGATGCGTCACGCCGCCTCTACGATCGCGTCATGGAAGAGTTTCGCCACAAGGACTATCCCGCCGCGCTTGCGGGATTTCGCTTCTTCCTTGAACTCCACGGGCAATCCTCCCTGTCGGCCAACGCACAATACTGGATGGGGGAATGCCAATACCGCATGGGACGGCATGAGGACGCGCTGGGATCGTTCTTTAGACTTATCTCCGACTACCCCATGAGCCAGAAGCTTGCGGCCTCGACCCTCAAGATCGGGCAAATCTACACGAAACAGGGCGACCTCGAAAAAGCCCAAATGATGTACGAGCGGGTCACAGGACAATATCCTGATAGCCCGGAAGCGGAAGTGGCGCGCAAGGCCTTGGAGGCTGCCGCCGCAAAGGGAGAACCCATCGCCGCTGAGCCCAACTGACCAGGACCTGCTCGTCTGGTCGATTCTGGATGGAGCCACCTTCCTGGCCGCAGCCAAACTTAATCGGGATCGGCGAGATCCAGAACCGTCACGAGACCAGGAACTGTATAGGCATGGAACGGGCTTAGCCGAATCAGTTGGACACCGGCGGCGCGGAACACCGCATCGAACATAGAGTCGGGCACCCCATCCTGAGCATCCTCCGCTACAGGTCTTTCCACTTGCACCACCTTCTCAACCAGCCGGCTACCCGGATGCACCAGCACAAATGTGGCGCGCTTTAACGCCAGTTCGCGCAAGGTCTCAACGGGAGGCGTGCCGGAGGGAACCCGCAAATCCAACAGGCTCCACAGAGGAATTTGCGTGAACAGGAGGTACCGGTCTTCCACCGCCAGGCGCAGAAGGTTATACAGCTGCACCTCCTGGTCGGTCAGCAGGGGCTTGGCAGCGAACGTCATCCCGGAGGGAAGGCTACCCGACGATGTGCCGGGCGCGCGTCGCCGCCCGAAGGTTTCCCACGCCAGACTCCCCAGAAAAACTAGCGCACCGATACCGAGAATAGGATAGAGCAAATCCATGACAGTCCGATCAGATCAGCGGGCACGACGAGGCCGGAGCGTCGGCCTGCCTGCACCACCGGGAACCACAGAGCCGAGGAGCACCGGATGGCGAGCTCCGGTCACCTGCGGAACATTCGTGCATTGACCAAGCAGCAGGTCGTGAGCCAGCAACGCGAATGCCGTCGCCTCAAAAGCCTTGCTGCTCCATCCGCAATCGTCAAACGTCAACACGGGCGTGGGATCAAACACCTTCCGGAGCGATGCCATAATGGCGCGATTGTAGACGCCGCCGCCACCGACAATCACATCATCGATCTCGCCGGGAAGCCAACGCCGGGACGAGCCGATCGCTTCTGCCGTCCAGGCTGCGCAGGTCGCCAGAAGATCCTCCATCGTCAGTCGCGCCTTCCGCTGCGTGGCGATCAAGCGCTGCACAAGCGGCGCTCCGAACTCCTCTCGACCGGTTGACTTCGGCGGGCGCCGCGTCAGGAACGGATGGGCCATGAGTTCCGTGAGCAGCGATCGGTTGACGGTTCCCTGCTGCGCCCGTCGCCCGCCGGCATCGTAGGCCTGTTTGCCCTTCGTCGCCTCCTGTACGATTGCATCCAACACCATGTTGCCGGGGCCAGTATCAAATGCGCGCAGGTCGACCACCTTGCCGCCGGCCGGAAGATAGGTCACGTTACTGATCCCACCGATATTCACCACCAACCGGCCCCGCCGCGCATGGCTGAATGCAATCGCATGGGCATAGGGAACCAGGGGAGCCCCTTCACCGCCGGCCGCCATATCGCGCGGCCTGAAGTTCGCCACCGTGGTGATGCCGGTGCGCTCCGCAATGACGGCGGGCTCTCCGATTTGCAGCGTGGACCGGATCAGGCCGATGCCAGGCTCACGTGTCCCCTTCGGCAAATGGTGGATCGTCTGACCATGTGATCCGATGGCGTCGATGTCGGCAGGGCGGCATTGAGCCGCGTGAATCACTTTCAGTGCGGCCTTGGCAAACAATTCCCCCAGATACGTATTCATGTGGCAAATCTCCGCCACGTGACCGTGAAGCGAGAGTTCTACCAATCGTTGCTGCAGGGATCGCGGGTACGGCATCGACGTGAAGGCGATGGGCGTGATCTGCGGCCTGCCACCGCGCCGGACGATACTGACCAGCGCCGCGTCCACGCCGTCTGCCGACGTCCCGGACATGAGTCCGACCACCTTCATTCCACCCCTCCTCCCGTCACAGCCACCACGCATCCATTTCCCACGCGGTGCGCTACGCTAATCGAAACCGCGCATCGGGTCAAGCAGTCCGCGTGTGCAGACGCTCGATCGGCGTGAGCCGCCGCGTTGACTTTGCGGAAATCGGGTGTTACCGTCCGCCGGATGTTTCGCCTGATTCTGCTGACTCTTCTCATCATAGTTGCGGTACCATGTGAGTGGACGCCTTCCACCACTGCTCGTCTGGCATTTGCAGCCGAACCGCTCAACGTCGTGGTCACGCTCCCGGTCCTCAAAGACTGGGTGCAACAGATCGGCGGATCGCATGTCCGCGTGGTCTCGCTTATGACCGGCTATGAGAGCGAGCACACCTATTCGCCCAAGCCCAGCGATCTTGTTGCCGTCCGCAAGGCCTCCCTGCTGTTCGAGGTCGGTGCAGGGCTCGAAGTGTGGGTCTCCTCGCTGGTCAAGAACGCGGGAAACGCCTCCTTGCAGGTCGTCACCACGTCCAAGGACATTGAGTTGATCCAAGATCATGCCGAACCGGCAGGCGACACCCATGCGCATCAGCATGCGGCAGGGAATCCTCATGTCTGGCTGGATCCGGGCGCGGCTGCAACGATGGTGCAACACATCTCCAGCGCAATGGTGGCGGCAGACCCCGCGCACGCGCCGGAGTATCGCACCAATACGGCGGCCTATCTCCAGAGTCTCCTGCGCGTTCAGGAAGAATCTCTGGAACGACTCCATAAGGTGCCGAACCGGGCCGTCATCGTCCACCACCCGGCCTGGCCCTACTTTGCCCGTCGCTACGATCTGCGAATTGCAGGGACGATCCTGACCCAACCGGGAGGAGAACCCTCCGCGCGGCATCTCCATACCCTGATTGAAGCGATCAAACGTGATCACATTCGGGTCATTATCTCCGAGGTTCAGCTGAATCAGAAAGTTCCACAACTGCTCGCGCGGGAGACCGGGGCGCACATCGCCGTCCTGACGACATTGCCGGGCGGCCTACCGGGAACCGAGACCTACCTCGACATGCTCCGCTATAATGTGCTCCAATTGGCTCAGGCACTCGAACAGACATAACCGCCGCCGCCACCCGGATATCGACTGACAAACCAGCATCGTCATCAAACGCGCCGCGCATGACCCATCCCATAATTCGCTTTGACCATGCTTCGTTCGGTTTTCCCGGCACTGTTGCGCTGGAGGACATCTCCCTGTCCATTCTCGAATCGGAATTCGTGGGGGTCATCGGGCCCAACGGCTCCGGGAAAACGACCCTCTGCCGCGCCGTGCTCGGGCTCATGGCTCCGTTGAGCGGGACCCTCCGCGTGCTCGACTGCGCCTGCGAAGAACTCCGCTGTCACCATCGCGCCCTCATCGGGTATCTTCCGCAAAAGGGCATGATCGACCGGAACTTTCCCGTCACCGTTCTGGAAGCAGTCATGATGGGGCGATACGGCGCACTGGGCCTGTTTCGGCGCCCCTCCAGAAAAGATCGCGACATCGCCCGTCAGGCACTCACGCAGGTCGGCATGGACCACCATCGAGACTCGGCCCTGGGCGCTCTGTCCGGCGGTCAGCAACAGCGTGTGTTCATCGCTCGAGCGCTGGCCCAACAACCCCGCATTCTGCTTCTGGATGAGCCCACGACCGGACTGGACCTCACCGCGCAGCATAGCGTGGTGGAATTAATTCAACAGCTCCATCAGGAGCTGAAGCTCACAGTCCTGATGATCACTCATGACATCAATATGATTCGGTCTCGGGTGGACCGCCTGGTCCTGCTGAAGACAAAGCTGTTTGCCGCCGGCCCCCCGCAGGACGTTTTAAAGCCGGAGATTCTCAGCCAGGTCTACGGCAAAGAGCTGGTGATTACCGACAAAGACCTCATCATTGTGGAGGACTACCATCATCACCACTAAACGAGGCGATGATTCAGCGACGTGGCCTGCCCCGGCTATGCTCGCAACCGGTTCGATCCTCTTTCGGTCGAAGAGTTACGAGATCGTTTCATCACTACATCACGATATTCGACAATGCTAGAACTGCTCGCCTACGATTTTATGCAACGCTCTCTCCTGGCCGCCGCACTGGTGGGCTCGGTCTGTTCCGTCATCGGTGTATTTGTGGTGCTGCGGGGACTCGCCTTTGCCGGGGCCGGCACGGCGCATGCGGCGTTTGCCGGCGTCACACTGGCCTATCTGTTGAACCTGCCGCCCCTCAGCCTTGCGATTGTGTTTGGACTGGCCACGGTCTGGATTACCGGCTGGGTCGAGGAGAAGGGCCGCATGAAGCTGGATGTGTCCATCGGCATCCTTTACACAGCAACTATGGCGTTGGCCATTCTTTTCCTGGGCCTCATGAAGACGTACAACCCGGAAGTCTACGGTTACCTGTTCGGCAGCGTACTCTCGGTGACGACGGAAGAACTCCTGACCATCGGAGGGCTGAGCGTCGTGGTGCTAGGCACGATCCTCCTGCTCTCGAAGGAACTCTATTTCATCGCGTTCGACCAGGAAATGGCCGCTGCCTCCGGCGTACCCGCGCGGCAGATCTTCTATCTGCTCTTAACATTGGTCGCGCTCACCGTGGTGATCTCACTCAAAACCGTGGGAGCCATTCTCGTGTTCGCCATGATTCTCATCCCGGCATCGACCGCGTATCAGCTCACGCACAGCCTCACCCAAATGACGCTTTACTCCATGCTCATCGGCATATTCTGCGCCGTCACCGGCGTGCTGCTGTCTTATGCCTTTGACCTACCCTCCGGTCCGTCCATTGTTCTGCTGGCCACAAGCCTCTTTTTCCTCGCAGTCTGTTGCTCCCCGAAACGGTTGCATCGTATTCACGAGGAATAGTGGTGGTCACCGGACCATGGCTGAACAGGACTCGATTACGAAAGGGATTCCGGCCTGAAGTTGATAGGGCGAGAAAATGGAAAAGAGGGATGAAAACGTCTCAGGCTTGCGGATCGGGCTTTTTTCTGGACCAGACCATGCCGGTCTGCTCTTTCGCGCTAAACCCGAGCCGTTCGTAGAATCCCGGCCTGCGCGTGCATAGCCAGAACAGCTCCACGTCCTGAAGCGTAGGATGCTCGAGGATACGTTGGACAATCTCGGTACCGATCTTTTGTCCTTGGTAGTCGCGATCGACGATGACATCCCAGATCGATGCCCGAAACACATAGTCCGTCAACACGCGCCCGAACCCGACCAGGCGAGGACCGTCCCAGGCCGAAATAACCAGATCCGTCTTCGCCAGCATGGCTTGCGCCTGCTCCAGCGCGCGATGTCTGGCCCAGGGGGCCTGCCGATACAAATGAATCAGTTGTGTCGCGTCGAAATCGTTGCGATCGGAAAATGTGATAGGTCGTTGGCCGGTCTTGAGAGCAGGAGGCATCTTGTACTAAATTAATCCCTCCGAGCGGGGTGAGTCGGTTAACCGTAGTGTAAGGGGAAGACCATGGGAACGCAAGTGCGAAGCTGCCCGAAGTGCTTTCAGTTGATGTGGCTCAAGCAAGACCACTATGACGTCATCGACGAAGAAACCGTCCGCGCGAAATGTCCGCACTGCAGCGCGACCGTCCGCTTTCAACTCGTCACTTCCGGCGCCAATGCGGCAGGGCCGAAGATGGGACACTAAGGGAGTACAAGGAATGAATTTCGAGTGCTCGGTTACGAGTTGTTGAGGCACAACTCACAACTTGTGACGTCACACTCACGACTTGGGCCCTACATGCCCCGGCCCGCGCCCTCCAATTCCGGCTGACTGCCCGGCAGAATCTTAATCAGCGCCGTGCGGTACTCTCCCATCCGTTTCTCCTCGGGCGGGCTGACGTGAATTTCCTTGTCCCGCTGCATTCGCTCCACCTGGTCGAGCACGGCCAGCAGCGGCTGGACTGCTCCCAGTACATTGCCGACTTCGAACGCTTCCAAGGATTCGATCAAATAATCTTGCAGCCCCTTAAACGGAGAGCGACCACTCTGTTCTCGAAAGCGCAAGAGGGCCTGCTCAAACGCCTCCACCGCCTCAGGCTTAGGTTTGACCCCGGTCGGCACGGATGCGAGATGCACCACCGTCGGCAACTTGGAGGCGTAGCCTTTGAGCTGCGCAATCAGCTCCCCGATCCGATCAAGCACGGCACTGGTTTCCATCGCTCTTCACTCCTCACTCTCGCCGATTGTGACCCTCGGCATCTTGTCATTGGATTGCACACTCACTGTCCGGCCGATACCCCATGCGCCGTGGCGGCGCGAAGGAGATCCTGCACCAGCTCGATATCCGGGGGAAAAGGAACATCAAACTGATAGTACTTCCCGCCGGTGGGATGCGTGAACCCCAACGTGCGAGCGTGCAGCATCACGCGTGGGACCGGAATGCCCGCAATCGTCATCACTTTTGACCCGCCGTACGTCTTATCGCCCAGAATGGGATGGTCGATCGAGGTCAAATGCACCCGCAATTGATGGGTGCGGCCCGTTCTGGGAGAGAGACGCACGTGCGCCGCGATTTTTCCATATCGCTCCTCCACCTGGTAATCGGTCGCGGATTCTTTGGGCTTTGTCGTCCGAGCCGAAAACTTCTTGCGCTCTTTCGTATCACGTCCGATAGCCAGATCAATGAGGCCATGCCCCTTCTTGGGCACGCCCCAAATCAACGCTTCATACACCCGGGTGATCGTGTGGTGCTTGAACTGCGCGGCGAGGGCGCGATGCGACGGATCGGTTTTGGCAATCACCATCACCCCGGAGGTTTCCTTATCGAGCCGGTGGACGAGACCAGGCCGCTCTTTTCCGCCGATGTGCGACGGGGTCACTCCCGAAGTAGCAAAGTGGTGCAGTAACGCATTGACCAACGTCCCCGACCAGTTTCCCGGCGCCGGATGCACCACGAGGCCGGCCGGTTTGTTGAGCACCAACAGATCGGTGTCTTCGTGGAGAATCTCGAAAGGAATCGCCTCCGGTTTCAGATCCAGCGGCTCAGGACGAGGCACCTCCAGCCGGATGCGATCCCCGGGCTTGATCTTCTGGCTTGGCCTGACCGTGTGGCCGTTGATCTGAATGCGTCCTTCCCCGATCAGTCGCTGCAAGGCTGACCGGGAAAAGGTCGGGTCCCGATTGGCAAGAAAGACGTCGATCCGTTTGGACGACTCTCCTCCGGTCACGATAATTTCAACCGGAGTCGTGGTGACTCTATTCACGTTGTAACTGCCTGAAGTGTGACCGGCATAGGTGCCTGCGTAAGCTGCCACACGGCAGGGGCAAAAACAAGGTGCCTGCGATGTCCACTTTTTCTGCACATGTCGCACACACGTCATCCACAATCCATCCACATGTCGGTTCGCGCGCTTGAACCTCGCATCGTGACGGCCCCCCTTCCCGATGCCGTTCAATTCTGTCATAGGCGTTGTCAAATTGACACGCCCGCGACGCACATCTTCGTGCTCGCACCCCTCACTCGAGAGACACCCCGAAAAAAAATCATACTGTTACCGACTGGAAGTTTCTGCGCTCTTTGGGCACTTGAATTGCGTTCTTATACGGAGGATCTGGCGTCACACAATTTTGCGGTGGAGACCATCTGATGACCACTAACTTTATCCACAGAATCCTCAGATCGCTCCACAGTTCTCTCCAACCAATCTCCACAACGAGACCCCACGCTGTGGACAACCAGCCTAGACTGCTGGTGCCGGTTCCCGAGCAGGATCGGCGCATTGACACTCGGTTTGCCGTCAAGACGCCATGTCTCTACGAGTTGGGTACGGAACAGCCGCAGGGGACGCCAGCCATCTCCGGCAAAGCCCATTCGTTAAATGTCAGCTCCGGGGGCGTTCTTCTGTTACTGGACCAACACCCTCAGGCCGGACAGTTGCTGACCATCCACAACCCTGCCCTCGAGCCACAACGTGGAATCAGCCTGTTTGAAGTGCGATGGACGACACAACTCCCGCTCAACGTCTCCCAGCCCTGTTACCTGGTCGGGTGCCATTTGGCGTTCGGGCGCTTCCCCTATTTTCTTGTCCAGCGCCAACACCTCGATCGGGATATTTCCAGCCTCTCCCTGTAGGGCGCGATTGCTGACATACATTGCCCGGCCCCTCCAGCTATTCTTCGGCTTCTGTAGTTTCCCCGGACGTGGCTAGACGAAGCTCTTGATAGAGCGTTTTGAAATCAGCTGGAGCCGCCACCTTAAACTCATAGTAGGTTTCGGTCAGGGGGTGCGCGAATCCAAGTGTATGCGCATGCAACATGACCCGAGACACAGCCCCCCCGTCCGCCGGACTGATGGCCGCTCCTTCATACGTTGAATCTCCCAGGATAGGGTGCCCGATGGCCTGAAGGTGGGCTCGAATCTGATGGGTTCGTCCGGTGCGCGGCGTGAGCAACAGGTGGGCGGCCAAGACACCGAAAGACTGTTCGACACGATATTCCGTGGCTGATGCTTTGGGGCAATGGCTATCCGTTGAGGTCCGCTTAAACTGTCCTCGATCCGGCCCAAGGGGAAGTTCGATACGCCCCTCGGCTTGCGAGGGCAGGCCCGAGACCAAGGCCTCATAGTGCCTGCAAATGGAATGGTGCTCGAATTGGACTGCGAGCCGGCGATGCGCGTCCCTGGTTTTCGCGACCACCATCACGCCTGAGGTATCTTTATCCAGGCGATGGACGAGCCCGGGCATGGAGCCCGCCCCCGCCTGCACGGCATGGTCCAGCAGGGCGTTCAGCAACGTGTCATCCCAGTGGCCGGGTCCCGGATGGGCCACGACTCCGGCCGGTTTATTTAAGACCAAACAGGCTGAGTCTTCGAACAGAATGTCCAGCGGCACCAGTTGCCCATCGCGCCGCAAGGGCGCCGGCTTGGGGCTGTCGAGGTTGACCACATCCCCGGGCTTTATTTTCTGACTCGGTTTGGTCGGCTGATTGTTCACCCGCACCCAACCGGCTGAAATCATCCGTTGCACAGCCGCACGGGACAGTTTGGGTTCTCGGTTTACGAGGAACAGATCCAATCGTTTCGGCTGTTCCCCTGCTGAAATGAGAAATTGCGTTTGCATTGCCGCATCACGCTACGGCAGCGTCCCATGCAAATGCAATCGCCGAACGCGACACCGTAGAGTCGTCAACATGTGAAACAAAGGCTCAAGGATCGCTGGGTGGTACTTGGATCACGTGCGTGAAGGCCTATTGGACATCCTCGATACTCAAGAGTACGATAAGTCATCGTATGATCTTGCGGGCACGCTGGCTCGTACGGGCAGGGGACTGGGGCTATGTCTTCGGTACCTTCCCACGACCGCTTCTTGCTCCGGGAGGCCAGCTGTCTCTCGTGGTTTCTGATTAATCAGTTTTCCTCTAGCAGACCCCTCCCCTACGCCCCGGGCGATCTTCACGCCACTCTGACTTCTCATTTGTACTGTGCTCTCGCGTTAGTAATCGCCCGACCGTCCGAATTCGCGTCGCAACTCACCTGCGCGCAAGATGTGGCGATCACGCCGACCTGCCTGCGCGCGCAACCAGGAGGTTTCTATGAGGTCCTCCAACACATTCGTCCGGGGAACCATGCTGCTGGGATTCACGTTGACAGGCGCGATGCTTCTCTGGCCGTCACGCGTCCTGCCCGAGAATAGTCAGACCAATCTCCCCATTGAGACGGTGGCTAACTACATCCACGCCGTCATTGAGGCAGATCGGGACGTCTACACGCGGCATGTGGTGGAACGCTTGCAAATGAAAGGCGTGGTCGTCGCATCGGAAAATTGGGAGCAGAAGAATACGTTGCCCCTGCCCGCCCAATTCCTGATGGAGTCCGGACGGTACATCGGCAAGAAAGGTCTTGGCCTGCAGTACCGGCTCATCAGTTTGTGGCCGATTAATAAACGCAATAGCGCCGCGAATGAACTCGAGAAAACCGGACTCGGCACCATTTTGACGCAGCCGAATCGCCCCTACACGGGGTTCATGAAGGTTGGAGAGACGCGATATTTCCAAGCCGTCTATGCGGACCTCGCAGCTACCCAGGCCTGCATCGGTTGCCACAATGCACATCCGGACAGTCCAAAACGTGACTTCAAGATCAATGATGTCATGGGTGCCATTGTCATCACCATACCTGTCGGTCAGTGAGCATAGGCGTACTCATGACAGACGGATGAGTGTGAGCCGGCAGGACAGGAAGGTGCCCTGCCGGCGAGATGCACTGTCGCCTGTGCCACGAACCAGGATCCCTATTTGTTGCTTCCGAGATTGTTTCGGATCGTTGACACAAAATCTGCGTAGTCGCTGTGAATCCGCTTACCTCCCCAAGCACATACTGAACCGCTTGGAGAACGTTCACGTCTATATCGTCGGGCTTCACTGAGATGTGGAACGGAACAGGGATAGGTGGGGGTCAGGGTCTTGGCGCGGAGTGGTCCGACTCTCGCTGGAGTCGATTGATCTCCCGATCTTTGTCGGCGAGCTGCCGTTTCAGTCGTTCGATTTCTGCCTCGAGCCGCTTGACCTCCGACCCGCGGTCAATCGTGTCCGAACCAGGATCTTGCGCGTGAGATTCTTCGAAGTTTGTCGATTTGTATGGTTCGGATGGCAACGTCGAGTGGTAGTGCGCGGTGGGTGAAGTCGATTGCCGATGATAGGAAAGAAAGGCTTCATGGTCGAGAATCAATTCACTGGCAGAGGCGCGGTGCCCACCGGACCAATTTGCTTTGGTGCCAAGGCCAAACCGTGATGGGTCAAATCTCACCGCCCCGCCACTACCCTTTGCGGAATAAAGGGGATTGCCTCGCACCCGCGCTAGGTCCTCCGAGCCCTGCGTGAGCACGGCGCGATGGTTAGCCACCACCACGTGTAACCTATGCCCTTCAACAAACAATGCACCCGACGTGACTCCAGCTTCGGGACCCGCCGGCTGTACAAGGGAGAAGGCAACCCACTCTTTGGATGTTGCGGTCCCAAATGCCTGGCGAAGGGGTGGTACGAGCAGCGCAATTTCTTCTGGCGAAAACAGAGCCCTAGTTGGCTTCGCACTGTCCATTAACCCGACCCGCTCTTCCAGAAAGAGTCCGCTCAATACAACGCTCAGATCTTCGTCTTTCCACGAGACCGGATGGTCGTAGCCGTGTGATGAGCGGTCGGCAGTTTCGAACGAGTCGAGGCGGACAAACCAAGTGGAATCCTGCTGAACTAGACGGCTAGTAGGTAGCGGCGTGGAGCAGCCGGAAAAGAGGAGAAGCAGTGCAAACAGGAACAGATACCGCGTGGCTGTCGAGGATAACACCAGACGAGCAGGACGGACTAGATTAACGACATGCACTACCAATGGTCGGCGGGAACGGCTTGGAGCGCGGTTAGGCGTGCCCTGTTTTTCTCGCACGATCGGCAATCTTTTTACGGAGGCGGGCCTTTTCGAGGCTGATCTGAGCCTCTTTGACTTCGGAAGGAAGTCCGCCGGCCTGCAATCGCTGTTCAGCCTTTTCGACGGCCTGTTGCGCGCGACCGACATCGATATCTTCGGCCTTCTCTGCGATTTCCGCCATCACGGTCACTTTGGATGGCGTGACCTCGGCGTAGCCCCACAGGATGGACATGTAATGCCAGATGTCCTGGGATTTGTAACGGAGCTCGCCGATACGAAGGCTGGAAAGAAGATGGCAATGTCCGGGCAAGACACCGAACTCTCCCTCGCTGCCTGGCGCGATGACTTCATCGACCTCCTGGCTCAGGAGCAACTTCTCCGGCGTCACAACTTCTAATAATATCTTCCCGGCCATCTTCTCTTACTACTCCCTTATCTCATCTGAGGGAGATCCAAGCGTCTTCTATTGCGCGCTCAACGAGGATCTCCGAATACGCCGCGTTGCGATGGCAAAGAGGACGCTTAAGGCACTCTCCCTTAAACCTTCACTCCCATCTTCTCTGCCTTCGCCACTGCTTCCTCGATCGGGCCGACCATGTAGAAGGCCTGCTCAGGGAGGTGATCGTACTTACCTTCGAGGATTTCCTTGAAGCTCCGGACCGTATCTTTCAGCTTCACGTATTTGCCCGGCGCACCGGTGAACGCTTCGGCCACATGGAACGGTTGAGATAGGAAGCGCTGAATTTTGCGGGCGCGCGCCACGGCCATCTTGTCGTCTTCCGACAATTCATCCATGCCGAGAATGGCGATGATGTCCTGCAAATCTTTATACCGCTGCAACACGGACTGGACACCGCGAGCCACCTTGTAATGCTCTTCTCCGATGACTTGCGGATCGAGAATACGTGAGGTGGAATCGAGCGGATCGACCGCCGGGTAAATACCCAACTCCGCCAGCTGTCTGGACAACACGGTCGTCGCATCCAAGTGCGCGAAGGCCGTCGCCGGAGCGGGATCGGTCAAGTCGTCGGCCGGTACGTAAATCGCCTGCACCGAAGTGATGGACCCTTTCTTCGTCGACGTAATCCGCTCCTGCAATGCACCCATTTCCGTGGACAGGTTCGGTTGATAACCGACCGCTGACGGCATACGGCCAAGCAACGCGGATACTTCCGATCCCGCCTGCGTAAACCGGAAAATGTTATCGACGAACAACAACACGTCCTGATTCTCTTCGTCGCGGAAAAATTCAGCAACGGCGAGACCGGTCAGCGCGACCCGCAGACGGGCTCCGGGTGGCTCGTTCATCTGGCCATAGACCAGCGCGGCTTTGGACTTAGTATAGTCGTCCGGATCGATGACCTTGGACTCCTGCATTTCGTGCCAGAGATCGTTGCCTTCACGTGTGCGTTCGCCGACGCCCGCGAACACCGAGAATCCGCCGTGGTGGAGGGCGATGTTATTGATGAGCTCCATGATGATGACGGTCTTGCCGACTCCGGCACCACCGAAGAGTCCGACTTTTCCGCCCTTGCTGTACGGCTCCAGAAGATCGACGACTTTAATGCCCGTCTCGAGCACCTCGGTCTTGGTGTCCTGATCTTCCAGACGCGGCGCAGGCCGGTGAATCGGGTACGTTTTCTTCGCTTTGATTGGGCCCTTTTCGTCGACTGGCTCGCCGAGGACGTTAATGAGCCGTCCCAAGGTCTCGCGACCGACCGGCACAGAGATCGGTGCTCCTGTGTCCAGGACGTCCATCCCGCGCGTGAGACCGTCCGTCGTCGACATGGCAATGCCGCGCACACGATTCTCACCGAGGTGTGATGCGACTTCGAGCGTGATCCGCACGGCAGGCTTGCCGGCAGCCTTGTTCTCTTCCTGCGTCACCTTGAGCGCATTGTAGATATTCGGCAATTGACCAGGGGGAAATTCCACGTCGACCACGGGGCCGATGACTTGAATGACTTTTCCTGTGCTCATAAGGCTCCTCTTGTCGTCAATGATGCACCCGGCCAATTGCCGTCATGCAGCATTCCTCATTCCAGATTTTATTTCAGGGCTTCTGCGCCGCCCACAATGTCCATGAGTTCTTTGGTGATCGCCGCCTGGCGGGTCTTGTTGTAATACAAGGTCACTTTCTTAATGAGCTGCCCGGCATTACGGGTCGCGCCGTCCATCGCCGCCATTCGCGCTCCATGCTCAGCCGCCGCCGACTCCAGCAGAATGCGGTAGGCCTGAATTTGGAAATGCTTTGGCACCAACGCATTCAGGAGCTCCGCTTCATCCGGCTCGTAGAGATAACTCCCGCCGAGCGCGGCGCCCTCTGGTATCGGAGGCGCTCCGAATTCTGCAGCGGCATCGATCGGAAAAAGTTTCTCCACAATCACTCGTTGCTGGATCGCGGACTTAAATTCGTTGTACACGACGTAGAGCTCGTCGAACGTGCCCTTCACAAAATTTTCCGTCAGATCTCCGCCGATGTCGATAGCATGCTCAAAACTCAATTTATCGAAAATCCCCGTCCATTCCTGCCGGATGGGCCACGAACGTCGACGGAAATAATCTCGTCCCTTGCGGCCGATGAGGCTGAGATTGACCGACAAACCTTGCGCTTCACACTGTCGGACAAATTCCGCGCTCTTCCGGACTATGTTGCCGTTGAACCCTCCACAAAGGCCGCGGTCGCTGGTCACGACGAGGATCTCAATCTTCTTTCCCTCCCGCTTTTGGAGCAGCGGATGGGACGTACGATTGACGCGCTGACTAAGATTGCTCAAGACGGCGCGCATCTTGTGCGCGTACGGGCGTGCAGCCAGAATGCGGTCTTGCGAGCGCTTCAGCTTCGCCGCCGCCACCATCTTCATGGCCTTGGTAATCTTCTGCGTATTTTTGAAGGCGGCAATTTTCCGCCGGAGAGATTGTAAGCTCGGCATATTTTACGGAAGCAGACGGTTATGATTGGACGATTCGGTGAATGGAAGAGTGGCTACTGCACGAACACTTCCCCGATCACGCAATCACGAAATCTTACTTTCCTCCATAGCCCATTTTCTGCTTGAACGTCGAAATGATCTCTTTCAGCTTGCCGCCCACCTTGTCGTCGATCTTTCCGACAGTGGCGATATCTTTACGCATGTCCTGGTGATTCTGCGCCACATAGTGCAGCAGATCCGCCTCGAATTGCAGCACCTTGTCCACGGGCACATCATCCAGGAATCCGTTGACGCCCGCATAGATCGACAACACCTGGTCGGCAACCGGCATTGGCTTGTATTGGCCCTGCTTGAGCAGTTCCACCATGCGGACACCACGAGCCAGCTGCATCTGCGTCGCCTTGTCGAGTTCGCTGCCGAACTGAGAGAAGGCGGCCATTTCGCGATACTGCGCAAGGTCCAGACGAAGGGTACCGGCAACCTGTTTCATGGTCTTGATCTGAGCGGAGCCGCCGACGCGTGACACGGACAAACCGACGTTGATGGCCGGTCGAATACCGGAATAGAACAAATCACTGCCGAGATAGATCTGCCCGTCCGTGATGGAGATGACGTTGGTCGGAATGTAGGCCGACACGTCGCCCGCTTGCGTCTCGATGATCGGAAGAGCTGTGAGGCTGCCGCCGCCCAACTTATCGCTCAATTTGGCAGCGCGCTCCAACAAACGGGAGTGCAGATAGAACACGTCGCCCGGATAGGCCTCGCGTCCCGGTGGGCGGCGCAGCAGCAAGGACAACTGGCGATAGGCGACCGCGTGCTTCGACAAGTCATCGTACACGATCAAGGCATGTTTACCGTTGTCGCGGAAATACTCTCCGATCGCGGCGCCCGCGAAGGGGGCCAGGAACTGCATCGGCGCAGGGTCACTGGCTGTTGCTGCCACCACCATGCTGTATTCCATGGCGTGATTTTCTTCGAGCGTCTTCACCACGCGCGCAACGGTCGAGCGCTTCTGACCGACGGCGACGTAGATACAGAATACGCCCAGGCCCTTTTGATTGATAATGGTGTCGACGGCGATCGCGGTTTTTCCGGTCTGGCGGTCTCCGATGATCAACTCGCGCTGACCGCGACCGATGGGGATCATGGCGTCGATGGCCTTGATGCCCGTCTGCAGCGGTTCACGCACCGACTGTCTCGTGTTCACACCGGGTGCCACGACTTCGATACGGGAAGAATGTTGAGAGTTGATCGGACCTTTGCCGTCGATCGGCTGACCGATCGCGTTCACCACGCGTCCGACCAGCGCTTCACCCACGGGAATTTCCGCGATTCGGCCGGTACGTTTGACGGGATCGCCTTCCTTGATACCGACATCGTCACCCATCAACACGGCGCCGACATTGTCTTCTTCGAGGTTCAAGGCGATACCGTACAGGCCGCCCGGGAACTCGAGCATTTCGCCGGCCATCGCGCCGTCCAGGCCGTAGACTTTCGCGATACCGTCTCCGACTTGAATCACGGACCCGGTCTGGCTGACATCGACTTGTTGATCGAACCCCTTGATCTTTTCTTTGATAATGGAGCTGATCTCTTCTGCCTTGATCTGCATGGCTACTCCTTGGTCAACACACGCTGCATGGCGCTCAGTCGGCCCCGGACCGTGCTATCTACGACGGTGCTGCCCAGGCGGATGTGGAGGCCGGCGACATGTTCAGGTTCTGTATGGAAAGTGACATCGACGTCGCGCTTCAAAAGATCGCGCAATCGGGTCGTGATCCGATCCTGCTCGGCCGCAGGCAAGGCGTTCGCGGATGATACGAGCACTTGCTGCGTCCCTTTGGATTCATCCACGAGCTTGGCGAAGGCCTCGGCGATGTCGGGCAGGAAACTGACTCGATTCTTTTTCACCAATTGGTCGAGAAATCGTTTTCCGACCGGCGGGCATCCGAGTCGAGTGGCCAATTCAATCAGCACACCTAACTTGGTGTCTTCCGGAAACACCGGGGAGGCGACGGCATGCCGTAACGCAGCGGACTGCGTGAAGGCCTCTCCCAGGCCATTCAATGCTGAACGGGCCGGCTCGATGCTTGGAGTATCAAGAAGTTCGAACAGAGCTTTTGCGTATCGACGTGCGACGGCTGTCTTAATCACAATTACTATCCGCTACGGTTAACCGTGTTTTGATCAAACGGGAAGCTTGCGTGCGGTGGGCACGACAAAAAGCGCGCCAAGTTAGCATTCAAAAGCGGGTACTGTCAAGGAGGATCGCATCGACCGGAGCCAGGAACGGCATATTGCCGCTCGCTGAGCATTCTCCAGACTACCCTCGAGGAGACAGGACTGGAGCCCCCTTCTCGCTGAATGGCTGACAGGAGAGAGAAAATTAGACGAGGCAAGGGCTAGGACCGCTGGATGATGCCACCACCGAGTACGCGGTCCCCTGCATAAAAGACAGCGGACTGCCCGGGACTTAGCGCCCGCTGCGGCTGATGAAATCGAATCTGCACCGCTCCGTCAGTTAATGGAAGGAGGGTCGCGGCAGAGGCCGGCGTTGCATAACGAATTTTTACGTCTGCCTCGACGGGCTGCCGACTGATCGCCGCATCAAACAAACTCAGGTCAGCCACCCGGCAATCCGGTTGCACAAGCTGATCTTCCGCGCATAACACGACCTGGCCCGACTCAGGAACCACCTTTTGAACGTACAATCTCTGACCGGCGGCAATGCCCAAGCCGCGTCGCTGACCCGGCGTGTAAAAGGCAATTCCTTCGTGCCGGCCAAGCACTTCGCCATCCACGCCCACAAAGGAACCTGGCTGCTTCAGTTCCGGACGTTCCTGCTCCAGAAACGTTCGATAGTCACCGTGACTCACGAAACAAATTTCCTGGCTCTCCTTGAGTTCCTCCACCGGCAAGCCGAGGGACTCTGCCTCCTTCCACACCTGAGTCTTTTGCATCTCGCCAACCGGGAACAAGAGCCGCGGCAGCCAGTCCGCCTGAATTCGATACAGGAAGTAGCTCTGATCCTTGCGCGCGTCCAAGGCCCGGTGCAGCGACCATTGTCCATCGGCCTGCAGCACACGCGCGTAGTGTCCGGTCGCCACATAGTCCATCCCGCGTTCCTGCGCCAACGCATACAATGAGCGCAGCTTGACGCGCTCGTTGCACCGGACACAGGGATTGGGTGTGGTGCCGGACGCATACCCTGCGACAAAGTCATCGATGACGCCCTGCTGGAAGACCTCGCGACGATCGACGACTTCGTACGGAATACCTAGGCGCTGCGCGACGAATCTGGCGATGCCAATCTTGCAGCACCCCCGTTCCTCCCAGCGCTTGGAGGCCGCGACCTGCTCGTCCTCATGCTCCCACACTTGAAGCGTGACGCCGTGGACAGCATACCCTTGCTGCACAAGCAGCGAGGCCGCGACGGAGCTGTCCACTCCGCCGCTCATACCTAGCAGTACGGTCTGACGTGACATAGATGCTACCGGAGAAAGAATGGGCCGAGCACTTACGGCTCTTGGGTTTTGACTTTGCCGCGATGGGCAACGAGGTCGCGCACGCCGGGATCCTGGGGCGCACCGAATTCAGAGGACTCGTCTTCCGTCCACTTCTCAGCGCCCATATTACTCATGCCGTGAAAATGCGCGCCTTCCTCGATCATGATCACCGGGCTCTGAATGTCCCCGATGAGAATTCCGGGCTTTTGAATTTCAACCTTCTGCTGCGCAGTGACTGATCCCTTCACGCGCCCGCTGATCTCAACAGACCCGGCAGCAATCACGCCCTTGATCACCGCACTCTCCCCAACAATCACGGCTCCACCTGTGTGGACTTCCCCTTCGACGCGGCCATCAATGCGGACCGTCCCGTCGAAGGTAACAATACCCTTAAAACTCGTTCCCTTGCCGAGAAAGGTAAACTTGTCAGATTCCGCGACGGACTGCTTTTTGGTCTCACCCCACATGAGCGTCCTCCTTCACACACTCCACGACTGTGACCGGCCGTGGCGCGGACCGAATGGAATATGTCGCATGCCTGCCTCTTGCCTACAAGGCAGATCACATCCTGTCCAACGAATTCGTTATCGAAGCGGATTAGCCGTTAACAAGCTTGACGCCCTGGCCGCGCGTGGATCCCTGTCCCTGCGGCTCGCGCGTGCCCGACTGGCTCATCTCTAACGTGCCGTTGAACACCACGCCTTCTTCCATCGCGAGCAACGGCGCCTTCACACCGGCGTTCACCACGGCGGGCGCGCGCAACTTCACCTTCTCCCGGGCGCTGATGTCGCCGGTGATCTTTCCCTTGCATACCACCGTGCCGGCCGTGATCTTCGCTGTCAGGACCGCATCCTCACCGACCAACAGGACCCCTTCGGTATGAATCTCCCCGTCCAGATTACCGTCGATACGCACAGTGCCATTGTAAGAAATCACACCTTTAAAGCTGACGCCCTTGCCGACAAAGGCATTGATCTCTTCATTCCCTTCACGCGGTGCCGTCGATTCCAAATTTTCCATTTCACTTCCCTCGCTTTGTCCCGCCTGACGCTTTCCTTCTGGTTTGTCCTTAATCCACATTGCTTATTCCTCCAAACAAATAACCAAGCTCCCCGCCTGCTGACCGAAGTGTATTCACTGATCAGCCGACGCGGTCGGTGATGAGTACTAGAAAATCCGACCGCATTTTACTCCGGTCAGGCGGAAAAAATCTGCCCTGAAATGTTTCGGCTATCCATTGAGCAACTGCTCCACCACCCCGTCCAATTCCTCAGGAGAGAAATAGTGAATGATGATCTTGCCTCCACGACGGCCCTTCTGCACATCCACCCTGGTGCCCAGGCGCTTCTGCAACCGCTCCTCAAGGTCGGAACGTAGCGGAGCCCGCACCGGACGCTTTCCCGTTTTTTTGGCCTCCGCATGGCCCTGCACCAACCGTTCTGCTTCCCGCACAGACAGTTGTCCCTCCACGATCTGCGTCGCCAAGCTCACTTGGGCAGCAGGCGTCATGAGGCCGAGAATGACTTTCGCGTGCCCCGTCGACAACTGATCAGATTCGATCATGTGCTGCACCTCAGCCGGCAGCGACGTCAATCTCAACATATTGGCGACGGACGACCGTTCGCACGCGACCTTCTGCGCAATGGCCTCCTGCGTAAGACCGAATTCATTGAGCATGCGCTGGTAAGCCCGGGCGGTCTCCATCGGGTTCAGATCATCTCGCTGGAGATTCTCCACCAGCGCCAGCACCATAGACTCCTGATCCGACACATTGCGAACGAGCGCTGGAATCTTCTGAAATCCCGCCAGCTTAGCAGCCCTCAAGCGTCTCTCGCCGGCAATCAATTCGTAGATACCATCACCCTTGCGGCGCACCAGTATCGGCTGCAAAAGACCATTCTGCTTGAGCGAAGCTGTCAGTTCGGCCAGCTCGACTTCCGAGAACTGCTGCCTGGGCTGAAAGCGGTTCGGGACAATCGCTTCAAGCCGCAATTCCTGAACATCACCACGCTCCGGGTCGGCCGTGGTTCGACCAGTAGGCAGGAGAGCGTCGAGGCCTCTACCGAGGGCTTTTTTCTCCATGGACCACAAACTCCTTGGCTAGGGATAGATAGGCTTGGGCACCGGATGATGCCATGTTGTACAGCAATGCCGGACGACCATAACTCGGCGCTTCGGCCAACGTCACGTTACGAGGAATCATTGTTTGATAGACGCTCTCTCCGAAATGTCCACGAATCTGCTCAACGACCTGGCGAGCGAGTGAATTGCGCGCATCATACATCGTAAGCACAATGCCCTCGATTTCCAGATTCGGATTGAGCGATTGCCGGAGGCGCTGAATGCTCTCCATCAGGCGCCCCAGACCTTCCATTGCATAATATTCACACTGCACCGGAATCAGCACGGAATGCGCCGCGACCATCGCGTTAATGGTCAACAGGCCGAGGGCCGGAGGGCAATCCAGCAAGATGGTATCGTACCGATCAGCGACCTCAGCCAACGCTTCTTTGAGGCGCTGCTCACGCCCCTCCATATTCACCAGCTCGACTTCCGCGCCGGCCAGGTGCGAGTTGGCCGGCACCAGCGACAAACCGTTCACTGCGGTCTGCATCGCGAGCGAGGCAATACTTTCCTTCACAATCAACGCATTATAGACGGTCTTTCCAAGCGACATGGCATCCACACCGAGGCCGCTGGTCGCGTTCCCTTGCGGATCAATATCCACAAGGAGAACCGATCCACCCTCGATTGCCAGCGCTGCGGCAAGGTTCACCGAGGTGGTAGTCTTCCCGACTCCACCCTTTTGATTTGCAACAGCAATGATTCGAGCCATGTAATCCCCAATTCGCTAGAACACATTCACTTCAACCGCGATGTTCCACGTGGAACATCACACCTTACTCAGTTCGAAAACACTGACAACACTCGATGGCCACAACCTGATGGAAGCTCATACTCGACTTCCTCCATCAAAGCAAGGCTGGCGAGCTCAAAACCTGGCCGAACCTTCTCAGCCCGGTACAGAATCACTTTTCCTCCCGGCTTGAGCAGCTTCGAGAGCAATAGACCCAGGCCATCAACTTTAAACGCTCGCACAACGATGTAATCGAATAGCCGCCCATCATTTCGCCGCTCGACGTAATCTTCTAACTTAGCCGTTGCCACCGTTACCTGTTGCAAGCTGAGCGACCCGATCATATAGCGAAGAAATGATCCCTTCTTTTCACTCGGTTCGAGTAATTCAATTGCCAGATCAGGGCGTACGAACTTGAGCGGAATGGCTGGAAAACCGGCCCCGGCCCCGACATCAAGAACGAATTTTTCACCAACATTATCAATTAGTTTTGTGCCAGCAATTGAATCGACAAAATGCTTAATGAGGATCTCACGATCATCATCGATGGCCGTAAGATTGATCGCTTTATTCCATTTTTTAAGCTCGTCCAAATAGCGCTGGAAGAGAGAAATAGACGAGTCAGGAAGGGGAATGCCGAGCTCTGCAGCGAATTTTCGAAGAGATTCTTCGAACTGAATGTCGTCGTGTTCCACGTGGAACAATTACGCGAAACAATTGCGGGGGTCAAGAATGTTCTTCAGAAAGAAGACCATTTGGCAAGAATGTCATTGCGAAACCGATTCGCCTTACTCACCAACAGCCGGCTGCCTGCGGTAGCGCTCGATTGCTACCAACAAGAGAGAAATTGCGGCAGGCGTGACACCAGAAATTCGCGAGGCCTGCCCAACGGAAGCCGGTCTAACACGCTTGAGTTTTTCCCTCACCTCACTTGAGAAGCCGGAAATACCGTCATAATCAAAGGCCGCAGGAATACTGCGATGCTCCAGCTTCTGCGATCGCTGGATCTGCTGGAGCTGACGCTTGATATAGCCCTCGTATTTCACTTCTAACTGAATCGCTTCAATGATCTCAGGATCGTCGATGTCAGCCCCTCCGAACACTGATGAAATTTTTTCGTAGGTCAGGTCCTGCCGCCGAAGAATTTCCGCCAGCGTCTGCGTGGGAATCACGGATCCTATGCCTGACTCTTCAAGCCGGCGCTTCACCTCTGGCGTCAACTTTGGCCTCGTCTCCTTGAGTCGTTGCACTTCGCACTCAATCGCGCTGCGCTTGGCCTCAAACTTTTGATACGTTTCATCAGGCAGGAGTCCGATTCGATGCCCGATGTCCATGAGGCGAAGATCTGCATTGTCATGGCGAAGCAGCAGGCGATATTCAGCTCGCGAGGTGAACATCCGGTAGGGCTCCCTGGCGTCTTTCGTAATTAAATCATCAATTAATACGCCAATGTACGCCTGCGACCGGTCAAGCACGAGCGCTTCATCCCCTCGCAGCTTCAAGGCCGCGTTAATGCCGGCCATAATCCCTTGAGCCCCTGCTTCTTCATAACCGGATGTCCCGTTGATTTGCCCCGCATGGTAGAGCCCTCGGACCAACTTCGTCTCCAGGGAATTATGGAGCTGGCGTGGAGGGAAATAGTCGTATTCCACTGCATACCCGGGCTTCATTATCCTGGCCTGCTCAAGACCCGGAATCGTCTTCAACATAGCTGCCTGCACATCAACCGGCAAACTGGTCGAAATACCATTCGGGTAAAATTCGTTCGTATCCAACCCCTCAGGCTCGATGAAAATTTGATGCCGATCCTTGTCGGCAAATCTGACGACTTTGTCTTCGATCGACGGGCAATACCGCGGACCGACCGAATCAATCACTCCACTGAACAATGGGGATCTATCGATATTTTTACTAATAATATCATGTGTTTCCGAGTTCGTATGCGTCAAATGACATGGCACCTGTCGTAAAGGGATTCGACTGGTCCGATAAGAAAATGGCGGGGGTGGATCATCACCAGGCTGGAGCTCCATGACGGAAAAGTCGATGGTATCGCGATCCAGCCTGGGTGGAGTTCCGGTTTTCAGTCGGCCGACCTCAAATCCAAAATCACGCATGCAATCAGAAAGGTGCTCGGCAGATGATTCCCCGGCCCGGCCCGCAGGAAAGTGACTCAGCCCAATATGGATGAGCCCTTTTAAAAAGGTGCCGGAGGTGAGCACGACGGCTTTTGCTTCAATATGCGCCCCTGAATCCGTAACGATGCCGGTCACAGCGCCGCCCTGCGTGAGAATACGATCCACCGTCCCGCCCATGATCTGAAGCCCTGGCTGGGCACGCAGCGTATCCTGCATAACCTGGCGATACACCTTTTTATCGCACTGCGCGCGCAGCGCCCGGACGGCAGGCCCCTTGCTTGTATTGATCATCCGAAATTGAATACCCGCCTGATCAGTATTCCGCCCCATTTCACCGCCCAAGGCATCGATCTCTTTCACCAGATGGCCCTTGGCAATTCCGCCGATGGCCGGATTACACGACATCTGCGCAATCCGGGCAGGATCCATAGTAAGTAATAGCGTGCGTGCGCCCATGCGAGCGGCGGCCAGAGCCGCTTCGCAGCCCGCATGCCCTCCCCCCACCACGATCACGCCATACGCCTCACTCATGACGAACGTCCTTTCATTTCCCGATACAAAACTCAGCGAAAATCCGTTCCAGAATTTCGTCGGTCGTAATGACTCCCGTGATTTCGCCTAACGCATCGGCGGCGATGCGAAGATCCATCGCGACCAATTCTCCTGCACGCCCCGCTTCAACCGACTGCCTGGCCTGATCGACGCCCTGCAACGCACGTTCGAATGCTGCGGCGTGGCGGAGATTCGTCACGAGCACCCCTTCGTTCGATTCCAGGCGTCCCGGTAGCAAACGGCTGCGAATCGCTTCACGAAGTTCATCCAGGCCAATCTGCTTGGTTGCAGAAATCTCAAGCACGGAAGAATGGCCGGGGCAAGCGCGATCAAGATCTTCCATCGACAATTGGCACGGCAGGTCGCATTTATTGAAAACCAGCAAGGCAGTCGTGGCCGCAGGCCTGGAGAGAAGCTCGCGGTCGCTGGCCGAGAGGGGCATGGACGCATCCAATAGAATCAACGCAAGATCAGCGTCTTCCCAGGCAAGTCCGCTCCGGCGGATTCCCTCGACCTCCACCGGATCGTCTGTCGTTCGAATGCCTGCCGTATCGACCAATCGCACCGGAATGCCGTCGATGCTGACAAGTTCCTCGAGCAGGTCACGGGTCGTGCCGGGAATAGCCGTGACAATAGCACGATCACTGCGCAACAACGCATTCATCAAACTGGACTTGCCCACGTTCGGACGCCCCAGGATCGCCACCGCCGCACCTTCCCTCCAGATACGGCCGTCCTCGCCGGAGCGAATCAAGCGCTGGAGTTTGTGCAACGTCGCATCGAGGAGCCGCAGCAATGCGTCCTGCTGAACAAAAGAAATGTCTTCTTCCGCAAAGTCCAGGGCTGCTTCAATGTGCGCGAGCGCAATCACCAATTCGGAACGAATCGCCTCCACTTCACGGGACAGTTCGCCTCGCCGTTGCGACTGCGCAATGGTCAGGCTCCGTGCCGTCTTCGCCCGGATGGTATCGAGCACGGCCTCGGCCTGCGCGAGATCAAGTCGGCCGTTGAGAAAGGCACGTTTGGTAAATTCACCCGGTTCGGCGAGCCTCGCTCCGGCGGACATCAAGCCCCGGCAGAGCTGATCCAGAATCACCGGACCTCCGTGGCATTGCACCTCCACCACATCTTCTCCAGTGAAGGAATGCGGGCTCCTCATCACCACCACAAGCGCTTCATCGATGAGGGTCGGTGTGGGAGACTCCAAATTATGCGATGGAGACGTGCCCGTACCAGGCGAACAGATGTCGGCCAACGTCAGCCTGTGCGTAGGAAGCGCTTGAAGCGATTTGCCTGACCGGAGACGAACGACGTGAGAGGCGACGTCAAGCGCGCAGGGCCCGCTGATGCGGAGCACCCCGATGCCCCCTTCGCCGGGAGGCGTGGCGATGGCACAGATGGTATCGTCTAGCGCGCCATGCATGACGCACCCACTGCGGTGGATTTACTCGGATGGACTGTTTCGCCGCTTGCCGTTATTTTTTTGTTCTTTCGGTTCTTCCAGGGCTGCCGCCTCAACATCCGCGGGAGCAGCTTGCCACTTCTTCCCGAACAACCGCTCGGTGACGACTTGCTGTGTGATCGTGAGGGTATTGTTGGTCAGCCAGTACAGGACCAACCCTGCGGGGAAATTCACGAACAAGAACGTCATGAAGACCGGCAGGAACAACATGATCTTCGCCTGGGTGGGATCCATCGTAGTCGGCGTGATCTTCTGCTGAATGACCATCGTAGCACCCATGATGATCGGCAGCACGTAATAGGGGTCCTGCACGGAGAGATCCTTGATCCACAGCATGAACGGGGCCTGCCGGAGATCGATCGTCATATACAGAATATTGAACAACGCGACGAAGACCGGCATCTGCAACACCATCGGCAGACAGCCACCGACCGGATTCACCCGATGATCCTTGTACAGCTTGATCAGTTCCTTGTTCAGCCGCTCGCGATCATCCTTGAACTTATTCTGGATGGCCAGCACCTTGGGCTGAATGACCTGCATCTGCTTCATCGACTTGTAGCTTTTGTACTGCAAGGGCACAAACATCAGCTTGATCAACATGGTCAAGAGAATGATCGTGACACCATAGTTGTGCGTAAACTCATAGAGAAAGCGGAGGACATAGAAAATCGGCTTGGCGACCGCCTTGACCAGCCCCCAACTGCCGAACACAAACCAGCCGAAGTCGATCGTGTCTTCCAGACCGGCGTTCAATCCCTTCAGGGTGTCGTACTCTTTGGGCCCGGCATAGAGCTGCATCGCCATGGTCGAGCCGGCCGCAGATGCAGGGAAGCGCACTCCGGCCGATACCAGTTTGTCGCCTTCTTTCTTCGCCAGGGCAGCCGAAGCCTTCTGCGGCATCAGGACGCTGAGAAAATACTTATCTTGAATCGCCGACCACTTTACATCGCCTTTGCGTTCGGCCTCGCCGTCGGGCGTTTCCTTCAACACCTTGTCATCGACCAGAGAGGCTGAGCCCATCAGGCCGATGAAGCCTTCGCCCCACTCTACGATGCCGAAATTGGTCCCGAGGGTCACATCCACCGGCGTCGTCAGACCTTGCGTGCGAACCGCAATGTCCACCACATACGACCCATGATGAAACGTCAGTTCCTTTTCAACATCCACATTCCGCTGGACATCGTGATACTTGAACGTGAGATGGCCGACGGGATGGGCACTATCAAGCCGCGAAAGGTCCTGGGTCACGTGGTAGAGGGCGGATCCCAGGTCGCTCGTGACGGCCTGATCGCCGGTCACCAGGCTAAGCGGCCCTTTGAAGCGCCCCCCCGCGTAGACCAATTGGACGGGCACAGGCCCCTGCTCGGCCGCGGTGGTGTATCGCTTCAGTTCCCAGGATTTAAGCACCGCGCCACGATTGCTGAACTTGGCCTTAAACAGGTCGGTGTCCACCTCGATCGTCTGCTCTTCTTTCGCGGTTCCCGACGCGCCATCGGAGGCCACAGGCTGGGTAGGGGAACCTGAAGAACTGGCGGCCGCAGGGCTCGCCGCCTCGGTGAAGGCACCATCGGATCCCGCCGACTTGCCGGCCGCAGCCGGAGAGCCCGTGGTGGTGGCGACTTGCACCGGCTCCGAGGGCGGTAACAATCCCATGCCCTTCAGCAGGTAGTCGTAACCGATAATGACGGTCAGAGAGATGATAAGGAAAACAATGACGCGCTTTTCCATGAAATTTAGGTACCGAGTAGAAGCTGAGGGGTTGTTGCCACGAGGGTTACCGTACCGGGTCCACTCCGCCGGGATGGAAAGGATGACATTTCAGGAGGCGACGACCGGCCATCACCAACCCTTTGAGCACTCCATACCGTTCGATGGCATCCTGCGCATACACCGAACAAGTCGGGTGAAACCGGCACGCCGGGCCAAGCATTGGCGACAGGCAGGCGCGATACACCATCAGGAGCCCGATGCAGAGATACCTCAGGACGAGGGTACCCCAAAACGGGCCAACCGCTGCCTTTGCAATGTGCCTCGCCATACCTGCTGTAATTCCATAAACGGCAGATTCAAACACTCGCGTTTCGGGAACACCAGAAAAGCGTATCCCGGAACCAAATCCGGCCGAACGGCCCGGCCCAATTCTCGAAACAGCCGTTTCGCCCGGTTCCGCCGCACTGCCGTGCCAAACCGCCGTCCGATAACAATCCCCATCGTGGCATCCTGAGGCACGCCCGGACTAATTTGGAGATTGAACAATCCTGTTGAAACACGCCGTCCATTTTTCTTGATGAGCTGGATATCCCGGCTACGTTTCAAGAAAAACGGCACAGACGCCTGTCCTGCCGTCATACCAGACCTGCCTGCGGGTTACCAGGTACGTGCGCCTAAACGAACACAATTCACGCGCCGCCTGTGAGTCGCCCCTGTTCTTCTACAACCAGGCCCGGACGACAGTTCTCACCCAGGGTTATCACCCACCACCTGGATGTGTGCCTACATGCAGATTGCCTAGCGGCAGGAAGGAATCAGACGGTGAGACGAGCGCGGCCTTTGGCTCTGCGACGAGCGATGACTTTGCGGCCGTTCTTGGTGCTCATGCGCTTCCGAAATCCATGTTCCCGCTTGCGCTTGAGATTCGAAGGTTGCTTAAAAGTGAACGACATTGCGCACTCCTTGTCGAGAGATCATTTTTCAATGAAGAGGCCGCATTATAGGGGCGGGACAGGAGCGTGTCAATGAATCTGCGCCCCGATTCGGAAGCGGGAACAGGCCGGAGGAAAGTCCAGGCCGAAGGAAGCTACCGTATCTGCGGTCCCGCCTGCTCAGCGGAATCGCTTTCTCTTGAGGCACTCTTGCCCCAAAGATACAAAGATGCCACAGGAGAACGCCTGGCGCGCAATCTATTGCGTCAGGCTAACTACTTGTTCTGAAAGGCAATCAACCCTCACTTTGACCCCTCACAGTCCTGGCACCCACATTGCGTAAGAAGGAATCGGTTGCATGGGGCCAGTGACCGTATCCATATGATCCATGCGTCGGGTGGCGTCTGCCACGGATGCTGAGCAACACCGACCGGAAGGACGCCAGCTAAAATTGCCGCACGGCTGGCGGGCAAAAGGCGGGAAGAACTCGCGGGAATCACCATCTCCAAGATAGAATACAATTAGCATGAGCCGCCCAAACCAGATCTGCCGCCTCCTCGCAAGCTTCTCTCTCATCGGTCTGCTGTCGATGAGTATGGGTGGGTGCGTCGAAACGGTCCCCGATGAGCTGGTAGAGGCCATTGAAAGCATTGACCGTGACCTCGTCACGCTTCGAGCCTCCGACATCACCCCCGAAGCCTATTCCAAGTTCTCCCGTCAGTGGATCGGATTGAGAGGCCGGGTCCAATCGGAAGAAAACATCGTCCGCTGGCCCTGGGAAGACAATGAACTCGAAACCGACCTGGAAGCGCTTCAGGCTGAAGGGACGCAGCTCGTGGCTGACGTCAATAGCCGCATCCAAGCGCAGCGCACCAGCGCCGAAACCAAGTTAGCCAAGATCGAGCAACGTCTTCGCCTGCTGAACACCAGAGTAGGAGACATCGGCAGTCGTGTGGTACTGGGTGAACACCCGGTTGAAACCGAAGTACTCGTCAAGCAGGCCCGGCTGCTCCTGGAGCAGGGACATTTCGAGCATTCGATTCAGACCTCAGAGCGTGCCGGGAAGATCATTCTGACCCAAACCGCCCTGCTCACGAATGAATTGGGACGATATGCGGATGATGATCTGATTGCAGCCTGGCGTGAATCTGCACAGAGGACCATTGATTGGTCCCGAGCACATCGGGCACAAGCCATTGTGATCAGCAAGGCCGACCGGGTGCTGACACTCTACAAGAATGGTCGAAAGGCGCTGACCTATCCGATCCGATTGGGATCGAGAGGCATCCGGGCAAAACAGCATTATGGGGACGGCGCAACCCCTGAAGGCGAATATCGCGTTCAACGCAAGCGCGGCCCGGGACAAACGCCCTATTTCCGAGCCCTGATTCTCGACTATCCCAATGCCGATGACCGGCGCCGGTTTGAGGAAGCACAAAAGGCCGGATTGATTCCCAAGAGCCAACACATGCCGGGGCTTATCCAACTCCATGGCATCGCGCAAGGCATTACGGATCAACCGTACGGCAGCATCGTGCTGGACAATCCGCAGATCGCCCAGTTATTTGATCAGGTCTCAGTGGGGACCCCGGTCAACATCGTCGGCGCATTGGAATCCCAGAATTCCATCTCTCTCGTGCTGGCAGACCTGGGCGACCAGGAAGAAGAAACCTAGTGCCCTCCGCCGGGCGTACCTGAACCGCGCCTCAGTCCGCAACACTTCCCCAGTTTGTAGCCTCGCTCCACCCTCAGCTCAGCGTCAGTCTTCCTGGTTTGCCTTTTTGATCTCCCCTACATAAGATACGAACCAGCCGACGTGCATCTTCGTTCCTCCACCTATGGAAGAGAGCGTGTTATGCCGATCCGCCCCAACGTATCCTCCCTTCTGGACAGTCCAGGCATCACCCGAACGCTCGAGGACCTGGCAAACAGCCACGCCATTGAACGTATCTGGACGCGAGACCATACCCTGTGGAAATCAAACCCGACTGAAATCGATAACAGGCTGGGCTGGTTGACGGTCCTGGACCACATGCAGGATGGACTCGCCGACTTGCGGACCTTTGCGCAAGCGGCTCGCGAAGCCCATACGACCGACGTCGTACTCCTCGGAATGGGAGGCAGTAGTCTCGGACCCGAGGTGCTGCGCTGCACCTTCGGCGCATCGAAGGGCGCTCCCCGGCTCTGGGTGTTGGACTCCACCGTGCCTGGCTGGGTACGGCAGGTGACCAAGGCCATTCAACCGGCACGGACGCTGTTTCTCGTCGCGAGTAAATCCGGCGGAACCATCGAAGTCATGTCTCTCTTCGCCCACTTCTGGGAACTTGTCCACCACACCAAGGGGAATCGAGGCGGCGCGCAGTTTGTCGCCATCACCGATCCCGGCACCGGACTCGAGCAACTCGCGCGCGAACGCGGATTCTGGCGTACCTTCACCAACCAACCGGACATCGGAGGACGGTACTCCGTCCTTTCGTATTTTGGCCTGGTTCCTGCCACCCTTCTGGGTCTCGACGTGGGAAAACTCCTGACCCGTGCGCTCACCATGCGTGAAGCCTGTCGTCAGACGACCTCGCCCAAAAACAATCCGGGAGCGGCGCTGGGGGCGATGATGGCCGCAATGGCCAGAGCTGGCCGAGACAAGGTTACCCTGCTTACGTCACCCGCACTCGCATCATTCGGACTCTGGGTCGAGCAACTCCTTGCAGAAAGCACCGGAAAGGAAGGAACCGGCCTCGTCCCTGTGGCGGGAGAACCCCTCGCGCCTCCGACTGCATATGGGACTGATCGAGTGTTTGTTTCACTTCGACTGAGAGGCGATCGGAATGCCTCTCTGGATCGAACCGTCTCCGCCCTGCAGCGAGCAGGACACCCAGTCTTCTCCTTGAATCTCAAAGACCGCTACGATCTCGGCGGGGAATTCTTTCGGTGGGAGTTCGCCACGGCCATCGCGGGGCATGCTCTCGGGATTCATCCATTCGACCAACCGAACGTGCAGGAGAGCAAAGACAACACGGGCCGCGTCCTGAAGGAAGTCCAAACCCAGGGACGGTTCCCCTCCCTCCCGTCGCTGACAGCCAAACAAGCGTTGACTCAGTTGCTGGAACAGACCGCGCCGAATCGTTACCTGGCCATTCTGGCTTACACGACTCCCACCGCTCAAATTGAAGTCGCGTTACGGGCACTTCGCAAAGCCATCATGGTGCGACATCGTATAGCCACGACGGCAGGGTATGGACCCCGTTATCTGCATTCCACCGGACAACTTCACAAGGGCGGCCCAAACAGCGGACTCTTTCTCGAATTGGTCGATACGATGAAGCCTGACGTCCCAGTCCCGGAAAAGTTCTACACGTTCGGCACACTGGCCCAAGCCCAAGCCATTGGTGATCTTCAATCGCTGCAGACGCACCAGCGCCCGGCCGTCCGGATTGCACTCGGACCCAATCCCGTGCGCACCATCCGCAGTCTCGTGACGCTCCTCACGCCAACCAAGACCACGCGTCGGAAGCCCGCCGCAAAGAAACGGACCAGCCCAACACGTCGCACGCGCCGTTGAGAGATGCCACGAACACCGGAGATACACACCTTCACTGATGCCCAAAAACTCATCCGCGCCGCGGCAGACCTCTTCATACAACTCGGCCAACAGGCGATTGCCGACCGCGCGCGCTTCCTTGTGGCCCTCTCCGGCGGCTCGACCCCCAAAGCCCTCTATTCCGTCCTGGCGAGTTCGGAATACGCGAGGCAACTCGACTGGGGAAAGGTGCACTTCCTGTTCGGCGATGAACGCGCCGTTCCCCCTACCCATGCCGACAGCAATTTCGCCCTGGCAAATACCATGCTGTTCACACCGCTGCGCATTCCAGCAACCCAGGTTCATCGAATACGCGGGGAAGACCCGCCTGAAATTGCGGCCACTCAGTACGAAGACACCTTGCGCCGGCTGACGGCCACCCGCTCCGCCCAATGGCCGGTTCTGGACCTGGTCCTACTGGGCATGGGTGACGATGGCCACACGGCTTCCCTCTTTCCGGGAACTCCGGCGGTCACGGAACAGACCCGCTGGGTCGTACCCGGTCATTCTCCCCAAGGCACGCGCCATCGCATCACTCTCACCCTAGGTGTGATCAATCATGCGAGTGTGATACTGTTCCTCGTCACCGGGCTGAACAAGGCGAAGGTCGTTCAAGCTGTCACCGGGGGCCGCGCAAGCGACCCCGCCCCCTATCCAGCAGCACTGGTTCGGTCGGAGACGGGACGGCTGTTGTGGTATCTTGACCGCGCGGCCGCATCTGAATTGACCGGGGCGACAGGCGATTTGTCATCGTAAGAGGGACCATGATTCTGGCAGGCGATATCGGCGGAACAAAGACCAACTTGGCACTGTACGAGTGGACGACCGGGCGGGTGGAGCCGGTCCGCGAAGACAGTTTTCACAGTGCTGACTACAAGACCCTCGAAGACATCGTCGATGAATTCCTCAGCACCCCGCTTCCCAAGTCACCCACGGAAGGCGAGTTGGGAGCTGAGCCCCTCGAAGCGCCGGCAGAAGGAACCACGGAGACACCGGAGCCTCCCCCCGAGCCCATCAAGCTGACGGCGGCGTGCTTCGGCGTGGCCGGACCGGTGATCGACAACCGTTGCCGTACGACCAATCTTCCCTGGGTCATTGAGGGCGCCACTCTGGCAGAGCGATTCGCCATCCCGCACGTCCGTCTCTTGAATGATCTCGAAGCGACTGCCCATGGCATCCTGCTGCTCAATCCCGATGAAATCGTGGTGTTGAACCCCGGTACACCCCCGAAGAAAAAGCAGGCGCTCGCCCTGATCGCCGCAGGTACCGGCCTCGGCGAATGCATTCTCTACTGGGATGGAACTCGCTACCGCCCCATGCCCTCAGAGGGCGGACATACGGACTTTGCGCCGAACAGCGACAGCGAGATTGAGCTACTTCGGCATTTACGAGGCAGTTATCTCCACGTCAGTTACGAACGTATCGTGTCGGGCCCCGGCCTACACGCCATCTATGAGTACCTGCGCGACACGAAAAAGAATGAGCCCACCTGGCTGGCGGAAAAGATCAAAGTGGGGAATCCGGCCGCCGAGATTGCCGAAGCCGGACTTAAGGGCCAAGCGGAAATCGCCACACAGGCCCTGGACCTATTCTCATGCGTGTATGGTGCGGAAGCAGGCAACCTGGCGCTGAAAGCGCTCACGCTGGACGGAGTATACGTCGCGGGAGGCATTGCCCCAAAATTACTGAAGAAACTGCAGGATGGCTCGTTCATGCGCGGCTTCACAAACAAAGGCCGCTACAAGCGGATCATGAGCCAGATTCCGGTCAAAGTCGTGATGAACGATAAAACCGCCCTGCTCGGCGCCGCCTCTATGGCAGCACAACTCACATCATCTCCTTCACTATGACATCATCGACCATGACACCATTCGTTGACCTGGATTCTGAAAAACGACAGGCCGCCTTGAAGGCGACCGAATTTGTACACGACGGCATGGTGGTGGGGCTTGGAACCGGCACCACGTCGAAGCATCTTATTGTGGCGCTCGGCGAACGCGTGCGCGCAGGGCTGAAAATTCAAGCCGTCCCAACATCTCACGATACGGCCGCCCTTGCGAAGCAGTCCGGCATTCCCCTGATCGAGTCCGACAACGCCTGGATGATCGATGTGGCCATCGACGGAGCCGATCAGGTCGATCCCGCGTTGAATCTCGTAAAAGGCGGGGGCGGCGCGCTGCTCAAGGAAAAAATTGTGGCTGCGGCGGCAAAACGATTCATCGTGATGGTCGACCACACGAAACTGGTGCCGGCGCTCGGCGGCAGCTTCCCCTTGCCCATTGAAGTCGTGCCCTTCGGATGGGGCAGCACCGCGCGGAACATTGAGGAAGTCTCAGGCGGCAAGGCCGTGCTGCGGCAGCGCAACGGCACGGTGTTTCAGACCGAAGCCGGTCACGTCATTCTCGATCTGCACATGCCGAACATCGATGACCCGGCCGCCCTCGAAGTCGCACTCAATCAGGTTCCCGGCATCGTTGAAACCGGCCTGTTCATCGGACGGACCAGCATCCTGATCGTCGGCCATGGGCACGGTGTCGACGTCACCCACGCCACGGAGTCATGAGCGACGAGCATGCCGACCCGCCGGTCACCCGCCGGCAGACGGCGGCGTTGGCAATCCGCGCCGTTGCCAATACCATCGTATGGCTAGGCGCCTGGCAGGGAGCGTCGTTCCTGTTTCTCGTCCCGGCAGCCTGGAGCAGCCCCAATCCACCTCGCAACCACCGACGGCCTAAACACATTATGACGACCACAGCTACACAGACACCGGATCCCTATCGACTCCCACGCCACGTCGTTCCGACGCACTATGACCTGCGAATTGAGCCTGATCTCCAATCACACTCGTTCGCGGGACATGAGGTCGTCACTCTGACTGTGACCGAACCAACGATCGACATTCTCTTGAATGCCACCGAGTTGGACGTCTCATCAGCGACCTTGTCCGGGGAAGGCCATCAGCCCCTCACGGGAACCGTGCAGATGGATAACGAACACCAGCGGTGCCGCATCACCTTCCCCGCGGCAGTCCAACCGGGCACCTGGAAGCTGCATCTCGCATTTCGCGGAACATTGAATGACAAATTGCGTGGCTTCTATCGTAGCAGTTACAAGGACGACCACGGCATCGCACAGAGTCTCGCAGCCACACAATTTGAAGCGACGGACGCACGACGGGCATTTCCTTGTTGGGACGAACCTCAGTTCAAAGCCGTCTTCGCCGTGACGTTGGTCATCGATCCTTCACTGACAGCCATTTCAAACACGCGAATCGTGGACGATCGCCACGAAGGCGACAAGCGCGTCCTTCGTTTTGCGGAATCCATGAAGATGTCCACCTATCTGGTGGCCTTCATTGTCGGAAAGCTTGAGTCCACAGCCCCGATCATGGCACAGCAGACGCCCGTTCGGCTTTGGTCGGTGCCCGGCAAGCAGCACCTGACCCCCTTCGGGCACGAAATCGCCGTCTACTCACTCAATTTCCTGGCCGACTACTATGGCATCCCCTATCCAGGCGACAAATTGGACCTCATCGCCATTCCGGATTTCGCCTCCGGCGCGATGGAAAATCTGGGGGCCATTACCTTTCGTGAAACGGCACTCCTGTTGGACCAGCGCACGGCCACGCACGCCGAGCAGGGACGCATCGCCGACGTCGTGGCCCACGAGAATGCACACATGTGGTTCGGCGATCTGGTCACGATGGCCTGGTGGAACGGTCTCTGGCTCAACGAAGCCTTCGCCACCTTCATGGAAATGCTGGTCGTGGACGCCTGGAAACCCGAATGGGACCGCTGGACCGCTTTCGGCATGGCACGTGCCGCCGCCCTTTCAGTCGATGGCCTGCACAGCACGAGACCAATCGAGTTTCCCGTGCGCGCACCGAAAGAAGCAGAGGCCATGTTTGACGTGTTGACCTATGAGAAGGGCGCCTCCGTCCTGCGCATGCTGGAGCAGCATATCGGCCCGACAGTGTTCCGAGACGGGGTACGCCACTACCTGACGGCCCATGCCTACGGCAATGCTGAGACCACCGATCTATGGGTCTCCCTCGGGCAGGCATCGAAGCAGGATGTTCCCGCACTCATGAACGAATGGATCTTCTCGCCCGGCTATCCCTTACTGTCGCTCGCCCTCGAGTCTTCCTCCACGCTGATCCTCACGCAACGCCGCTTCACCTATGCCGAAGCCTCGTCTCCGGCCTCCTCAGGCACAGGCGCGCAACGCTGGCAGGTACCGGTTCAACTGCGCATCACGACCACGCGAGGCACTGAAACCAGGCGCGTGCTACTTAGTGACCGGGAGAATCGCATCCCGCTGCCGGAAGGCTGGACATCGGTGTTGGCAAACGAAGGGGGGCACGGATTTTACCGCGTTCGATACAGCGCCGATTTACTCCGTGGCCTGCAGAAAAGTGGCTTGAACGAGCTGGCTCCGGTCGAACGATTCAATCTGCTGAACGATACCTGGGCCTCCACCGTCGCCGGCATGGTGACGCCCGGTGACTACCTCGCCTTGACCGAACATTTCCGTGACGAACAAGACCCTCATGTCTGGGCCGTGATGTTGGGGTCGTTCTCCACGATCAACCACCTGCTCACCGAAGAAGATCGTCCATTGCTGGCCGCACTTGTCCGCGATCGGGTCGCGCCGATGTTCCATCAACTCGGATGGACCCCGCGCGCCGATGAGCGCGATCTCGTCAAAGAGTTGCGTGGCGACATCATTCGCGCGTTAGGCACGCTGGGACGCGATCAGACCATCCAGGCACAAGCGCGCGAAGCCTACACAGCCCTTCAGCAACAGACCAGGTCCATTGATCCCAACGTGATTCCAGCGTTGGTCTCCATTCTGGCCTTCACCGGGGACGAAGCTCGCTATGAAGAATTTGCAGGACGGTTCCGCAAGGCCACCACACCGCAAGAAGAGCGCCGCTATCTCTTCTCTCTCGCGGCATTTCGAGCGCCCGAGTTGCTGGAGCGCACACTGGCCAAGACTCTGACCGATGAGATCCGCACGCAGGATGCGCCGTTCCTCGTCAGCAGCCTGCTCCACAATGTGTACATCCGCGATAAGGCCTGGGAATTTGTGAAGGCCAATTGGGAACGAATGGACAAGCTGTTTCCCAAAAGCGGATTGCGGAGAATGTGCGGGGGAATCACCGGGCTCTCAACCCCTGAACTGGAACGTGACGTGCGTGACTTCTTTACGTCCCGCAAGATCGACCTCGGCGGAAAGACGCTGGAGCAGAACCTGGAACAACTGCATATTGCCGTACAGTTTCGCGAACGCGATCTCCAGGCGATTCGCGCCGTGTTGGCGCGTAAGACAACCTGACAGCATCGGAATCATCTCTCGCGTCATTCGTGTCGGAGCACGGTTAACGGAGGCTGGCCGAGAAGACGGTAGGTGCTCAGGAATCCCACGAGGAGCGTCAGCAGAACGGTGCAGGCCAATCCGAGGCCCAGCAAGGGCAGTTCCAACGCCCAGGGCAGTTCCAGAATGTACCGCAAGATCGCCCAGGAAAACAGACTGGCCAGGGCGACGCCGATGACCCCCGCCACACATCCCAGCACCGCATATTCAGCCGCAAACGAGCGGGCGATCAAGCCTCGGGTTGCGCCAAGCGCCTTGAGAATCACCGCCTCATAGAGGCGTCGATACCGGGTGGCCGCCAGCGCCGCGGCCATGACCAACGCCCCTGCCAAGAGACAAAACATCGCGACGGCCCGAATGGCCAGCGATAGCCGATCCAGCACCCGGGCAAAGCTGCTCAAGACCTCGCCGATGTTGATCGCGGTCACATTGGGAAACGCCGCCACCACGGCCGATTGAAATGCCACCTCATCTCGAGGAGCCACACGAACGGTTGCGACGTAGGTCATCGGTGCCGCATCCAGCGAGCCCGGCGAAAAGATCATGTAGAAATTCGTCGAGAAGTTTCCCCACTCAACCTTTCTGATGCTGCTCACCTCGGCTTGCAGAATGGTCCCCTGGATGTTGAGGTCGAGCACCGTGCCGACATCAATGCCCAGGCTCTTGGCAGCTTCCTCCTCGACGGACACCTGCGGTCGCGCAAACACCTGGCCCGGCTTCCACCAGACGCCTTTCACGATCGTATTATCTTTGGGCACCTGATCAAGAAAGGTCAGCACATACTCGCGATTCACATACCAGTTTTTGCGCTTGTCCTCCTTCGATTGACTGGGCTGATCCTCCTGGTCGGAATCACGCTCGGCGGTGACCGCCCGGCCGTTGATGGCATGGAGCCGTGACCGCACCAGCGGAGTCAGGTCCGGAGCAAAGTCTCCCGTCCGCCGGTGGACCAGTTCCGAAAAAGCCTCGGCCTGATCGGGCTGAATATCGATGAAAAAGAATGTGGGTGAATCGGAGGGCCGGTTTTCTCCCACCTGTCGCACCAGCGCATGCTCAAGCAACGCAATCGCCAGAATCACCATGACGCCGACGCCGATCGACACCATCACCCCGAGGGTTTGTCCGCCCGGGCGTTGAATATTCCCCAGCGCCTGTCGCACGGAGAGAGCCCGCGGTACCGGCAGGGCACGTAATCCCAGCAGCAGTACCTTTGCCGACCCGGTCAAAACCGTCACGGCGACGAACAGGCCCCCGACGAAGAGGCTACCGATGGCCAGAGATCCGGCTTGCCAGACAGAAAGACCCGCCAGCCCGAGTCCGATGCCCGTTGCCGTGAGTGCTCGAAGCGGATCTGCTGTGATCAATCGCCCGACGCGCCTCCACGCTGATCGGTCCTGTCGCACAAGAGGTACCCGCTCCGTTTCCACCTCACGCCTGAAGATGGCGGCCGGCTTGATTTCACGGATCGTCAGGAGAGGCCACAGGCTGAACAGCAACGTAGTTAAAATGCCGAGCCCCAAGCCCTTCGCAATCGGAGCCACCGCAGACAGGGAGAGAACAGACGTAAACTCGACCTGCTGCAAAACATCTGTCGCCAGCAATGTGGACACCGCCTGCGGGAGCACCGATTGCAGGGCGACTCCTATGCCGACCCCCGCCAGGCTGCCCACCAGGCCCAGACCAACTGCCTGCCCTAAGTAGGAGTACAGGATGGTGTGGGTGTCCGCGCCCAGAGTTTTAAGAATCGCTATGGATTGCAACTTCTCCCGAACGAAGGCTTGAATGGACAAAGCCACCCCGATCCCGCCGACGAACAGCGCCGTCAGCCCAACGAGCCCCAGATACCGGGCCAATTGCTCCAGGAACTGCTTGAGCTGAGGCTGGGCATCCCGATAGGAAGACACACGTGCGGACTCTGCGGCGAGACGGCCCCAGAGTTCATGAAGAAGAGGTGACAAGGCCATGGAAGCGGGCAGCTTTAGAAGATGCCGCTCTCGCAAGCGACTCCCGGGCTTGATCAGATCCGCTGCTGCCAGACCTTCGTTCGAAATCAGTACTCGCGGCCCCAGACTGAACATGTTGGCCATGCGATCCGGCTCAGTGCGAATGACCCCTGTGATACGGAACGAGGCCTGCCCCACTTTGATCGCATCGCCTACGATCAACCCTAAGCGGATCAGTAGCGCATCCTGAACCACCGCCCCGTGGCAAGCCTCTCGACAGTTACCCCCCGAAGGATACAGCAGTTCCGTCAGTGGCCGATCAGGGTCAAGCCTCAGCACTCCGTACAGCGGGTATTGCGGCTCAACCGCTTTCAACTCCACCAACTGCGTGACGTCCGCCCGGCCCTGGGCACGATCAACCCGCGCCACCATCGCCACCAATTCACTCACGCGTGTGGCCAAAATCCCCCGCTCCGCCAGACTCTGGAGCACGGCGGAGCCTGGCGCGCCGATAGGTCGGGACAGCCGAACCTCAAGATCCCCTCCCAACAACCCGCGCGCTTCTTTGAGCACCGCACGCTCAACATTGGCCGAAAAGAGAGAGACTCCGACAACCGCCCCGACGCCTAAGGCAATACAGGCGAGAAAGTAGACAAAGTGGCGCCAGGCCGATCGCAATTCCCGCCAGGCCATGATGAACCAGAAAGGGATCATAACTGGTGGGCAGACTCACTCTGTTGAAGTGCGGTGAACTGATCGGAGGCAATCTTACCGTCACGGATGGTAATCACTCGTTCCATCGATGCAGCCAGTTGCTGATCGTGGGTCACCAACACGAGGGTCGTCCCCGCATCCCGGTGTAACGCCATGATCAGTTCGATCACCTGCTGCCCTGTACTCGAGTCCAAGTTTCCTGTCGGCTCGTCGGCCAACAGAATCGGCGGGCGGCAGGCGAAGGCCCGAGCCACGGCCACCCGTTGCTGTTCCCCTCCGGACAGTTGAACCGGATAGTGCGACACCCTGTGCCCCAACCCCACAGCCCGCAACAATTCATCTGCACGCTGCCGAGCATGCCGATCGCCCGCGAGTTCTAATGGAATGGAGACGTTCTCCAATGCCGTCAAGGTGGGAATGAGGTGAAAGGACTGAAAAATATACCCGACATTGGCCAGGCGCAGGCGCGCCATCGCCTTCTCGCCCAGTGCCGTAATTTCGACACCGTTGAGCCATATGGTTCCAGACGTCGGCCGGTCGAGCCCTGCGATCAGGCCAAGCAGTGTGGACTTTCCGCTCCCGGACGGTCCGACGATCGCAACGGTTTGCTTTTCTGGAATCTGGACCGTGACATCTTCAAGAATGGTGACCGTCTGGCCTCCGGCCTCCAACTGCATTGTCATATGATGGGTGGCAATCATGGTCACGCTGATCCGCTGCTCCCGTATTCAAAAACAGTTTTCATATTATACTGTACGGATGACACCCTGCTCCGACCTTTTCAGCCGTACCTCGCGCCTCTTGACCGGCGGTCTCATCGCATTGCTCCTCAGCGGACCGGTAGGCTGCGATCAGTCGACGCCATCTCCCTCCCCATCTGCGACCACCAGTCTTTCGACACCTCAGCCCTCCACCGAACACAGGCCTCTTAATGACTCGCCCGCACCGGCGGTGATTCCTCCGGTTGACGATCGACCGAGGATCGTCGCATTCGGCGATAGTTTGACAGCAGGCCTGGGGGTCTCCCCGGAACAGACGTACCCTGCGCAACTTCAGAAACGGCTCGATGTCTTAGGCCATCACTACCAGGTGCTCAACGCAGGGGTCAGCGGGGACACGTCGGCAGGAGGACTCCGCCGGGTGCCCTGGGTGCTTGCCGGAAAACCGTACATGGTGATTCTCGAGTTGGGCGGCAATGATGGGTTGCGCGGCCTGAGCCTGCCGGAGACTCGCTCGCATCTCGATGCGATCATCAGTCAATTGAAGGAGGCGCGAGTGCGCGTAGTCCTGGCAGGCATGAAACTGCCGCCGAACTATGGTGAGGAATATACGGCCAAGTTTGAAGCGATGTATCGGGACCTGGCCCACGTCCATTCGCTTCCGCTGATTCCGTTTTTGCTTGAAGGGGTAGGGGGTGAAAAGCAGCTCAATCAAGCCGACGGCATCCATCCTACCGGTGAAGGCTATCGCATTGTCGTCGACAACGTCCTCAAGAGCCTGCTACCCATTCTGACAAACAGCGGGACTGGCTCTTCGGAGCGAAAAAAGAAGGCGTGAAACATCGTCTCCGTCTTATCAAACGGAGAAACATTTCACGCCGCTAAATCAGGAGGAGCTGGTTAGCTCTTCTTGAAGAAAGTGTCGTACACCCCGAATGCCAGGATCAACGCAATCAGGGTATAGTAGAGGCCAGTAATACCGCTGTAATCCGGCGGACCTTCACTGACATTGGCAAACGCACTGGTCGCCTGCAGCGCTCCGATTCCGCTCAACACGCCCACTATCAGCTTGTTCATGATCTCCCCCTTGTAATCAAGGAATCCCCAAAGAGGGCCGCATTGTACTGAAGGGACGGGGGATCGCGCAAGGGGGTAGGAAAAAGAAGGGTCGGATGGAGTTCAGAGGCAAGACCGGCTGGTTTACAGCCGGATGCCCGCTTTAGGCCTTGCCTAACGATTTCAGCATCGTTCCCACATCTCGACAGGTCTCCGAGAGCCCTTCTAACCGGCGGCTTTTCTCGGTCAACAGGCCGGCTATGGCCTTCACCTCACCCTCAAATTGCTCTATGTGTCGGGAAAGGTCGGTCGTTTTGTTGAGGGCGGATTTTTGTTGTTCCACTTCCCGTTGGAGGTCCCGGCAAATCACCTGCAGCGATTTTGATTCCTTGACGGACGCTTCCAGGTCCTGGGTCAGACGCGCGACCGCCGCCTCTCGATTGCGAATGTCCGTATCGAGTTCGATTTGCGCTACTTCGCTCTCGCGCCTGCGTTCGTCCAATTGCTGGATGATTTGGGTCCAGGTAGACACAAGACCCGGTTCGATACCGGGCTGATCGGGAACCGGTTGACCAGTCTGAATGGCCTGAACCACCCGCTGCATCCACTCACTAAACTGATTCAATTCGCTGAGTTTTACATCACCGGGGGACACTGACGGGGCTGGGGATCGTACCGTTTCGAGGCGGGGAGCGGCAGGCCTGGCCTTGGGAACGATCCGTGCGTTCGACCAGCGTTGATACTCAAGCAACGCGGCAACGCCATGCCGACAAATCGGCTGCTCAGACAACGTGCAGGAACACCTGGCCTCCAGGTGGCCATTGCTCAGACGAATGGTCTGCTCATACAACCCGGAATTGCCCATTACGGAGGAGGTGAGTTCGGTGTCCGACGCATCAGTCAGCTGCACACGACGCTCCGACTGATATTGCTTTCCGATTTGGAAGGCGTTGGGCTCCACGACGGAGCTGATCATGGCTGCCTCCAACAAACTGAGGCGGTCAGCCGAACATGCGATTTTCCCCCGCATAGTGCCACCTGTGAAATGATTGGTCTCGGTGAGTCGCCCTTGTAACCTGCCGAATGATCGCCGTAGTGCCATGGAATCACCACTCCTGATGCCGACCACCCGGGCAACGAGACCAGAGTGTACGGCAGCTTCCCTGATACGGCTATCCCGCAGGCGGGGGGACCCGCCTAAAATCGAGACGAGTCAGCAGGGCCGTGCGGCTCGACCGCTGAGTCTTCTTATCGGCACCGTCGAGGGGCTCCTTGAGAGCCCTGAGGCGTCAACCACACGAAATCTGCGATGCCTTCCTGCATAGTTTGGTACAGCTCCGCGGCCCGTTCTTGCTCAAAGGTAGCCATATAGATGGTTACCTCCTTGAGTCCGCCCTGAATCCGCCGCGCAACACGGTTCGGCACCGGCAGTCGATATTGTACGTGGCCGCCCCCTGTATAACTCACCACAGGCCCTTGGCTGGGATCAGATTGGGCACGTATTCCGTTAAATGCCGCAGCTAGCGTTTTTGCCATCCCCTCGTCTCTCACCATAGACGCTTCATACATCGTCTGATAGTCTTCCGGCGCCCCGCCCCCATGGCACGCTTGCAGCTGGGACAATATACGGGAACGATAGGCCGCATCATCAACGATGGCCTCCCCTTCCATGCCCCACTGACGCCACTCCGGCTGTTCTTTGGCCTGAGTCAGCCCCTGCCTGACCACCTGTCGAATCAACGCCTTAGGTGGATTCATCGCCAGCAGCGGAAGCCGTTGGTCCTGAGCAAATCGCACCAACGGTTCGTAATCTTCGAAGGCCCCGCCCCAATTTTGCTTCCATCCCACCTGCTCCAGGAATTCCGAGCGAACAGACTCCTTCGACGAGAGATAGTGGTTGAGCGCCGGCTGCCCCTCCCATCCAAACATTTCCATGGCGAGCACCGGCCGGCGTCCTTGGCTCACCAGCGAACGAAGCACCCTCAATGCGGCATCAATGTGGGCCTGATTGTGATGCTCCTCCCCCAAATAAATCACGTCGTACCCGGCCAACCCTATTAACCACTCCTGTATCCCGACTACGCGGCCGGTTTTGGCATCTAGAATCTGTCCCACTGCCCATTCGTCCCATACCTGGGGCATACCAGCTACTGGATGCTCTTTCGCCTGGCAGCCCGACATGACCAGCGCGAAGGCCAGCATGGTGACCAAATGTTTGGCACTACCGTAGAACGTCTCGCATGAATGCGTGAGTAATGAACGCATCTCGTCTACCTAACATACGCCTGACGTGGCCGCAAGGAGACGCGCTTGACTCCTTCACGACCGGCCCGATACTCTGCGCAACACACTATTTTTAGCCCATCAGCCGCGAACTACGCGCCTATCCACGAACCCCTGATTGATCCATGCCCGTTGATTCTGACAGCCTGGCCGCCTTTCGGAAACAGGTCACGTCCGCCAGGTCTCTCGACACAATCTCCTGGGATGCCTCGCGCCAACTCGTGAATCCGGCCGACTGGCCCGCGACGCGCACGAGGCTGATCGACGCCATTGATGCCTCTTCTACTCACGACGACCTCAAGCAGGGCCTCATTGCCGCCTTGCCGCCGGCCCACGCAACCGACGATCGCCACTCCTGCGTTGACCTGCTTAAACAATTTACAGGACTTCCGCCCACAAAAGCGTTACGCGCCCTGTGCGTCTTCTTTGGGCTGCGAGCAAAACCGACCACCAAGTGGCCGCTGCCGACGGTCTCACCGGACACCGTAGAGGCATTCATTCAAGAACACCTCAATCCCTTTGACCTCTTGCTGGAACAGCTTCCGGCATCGATGTTAGACCTGGGAGCGGGCGATCTCTCATTTGCCGAAGAACTCGTCACCCTATACGAGCCGCAATTGGCCATGCACAACAGGCCGCTCATGCTCCATTGCCTCGACCGGTTGAACCCCGATTCGCAACTGGGGGGCCCCCTGCATGCGCCTCCGCTTCGCCTGACCAGGCTGCGCGCCAAGCCCGGCCTGCAATTTCGCTTCTATGGCGACCAGGACATGTTTGCTCTCGATCCGTTGGAACGGGACCAGCGCCTGGCCACCCGCTACCTCATTGTCACCTGTTGGGCGCCGGCGACTCCGACCTTTGCTTATGAACCGACCCGCATCTCTCCCACCTGCCTGGCCGAAGAACTGCGACGCACCAAGGGAGAGTCCCGAGAGGTTCGGCATGGGAAAGAGCACGCGCTCGAGGTGCACCATGCCGGACGAAGCCTGCTGTTTCCGCCCTGGAAGTTCGATATTCGCGGACCGCTCGCCTTGCTTGAATTGATGGCCACCCGCGGAGCCCTTTGCGTGTTAGGGGCGGTTGACTCTCAAGTGTTCTGGGAAATTCTCTCGCAGTTGATCGAAGATCCAGGCGTGAGGCCTGCCGATCTCATCCTATCCCCACAAACCCTACCGCAGGTATTCGGAGAAACCTACCGCCGACTCGCAGCCCTCCCGATCGGTGGATCCTGCATGTTGTCGGACCTGGCGCCGCTGCGTCAGAGCTTTCCATCGGTCCTTCGCCTGCCCGCCGGCCATCTTGCCCCCTATCGATTCCGGCAGGTGAGGATTCAGCGGGGTGCGCTCTTCGAAGGCATCCCAGCCAGCAGCACCGCCAGACGATTCCAGGGGATGTCGGAAGAAACGCCCCCTTGGTTTGTGACGCTCGTACCCGAGTCCATCTCAATTTCCTGACAAACCCGTCGCTGCCCGCGTGAAAGCCCGTATAAATTGACGGTCCCCGGACCCTTTGTTAGACTTCGGCATACACGCCATGTGCCGAACATAACTCTCTTCAAAAACACCCCATCGTGAATTCTTCGCAATCTATCAAATCGTTACAGGACAATATCGCGCAGGTCATCAAAGGCAAGCCGCGGGCCATTGAATTGGCCGTGGTCTGCCTGTTGGCGCGGGGGCACCTCCTGATCGAAGACGTGCCCGGCGTCGGGAAAACCACCCTGGCCCATAGCCTGGCGCGCTCGCTCGATTGCTCCTTCAAACGCATTCAGTTCACCAGTGACTTGCTGCCGTCTGACATCGTCGGCATCTCCGTATTCAATCGTCAAAAACAAGCCTTTGAGTTCATGCCGGGGCCGCTGTTCGCCAACATTGTCCTGGCCGATGAGATCAATCGCACCACGCCCAAAACACAAAGCAGTCTGCTGGAGGCGATGAGCGAAGCCCAGATTTCCGTGGATAACCAAACGTATCCGCTCCATCAGCCGTTCATGGTCATTGCCACGCAAAATCCGGCGGAATATCACGGCACCTTTCCGCTTCCGGAATCACAGTTGGACCGGTTCCTCATGCGACTCTCCATCGGCTACCCGACGCCGGAAGAGGAAAAGAAGGTGTTAGACCGCCCTCACTCACTGCATCCGGCCAACGAAATTGAACCCGTTCTGAACGCACAACATATCCTGGACCTCCAGGCACGGGCAGACAAAGTCAGGATCGAGGACAGCCTGATGGATTACCTCCTCGCCATCGTGCACGCCACCAGACAGAACGAACTCCTGTCGCTCGGGGTGAGTACACGGGGCGCGCTGGCGCTGACCAAAGCGGCGAAGGCCCTTGCCCTCGTGCGCGACCGGACCTATTGCCTTCCCGAGGACATCAAGGAACTCGCTCCTTCCGTCCTGTCCCATCGCGTCATGCTCAGCCGCTCTCACGGCACGCGCACAAAAAGCGTCGAGCATACGGAGCGGGTCATTCAAGACATTCTCGAGAGCATTCCTGTTCCAGTGTGAATGCCCCGGGAGCGCCGGGAGCAAGCACATCTGACAACCGCGCGGAAATGGCGCCCCTGTATGACGGGCCACCAGCATGGCACGCACTAGCATCCGAGCCCTCCTCCGGCAACTTTCCCGACACCGCACCATTCGCGTGACGACGGAAGGCATTCGTTTTCTCCTCTTAACCCTGGCCGTCGGAATCGCTGCCGTCAACACCGGGAACAACCTGTTTTACCTCTTGCTGGCCATGATGCTCAGCCTGATCGTGTTGTCCGGTCTGCTGTCGGAACAGTGCGTGCGCCGACTGGAGTTCCATCGCCATCTCCCGGACACGCTCTTCGTCAATCAACCGACCACGGCGACGCTGTGGATTGCCAATCGCAAATCACATATTCCGAGCGTCTCGCTACGGTTTCTCGATGTCGTCGCGGGCCAGGATCACGATCGCGGTATTCACCTCACCCACCTCGCGCCAGGGGCATCAACGTTGCGATCCTATCCGTTGCTCATCAGACGACGTGGGCGGTATCACCTCGACGGCGTCCGTGTGGTCACCCCGTTCCCTTTCGGACTCTTTCACAAAAAAGCGTTCTACCCGAGCGAGGCCAGCCTGATTGTCTGTCCCGAACTCATCCCTCTGCCACCGTTGCGGCTCCAGGAACTGACCGCGATCGGCCATGAGCAGACACTAGCGCGACGAGGCCCGGGACATTCACTCTACAATCTGCGGGAGTTCCGGCCCGGTGACGATTCCCGCGCCATCCATTGGATGACGACGGCGCGGACCGCCAAACTTATGCTCAAAGAGACCGAAGCCGAAGATCAACGAATGATCACGCTTGCCGTCTCGACGGTCGCCCCGGATGAAGAAGAGGAGCGCTTTGAACGGGCACTCTCTATTGCTGCCTCACTGATCGATCAATTTCTGAAAGATGGGACACGCCTTCGTTTGCTGCTCGGCGATCAACAAGACGTTCTGGCGGACGGAAAGGAGCAGGCGCTTCATCTTTTTCATACCCTGGCGCTCTGTGAGCGACGTCCCGTAGCGGAGAGCGCGGCCGTCCAACAAGCCCTGGCCCACGCGCTTGCAGCATCCCAGGAGGGTCCCACCATCCTACTCTCAGCCTGGACGGACCCGTCCCGCCGCGAGGCTTTCCCGGTGGTCGATCAGGTTTTAACTCCTCAGACTCACAAGGATCTCTTCGATGCCGCTGGATCACGCCTTCCGGCTTAGTTCAATCCTGCTGGCGGCAACAGGCTGCGCAAGCCTGACTCTCGCCATCGCCTTGCCCCCCTGGCTCCTTGTTTTGGCGGCCGGGGCCTTCGCCACAGCGCTGCTGCGTGTGCCTCACGCCGGGAATAGCTCAGGGATCTTGCAGCACCTTCGCCTCTCCGCCCTCACATGGAACATCTTTCTCCTTCTCGCATTCGCAGGATTCTGGGTCGATCTCCTCCTCATCTCACAGGAACTCCTGCCGGCCGGGATTCACTTTCTTGTGCTGCTCCTCGTGAACAAACTCTCGAACCTTGACCAACGACGCGACTTCCTGCATCTCTACGCCATCAGTCTGATCGCGCTACTGGCCTCCGCGGCACTGACGACGCAGATCTGGTATGCCCCGTTTTTCTTCGTGTATCTCGTGATCGGAGTCTGGACCCTGCTCCTCTATCACCTGCTGCAAGAACAGGAAGAGGGGGCTGAAGGTCAGCACAATTTCACCACGGCGGCGCAACCTGCTCTGCCGCTCCCCCGCCTGACGTTTCGCTTCTTCTGGACGACGAACGCAATGGCAGCCGGCGCCTTCAGCCTCACTTTGCTGTTCTTTTTCTTGATTCCCCGGGTCGGGGTGGGCTTCTTTCAGAACAACCATGGGGAAAGTCTGCGCACCACCGGCTTTTCTGAACAGGTCGATCTGGGAGTCATCGGACCGGTCAAGCAGGACCCGAGTATCGTCATGCGAGTGGAACTTCCTGACCACACCGGCAACGAGGCGAAGCGCGAGCCACTCTACCTTCGAGGCGTCGCCTACAATCGCTACGACGGAAAATCCTGGAGCAACAGCCTGCCGCACCGACGCATACTGACGGAACTTCCCGAGGGAACGTTCACCCTCCGCACGCCCGGCACCAAACCATCAGCTTCGGCTCGACAGCTCAGGCAGGAGATTCTCCTCGAGCCTCTCGACACCGCCGTCCTCTTCGGCGCTCCGTTTCCCTCGTCAGTCAAAGGCAACTTCCTTTCCGTTCAATCGGATCTCATGGGCTCGCTCCACCTCCCATATCCTCTACACACGCGAAGCCAATACACCGTCTACTCCTCGCCCACTAGCCTGAGCGCAGGGGAGAAGAAGACCGCCGCGCTGATTTATCCGGATTTTATTCTGCAGCAGTATCTTCAAGTGCCGGTCGTGAGCACGCAGATCTCTGAGCTGGCACGCGAGGTCACTCAGCCCGCGACGAGCGTCGCCCAGGCCGTCGCCCTCCTCCACACACATTTGTTGACGCACTATCGATATAACCTGGACGTGCCGTCCCTTCAGTCCGCCCATCCGCTCGAAGATTTTCTCCTGACTCGCAAAACCGGCTATTGCGAACACTATGCGACGGCAATGGTGGTCATGCTTCGGACCATCGGAATTCCTGCGCGGTTAGTCACCGGATTTCTCGCGACCGAGTGGAATGAATTCGGCGGCTACTATACGGTGCGGCAGCGGGACGCCCATGCCTGGGTGGAAGTCTATTTCCCCCAATCAGGCTGGATCACGATGGACCCGACCCCTCCTGCTCCGGGAGCGACCGGACCAACCTGGTGGCAATCAGCCAATAGTGCCATGGATTCGATCCGCCTCAAGTGGGATCGCCTGTTCGTCCATTACAGCGCGCATGACCAGTTCACCGTCGTGCAAGGCATTCGAGAGAGCGGGGAGGCCGTGCGGACAAAACTCTCTGAAACAATGAATGCGGTGTCTGCACAAGGTGCTGCCATCTTGGACCGTATGGTGAAGACGTTCACACCATCCGGGATGCCGCACGCCGCCATCTACCTCCTTCTTGCGATCGGCGCAGCCTACGGGGCCATGATCTTTCTGCGACGGTCTCGACAGGGAACGGCCCAACTAGGCACTTTTTCCAGCGAGCAACAGGCCGTCATCACGCTTTACACCACTATGTTGCACTGCTGTGAAGAGCGGGGAATCGCCAAGCCGGCGAGCACTACGCCACGTGAATTTCTTTACCAGGTTCGCGAGCGATGGGCCGAAGCATGGCCCGCTGCGGATGCCCTCACGCAGCTCTACACGCGAGTCCGATTCGGCCTCGCACCACTTACCGCAGAGGACCTCGCAACTGCAGAAGTCCAACTCCGGCACCTTCGTACGCTTGAACGATCGACGAATGCATTACAGCAAGCGTCACGCTAAATGTGGCGACAGCCTGCCGAGGATACGGTCAGGGCAATGGGAGCAGCAATGAAGACGAAAAAGCCAGCCAGAACACTATGGCTGGTTAGCGAGCGGAGAGACGTAATAACGTCAACTTAGCAGAGGGATACGCTTAGGGGAATCTTGAAATTGTACCGCGGAGGCATCTGATTGTGTGAGAAGGAGTTTGAATTGGAGCGGGAAACGGGATTTGAACCCGCGACCCTCGCCTTGGCAAGGCGATGCTCTACCACTGAGCTATTCCCGCATCCGACCGCCAGAAGAAGCGGGATTCTACCGACCAGATGTAAAGACTGTCAAGCCAGCGGCCATAAATATCCTTCGTGCAGCCACGATCGACAATGTGCCTGTCCGAATCCATCACCTGCATTGAAAAATGTCCATTGAACAAATTGCCCTTCTTCCATCGAAGCTTTGGCCTTTCGACTCAGGCCTGCATGCTTCTTCTGTCCACTTGACGGACTGGAGGGGCTTGAGTAGAGTGAGTGTCATGTCGCTTTTACTTATTCTCATCAGCGAGGTAACCTCAGCGTGACCTCCCGCCCGCAGCAGTCGGCTCCCTTTGCAGCGCAAGCTATTCCATTTGACGAGTATCTCGCTTCAGGGAAAATTCCCGAAGGGCTGCTTACCAGCGAGTACGTGGAATTGCAGTTTGTCGAGCGACTGGTTCACTACGTACTCAGCGTTCCTGCCGGCAGTTACTCGATGGCGCAACTCAGCCGCCTCCTCGAACAGTTGGATCCTCGCGCCCAGGTATTTTTCTTCAAGCGACTCAAGGAGAACAGCCCGGATAGCCTCAAAGACTTCGCCCCGCTGTATTACGGGTTCATGAACGAGTTCCACTCCCTCCTGTTCACGTAAGTCGCCGTCCGACAAAAAAATACCTTGTCGCCCCCCTAATCTCAGGTATAATCACGAGAACCTCTTAATGAGCCAAGGAGCACTATGAATCCCACGTTACAACGCGCTGTTACGAGTTTCTATAATCTGGTGTATGAAGCCCAGACGTTTGCAACGACCATGTCCCGGATCGATACCGCCGAGCAGGAACACTATGCGGGACGGATCGAAGGCCTCAACTGGGTGCTGGATCGTTGCCAGGAACTCGAAGACATGGATGCCAACATCACCCCCACCACACTCCAGCGTGTGTTGACGGAAGTGAAATCGGACCTGGATCATGAGCTCTCCGTGCAGCGTCGTGAAAAGGGCCGACGGGCCGATGGACGCGAGGAAGCCCTGACCTTTGTCGCGGACTACCTGTCCAGCCTGATTACGGCAACTGAGATCGAGTCCGCGAAAACCTCCGTATAACTGCCTGTCGATTGTCTCCAGGCTTATCCTTCGTTATGGCCTCCTCCGAGGGCGACTATGGCCCGTGAGTGGATCATCTTCGCTATTTGTCTCGGCTTGGGAGGCCATATTGCCCTCGCCGTCGTGTTACATGCCCCTGAGATGTGGCCCTGGAGTAAGGCCTGGCTATACGGGTTACTGTCCGGCGTCGCTCTCTACGTGGTGGTCCAGGTCCTCCGTTCACTCTGGTGGGTGTTTCGCGGCAGGAATACCGAGGAGTCTGATGCCCCCGAAGATCAGCATATCGGCCGCTCCTGACTCAGCGATTACCAGCCGCCGCACGTTGCACCGCATAACGTTCCCTCAGTAGAATAGCGTCCATGCAGCCACGATCAAATAAGCCATCGCCACCGGGCTGGCCCCCGCGCGCAGTACGACCGCGAGCCACACCCTCGCCTCAGGGTCAGCGCCAGGCGGACCAGTACGATTCGTTTAATGCGTCCCTGCTTTACTGCGGAAATTGCCGCCAAGCCACACCCACCCGCCAACGCCTGCTCCTCGTCTTGCCCACAGGAAATCTGTACGAATACCTCTGCGCTCATTGCGGAACGTCGACCGGCTCAAAGACTGACAATGCTTCGGCGGAAGGCGGACTGCTGGCTCCGTAGGTTTGCGGGCACGCACCATCAAGACCGGTTGCGATGCAAGAATGCGGACGCCCATTCGCGCGATGCCGGGAACAGCATCGCGCGCAGCCGGACATGCCGCGAATGACTGATACTCTGATCTGAAGGAAAGACGGGTCGAGGCAGGAAAAACTACGCCACCTGTTCGAGCGGGATCCCCTCATCGATCAGCATGACAGGGATATCTTCCCGCACAGGATAGAGAATTTTATTGTCCGATCGGATCAAGCCGCCATCAAGTTTTTCCGTGACAGGCTTCTGCGCCTTGTTCTTCAGCACACCACGCTCGATCGCCCCATTCACTTTTTGAATCAACTGCTCGTCAGCCAGCACCACCGGCTGTTTCGTTTCAGGACAACACAGAATGGCCAACAAATCCTTATCGAGATTGACTTTCTTTTGAACGGCATCGCTCACGATCACTCTCACAATCTCACCCGCATGGGTGACTCAAATGTTACGGGCAAGATAGTCCAAACGAACCGTTAGATCAAGAAGATACCAAAACTCATCTCCATCTGGTATCGTAGATTATCCATTCTCCGCTCGCTCACCAACATCGGGATCCAGCGTGACCTCTTCTCATCGGCTCGGACGTATCTTTCTCACGGGACTTCTTGTGCTGGTTCCGGCTTGGACCACGTTTCTGATCCTGGCAGCCCTGTTCGAAACGCTGGATTCGCTTCTCCTCAATCTTATCGGCCATGAAATACAGCCGTATGCCCCTGGCCTGGGCATCCTGCTGCTCGTCGGAATGGTCCTCCTCGTCGGCGCCATCGCGACTCAGGTGATCGGCCAGCGATTTGTCCACTGGGCTGAGGCCTCACTCGAACGCATCCCGTTGATCCGAAGCATCTATCTGACCTTGAAAAGCATGACCGACCTGCTCAACTACCGAGCCCGCTTCGGCAAAAGTACCGTGGTGGCGTTCCCCTTCCCGCGTGACGGGCTCTGGGCACTCGGGTTCATCATGGGCCCACCTCCACCGGCGCTTCAGATCGCCCCGATGGTCGAGTTGGTCATGGTGTTCGTCCCCACGGCCATCCACCCCTTTACCGGCTATCTGGCCATGATCCCCAAAACCCAACTACAACCGCTCAACCTGTTACCTGAAGAAGCCTTGAAGTTGGAATTTTCGGCTGGATTGTATCGGCCGTTACAAGGCTGGCTCACTGCGCCGGCCAGCAAATCATCATGATGTCGACTGACCGGTTGCGGATCCGCCCAGCCACGCTGGAAGACGTGGACGTTCTCACCAACTTCAGCGCCGCCATGGCCTTGGAGACCGAACAGCGAACGCTGGAGCTCATGCGGTTACGACTGGGCACACGAGCCGTAATCGAGCAACCGGAACGAGGGCAATTCTACGTCGCAGACTTGCATGAGGCAGCCCGGGCCGATAGAGTGATCGTAGGACAGTTGCTCATTACTTACGAATGGAGTGACTGGCGGAACGCGCAGTTCTGGTGGATCCAAAGCGTGTATGTGTCGCCCGCATGGAGACGGCAAGGCGTCTACCGCGCCATGCACCACGCCATCGTCGACCTGGCCCGATCGCGAGCTGATGTCTGCGGCGTCCGTCTGTACGTGGAAGGCGACAACCGCGTTGCCAGACAGGTCTATGAACGCGTAGGCCTTTCTCCATCGGCCTATCGGATTTACGAATCCGACTTTGTCCTTCCCACACCTCACACCACCGGGACCAACACCTAATCCGTCCGGTGGATGTTCGCACGAAGGAGGATCGCACATGCGAGGAACCGGGTTGCTCCTGGCCACGATGATTCTGACGCTGAATGCCTGCGCGTTCAGCAGAGGCACGCTGGGTGATGAGATCAAGACCGACACCATCAATTCGATCAAGAAGGGGGTCACGACGCGATCGGAAATTCTGGCGCAACTGGGCGCTCCGGACCGCCTCTTACAATTGAATGGCCGCGATCTCTTTCAATATTACCGGTACGACGCCAAGGTGGGCAGCCTCCTCTTGATCGTGGCCAACTTTTCCCGCGTCTCCGTCAAAAGCGATGATCTGTTTGTCGTCATCAATCGCGAAGGAATCGTGGAAGAGGTCATCGCTTCAAAACGGACAGAAAATTTGGAGTTCAGGTTCTGGCCCTTCGGAGATTGACACCGTGACCCGCAGGAACGTCCCGCTCACGATCATCCTCTCGACGGTGCTGGCGATGGCCTTGTCCGGCTGCAACGTGGCCCGCCTCACCATCAATACACCGTTGACTCCGGATTCCGTCGCCTTCATTACCGAAGGGCGGACCACCCTCGCCGATGTCGTCGACAAATTGGGCGCACCGGACACGATCAGCGATTCCGATACGGGAACCGTCGTCACATACCGGTTCCTCAACGCCAAATATTCCCGGGTGAATTTCGGCTGGCTGGTGAAGCCCTGGTCGCCCGTGGACCCCGATTTGGTGTTCTCCCGTTCCGGTTTGGGCACGGATGCGTTTGAGCTCCTGTGCGACGGCAACTGGGTCGTGACTCACTACGCTTTCGTGCGTCATCGCCCGGAACCGCCGTTTACCCCCTATCCGTTTTGAGCTCATCCCAGATACCCGTGACCTACGTGAATTGCCGCCCGCCTCACATCTGGCTATAATGCCGCGCATGGGTGTAGGTTCTTCCGACGACTCACCGAGCCAGCACTCTCCCGTCACGTCCTCCTCCTACATCCCGGCCGATCGAGACATCGACTTTCTCCAACGCGATGAGCTGCGCCCCATACGTCTAGGACTCGAATTACTGAAGCCGGAACTGATTCAGACCGAGCAGGGCATCCGCTCGACGATTGTCGTCTTCGGCAGTGCACGACTGCTCGAACCGGCCCGTGCCCAACAAGCGCTGGAAGCCGCCAAAGCGGAATTGCAGGCCGCTCCGCAGGACCCAGCACGACAACAACATGTCGAAGTGGCCAAACGCCGGCTCGCTCTCGCCCATTACTATGATATTGCCCGCGAGTTCGGTCGCTTGGTGTCTTCAACCTGTCAAATCGACGGACAGTGCGATTACGTCATCGTGACCGGCGGGGGGCCGGGCATCATGGAGGCCGCCAATCGAGGGGCGGCAGATGCGGGCGCGAAATCGATGGGGCTCAACATCACCCTGCCTCATGAACAACAACCAAACCCCTACATCACACCGGACCTCTGCTTTCAGTTTCGCTATTTCGCGCTACGCAAAATGCACTTTCTGCTGCGCGCCCGGGCGCTGGTCGTTTTTCCCGGCGGCTTCGGCACGCTCGACGAATTGTTTGAAACCCTCACCCTGCTCCAAACCGGAAAGACCCGGAACATCACGATTGTCCTGATGGGGCAAGCCTATTGGGAACGGCTCATCAATTGGTCCATGTTGGTGGATGAAGGGCTTATCGGGCCCGGCGATCTCTCGCTCTTCCATTTTGCAGAAACGGCGCAGCAAGCCTGGGACCTGATCAGCCGAACCCATGGAGGACCCGCCGCCGGATGAAACTTTCCTTTCACGGGGCTGCGCGATCGGTCACCGGAAGCCGCCACCTGTTGGAAATGCCAGGCGGCAGAATCCTGTTGGACTGCGGCCTCTTTCAGGGACAACGGCAGGAGGCCGATCGACAAAATCGGTTCCTGGGATTCGATCCGCGCGGGATCCAGGCCGTGCTGCTGTCGCATGCGCATATCGACCATTCCGGGGCTCTGCCCGTTCTGGCCAAACACCAGTTCCGAGGGAATGTGCACATGACCCGCGCCACCGTCGATCTCGCCACGGTGATGTTGGAGGACTCGGCGCGCCTGCAGGAAAACGACTGCGCCTATGTGAACCGGAAGGAAAACCGGCGCGGCACGCGGTGCCTGCAACCCTTCTATGAAGCCCGTGATGCCCGGGCTATCATCCGCCGCTTCGTGGGTGCACGCTACGGCGACACGATCAAAGTCACCCCGCGCGTCACAGCCTCCTTCCATGATGTCGGGCACATTCTGGGGTCTGCCGCCATTCGCCTCAAGTATTCTGCGCGCGGCAACAGCACCACCGTCCTGTTCTCCGGTGACCTGGGACGATCACAGATGCCGATTCTCCGCGATCCGACCCCGCCACCCAGTTGCGATGTCTTGATCATCGAATCGACCTATGGTGATCGATTGCATGAAGAAGCCGGCGAGGCGTTGACCCAAAAAGCACAACAGCTCGTCTCGCACGCCAAAGCGCACAACAGCAAAATCATCGTGCCGGCCTTCGCGCTCGGACGAACGCAAGACCTCGTCATGCGGATCAAACGATTGGTGGCGGAGGGACGGATCGACCCGCTTCCCATTTATATCGATTCGCCCCTGGCGTCCAAGGTCACCGATGTTTTCCGGAAGCATCCGGAATGTTACGACGAAGAGACGTACCGCACCTTCACGTCCGAGGGAGATCCCTTTGCCGCCCGCTATATCCGGTACGTTTCCTCGCCGGACGAAAGCAAACGCTTGAACAACCTGAAAGGGCCTTGCGTGATCATCGCATCCTCCGGCATGTGTGAAGGAGGCCGCGTGGTCCATCACCTCAAACATGCCATTCAGGACGAAGCCAACATGATCGCCATCGTCGGATTCCAGGCCGAACACACGCTGGGCCGACGACTGGTCGAAGGCTGGGATGTGGTCCCGATTTTCGGCATCCCCACACCGCGTCGCGCTCAGGTGGTGGTCTTTAACGGGCTGTCGGCCCATGCGGACCGGAATGATCTGCTCGCATACGTGAGGGCCATCTCTCCCGCTCCACAGCAGGTCTTTGTGGTCCATGGAGAGGAAAAACAGGCATTGTCACTGGCAACCGCCATCCAAACCGAACATCCCGGGATATCGGTGGTGGTGCCGACCAAAGAAAGCAGATATGAAATCTAGCTTTGGCCGCCCGATCACATCGTGGACCGCACGGAGGATGCCGCAAGAGATGAGCCGTTCAAACATCGCTCTGAACCGAACGATTGCCTGTGCCCTGATCATCTTGGGCGTAGTCGCATCTCCCGCATGGAGCGCAGACATGCCGACCGCCTCCCTAGAAGAGACGCGGGTGCGTGCGCGCGGACTGGGCTTGCGGCTCGGGCAACTCGAGCCGGGCCCTCTGAATGCCATCACCGATGTACCGGGCGTGAAGGTCGGACAAGTCACGCTGATGCGCGGGGAAGGTACGTTGAAGCCCGGACAGGGGCCGGTCCGAACCGGCGTGACGGTCATCGTGCCCCGGGATGATGTGTGGCACAAGAAAGTCCCAGCAGGGGCGTTTGTCCTGAACGGCACCGGAGAAATGACCGGTCTGGCCTGGGTTGCAGAGTCGGGATTTCTCGAATATCCCATCGCATTGACCAATACGTTGAACGTGCCGCGGGTCGCGAATGGAGTGATCAGTTGGATGCTTCGCCAATACCCCGGCATCGGCATCACCGACGACACGCTTACGCCGGTCGTAGCCGAATGTGATGACGGACGATTAAACGACATCCAGGGCCGCCACGTCTCGGAGACCGATGTCATAGAGGCTTTGGATGGAGCGACATCGGGGCCGGTGACAGAAGGCGGTGTCGGGGCAGGCACCGGCATGATCTCGTATGGATTTAAGGGCGGAATCGGCACCGCCTCCCGGCGCCTGCCTGCCGCTAACGGCGGTTTTACGGTGGGAGTGCTGGTCAATGCCAACCATGGCCGTCGCCCCGAACTGATCATGGGCGGCATCCCAGTCGGGCAACAGTATGACGCTGCGCCCACTTCATCCAGCCAAATGACCGAACCGATGCCGGAACGTCTCCAGGCTTCCCGCGAAGGGACCAGCGGAAATGCCGAAGGATCGATCATCGTCATCATTGCCACCGATGCGCCGCTCGATAGCCGGCAACTGACTCGCCTCGGGAAACGGGCGGCACTGGGGCTGGCCAGAACCGGCTCGACAGCCCGCCATGGCAGCGGCGACTTCATGCTGGCGTTCTCCACCGGTAACGTCATTCCCCACTATCCGACTGAGCCGACCTTTCCCCTCACACATCTTGCCGACACCCATCTGAATGCCGTCATCACGGCCACGGTGGAGGCGACGGAGGAAGCAATCCTCAACGCGCTCACCGGCGCGACCACCGTCACGGGGCGTGATGGGTTTCGGGCCGAGGCCATCTCGATCCCGCGCCTCCGCGCGCTGCTTTCGCCTGAGGCCACCACCGGCCGCTAGCTCTACTGGCAACGCCCGCCGCACCTTGCTTTTACCAGGCTCCACGGCTATTCTCGTGGCTCGCCAGCACGTCATCCGGAGGGCTATGGCTGATTATTCTATGGGAGGCGGACTCACGCTTCTCACCGCGCTCGAAAAGAGCGACAAGTTTGCGGAGTTCTTAAGAGCGCGAATGACGCAGGCACTGGAAACCCAGGATCCGACCGAACTCCACTACCTGCTCGCGCAATTGGACGATTATCATTCCTACATGTGGCGTTATTATAAGAAGCTCGCCACAGATCGACCTGAACGTATGAATCCGGGCGTTTGACGCCGTCTGATACACACACCGCCGATCCGATTCACAAAGCGACGCCAGTGATTATTACCCCTCCATCGACGCTGCGATTTGCCTCCGCACTGACCCGTCAGGGTGACGCGCAGACGGCGGCCGATGAATTGATCCGGGCCATCCGCGAACAATTGGGGCCCTCCCGGATTGACGTGGCCTTCCTCTTCGTGTCGTCCCAGTATGTCGACCACACCGAGGCCCTTGCGGAAACCATTCGTGCAGAACTGGGCCCAGTCACATTGGTCGGCTGCACAGGTGAGGGCATCATCGCCACAGGACGTGAAGTTGAAGCGGGACCGGCGGCCACTCTCTGGGCAGGCCATCTGCCGGGAGTGATCGTCCATCCGCTGCGGCTCTCGTTTTCGAGCATCCATGATCAGTTCTCATTGCGTGATTGGCCCGAGTTGGACTACGCCGGTGATGCCTCCCCCGTCATGATGCTCTTTGCCGACCCTTTTTCCACCCCCATGCAAGATGTATTGACCATCCTGGAGGAGCAGTACCCCGCTACCCGTGCACTCGGCGGGCTGGCTGGAGGAGGTCAAGACCTCGGCGAAAATCGCCTGTTCCTCGACGATGCGGTCTACACAGACGGATTGGTCGGCGTCGCCCTGTCCGGAAACATTGCGGTTCGCACCGTCATTTCGCAAGGCTGTCGCCCGATTGGAGACCGATTCATCGTCACGAAGGCGGAGCACAACGTGATCCAGGAACTGGGCGGCATCCCCGCCTTACATTGCCTGCAGACGGTGTTCGGACAACTCAGCAGTGATGAACGCGCCCAGGCACAGCGGGCACTGCATATCGGTATCGCCATGGACGAACAACGGGCGCAATTCACCCGCGGGGACTTCCTGATCCGCAATCTACTCGGAGCCGACCAACAGACCGGCGCCATCGTCATCGGCGACGTGGTCCAGGAAGGACAGACCGTTCAGTTCCAAGTCCGGGATGCTCATTCCGCCGATGAAGATCTCCATGCGTTGCTCGCCGCGCCCGAGCGCGCCGCATCGTCTAAACCGCTTGGAGCCCTGCTGTTCAGTTGTTGCGGACGGGGCAAAGGACTCTTTGGAATCCCCCATCACGACGCCACCGTCCTGGGAGAAGAACTGGGTGCCATTCCCCTGGCGGGATTCTTTGCGCAGGGCGAAGTGGGCCCGGTCGGAGGACGAAATTTTCTCCACGGATATACGGCCAGCATCGCCATTTTTTCTGAGCCCGAGCGAGTGCAGCCGACAGACTCGAACCAGTGAATGCCGACACCGGCCGTTCGCACAGGGAATAGAGGGGTACGTATGAAGACTCGCTTCTGGTGGACAACTTGGGGTATCGTGGGGCTGGTATTGATGACCATAGGGAGACCAATCATGGCGCAAGGTGAACAGACCGGCTCGACCGCAGAAATCACAACCGCATCCGGGCTCAAATACGTGGACGTCGTCGTGGGAACCGGCCGTGAAGCCGCGGCAGGCAACCTCGCCACCGTGCACTATACCGGGTGGCTGACGAATGGAAAGAAATTCGACAGCTCCGTCGACCGTCGCGATCCGTTTTCGTTTCCTATCGGGGCAGGCCAAGTCATTCGAGGATGGGATGAAGGGGTTGCCGGAATGAAGGTCGGCGGAAAACGGAAGCTGACGATTCCAGCGGAACTCGGATATGGAGCCCGAGGAGCCGGTGGAGTCATTCCCCCCAATGCGACACTGGTGTTTGACGTAGAATTGCTCGAAGTTCGATAGACCGGTTCACAGTCCGGTCTACGCGCACCTTCACCCTGGATTTCACGCAGGTCCGATGAAACAGACACCACTGATCGACGCGCACCGAAAAGCGCAAGGCAAGCTGGTCGATTTTGCCGGTTGGGAAATGCCCATCCAATATACCGGCGTCGTCGATGAGTACCAGACGGTCCGCCGCCACGCAGGACTCTTCGATGTCAGTCACATGGGGCGCATCAGCGTGACAGGGCCTGGCTCGTTGGCATTTTTGCAGCGGGTCACCACAAACGATGTGTCCAAACTTTCAGTTCGCCAGTCGCAGTACTCAATGGTCTGTGCGCCAAACGGCGGCATCAAAGATGACATTTTCATCTACCATGTGAAGCCCTATGAATTTCTTGTCTGCGTGAACGCCTCCAACCGGGAGAAAATCGTCGCCTGGTTGCACGAAAAGGTCGCGCAGGCTCAGGGGTGCAAAGTTCAGGACCAGTCGGCAGTCCTCGCGCAAATTGCAATTCAAGGTCCTGCCTCGCGCGACATTCTGACGGCAGCCGGCCTGGCGGATCTCGGCAATCTGAAAATCCGGCACTGTCTGGATACCCTGTTATACGGACACTCAACCCTGGTGACGCGAACCGGTTATACCGGGGAGCTGGGGTATGAATTGTATCTTCCGGCCAAGGGAGCTGCGGAAACCTGGGATCGATTACTCGAAGCAGGTCGTCCGCTGGGGTTGAAACCAGCAGGGCTAGGCGCGCGTGATTTGCTGCGACTCGAAATGGCCTATCTGCTCTACGGCAACGACATGAACGAGGAAACCACCCCCATCGAAGCCGGCGCGGATTGGGTAGTGAAATTCGACAAGGGTGAATTCATCGGCCGCACCGAGCTCCTCGCGCAACACACACAAGGTCCGGCGAGGCGACTCGTCGCGTTTGAATTGCTCGAGAAGGCGGTCCCGCGGCACGGGTTCAAAATCCTCAGCGCCCAGGAGCCGCATGCTGCGATCGGAGAAGTGACCAGCGGAAACCTGTCGCCGATCCTGCAAAAGGGTATCGGCATGGGCTACGTCGCCCCCGCCGCGGCCCAACCGGGTGCCTCGATCCTCATTGATATCCGAGGCAAGTCTTGCCCCGCCGTTGTGGTCAAACCGCCTTTTTACAAGAAAACTCCCGTTACACCGCAATAGATGGTCAAACCGATCTACAAAGGGACGGTCGTCACGCTCAACGTCGATACGGTGCGCCTGCCCAATGGCCACACGATCGATCTGGAAGTCATCCGGCATCCAGGCGCCTCCGCCGTCGTTCCCCTGAAGGAAGACGGAACGGTCGTGCTGATTCGTCAGTTCCGTCATGCGGCGAATGGATTTATTTACGAAATTCCCGCCGGAAAACTGCACCCCAAAGAAGACCCTCTCGACTGTGCGGCTCGTGAGCTGGAGGAAGAGATCGGATACAAGGCCGGGCGGTTCGAGCTCCTATCGAGCATTTTCACTGCTCCGGGCTTTGCCGATGAAGTCATCCATATCTATCTTGCGACAGGGCTGACGCTCGGCACTCAGAATTTGGACCAGGATGAGGTGCTGGAAGTCGTTGAAATGCCTTTGCGTGAGGCGATTTCAAAAATTGAAGACGGAACGATTCGGGACGGAAAAACGATCGTAGGTTTGCAAGCGGTGTATATTCGGCAGGAACGCACCAGGTAATCGACCCAAGAGATCTCCCACCACCAGGATGGGAGATCTCCCAAGCCAGCTAGCCTCGCCAGAAAACGGGTTGCGCTTAGTGGCCGCCCTTCTTCTCGTCTTTCTTCTTCTCTTCGCCGAACACGGTCTGGGACAGGTGTCCACCCTTCTTCTCTTCCTTCTTCTTGTCGTCGCCGAAGAGGGTCTGGGAGAAGTGGCCGCCCTTCTTCTCTTCCTTCTTCTTATCGTCGCCAGCGAACGAAGGAGCGCTGAACGCAACCAACAAAGCCGCAGCCATGACCGTCAACATCATCTTCTTCATACTGACTTACCTCCTGTTAGGTTTGATTGACCAACCACCGACGCGTCATCGATATAGCAAGGTCCTTGCCGTATGAGAGTGCATGTCTAACTCATTGTTTTTCCAAATATCGATCGGTTGCGCCGATTATGTGGCCCCGTGAAGCACGCCTGTATTCTGTGGCAGAATAGCCTATCGAATACTAAACCGCCTCATTCATCACGCTGAATCCGGCACAACGACCCAGAACTCCTGCTGAACCCACTGCGATCTCAGGCGTAACCAGAATCTGTACACACAATGTCACGGCCCATTTCCCTTCCCGATCGTCTCGCACCGGATTTGAAAATCTTGTTTGTGGGCATCAATCCTGGGTTACGCTCTGCCTCGCTCGGCCACCACTATGCCGGCCATTCCAACCGTTTCTGGAAACTACTCTACGAGGCGAATCTAGTACCGGAACCTCTCACCTATCGAGAGGACGGGCGGCTTCCAGACTGGGGATTGGGACTCACCAATCTCGTCTCCCGCCCGACTGCGGGAATGGAGAGTCTCACACCCCGGGATTACGCGACAGGTCGGCTGGCGCTGATGGAAAAGATTCGTCAGTATCGCCCGCGCGTGATCGCGCTCCTCGGCATGACGCTCTACCCGATGCTCTTCCCGCTCGAACCAAGGCAACCCGGTCGGAAACCGGGCCTGCAGCAGGTGACATTGTATGATTCCAACATCGTACTGCTCCCGAATCCGAGCGGACGCAATGCGGCCTATCCCTATCACTCCATGCTGGCCGCCTTTCGCACACTCGTGCCTTGGACGATCGATGTTCCAGAATAAGCTGCAGGATCACGCACCCAGGTGCCGTGCTATACTCTGGAATTGAGCCGAACACTTGCTGTAAGATTCGCCTCTCGTTTTCACCCAACTCACATAATCGGTGCCTCATGAAATATTCCGGAACAGCCTTGTTCCTCGCACTCAGTCTGGCCGCATTTAACGAACAGGCCTTCGCAGGTACCCCGGTGCAGCAGCTCACTGCGGATGCCATGCACGAATGTTCCCTAGGACGACAGGCCCAAACCCGTGCGGAGCGTATTCAACACTTTGCCTCGGGGCAGGCCTTCGGAGAACGGGCTGTTGAAGCGGATGAGTCTTCACCCGACGCGCATTTTGCGCTGTTCTGTAACCTGGGAGAACAGCTGCGGGTGGACGGAGAAAGTCTTTCGTCGCTGTTTGGGTTCCGTCGGATGATGAAGGAGCTGAACCGCACCCTCGAACTGGCCCCCGACCATTTGGATGCCCTCTCGGCGAAGGGCACCGTGCTGGTTCGCGTCCCGGGATTCATGGGGGGAGACAAGGAAAAGGGCGAACTGCTGCTGCGTCAGGTGATCGATCGGGAACCAGCAGCCGTCAATGCTCGCTTGAGTCTGGCGAAGAGTTACTGTGCCGGCGGACGACACGATGAAGCCGTTGCCATTGCGACTAAAGCGCTGGATCTTGCGCAGACACTCCAGCGGGCCGACTTCATCCCAGAAGCGCGACAGGTTCTGATGCAGCTGCGCGCCCAATCCGCAAAAGGAAACTAACTGCGCGTCCGCGTCCTTCTCGTTCCAGTTCCACAAAGTCGGTCAATCTGACCCCTCTCCGGCAGCGAAGGCTGGGCACCTCGGACAGTCGTCGCCAACGCTCCAGCAGCGCTGGCCATCTCCACCGCCATCTCGATGGGTACCTCTTCAGCCAAAGCACAGGCCAACGCCCCGTTAAACGCATCCCCCGCACCAGTGGAATCGATCGCGTCGACAACAAAGGCCGGAACATGAGTCACGTCCTCGCCGCGTGACAATATCGTGCCCTCTGCACCACAGGTCACCAGGATAGTGTCCGCGCCACTCGTTGACAGACGATGTGCCGCATCCACCGGATTGGTCGCGCCGGTCAGGAAACAGGCCTCGCTTTCGTTCGGTGTGAGAATGTCCACCAGTCGCAGAAACTCCGGCGGCAGCGGACAGGCGGGAGCCGGATTGAGAATGGTGATGAGGCCCTGTCGTTTGGCCAATAGCAAACAGGCTTCGACCGTCTCGATGGGAATTTCCATTTGAACAAGCAGGACTCGCGCTCCGGCGATGAGTCCGGCATGTTGTCGTACATCGTCGGGTGTGAGACGCAGATTGCTCCCTGGAACGACGACGATCTGATTGTCGCCTTTTGCGTCGACCAGAATCATCGCGACACCAGTCGGCATATCGGCATCACGGAGCAGCACCTTGCGCGACAGACCCTGCGCGGCCAGATGCTGATCCATCAAGGCACCGTTGGCGTCCGCCCCCAGCATGCTCAGAAAGCTGACATCTGCCCCGGCGCGTGCCGCGGCCACCGCCTGATTCGCGCCCTTGCCGCCGAACGATTGCACGAAATGTTGTCCCAGCACGGTCTCGCCCCGGACCGGCAAACGATCGACCGTCGCGGTCAGATCGATATTGCTGGAGCCAATCACTACGACCATGGGCACAATCGACTGCGTATCACGCTCAACGCCCGTTCGGCGTCGATATCGACCGCCACCTGCATGTTGGGACTTGCCTTCTCCTCAGGCTTGCGATGGCGCCGATCCGCAACGGTAGCTCCGCGCGACACGCGCCCAACCATTTCAACCTCCACATGAAGCGGCTCTGTCCTCATCAGCGAAGGCTCCACGGCGGAAAGGACCGCTAATGGGTCATGAAAATACAGCAGTCCATGACCTTCAACCTGTTCGGCAAAGTCGAATGTCTTGGCGGTCATATCCGATACGATGCGGCAGAGCGGATCACGTGATGTGGTGGTCCATGTTCTCAAGACATCTCGTGCGACTCCGACACGGGTCGTGACATCAAGCGGAACGAGCGTCAACGGAAGCGCTGCCTGAAATACCCGATGCGCGGCATGCGGATCCACATACATGTTGAATTCCGCCACCGGCGAAACATTGCCGGGCACACCGATCGCACCCCCCATCACGATCACCGAACGAAACTTCTGCACGGTCAAGGGATTCACCTTCAGCGCCACCGCCACGTTCGTCAGCGGACCCAAGGTAATCAGCGTCACGTCATCCTGATATCGGCGAATACATTCGTTCCAGACATCTTGCGCCGTAGGAAGAACGGGCGGCAGACGAACCGACGGGTACCGCATCGCCCCCTCGTGAGTCAGCACCGAGTCCAGTTCGCCAAATCCATCGCTTCCATGCACCTGAACGGCCGTCACGAGATCTTCCTCCAACGGCCGGGCCGCTCCCTGTCCCACCAACAGGCCCGGCGATGCTTTCAGCACATTCAGTAACCGGAATAGATTCTTGGTCCCCTGTCCCACGGGCACATTCCCGCAGACCGTGGTCACGCCCACCACTTCCAACTCCGGCGAGGCCAGCGCGATCAGCAGCGCCAGGGCGTCATCAACCCCGGGATCGGTATCAATAATGACTTTGGTGGGAGAGCCCTTGTGCATGTCTAGACGATATGAGGATGCGGATGACGAGCACCCGGCCACCTTCGTTGCGTACCCGCAGTTCGACTCTTGTTATAAACCGACGTCACGTCCTGAGCCCGGATCGCCGAAGCGGGTGGATTGTCCGAGTTGTTCCAAAATCGAGTGGAAGGCAGACGCCTCCTGCGGTGGTCCCATGAGAAAATAAATGACTGCCGTGTTTCCCGACCCGAAGACCGCGAGCGCTCGACCCGCCATCTCTTCCCCCTGATAGGATTGGGCAATCGATGCGTCGGTTTCCACCCCAGGACCAGCGGGGACAAAGGACAAGCCGTGGAGCAACGAGAGCGGCTGACTGAGTTGCTCACGGACCGCTTCGCGGCTGACCTCGGTGAGGGGGAAGATCATCCCGAGTTCGTTGCCTTCTTCAGGCAGGAGGAACGGCATCTCGGCATCGTCAGGGCGATTGCTTTGCCAGCGCTCAGGGACGACGAACGACCACTCAGTCCCGGGAATTTTTAGTCTGGCGCCGGCACGATAGGTGATTCCGGATACGATCTCGAGCGGGCGATCCTCGGCACGGCTCCCCGCGATAGCGGCCGATTCCGTGGAAGCCCACAGGGGCACCGCGACACCGAGGACGAGCAGCAGACACCCGACCGCGATGTGGACAACGGTATGCTTCTGCCCTCGATGATCGGCGGCGGCCTTCCAGGACAGAACGCCGCCCGTAGGCCGACTACGAGGCGCTATCCACCGGCGGACAGGTACAAAAGAGGTGGCGGTCGCCATAGGCTTCATCGATCCGACCCACACTCGGCCAAAATTTATTATCGCGAACCCAGGGAGCAGGAAACGCAGCCTCTTCACGCGAGTAGGGCTTGCTCCACTCGGAAGCAGTCACCGCCAAGGCCGTGTGAGGCGCGTTCTTCAAGACATTGCCCGCGCGCGGCTGCCGGCCTTCGGCGATGGCTTGAATCTCGCCACGGATTGCGATCAAGGCCTCACACAGCCGATCCAACTCGGCTTTGACTTCGCTTTCCGTCGGCTCGATCATCAAGGTGCCCGCCACCGGAAACGACACCGTGGGCGCGTGGAATCCGTAATCCATGAGGCGCTTGGCCACATCCATTGCTTCCACTCCGCTGCCCTCCTTGAGCGGGCGCAGATCCAGGATGAACTCGTGCGCCACGAAGCCTCGCGAGCCGCTATACAAGACGGGATAATACTTCTCCAACCGTTTGGCCATGTAGTTGGCGTTCAGAATCGCCACCTGAGTCGCTTTGGTCAAACCCTCTCGCCCCATCAACGCAATGTAGACCCAGGAAATCGTCAGGATGCTGGGACTGCCGTAGGGAGCGGCCGACACCGGCCCGATCGACTGCGGTCCACCCAGCTTCGTCACCGGATGTCCCGGCGTGAAGGGAACGAGATGACGGGCGACACCAATCGGGCCCATGCCTGGTCCGCCGCCGCCGTGGGGAATACAAAACGTCTTGTGGAGATTCAGATGGCAGACGTCGGCACCGAGATCAGCCGGTCGACAGAGGCCGACTTGGGCGTTCATGTTGGCGCCGTCCATGTAGACTTGCCCGCCATGGGTATGGACGATCTGGCACATGCGGCGAATCCCTTCCTCGAAGACGCCGTGCGTGGATGGATAGGTCACCATGAGTGCCGCCAAGCGGTCGCGGTGCTGCGTCGCTTTGGCCTCAAGATCAGTCAGATCGACATTGCCGCGCTGATCGCAGGCCACGGGAACAACCGTCATGCCGCACATCGACGCGCTGGCTGGATTGGTCCCGTGCGCCGAGACCGGAATCAGGCATACATCGCGTTGCGTTTCGCCCCGCTGCCGGTGATACGCCCGGATCACCATCAGCCCCGCGTACTCGCCCTGCGACCCGGCATTGGGTTGCAAAGAGATCGCCGCAAATCCAGTCAACTCCGCCAGCCAGGATTCCAGCTGCTGGAACAAAGCCTGGTACCCCTGCACCTGATCGGCAGGAGCGAAGGGATGCAGCCGCCCGAACTCCGGCCAGGTCACGGGTAACATCTCCGCCGTCGCATTCAATTTCATGGTGCAGGAGCCCAGAGGAATCATGGAATGGACCAGCGAGAGATCACGAGACTTGAGACGATGGACATACCGCAACAACTCGTGTTCGGCGTGATAGCGATGAAAGACCGGATGCGTGAGATAGGAACTGGTGCGCGCAAGCCCGGCAGGATATCGAACATCGACCGATTCGAGAATGGTCTGCAGTTCGTCGGAAGTAATGTCCTGCCCGGCAAAGAGCGCCAGCAGCTGCCGCACTTCATCGAGGCTACTCCATTCGTCCAGCGACAATCCCAAGCTATAATCGTCGTACCGCCGGAGATTGATCTTCTGTTGCCGGGCCCGGTTCAAAATCGTATCCGACTGTACCGGCGAGAGCGGAACCCGCAACGTATCAAAGACAGGCTCCAGTCCGACGGTGCACCCATGCCGGCGCAACCCTTCAGCCAAGACCATCGTCAGGCCGTGAATCCGTTCCGCAATGCGCCGCAGCCCCGCAGGCCCGTGGTAGACGGCATACATTCCTGCCATCACCGCCAGCAGCACCTGCGCCGTGCAGATATTGCTCGTCGCCTTCTCACGACGGATATGCTGCTCTCTGGTCTGCAGCGACAAGCGATAGGCCGGACGTCCGGTCGCATCCTTTGACACGCCGATGATCCGCCCCGGCATCTGCCGGCGAAATTCTTCCTTGGTGGCCATGAACGCGGCATGCGGCCCACCGAATCCCAACGGCACACCGAACCGCTGACTGGATCCCACGGCGACATCCGCGCCGAATTCCCCGGGGGGACGGAGCAGGGTCAAGGCAAGCAAGTCGGTCGCCACTACCACATAGACCCCGGCGGCATGCGCTCGCGTGATGAATTCGCTGTAATCACCGACATAGCCGTCCGTCGAGGGATACTGGAGCAGCATCCCGAAGAACTCGCCCTTGGAAAGATCCAGCGACTGAATTGCGCCGATGTGCAGGGCAATCCCCAATGGTTCCGCACGAGTCTGAACCACCGCAATCGTTTGCGGATGACAATTTTCCGATACGAAGAACTTTGTCCGCTCATGCCCCGCCGCGCGGGAAATGGCGGCACACATCGTCATGGCCTCAGCCGCTGCGGTAGCCTCATCCAGCAAAGACGCATTGGCGAGCGGCAGGCCTGTCAGATCCGCAACCATGGTCTGAAAATTCACCAGCGCCTCGAGGCGACCTTGCGCGATCTCAGCCTGATACGGAGTGTATTGTGTGTACCAGCCCGGATCCTCGAGAATATTGCGCTGAATCACCGGCGGGGTAACGCAATCGTAGTAGCCCATCCCAATCAGAGAACGCCAGACCTGATTCTGATCCGCCAAGCCGCGCAATTCTGCCAGCACTTCCTGCTCGCCGCGCGGGGACGGCACAGCCACGGGAGTCTGGACGCGAATATCGGAGGGGACGGTCGCCTCCACAAGTGACTCCAGCGACGGCAAATTCAAGGTTTCCAACATCGACTGGATCTCGGCGTCCGTCGGACCGATATGACGGGGCACAAACGAATCGTTCGGTTCAAGAAAATGAGGATCTGACATGGGGGTGAAGTCCTGCTAAAAGTTGACGCGCTCGCTCATTCGAGGCAGCGTGGGTACCCTATCATGCAGCACAGAGTTTTCCAAGCGTTCCGCGGTCATCTCCCGTCGCTTGTTTTCCGAAATTCCATAGCGTAATAGTGACATCGAATGCCCGTAGACAGGGCCGCTACGGCCAGATGAACCGTGTCGGGACACAAAACCTATGATCACTCATGACATTCTGGTTGTTGGAGCAGGACTCGCCGGTATGCGGGCAGCCATTGCCGTGCCGCCTGACCTCAATGTGGCGCTCCTCTCGAAGGTCCATCCGGTCCGCAGCCATTCCGTCGCCGCACAGGGCGGGATCAATGCGGCCATCGGCGCAGAAGACTCCTGGGAAGCCCATGCCTATGACACCACCAAAGGGGGACTCTACCTGGGGGATCAGGACGCCATCGAGGCCATGTGCAAGGAAGCCCCGCAGGACATTTTGGAGCTGGAACGCATGGGCGTGATCTTCAGTCGCACCCCCGAAGGACGCATTGCCCAACGACCGTTCGGAGGAGCCGGGTATCCACGGACCTGTTATGCCGCCGACCGCACCGGTCACGCCCTGTTGCATGCCATGTACGAACAGCTGATGAAACGCCGCTGCAAGGTGTACGAAGAATGGTATGTCACGGCATTGCTGGTCGAACAGGGACGCTGTTGCGGCGTGGTCGCCTGGGACCTGGTCCATGGAGGACTGCAGGCGCTGCGCGCAAAAGCTGTGATTCTTGCCACCGGGGGAAGCGGCCGCGTTTTTTCCACCAGCACCAATGCCGTCATTAATACCGGCGATGGCATGGCCCTGGCCTATCGCGCCGGCATTCCGCTGGAGGACATGGAGTTCGTCCAGTTTCATCCCACCACATTGCGAGACACCGGTATTTTGATCACTGAAGGCGCCCGTGGAGAGGGCGGCTATCTCTTGAACACGCTCGGGGAGCGATTCATGAAGCGGTATGCCCCGGAACAAATGGAATTGGCGACCCGCTCCACGGTTTCCCTCGCCATCGGACAGGAAATTCAGGAGGGACGCGGCGTCGACGGGTGTGTCTTGCTCGATCTCCGGCACCTGGGCCGCACCAGGATTCTTGAGCGCCTCCCGCAAATTCGAGAGCTGGCGATGGAATTTGCGGGGCTCGATCCGATCGAAACACCCATCCCCATTCGCCCGGGCGCTCATTATCAGATGGGCGGCGTGAGGGCCAATGCCTGGGGGGAAACAGACTTACCGGGACTCTTCGCTGCCGGGGAATGCGCCTGCGTCAGCGTGCATGGGGCCAACCGTCTGGGAGGCAATTCCCTGCTGGAAACCATTGTTTTCGGACGCCGGGCCGGAACGAGAGCTGCTGAGTCGATCCGCGATTGTCACCTGCCACCGGTTCCCGACACGATCCTCCAGCATGAACACGAGCGCGTGAAGCTCCTTCTGAGCAATCCCGGGCCAGAACGGGCCTGGCAGATACGGGACGACCTCGGCAAAACCATGAGCCTGAACCTGGGAATCTTTCGCACCAAACAATCCATCGAGCAGGCGCTCGCCGCCATTCAAGCCTTGAAACTCCGCGCACAACACATGTGTGTCCAGGACAAGGGACACATCTTCAACACCGACCTGATTCAAGCGTTGGAACTGCAATGCCTGCTGGAGATCGCCGAGACTATCGTGGTCAGCGCGTTAGGACGGGAAGAGAGCCGCGGCGCCCACTATCGGGCCGACTTCCCGACGCGAAACGATGCAACCTGGCTCCGCCATTCATTATGCTCCCGCCGTCCAGACAGCCCACATCTCACCTATGCCCCCGTAACTATTACGCGATTTCCCCCTGCGTAAGACCTCGATTCCTACACACTAATCCCGGAGCCCTGTCAGCCCGCCCCGAACAGGCTCGTTCCGCGCAGTCCGACCGGTTGCGCTCCTACCGTTTTGCGCTATCCTTTTCAATAATCACCGATCACTCCACTTACGGGACCGTCGAACACGCGCCCGGGCGAAGGGTCGTTAGGCACCATGGCTACCGTTCACCCGGGCGCAGCAACATCGGTCACCACTCTGCCTGCATCATCGGACCCTGCACAGACCGTGGTGTGTCCATTTTGCCAGGCAGTCACTTCCTGCGCACCCGTGGCCGGCCTTCCGCTGCATCAATTTCCCTGTCCCTCCTGCAAAGAAAATCTCTTGGTCCTCAACCCGGAGACGCGGCTAACCGATGAAGACATGATCCCCGGGCAGACGGAGTGCGTTCCGCCTGTGATTGACCTCTCGCGCCGGCTCACGGGGATCGCTGTGGCCCTCCTTGCCTGCCTGTTGAACTACGCCCTGTTGTCGGGAATGGCCTACTGGATGTTCGGGCAAATCAAAGTGACGCACGACCCCTACGATATTGATGAACTGGTGCTGTCGTCATTGGTTTTGAAAGCGAACGGCTGGACGCCTCTCCATTTTGCAGCGGCTCGAGGCGATCTTTCTGTCACCGCCTCTTTGCTGGCCGAAGGAAGCGCGGTCGACAAGCGAAACGGCAACAACCGCACGCCCCTGTATGAAGCTGCCAAGCGCGGCCAAACTCAGGTAGTGACACTGTTGTTACAACGCGGAGCCAACCCCAACGCGAGAGGGAAACAGGGGTTCACCCCGCTACTCACCGCAGCCGAGCAAGGGCATGCGGAGACAGTTGCGGTCCTTCTTTCCGGCGGCGCAGACATGAGAGCCATCTGCACCTGCGGCGATTCGGCGCTGCATCGGGCAGTCCGGAGAGGGCACCTGGCCGCCGCGCAGACACTTCTCGAGCACGGCATCCCGGTGAACCAGAAGAGCCACGGAGAAACCCCGCTGGAGATTGCTCAACACGACGAGGATCACGAACTGATTGAACTCCTGCAAGCACATGGTGGGAGAGAGTTCTCGGAGGCCAAGGCCCGTCGTGCGCAGGGGATCGCATTTCAAAAAAGCGGACAGGTGGACAATGCGCTCTTCGCCTATGCCGAAGCGCTGAACCTGGATCCGGATGATCACGAGGCCTATTACGGCCGCGGCACCGCGCTCCTCCAGAAAGACGCTCCGGATGAGGCACTCATCGCCTTCCACGCCACAATTCGCCTGAACCCGACCTATATCAACGCCTACAGCGCGGCGGCATCGGTCTACACCGCTCGCAAACAGTGGGACCAGGCCCTGGCCCTGTGGGACCAATTTCTCACACAACAACCACAGAACGGGCGGGCTCATTTTGAACGGTCCATCGTCAAGCGGGCGAAAGGCGATAGCGCAGGTTTCCTGCAGGGCCTGCAACAAGCCTGCGCCTTCGGACACCAGGCAGCCTGCTAACCCATGACCACCGCGGCAGTGCATGACGATACGAGTGAGGGTGCGACCCGCGTCACCTGCCACCGCTGCCTCAGCCGGTATCGAGTCCCTCCCGCACAGCGATTGACACACCGCTCTCGCAGCACATGCCCAACCTGCGGCGCACGATTTGCGGTCGTGGGGCCGAGGCCGACAGCCTTCGGCAGGGATCTGCCGGACCAGGAAAAGAGTCTGCCCGGTGTTCCCTCTCCATCGGCAGATCCCGACGCCACCACGTCTACGCCGGCAAGGAAGCGCGCCTCTTTTAACGGAGTAGGCGGCACCCTACTGGGCATGCAGATCGTGAACGTCTGCCTCACCATTGTCACCCTCGGCGGCTATCACTTTTGGGCCAAAGCGAAGATCCGCCGGTACCTGTTCAGCCAAACGGCGTTCGCCGGCGACCGTTTCGCCTACCACGGCACCGGCAAGGAACTGTACCAGGGGTTTCTCAAAGCCATGCTGGTGTTCGGCATTCCATACTTTTCACTGGGCGCCGCGCACACGTTTTTGGACCTCCCGCGGTGGATCGACCTGTTGTCGCAATCGTTGGCCGGCCTGGTGCTGTTCCTCTATGTCCCGGTCGCGATCGTCAACGCGCGCCGGTATCGTTGCACACGCACCTCGTGGCGAGGCATCCGCTTCTCCTTCCGAGGACGCACTGCAGATTTTTTGAAACTGTATTTTCGGGGGTGGTTCTTCACGGTCCTGACCCTGGGCACGTACTATCCATATTTCCAAACCCAACGCCAGGCGTTTCTCCACGCTCATACGTATTTCGGTAATCAGCGGTTCGGGTTCACCGGCCACGGATCCGGCATCATGGTCCCCTTTGCCGTGACCCTGTTTGCCACCTATGCCGTATTAGGCCTTTGCGGTCTTGCCTTAGCCTTCCAATTGACGAATGCGGGGCTCACGTTACTGTTGATACCGTTCGTGCTCGGGCCGCTGTGGATCTGGCTGCTCGGACAAAAGCAGAAGTATTTTTGGGATCACACCACCTTCGGCGAAGCGCGGTTTACCTCCGATATCACTTGGCAAAAACTGTTCAGCCTGTACCTGGGCAACGTCGCGCTCCTGCTGGTGACTTTGGGATGGGCCTGGCCCTGGGTGACCGTTCGCAACGCCCGCTTCTTCATCGGTTCGCTCTCGTTGCACGGCCCGATCGACCTTGATCGTGTGCTGCAGGACACCACCGAAGTGTCGGTCACCGGCGAAGGCCTGTCGAACCTCCTCGACACCGGCTTCGATATGGACTAGGAATCATGCCCACCGGCCGGACCGCCCACTACCTCGACGGCCGCACCGCCACCCGGCACCGCGTCACCGTTACTGTCACGCCGACAGTTTTGCAGATTGCCATGCCCGACGGCAGCAATAAGCAATGGCCCTACGCCCAGATCCGCCAAACGCAAGGAACGTATCGCGGCGAACCAGTGCGCTTGGAATTCGGGCCTGAACCGGCGGAAGCCGTCGTCACGTCCACCTCCGCATTGTTGACTGATATCCACACGGTAGCACCCGGCATCGCACGACATTTTCATAATCCCTCGTGGCGCCCTACGCGTCTGTACTGGACTCTGTGCGCGGCGGTGGGAGTTGCGCTCATGCTCATTGGTCTGTACCAGTGGGGCATTCCCGGTCTCGCCTCGGCAGTCACCCCCTATGTGCCTGTGTCCTGGGAAGAGTCGCTTGGCCGGCAGGTCGTCGGCCATCTGGCGCCTGAGACGCAGCAATGCCGTGACCCGGAACGCCTGCGGAAGATCGACCAGGTCGTGCAGACATTGGCCGCCACGCATTCGTCTTCTCCGTATCGGATCACGCTCTCGGTCGTCGATAACCCTGCCGTTAACGCGTTTGCCGCGCCGGGCGGACAGGTAGTCATTCTTCGCGGCTTGCTAGAACAGACCAGCAGCCCCGAACAACTCGCCGGAGTCCTGGCGCATGAACTCCAGCACGTCTATCAACGCCACACCACCAGAGCCATTCTCGAGCAGGGCGCCGGCACGCTGCTCCTAAGTGCCATCTCGGGAGATGTGTCGGGAGGGCTGGCCTGGGGACTGGAAGGCGCACGGACGATGGGATCATTGCACTACAGCAGGGCCCATGAAGCGGAAGCGGATAGCGAAGGCCTTCGCATGATGCAACGCGCCCATCTCGATCCTGCGGCCATGATCGCCTTTTACGGAGCCATGCAGAAAGACGAACAGGATCACGCCCGACCGCTAGATTTTCTCTCCACCCATCCGGAGATGGGCCAACGGATTGCCACACTGATCGCCTTAGCCGGTCCACCGCCAACCGATGCGCGACAGCTGCTTCCCGGAGAAGACTGGAAAGACATTCGCACGCTCTGCCGCGTACAGACCGCCGGACGCTCCACGCCCGCTCTTCCCGATCTCCACTGAGAGAATCGTTTCACCTGCTCACAGACCCGACTGCCTCTGCTATAATCCCCGAACCTATGGATACGGCCGATGCGCGTTCTTGTCATTGAAGATGAAACCAAGGTGGGCTCCTTCATCAAGCGGGCCCTGGAGGAAGAAAGCTACGCGGTCGACCTCTGTGAGGACGGCGCGCAAGGCCTTGACCTGGCTCTGACTGGCAGCTACGACCTCATCATGATCGACCTCATGCTGCCGAGCCTCCCCGGCATGGAGGTGCTCACCCGCCTCCGCAAAGAAAAGATTCAAACACCCGTGCTGATCCTCACCGCTCAGTCAAAAGTGGATCAACGCGTCAAAGGACTGGATGCCGGCGCGGATGACTACCTGACCAAACCCTTCGCCATTGATGAGCTCCTCGCCCGGGTTCGAGCTCTCTTACGGCGCGGAACGGCCGAATCGTCCGGCACGCTGCAAATTGACGATCTCGTGCTGAACCCCGCCACGCGTGAAGTCACGCGTGCAGGGCAGCGCATTGACCTCACAGTGAAAGAATATGCGCTGTTGGAATATTTCATGCGCCATGCCGGGCGGGTGTTGACCCGTCCCATGATCTCCGACCATGTCTGGAATCAGGATTTCGACACGTTCACCAACGTCATTGACGTCTATGTGAATTACCTGCGAAACAAAATCGATCGCGGGCGGGCCCGAAAGCTGATCCATACGATTCGAGGGAGTGGGTATATGCTCAAGGTGGACTGATGCCGCTTCGAGTCCGGCTCACACTCTGGTATGGAACGGCCCTGGCTCTGATCCTGATGACGTTCTCCGTGGTGCTCTATACCATCACGGCCCGCAGCCTCCGAGACCAAGTCGATGAGTCCTTGCAGGAAACCGCCTCGGCCGCAGTGCGCTCCTTGGAGACCAGGGGGTTCTTGCCCCTGATCGATGAGGATGCCCTCCTCAGTCAATTCCCGGAATTGACCCGCATCGACAAATTTTTTCAGATCTTCAGCCCGACCGGCACGATCACCATCCGCTCCCCGAATATCCGACAGCACGACGTACCGCTGAGCCGTCCCGCCCTGGAAGCCGCCTTTACCGGCAGCACGGTCTTCGAGTCGGCCAGGTACCCCAACGAACCGCCACTCCGCCTCGTTTCCGTTCCGATCATTTACCGCGGCTCCCTGCTCTACATCGTGCAAGTCGGTACCACGCTGGAAGGTGTCGAGGAAACCCTCCGCCGGTTCCTCCTCGTCCTGCTCGTCATGGCGCCGATCGCCCTGGTCGTCTCGTTGGCCGGAGGATGGTTTCTGGCAGGACGCGCCTTGCGTCCCGTCGATTCCATTACCGTGGCGGCACAACGTATTGCCGCGGGCGACCTGACCCAGCGCCTGACCTCCGAACGCTCTTCCGACGAAATCGGGCGCCTGACCGACACCTTCAACAATATGATTGCACGACTGGAAACCTCCTTTGCGCAAATCCGGCAATTCAGCAGCGATGCCTCCCATGAACTGCGCACGCCACTCACGGTCATGAAGGGCGAGAGCGAACTCGTGCTGCGGCGGCCTCGCCCGGTCGAAGATTACATTGCCGTGCTCGAAAGCAATCTGGAAGAAATCGACCGCATGTCGCGCATCGTGGAAGAATTGCTGTTTCTCTCGCGGGCAGATATGGGGCAAGTGAAAACCGAGTGCGAGCCGGTTCGCCTGGAGGCGTTGGTGGAAGACATTCAGCGTCAGGCCTGCCTGTTGGGCCAGGAGCGGGAGATCGATGTCATCATGGGCACGATTCAGCCGGCCACCGTGCGTGGCGACGAACTCCGGCTGCGGGAACTCATCCTCAACCTCGTCGACAATGCCGTGAAGTACTCTTACCCGCAGGGTAAGGTGGAAATCGATCTCCGGGTGGAGGGCCGAACGGCCCGGCTCTCCGTGCGCGATTACGGAATCGGCATCCCTCCCGACGCCCACAAGCAGATCTTTGACCGATTCTTCCGCACCGACGATGCGAGGGCCCACACAAAAAAGGGCACCGGGCTCGGCCTCTCCATCTGCGCGTGGATTGCGGAGGCCCATCACGGCCACATCGAGGTCCAGAGCGAGGTCGGCAAAGGCTCCACGTTCACCCTCGTCCTTCCCTTGGCTGCCCCGGCAGCTTAATGACTTCTAATTCCACGCTAATAGATTTCTCATCCAGGGCTGTTACCTTCCAGATGACTGTCGCAGCGGGATCGTCACCCGCGTAAGCAGATCACCGACATCTAGGAGGAGCCCCCATGAAACGACCCACACAGTCCGTCAGTGTTCTGGCCGGTATCGCTGCATTGAGCGCTGGGTTGATCTGGAGCTATACCCCGCTCTCCCAATCCCACGCCTCGAATCCATCGCCGATTGCAGAGGATCGCTCCGCTCCAGTAGCAGGCGGCTTGCCGGCTGCCGGGTTCGCAGATGTGGCGAAAGCTGTCACCCCCGCCGTCGTCAATATCACCACCAGCGGGGCGGAGGAGGTCTCCGACCAGACCCGCTCGCGCGGCAAAATGGAAGACTTTTTCGGATCACCGTTCGGACCACGCCGATTCGGACCACCGATGGAGCCACGGGAACGCCGAGGCGGCGGGCAGGGATCCGGCGTGATCGTCACCCAGGACGGATATGTGCTGACCAATAACCACGTGATTGCAGGAGCAAAAACGGTCACCGTCACCTTGCCCGACAAACGAGAATTCAAAGGGCGGATCGTCGGCAGCGATCCCAAGAGTGACATTGCCGTGGTGAAGATCGACGGCACTCAGCTCCCGACCATTCCCTGGGGCGATTCCGGCCGCCTTCAGGTCGGCGAATACGTGCTGGCAGTCGGAAACCCATTCGGATTGAATTCCACGGTCACGCTGGGAATCGTCAGCGCCCTCGGCCGAGGGCATATGGGGATTACGCAATATGAAGACTTCATCCAGACCGATGCCGCCATCAATCCGGGAAACAGCGGTGGCGCACTCGTCAATACCAAAGGCGAATTGATCGGAATCAATACGGCCATCTTCTCCCAAACCGGAGGCTATCAAGGTGTCGGCTTCGCGGTCTCGACCGGCATGAGCAAACCCATTTATGAAAGCCTCGTCAAAACCGGGAAGGTCGTACGCGGATTTCTCGGCATCGGCATTCAGGATTTGAATCACGACCTGGCCAAATCCTTCGGCGTGAAGGGCAGCAACGGTGCCGTTGTCACCGATGTGAAGGAAGAAGGACCGGCGGATAAAGCCGGCATCAAGCAGGGCGACGTCATCCTTTCATTCCAAGGCGCGCCGATTGAGGATTCCGTGACCCTTCAACGTGCGGTGACGCGAAGCGCGGTCGGTAGCAAAGTCACGGTGAAAGTGATGCGCGACGGCCAGGAGAAGGATCTGTCTGTGACTATCGCTGAACTGCCGGACAATCCGCAGATCGCTAAGGCGGAGGCCGGCCCCTCGGACCAACCGCTGGCAGGCCTCGCGGTGCAGGAACTCGATCGGGAGACGGCGCAGGAACTCGGGCTCAAGGGAAAGATTCAAGGCGTCGTGGTGACCACCGTTGATCCCGAGAGCGATGCCGAACGAGCGGGGTTGATGCCCGGTGACGTCATCCGGGAAATCAACCGCAAGCCGGTCACATCGATGAAGGACTTCGACCGGGCCGCGTCGAATCTCAAGAAAGGACAAACCGTTCTGGTCTTGATCAACCGGCGCGGCGCATCCCTCTATCTCAGCGCAAAGATCTAAGCGGGTACGTGCATCGTAGCGGGCAGGCTGCCGGGGAGCGAACGCTTACCGGTAGCCCGCCCCGTTTTTTTTGGGCATGAGCAGAGCAGGGGAAGAGGAAGCAGAGGACGTGGAGGTGTCGGTGCGACCGACAGGCTGAGCAATCAGATCATACCCGGCGACATCTGTGACTGTGACCGACATAAACTCGCCCGGCTTGGCCACGCCACGCTCACAATAGACCACCCCGTCGATTTCCGGCGCCAGTCCTTGATGTCTCGCTTCCAGCAGCCGATCCGATTCCTCAGAAATCCCATCCACCAGGACCTCGATCGTACGGCCGAGATACTCCCTGTTTTTCGACTCTGAGATCGACTCCTGCAGGGCCAGCAGCTCATTGCGCCGTTCTTCCATTACCGTCTGATCGACTTTTCGATCGAGATCGACCGCCGAGGTCCCTTCCTCATCCGAATAAAGAAACACCGCGACGCGATCGAATTCCATATCGAGGATGAATTGCCGCAGCTCTTCAAACTGAGCATCCGTCTCGCCGGGGAACCCAACGATAAAGGCCGTTCGAAAAAAGACGCCGGGAATTTTGGCGCGAATACGTTCGACCAGTTTCGTGAGGTGCTTGCGGTCGCCCAATCGGTGCATCCGCTTCAGCATGCCGTCGCTGATATGTTGGAGCGGCATGTCGAGGTACTTGGTGATGCGCGCTTCGCCCGCATAGATATCCAGGAGCTCATCCGTCACCTGCTGCGGATATAAGTAGAAGGGCCGGATCCAGCGCACATCGTCCACGGTGACCAACTCACGCAACAGGGCGGTGAGTCCCTGTTTGAGTCCAAGATCCACCCCATAGTTGATGGTGTCCTGAGAAATCAGGTTGAGTTCCTTCACTCCTTCGTGGGCCAACCGCTTTGCCTCGGCCACGATGGATTCAATCGGACGGCTCCGTTGTTTGCCGCGCATAATCGGGATCGCACAGAACGCACAGTTGCGGTTACACCCTTCGGCAATTTTGAGATAGGCACTATGGGGCGTGCCAAGACGGATGCGCGGAGTTTCGGCATCGTAGAGATAGGGCGGCTGTCCGAGCCAGACTCGTTGTTGCCGGGCCTTTGGAGCCAACAGACTGCGGCAAATCTCTGCGATGCGCCCGAACTCGCCCGTACCGACCACTCCATCCAACTCAGGCAATTCCTTTAACAGCTCGCCCTGATACCGCTGCGCCAGGCAACCGGCAGCGATTAAGACACGGCAGGAGCCGGACTTCTTGAGACGGCCATGTTCGATAATGCTGTTGATCGACTCCTGCTTGGCCTCTTCAATGAAGCCGCAGGTATTGATGATGACCACTTCGGCGGCACGCGCGTCGCCGGTCAATTGGAATCCACCGGCCACCAGCGTCCCGAGCATGACCTCAGAATCCACCTGGTTTTTCGAACAGCCCAGGTTCACAAAGCCGATAGTGGGTTTTTTTCGTTTCGCCCGTGAGGGAGTAATTAATGATGAAGCCATAACCCGGCAGTCTACGAGACGGCGGAAAAGTCTGTCAAACGAGGTCTCTTGCTATTCGGCCTGCGCTATCCTAGATTGGACGCATGATCCGGACGTTCCAAGGCATCACACCGACCGTTCCGCAGTCTTGTTTTGTCGAAGAGACGGCCGTCATCATCGGCGACGTCGTCATGGGCGAAGAGTGCAGCGCCTGGTTTCATGCCGTCATTCGCGGCGATGTGAACTACATTCGCATCGGGCATCGGACCAATGTGCAGGACCTCTGCATGTTGCACGTCACACACGACACGCATCCGCTGATCATCGGCGACGACGTCACCATCGGGCACAACGTGGTGCTGCACGGCTGCACCATCCAGAACCGGGTGCTGGTCGGAATGGGCGCGATCATTATGGACGGGGCCGTGATCGGGGAAGACTCGGTCGTTGGTGCCGGAGCATTGGTCACGGAAAATACAATCGTCCCACCCAAGAGTCTCATCCTGGGCTCGCCGGCCAAGGTCAAACGCCCGGTGACCGAACAGGAACTCGCATGGATTCGCGAATCCGCGCAGAACTATATCCGGTATTCTCGCCAATACCTCTCTGGACCGGAGAAAGCCCGCCCGGGCTTCTGGGTGTAACCCCATTCGTCATCCGTGCGCTTCACCTACTCCCTCTTCACCCAATCTGCATGACACAGATGGGATCGCCCACGGTGGGTGACGCGAACGTGTGCGGATCAATTTTGTAGGGAATGCCCCGCCGGTGACACCACTCGGCAACCCATACCGCCTCTTCAACCGTCGTGGTGACCAAGCCCGGCACAGTTAATCGGCCTAAGCAACGATCGACCAGTCGAGCGACCGTCCGTTGTTCCGCAAGAAATTTCTTGGCATTGAACGTCACGGGATTCGCCCGCCCGTAGGACAACACCGAGAGCTCCGGAAACCGTTCAGGATCGTTCAGTACGCTGACAAGCCAGAGGTGATCCACCCGGTCTTTTACGGAACCCGCGTCTTGATGCTGAAAGCGAATCGGAAAGCCGGTGCAGGCACGGTTCAAAACCTGCACCTCCTGTCGTCGCAAATTGCAGGCGACCATACGCCGCCCCAAATCCAGTGCTTCCATCACCAGAGGCGGAATCTCCGCCACCCCGGCTCCCACATACAGACTGGTGCCGCCCGGCTTGAGTCGCGAGAAGAGGGCATTGGCGACTGTTGTTCCAAGCCGCTGGCAGAGTCCGCGCTTCGCTGCCCAAAACTCATCGCCGCCTTCATCGCAATAAATCGGACCCAGTCTCGCGTAGTCCAGTCGCGCAAATATCTCCTTGATGGCACGCCGAGTGGCAGACCCTACCGTGACCAATTTACGCGCCATGTTCCCCCATGCAGGCCAAGCCTTTAGTACCTTGCCTTATAAAATGAAAATGTCATGAGCAGGCCATGAGCTGCCTCAGGCAAGCACGTGGCACTCTCCGCGCTCATCGATGCCCTGCGAGCCGGGAATCGTCTCTTCCTGCGCCCGATCAGCAATGGTTGAGAATTGGAGGGATCACTCCGTCACAGGCTACGCGACGATCTCAGTTCCGATGCCCTTGTGGGTAAAAATTTCCAGCAGAATGGCATGGGGCACACGGCCGTCCACAATATGCGCTTTCCCGACGCCATCGGCCAATGCATCCAGGCAGGCATGCACCTTCGGCAGCATCCCCTCGCTGATGGTGCCGCGTTTGACCATCCGCTGTACGTCTTTGCGGGACACCGTGGATAGGTGGCGGCCGTTGGCATCACGAATGCCCTTCACGTCGGTCAACATCACCAGCTTTTCCGCCTTCAGCGCCGCGGCAATTGCCCCTGCGACCAGGTCGGCATTGATGTTGTACGTGTTCCCTTCCCGATCCGTGCCGATGGGCGCAATGACTGGAATATAGTGATCTTCCTGGAGCTTCAGCAGTAACGTGGGATCGATCGACTTCACATCGCCGACAAAGCCGAAGTCGGCGTCGCTATCGCCGACATCAATGTCCTTTTCAATACTTTCCGCCCACGCCTTGGCCGTTAACGGCTTGGTCAACATCAACCCGCCGTCTTTGCCGCTCAACCCCACCGCCTGACCACCATGGCGGTTGAGAAGATCGACGATTTCCATGTTGATCCGGCCGGCCAGCACCATCTCCACAATTTCCATCGTCGCGGCGTCGGTCACCCGGACTCCGTGCTTGAACTTCGCCTCCATGCCCAACCGGTCCAGCATCTGATCGATTTGCGGACCACCACCATGCACGACCACCGGGTTCAGTCCGACATACTTGAGCAACACGACGTTCTGCGCGAACCGCGCTTTGAGCGAGGCATCCGTCATGGCATGCCCCCCGTACTTGATGACAACGGTCTTGCCCTTGAAGGTTCGAATGTAGGGCAGCGCCTCAATCAGAACATCGGCCTTCTTAATCAATTTATTCATGCGTCACTCCTCGCTCCCGCCTTCCGCCTACAGAATATAGCGGCTCAGGTCCTGATCCTTCACAATGTTCTGCAGCCGTGCTCGGACATACCCGGCATCCACGACGATGGTCTTCTCTTGCATCTCAGATCCCTCGAACGAGACCTGCTCAAGCAGACGTTCCATGATCGTAAATAAACGCCGGGCGCCGATGTTTTCGGTGCGCTCGTTGACCTGCACCGCTGTCGCCGCGATCTCCGCCAAACCGTCTTCCCTGAACTCAACGGTGAGCCCTTCCGTCGCCATCAAAGCATGATACTGGCGCACCAGCGCCCCACGCGGTTCGGTCAGGATGCGCACAAAGTCTTCTTTGGTGAGCGGCGCCAGCTCGACACGAATAGGAAAACGGCCCTGAAGCTCTGGGATCAAGTCCGACGGTTTCGCCACATGGAAGGCCCCCGCGGCGATGAAGAGGATATGGTCTGTCTGCACGGCCCCGTGCTTTGTACTGACGGTGGACCCCTCCACAATCGGCAGGAGATCGCGCTGCACCCCTTCACGTGAGACATCCGGGCCCATCGCCCGCTCACGGCCGGCAATCTTGTCGATCTCGTCCAAAAAGACGATCCCGGTCTGCTCCACTTTTGTGATGGCCTCGCGCACCACCTCATCCATATCGATCAGTTTCTGGGCTTCTTCTTGAGTGAGGTGCTTGAGCGCATCGGGGACTTTCATCACCCGTTTCTTTTTCTTCCCCTGGAACATGCCACCCAGCATATCGCGGAGGTTCCCCTCCAAATCTTCCATGCCACCCGCATTCGAAATGACCCCGAGCGGCAAGGCCCGTTCCTTCACTTCCACTTCCACAGACCGTTGATCCAGCTTGCCCTCGCGCAATTGCAACCGCAGCTTCGAGCGCGTGGCGTCCGGCGACTCTGTCGGCTCGGCAGCTTCCGCACGCGTGCCGGCATGGTCGAATCCAGGCGGGACCGAACGGGATGGCGCGCCAGGCAATAGCAAATCGAGGACGCGTTCTTCCCCCAGCCGCGACGCCTTCTCCTGCACATCCTCCAAATGTTTGGTTTTCACCAAACTGATCGCCTGTTCGGTGAGATCGCGAATGATGGATTCGACGTCCCGGCCGACATAGCCGACCTCAGTAAATTTTGACGCCTCGACCTTGATGAACGGCGCTTCAGCGAGTTTCGCCAGGCGTCTCGCAATTTCGGTTTTCCCCACGCCGGTCGGACCGATCATGATGATGTTCTTCGGCATGACTTCATCACGCAACTCCGGCGCCAGTTGCTGCCTGCGCCATCGGTTACGTAAGGCAATCGCGACCATGCGTTTGGCATCCTGCTGGCCGATCACATAACGATCAAGCGCCTCGACGATCTGCCGGGGCGTGAGATTATTCAAATTCAGCGGGCGGGCTGTGGATTCGGTCGTCATGGCAGGCTGATCCTAACGCGTGAGCGATTCGAGCACAATCTGTTGGTTGGTATAAATGTCAATCCCGCCTGCGATCATCAGGGATTCGCGCACGACTTGTTCGGCGGCCAGTTCGGAATGGGCCAGTAGTGCGCGGGCAGACGCCAGCGCATAGGGCCCTCCCGATCCGATGGCGAGAATGCAGTCCTCCGGTTCGACCACGTCGCCAGTGCCGGAGATGATGAAAGAGTGATCAAGATCGGCGACCGCCAGCAGCGCCTCCAGACGCCGCAACACGCGATCCGTCCGCCAGTCTTTCGCCAGCTCCACGGCGGCCCTCGTCAGGTTGCCGCGATATTCCGCCAGTTTCGCTTCAAACTTCTCAAACAGGGTGAAGGCATCAGCCGTGGCGCCGGCGAAACCGGACAAGACGGTATCGTTATGCATACGTCGCATTTTCTTGGCGTTATGTTTCATCACCGTGGTGCCGACGGTCACCTGTCCGTCACAGCCCATCGTCACCTGATTGCCCCGTCTGACACACAGCACCGTGGTCGATCGAATCTTCATCGCGAGCCCTTCTGCTTGTCCACCTCACTCGCCTCCGCCGCACTGACGGCGCGGGGGTGGGTGCGATCGTATAACGCGAGTAACTGGTCTGTCGCAAGATGTGTGTATTTTTGGGTCGTGCTGAGTGAAACATGACCCAACATTTCCTGGATGGCACGCAGATCGGCGCCTTCATCCAGCAGATGGGTGGCAAAGGAATGGCGCAACGTATGGGGATGCACCGCCCCCCCGGCCAGCTGTTGCGAATACTTGGCCACAATGCGGGCAATCGTCCTGGTCGTCAATCGCCCCCCGCGACGATTGCGAAAGACAGCCACTACATCCGGCGACCGCCGTGAGGAGGATACCGGGGCAACCGGGGCGTGGGCGTGGTACGCATCAATGGCTTCAAGAGCGAGACTGCTCAGGGGAATGACCCGTTCCTTCCGCCCTTTGCCTCGCACATGCACAACCCCCTCGCTGCGGCTGATATCCTCACAATTCATGCCCACCAATTCACTGACCCGCGCGCCCGTCGAATATAACGTCTCGAGAATGGCGCGATCCCGCAACCCCTCCCGCGCGTCTCCAGCGGGGAACTCCATCAGTGCCCCGGCATCATCCTTCGTGAGCACTTGCGGAAGGTGCTTGGGAAGTTTCGGCGCGCGCACATCTTCCGCCGGATTGACCTGCAACCCGCCGACGCGAACGAGATATCGAAAAAAACTCCGCAGGCAAGCCAGTTTTCTCGCCAGAGAAGTTTTTTTGTCTCCCAGACGATCACGCGCGGCGAGGAACTCGCGAATCAGCGCCGGCTCCACCGACGCGGGAGCCAGCGGCCCCTGTGGCTTCAACGCGGCCGCGGCAAAGGTCTGGAATTGAGCGAGGTCGGACGTGTACGCACGAATGGTTTGCGGAGAGGCGCCTTCTTGAACAGCCAGAACGTCTAGGAAAGCCCGGATTGCGCGATCCATGCGTCAAAATCCTCAACCGCTCGTTGCTGGATGAGACGCCGCTTCTGATCCTTGTCGCGCGTCTTGACGGTGACAGGCGGGAACAATCCGAAATTGGTATTCATCGGTTGAAAATGCGCCGGGTCGCTCTTGGTGATATGCGCCATCAAACATCCGTGCGCGCTATTCGGCGGCGGAGTGACGAGCGGTTGATCCGCCAGGCCTCGCGCCGCATTGATGCCGGCGATTCCGCCCATGGCAGCAGACTCGGTGTACCCCTCGACACCAACCAATTGTCCGGCGAAAAACACGGTACCGCGAGTCTTTAGTTGGAGCGTATCGCGCAGCAGTTGCGGCGAATTGATGAAGGTGTTGCGATGCAAGCTGCCGAGACGCAAAAACTCGGCTTGCTCCAACCCGGGAATCATTCGAAACACCCGCCGCTGTTCCGGATAGGTGAGTTTGGTCTGAAACCCCACCATGTTGTAGCAGGTGCCATGTACATTCTCGGTCCGCAATTGCACAACCGCATAGGGGCGCTTGCCGGTTTTCGGGTCTTCCAGGCCAACTGGTTTGAGCGGCCCGAACTGCATGGTCTGTCGGCCGCGCTCCGCCATCACCTCGATTGGAATACAGCTCTCAAAGTACGCAACTTTCTCGAACTCTTTCGGTTGCACCTTTTCCGCCGCCATCATCGCGTCGTACAACGCATTGTAAGCCGCTTCGTCCATCGGGCAATTCAGATAGTCCGCGCCCCCCTTGCCGTAGCGTGATGCGCGATAGACGACCTCCATGTTAATCGAGTCCGCATCGATAATCGGCGAGATCGCGTCGAAGAAATACAGGTGTCGTTCGTGCGTCAATTCACTGATGGCCTTCGACAATTTTTCCGACGTTAACGGACCGGTCGCAATAATAGTGACGGCATCCGAAGGGATTTCCGTGACCTCTTCGCGAGTAATCCGGATATTCGGATGTCCCTCCAACGCACGAGTGATGGCGCGCGCGAAGACCTCGCGATCGACTGCCAATGCCGAGCCAGCCGGTACGCGTGCTTCTTCCGCCGCGCGAATGACGAGTGAGTTCAGGCGGCGCATCTCGGCCTTGAGAATGCCGGGCGCATTAAGCGGATCGACGGAGCCAAGAGAGTTCGAGCACACGAGTTCTGCCAGATCACCCGTCTTATGTGCCTTCGTCATCTCCTTCGGGCGCATTTCATAGAGCGTCACTTTGGCCCCACGATTGGCCGCCTGCCAGGCCGCTTCTGTGCCGGCCAGACCACCCCCGATGATGACGATATCTTCACGCATGAATGGGAAACCTTTGAAAAGATGGAAGGAGGCCCATTGTAAGAATCGCCTTTTCTCGATGTCAAGAAACCGAGGGCTGATTCGATCGCGCCGTTGCGAACGGGGACCACGCCAAACAGAGCGGCCTGCAATCAGAGGATCGCGTGGTTTGTTGCTCCCCTTCGCCGGACCGTGGTACACTCCCCCCCGGTGTGGGCGATTAGCTCAGTGGGAGAGCGCTTCCTTCACACGGAAGAGGCCACAGGTTCGATACCTGTATCGCCCACCAATTTTTCAACGACTTCCAAGACCGCACTCTCCGACACACGCAGCACTGTGGTCATTTTTGTGTCACGGTGTGACCGTCGGTCCAAAATCTCCACTCCATCTCGCAGGCTTTCCGGGTAATGATGCGCATAGCGTTGCGTCATCATCGGCGACTTGTGCCCGAGTAGCCGTTGCACCTTGTAGAGATCGACGCCCGACTGGACCAGCCGCGTTGCGAAGGTGTGACGAAGGTCATGGAAATGGCAGTTCACGATGCCCGCCTTGGCCATCGCAGGGCGTAACGCCCGTCGCAGATGGTTGGGATCTAACCGTGTACCGGCGAGACTGGGAAAGACCAGTGCGGTTCTGATGTGCCGCACTTTGGCCTTTTCCGTCAGGAGTGCCATCAGAGTCTGATTCAATGGCACGGTCCGCCGCTCCCCGTTTTTCGATTCAAACACGGTTGCAGTTCTTCGGAACAGATCCACTCCGGCCCAGGTCAGTGACAGGATCTCGCCCAACCGCATCCCGCTATGGAGGGCAAACACCACGAGCTCGCGCAACCACGACGGACAGGCATCGAGTAATTGCGCTTCCTCGTCTTCCATCAGCCACCGGTCTCGTTTCGTCGCTCCCTTTTCGAGAGACACGCGGCTGACCGGATTGTCTCGGCACCATTCCCATTCCCGCTTCGCCAGGTTGAAGGCCTTTCTCAAGCAGGTGAGCTCTCGATTGATCGAGGCAGGTTTCACCCCGGCAGCATACCGTAGACTTTTATACTCCACGATCAGCTTGGGGGTAATCTCGCCGAGCGTCCGCTCTCCGAAGAAGGCACGGAAGCGCTTGACGAAGGCCTGCCCGGTTTGTCGGCTGGCCAATTTCACGAGGTGCTCTCGCTCAAAGCGATCCATCAATTCCTTGAAGGTTCGGGATTGTTCTTCAGCTCGATCAAAATACTGCCCCTCGATCAATTGCACCTTCACCTTCGCCATGATGGCGTCAGCCAAGGCTCGATTCGATGACCCCGTCGACCGGCGAATGCGTTGCCCCTGAAACACAATATTCATCCACCAAATATTCCCTCGCTTAACGAGCCCCATCGTTACGCTCCTTTCCAAGAGGGCTCGCTGTTGGTCTGGTTTCCCCGTGGCGAGGAGTATAGACGGCACGTTTGGCCGCTTCAATGAGGTGGTCTACGTCGTCGATGTGATGCCGGAGCAGGCGAGGAGGACTGTGAGGAGATGTGGAAGAAAAGCCATTGAGCCAGGCCTGGATGGCCTCAGGTTCAAAGCGGACGAGGCCATGAATGCGACGGCACGGAATCTTATTCTGTGAAACCCAGATGTAGAGTGTGGACGGCTTGATATTGAGCCAAGCAGAGAGCTCTTTGACGGTGAGCATGGTACAGATTACCGGGGGAGTCTCCCGACACCCCCAGTCCCCCTAACATGGGCTGCCCGCGTGACCGCCGGCAGCCCGGTGAAACCGAGTGGGTGGTTGCTTGAGCAAATTGCGGTGTCGGTCGTTCCACCGAGCAATGCCCCTGACAATTTCGTTCAGTAGCCATTCTTCCCCTCCAGGGGTGGCACAAATGACCGCCAACATCGGCGTCAGGGTGTCACGCACCCATCGTTTCACGTGTTGCAGGGTCTGCACCTGCTTTTCCTGGGCCAATCGCCCCTTCTGAAATCCCTCCGTCAGGAGGGCGTACCACTCCAACACGGGAGCCCGGTAGCGTTCTTCATCCTCTGTCTCTTTGGTGACGTCTCGGAAATCGACGTAGGACCGGAGTAAGCCGATCACCAACTCCTTCCAATCGGCTTCGTCTAAAGTTGCCAATGCTCGGGCGCACTGTTCGGCGCGATCCTTCTTCAGTTCCAACTCCCAACGTACCCCATACTCCTGCCAGTTCTCCTGGCCCTTGCTCTGCAGTTCCAACCGCTTGTCATAAATCCGCAAGAGGGTCTGACTCTGAGGACTGCCGAAATACATCGTCTCACCCGTCGTCGCTCCGGTCCCATGCGTCAGGTTGGAGACGATATGCCGGACCTGAGCGGCCCTTGTGACGCATTGGCCTGCCGAGACGGCTTCTCTGATTGTTGCCACGGGTACCGTTCCGGCTCGGTCATCCAACGCACAGTCAATCCGGGTGACGTGTCCTTGCTGCTTATGCACCCATTGCAGCAGAGTTCGGATCTGATCCAGTGTCAGGGCGGACGCCAGGCCGCCCGACAGATCCACATGGATTTCATTCGGGCGCCGAGGGGCATTGGTGCCCAATTTGCCGACCCCGCGCAGGCCGTCTGACCTCAGCCAGGACAAGGGATACCCTCGGAAACCACCTTTGGCCTTACTCCAGTCTCCGCCAAGCACCTTCATGGTCTCCTGCGGATTGCTGGCTAGGACCGTAAAGGCGAGCCAATCAATGGTGAGGGTGAAGCTAGAATCCATGGAACCTATCGAACTCCTGTACGGAGCGCTGTGGGTAGCGCCCCCGTGTTACCAAGACGGGGGCCATTCCGCTCCGCCCCGCAGCCTGTCGGCATGCGGCGCGGACCGGCGTTGTCTCCCGGCGACGGATGACGGTGTTGCGGTGTGACGCGCCCCGAATCGGACATCGTTCTCTCCTATTGAGCTCTGTTCCCGTTCGTCCCACCCTAGGCGAATCACCGAAGTGAAGCAAAGGCCCCGGAAAGGGCCACTAGGGGTCACGAGGGGACAGGAGAGGACAGATTTTCAGATAGATGAGACCCGAAGGGAAGTAGGCATAAGGATGCGTAAGTGCGTTTTACTGCGCTGGTGGCGGCAATTGTGCGCATCGTTCAGAGTCGGAACATCGAGCAAACAGAAATCGGCTGGTTTTGGGGTTGTGCGCGAAAAAAAAGTTTGGAAGGCATTCCCCGCGTTCTGGGATACGAACGGAGGCAGGCTGAAATCGAGATTCCGACGAATATTGAAGCGCTTACTAATACTTGGGAATAGCGCTAGTCATGAGTAGGTCCATCGCTCCTGGTGAATCATCGGATTCTGCCAGGGCTTCATATTTACGACTTAGGGCGGACTGGCTTCTTCCGGGAAGTCTTCGCAGGCGTTGCCTTCTTAAAGCCCTGCATCGTCGCGAGGAATACTGCGGTAGCGGTTTTGGACTTTCGCGTCAAACAAGACGTTTCTACAGTCTCAACAATAATATCCTCAAAACCATCCCCGTTTCGATCTTCGTATCGGTGGGATTCTTCAACAAGCTCTGGCGTGAAGTTTTAGTTATACTCTCCTACTTCCGGGCATACCATGGCCTGGCTATCTGGTCCTGAACTTCTAGCAAGATCGATGCGGCTCCAGGTTGTCGTGGAATAGAGGGACAGGATAGCATCCCAATTACCGTCCTGTAACGTTCCGTTTCCTGCCACGATATGGAGCACTCCAGCTTTATCCCGAAGAGTTTTCTCAATCCATGGTAGTCCACGACCGAGTTCAATCGGACTGCCATTTCTCTTGAGATCCAGCACACCCAATGAATCAGCATTCCCTCCGCGTTCGGCCCAGAGCATGACTATCGATTCTGTGACACGACATGCGGTGGTATAGGCGTCGTCTGTTCCTAGCCGGTCTGTAACCTGATGCTCATCCTCTGGCGAGATTGCGAGACACGGAACTGCTTCCTCCCCGAGGAGTCCAACACGTCCTGGCCAACTGAGTGCGCTAGCAGAAGAGGGGAAACAGGTGGCCATAAGCACGACCACAAGCAAATGCACTGTGAAACAAATGCGTGCTAGCGTCATCTTGGATTACCCCCTCAGTTTGATTCTCAACTCCTTCGGGCCATTCATTGGGGACGCGTCTTTCTGCACGCGACTTTCACAATGCACAATTCTACCTTCCTACTTGTGTGGGGAAGGTAAAAAAGACCTTTCTCGCAGGAATTCCTTAACGATCAGCTCGTTATTGCCCCCTGCGCGAAAAGAAAGTTTGGAAGGCATTCTCGGCGTTGTGGGATAGGATCAGAGGGAAGTGAAGCCCTAATGCTGACGGCCATTGAATCGCTCACTTATACCTATTACTAAGGTGGAAACAGGATCACAAAGGTGCAGTAGAACGCAGTGATTGTGATCCTAAATCCACAGACGACTGTGCCCACAGCTAAGATCGGCTAAGATGCTGTGAAGACGTGACTCGCCTGAGCTGCCGTACAAAAGTGCAATAACGGGAAAGGATGGCAGCATGAAGGGAATGCGCAGAGGATCAGGATTTGTCCTTGGCATGCTTTGGCTGTTGATCGCCGATGTCGCGACGGCGGGGAGTTATGTGTTGGCGATCGGCAAGGGCATTGAGGTGTGTGAAGCCTACCTCAAGAACCTCAATTCGTTTCCAAAGCATCCGCCGATGGTCTGTGACCGGCCGTTGAACCATCAATTCACCGACTTTAACAAGCCGGCATGGAAGGAATTGGATGGACAAGAGCATTTGGAGCTGCTGAAGCAGATCTGGAGAAGTTTCGATAATCTCACCGTGGAGCAATTTGAACAAAGCCCGCTCAAAGACCAATGGATCTTTAGCCTGAAGAAGCCCGAAGGAACAATGGGGATTGCCATTCAAAGAGCGAAACTGGATGTGGATCTCGACGGAGTTACAGAACTAGTGCTGCACTACTATGAGCTTGGCACTTGCGATCCACTCAATGAATCCCAGTTTGCTACCCCCTACGGTTCAATGTTCTATGTTCTCACCCCGGATGGTCAGAACGTCGACTTCGAAAAAACTCGCCTCATGTTGCTAAATGGAGGTGGGCGTCCCGATTTGTTTCTGTACAAAGGGCGGGTGTTTATCACCCATTGGGCCGGAAATTTGGAATTTAAGGATGGGCAACTTGGCGTGATATCGAAGGTATATGTTGCGCCGATGGTTCCCGACTATAAGAACTGTAAATACAAATATCACGCTTCAGGAAAGAGGAGATAAGCATGATTACACAATGGCAAACGGCTTCAAGTCAAACAATCGATCGGGATCTGCGGTTCGTTCTTTTAATGAATCGAAGTTACCCGGACGTGGCCGTATAGGAAGGGGTTCACACGAAAGCAAGGTAGGGGTCAGGTCTCGCAATCAAGCATTGCCCCGTCCACCTATTCGTCGTCTGGCCTTGCCTTCTTCGATGATAAAACTTCCCTCTATCGAGCCGATTTCTTTCGATTCCCTCTCGGAAATCTATTCGCCTATCAGCTCGCCCTCTCCTGACGGCTTGGTTTGTGCTCCATGCCTCTGATTAGGCCGTGCGACGCCACACTCCGTTGGAAGCGATTTCCCGAACCCTCCTGTTGTGCTTCGCCCGTTGCGGTTAGCCTGTACAGCCCGAGAACACCTCAACGTCTGCACAGGATGGGGGTATGGCGTGTGTTGCTTCGAGCTGTGGAGCGGCGGGGTAGGGATCGATCAACGGTGCACAAGCAGGCGGGCAAACTGGGCGGCTGAAATAACCGGCACTCCGCTGTAGTGCGAGGCTTCGAAATCCTTATCTCCGGTGACGAAGTATTGAGGCGGGGGTGTGGTCGCCATGAGATCGAGGAATGGTCGATCATGCGCATCACGCAAAGGGGTATGGGTGGGATGGGGATCGACGATCTGCACTTCGGCTTGAATTGTTTCGAGAAAGCTCGTGATATTCACCCCGGCTCGGGTAAACGCTCGCTGGAGTTTGGGGCGCCGCAGAACGGCTTCCAGTTCTGCGAAGGTGTCAGGACTCATGACGGGTATGAGGCGGCGCTGCAAGACGGCCTGAATGATCCGGGCAGGAGGCCCTGCGGCGGACAACAGGCCGGACACGAAAATATTGGTATCAAGAACGACGCGCACGCTCGCGCCGAACCGCTGCAACCTCAGCGGCAATCTGTTCGGGGGTGACGCCCAGTTCGCGGGTGGCGCGGCGGAGCTTGCTGACCATACGGACCAGCTTCTTGCGACTCGCCGCTCTGGCCGGGGACTCCAAGATCAGGATGTCGGAGTCGCGATGCGCCACGACGGCTTTTCCCCACCCCTTCATCCATGAGGAGGGAATCACCACGCCTTCTTTGGTGTACTTCACGGCTTTCATCGGCAGCGCATCCAGTGTATCCGCAGGCAGTATACCATGCTCGCATCAATCAACGTTCAGCTGATTTTGCCTTTCGTCGGTCGGCGTACTCACGGAATTCCGACGACTTGGCAAGGCCGCGGATCAGTTGCTGGATGGTATCGATCAACGACTCACGGAACACGGTTTCGACAGCAAACGCCCTGTTGAGACGGTCGGTCGTGATGGTGCTTTTGGTGTGTACCTTCGACTTGAACGTCTCGGTGAGAAGTCGTTGTCCCTCGCTGCCTGTGACGGTCCCACTGAGATCCGCACGTCCTTCATAGGTATCCGAGGGATCAAACATAACAAATAAGAAATATAAGGGCCCGGTGGCATACAAGGTCCTTCGCAGTGCGCAATGTCCTTCGGCCTGCAGTTGCGGAATGGCGATTTCAATGAGCACATCACTGCGCGTTGCCTGGCTTTTGTCCTCGGCCACATCGACCGACTCAAAGACCTGCGACAACGCTTGCGTCATACCCCTTTCCAGTTCCGCTCCAATGGGTACATCGAAGGTTCCGGCACACGACACCTCTTGCCGGGATGTGGCGTTCCTAAGGGCCTCAGGCATAACTAGCGTGGCAGTCAGGGGGGTCTTTCTCATATTCAAAGCATCCACGCTGGTGTGCAAGGGCAACGGAGTGGGAGCACACGAAGACAGCGCGAAACCCAGGACTCCAACTCTCACAATCCACTTAGTCCCAATCATAACCCGCTCCTCCCGTGGGTGTCTGATATATGCATTTCATATAGGTAATCACCCTGTGGTCAATTTTGTGCCAGAAACCATCTAAAACCTCAAAACGCAATGGAGCTATTATAAGCTATATAAAGCTCTTAACCACATGACATGTAACGGTTTTGTGGGGAAACCGTTGCAACAGCGAGCAATTCAAAAATCTAGCTTTTCACCTTCACACGGAAGAGGCCACAGGTTCGATACCTGTATCGCCCACCATCCGAACCTGTACGATTCCAATCCCTCGTCAAACCCGCAACCTCTGAATTTGTCTCGCTTTCCAGGAAGAGCCGCGGAGGCGCTCCCTCGACTGGACAGAATCAGGACCCTGCGCTAGACTTTTCTCACAAGGAACAGACTTCGTCTCCTCGAATGTTCCGATAGAAGAAAGAGAGGCACGGTATGCGCGGGACTTTGGCCACAATCATGTTGGGACTGCTTCTGACCACGGGCTGCTCCACCACCAATCAGATGGCGACGCAGGACCAGAACTACAACGCGCCGCTCAGCATCTATAGCGCGATGGACAGTACCTCGTTGGTCTATTCCGATCCCATGGCCGCCTCACAGGCGAACGACAATCCTTACCGATGGCTGGGCTTTGTGCTCCACCCGGTCGGTCACCTCGTGGACTACACCGTGAATCGGCCACTCTATGCCGTTGCGAGACATGCGCCGTACATCTTCGGATACACAGCCGAAGACGCCATGATCGACTCACAGCGTCGGTAAGCCTGCTCGAAACCTCGCCGGCCGGGACCTCTCCCGGTGGCGAGGGGAAGCGTCCCCTCCCACCCCCTGTCGCATCTGCGCTGCCGTTCAGGTATGCTCTTGCTTTCCGGTGTCTGCCGCACTGAACTGAGGCATCGAATCGGGGCATGTCTCGTCGGCTCTTACTGCCATCCGCACTGTTCGCCGCCTGCACCCTGTGGGCTGGATGTGAAACGCCACCGCCACCCCGCGCGCCGCTCCCTCCTTCAGAAAGCGATCTCGACCTACTGAAATCCACGAAGCTCTGCGACACCCGCCAGGTATTCCTGGACAAACACCCTGGAATTGCGCCTCATACTGAGGCCTGGGGCAGCGGCCAAGAAGTTCGTCTTTCGCCTGAACAGAGCCTCTCCAAAGGGGAAGAATCGTACTTCTTCGACGAAGACGGGACATTGGTCGGAACGTTATTTGTGTTTCGTTCCGGACTCGATCTTGCCCCCTATAAAACGCTGCGCTACACACTCTCCCGGCTAAAGCCGAGCCTGGAGTTCTACTTGACCGTGGCACAGATAGCCGATCGTCAAAATATGGCCTCCAGCACTCTCTACGATACGGGTGATGAAAAAACCACGACGCGTTACCTTGTCCTGGGAGACCGAACCGCTCCAAAACTCCTGGCCGCGTCCTTTACGGTCGATCCCTACGTCAAATTGTTCTCTCCCTATCGTAAGGAGTTTCTCGATCGCCTGCGGGATACGGCGCAGCAGCGTGGAGGGCAACACCTCGACACGCAGGGAGCGGAAGACAAGGAGCCCTTTGCGTCGCTACAGCAGTTCGCACGTGGCCAAACCGCCCAGCTCGCCTACTGCGGCACCAAGAACCAGACCATCGCCCTCGACGCCTATCAAAAGGCAAGCGCCTCAGGGTTCACCAATAAGGTCTGGCAGGCAGAACTCCATCACCGGCTCGGCGTCTCCTGGGAAGCCGCCGGTAACCTGGAAAAGGCCAAGACTGAACTCCTCGCGTCCTTGGCACTACGCCCCAATTCCCCGGAAGTCGTCAACAATCTTGGTGCCGTGTACGGGAAACTGGGTGATAAGAAAAACGCCTTGGCCTCATTCGAAAAGGCTATATTACTGCGACCCAACTACGCCATCGCACGTTTCAACCTCGCTGACGCCATTGCGGACGCCAACCCCAAACGAGCGATTACTGAGTTCGAGACGTATCTCGCCCTGACAGAAGGGATCCCCGAAGAAGCAGACCGATCCGCCCTCGCACAGAAACGAGTGCAGGCACTCAAGCACCAGTAACGGTGAGACAAAATCTCTCTGTCAGCGACTGGCGCCAGGCATGACGAACAATGTGAGGGAAAAGGGCTGACTCAGCGAGGGGACTTCTCTGCTTCTTCCTGACTGGTCTTACACTCGATGCATAAGGTCGTGACCGGACGAGCCTTCAGACGTTTATAGGGAATGTCGCCCTGGCAACCTTCGCAAATGCCGTAGGTCTGTGTCGCGAATCGACCGAGGGCTTCGTCTATTTTCTTGAGAAGTTTGCGCTCCCGCTCACGAATGCGAAAGGAGAAATGCTGGTCGGCTTCGGCAGACGCTTGATCACTCACGTCCGGAAAGACTTCCAGGCCGGTTGGATTCGTCAGCACCACTCCGGCTTCCGCTAAAATCGCGGCGCGTTGCCCTTCAAGGTCGTGCAGAATATCGGGATACTTGACCCCGTTTGCCTTCACAGACTTTTTTCGACCGGTGGTGGGTTTTTTCGCCGAAGTCTTCATCGAATACTCGGTACACTGATGCCGGTATCGTCTCCAGACCCTACAACGAATTTCGACTATAACAGTCACAAATCAGAGGGGTCAATCGATTCCTCCTGTCACGGACCGGCCATGGCCGAGCTTGCCACTTTCAGACTGCCCCAGAACCGAAACAGGCTTGTTACAGATCTCGTCTGCCTTCGATCGATTTCACCAGCGTGACCTCATCGGCATATTCGATATCCATTCCGACAGGAATTCCGTAAGCGATACGGGAAACCCGGACATGGTGCGGCTTCAGCAGCCGAGTCAAATAGATCGCCGTCGCTTCACCTTCGATCGTGGGATTGGTGGCAACAATCACTTCCTCCACCCCCCCGGCCTTGACTCGATCCAGCAGTTCCTCGGCTCGAATATCCGATGGGCCGACACCATCGAGTGGCGACAGAACCCCCAGCAGCACGTGGTACAGGCCTCGATACCCACCGGCACGTTCGACCGCATATAACGTGCTCGGCTCCTCGACCACCAGAATTTTGCTGCGATCCCGCTTCGGGTCTCGGCAGAATTCACAGAGCTCGCCTTCGGCAATATTGCGACATTGGCGGCAAAACGACAGCCCGTCCTTGACGGCCTGAATCGCGTCGGCCAACCGCATGGCATCTTCCCGTTCCGCTTTCAGAAGATGGAACGCCAACCGCTGCGCGCTTTTCTGACCGATCCCGGGCAACCGCACCAACTCACGGACCAGTTTCGCCAACAATCCCTGTTGATCAACACTCATGGTGCATCTTCATATCCAGGATAACCACACAGAAGGACAAAAGCCCTACCGCCGCAGAACGAGGATACCGACGGTATCAGAAGAGGCCGGGGATTTTCATTCCGCCCGTCACAGCCTTCATCTCCTCTGCCATCATCTCGCGTGACTTTTTCAACGCATCGTTGCCGGCCGCAACCACCAGATCTTGCAACATTTCCACGTCGCCGGCCTTCACCACTTCCGGATCGATCTTCACACTCAACAGATCCATGGCGCCATTCACAGTCACGGTCACAATCCCGCCACCCGCCGTCCCTGATACCGTCTTGGTCGCGGCCTGTTCCTGCACGCGGGCCATCTGTTCCTGCATGGCCTGCGCTTGCTTCAAAATGTTGGACATGTTGCCAAATGGACTCTTCATTCCTGTACCTCCTGTGCCGGAGCCGTCGTGCGAACGTCCGCCAACTCTCCGCCGAACATCTCCAGAGCTTGTTTAACCAGGGGATGCGCCTTCGCCTGTTGCGTGAGGATCAAACGCTGTTCCTGCTCCTTCGCAACCCGCAGCTCCTTCATCGTGGGGGCGGCCTCCGGATCCTGCTCCGCCACCTCGATGATTCGAATGCGCAACGCACTCCCATATAGACGCTCTCCCAAGGCCGCCAGGGCCCGAAGATTGTCTTCCTTCTCCAACATCGACCGCGCCACCGTCGCCTGCTTGGCAAACCCCAACGTGACCAATCCTTTCTCAACCTTCACCAGGCGACCCATTTCGAGGAACGGCGCGATATTGGGATGATTCGCAGAAACCGCCTCCTGAAACTCCTCCCAATTTACCGTTGCTGACGAACCAGTCGGGAGGGCCGCCGACTCAGATACCTGATGAATCGGCTCAGACGAACCCTTCGCGGGTACAGAACTCGGTGGTTGAGAAGCCGGAGACTGAACAGGAGGAACGGCTGATTCACGAGGCCGGGCAACCGATGGCGCCGCTGGAGCCGCCCCGCTTGCGCTCGAAGCAGGCATCTTTTTCGCAGACTCCTGACTGATTTTTGCGCTCTCGCTTTTCGTCGAGCCTGACGGGGTCGTCCTCTCCAAGGGTGACGACGGTGCACGGGTCGTCGTTCCTCGATCCGCCACCGTGTTGGCCGGCTTGGTACTCAGCCCCGCTGATGCGGGCTGACCATCGGAAGCACGCAGCAAACGAGTGGCGCGAACAGCCGCCGTTTCCAGGACAAACCGCGGGTGAGCGCTCGCACGCAAGCTATCTTCCGCTGACGCCCATATCCGAAAGAGCTCCTGGAGTTGCTCAATCGTGAACCGTTCCGCATCACGCGCCAGCTGCGCCAAATCTTCATCGGTTGCCTCGACGAGTCCCCGCAACTCCGAGCTTGCCGGCACCACAGCTGCGACCAACATATTCCGCACATATTCCACCAGATCGGCGCAGTACGCGCGCAGATCATGCCCCTGATCCAACAACCCGGCGATGACCTGCAGAGCCTTCGCGCTGTGCTGCTCGATCACCGCCTCGACCATCGCCCGCACCCGTTCCTGCGGCACCGCGCCGAGCAGGGTTTCAAGATCCTGGTGGCGAATCGTCTTGCCGCCGAACGCGATCACCTGGTCCAGCAGACTCAGCCCGTCACGCATGCTGCCTTCGCTGGCACGCGCCAGGGCCATCAAGCTGCGGTCTTCGATGACCAGGCCGTCCTGATCGGCCACATGCCGCAGCCGCTGCACGATTTCCGCCTTTGAGATCCGGCGAAAGTTGTAATGCTGGCACCGCGAGAGAATCGTCGCGGGAATCTTATGAATTTCCGTCGTCGCGAAGATGAACACCACATGAGACGGAGGTTCTTCCAGCGTTTTCAGCAGCGCATTGAACGCCGAATTGGAGAGCATGTGCACTTCGTCGATGATGTACACCCGGTACTGGCCCCTGAACGGCGTAAACTTGACGTTCTCGCGAATTTCGCGCACATCGTCCACGCTGGTGTTCGAGGCGCCGTCGATTTCGACCACGTCCACCGAGGTCCCCTGCGTAATCTCCTGACAATTGACGCAGGTGTTACAGGGCGTCCCCGTCGGCCCCTGTTCACAATTGAGCGCTTTCGCCAGGATTCGTGCGACCGTCGTTTTCCCGACACCGCGTGTGCCGGAGAACAGAAACGCATGGGCGATCCGCTTCGTTGCGATCGAATTCATCAGCGTCTGCACGACGTGCGACTGCCCGATGACATCGTCAAAGGTTCCGGGCCGGTATTTTCTTGCGGAGACTTGATAGTCCATGGGGCTGGATCATTCCTCGTGAATCGGATTCCGTCCGTGCATACGGACGCTTCACGAATGACGCGTCACGAGAGACGTCATTAATGAAAGTGGGGCCAGGTGATCCTGCGGCACACAGAACGAACCGCTTACCGTTGCTTCCTTCCGGACCTGGCGGGGTTCACAGGGTTCTGTTGCACAGGGCCCGGCCCCGAGGGTTTCGTGGGACGGCAGGGGCGACCGGTGAGGGGCGAGCAGTAAACGGCTCACCCAATCAGACCAGGTACATTTCACGCCTGACGCAACACGACTTCAATGATGGCGGAGAGGGTGGGATTCGAACCCACGGTCCCGTTGCCGAGACGCATGCTTTCCAAGCATGTCGATTCGTCCACTCTCGCACCTCTCCGCGATCGGACGACTTCAAGGGGTGGCATCTTATCACGCAGGTCTGTGGGCGGCAAGGTAAGGCGGGGCCTGTACCCATCGATTCACTCTGGCCCGGGGCGACCTCGGTCTGCAGGCCGGCAGGGCCATACGAACGCACGACGTGCGACGGCCTGCCTGAATCAGCCACCATTGACCACTCCCGCGCGCATTCCTATACTGCGGGACAATTTCAGCGGAGGTGTGTGATGAAAATCCTGGTCGGGATCGGTGTCGTGCTCCTGTTACTCATGATCCTGATCCTCGCGTTGCCATTCCTCATCGATTTGAACAAGTACCAGGACCGCTACCGCCCCTTGATCGAGGACGCGCTGAACCGGAAAGTCGAACTGCAGGATATCCGCCTGACGATCTGGCCGCGCATCGGTGCGCGGGTCGGCGGCTTCGTCGTCCAGGATGATCCGGCGTTCCGCTCAGGCCCCTTCGCCTCCCTCTCGTCACTGGATGTGGGGGTGAAGCTCCTGCCGCTGTTGAAAGGCAAGGTTGACGTGGAAGAGATCACCTTGCGCGATCCGGTCATCACGGTCCTGAAAAACTCGCAGGGGCAACTGAATGTGTCCACCATCGGGGCCAAAACGGCCGCTCCGTCCGCTCCCTCGAAATCCGAGCCTGGACAGCCGACCGGGAGTCCGCTTCAAGCGCTGGCGCTCTTTGCCGTTGACCGGGTTTCAATAGACGGGGGGAAATTGACGTATCGCGACGAGTCCACCCCGAAGCCGACCGAGTACACCGTCAACAACCTCGAATTTTTGCTCACGTCGGTCCATCTCGGCGACAGTCCCACCGTACACGTGGGCGCAACCGTTCAGCCCTATAACCTCCCCGTACGCCTTGATGGGACGTTCGGACCACTCGTTGAAACCTTGGATGTGAAATCGTTCACGTTCAACCTCGGGCTTGGCAAGGTGGCTGTGGGACTGAAGGGTCGCGCGGTCGGCGGGAACCTGGATGCGACCATCAATGCGTTGCAGATCGATACGGCCGACCTGCCCGTTGCGTTGCCCCTGACAAAACCTGTCCAGATCAAGGATCTCCACCTGACGCTCCATGCTTTGTACCCGGCCCCGCCTGACACCCCTCCGGCCAACCAAGTGGACCTGACCGATCTGGGGCTGACTCTGGTCATGGGCGGATCGGCCATCAATGTGAAGGGCACAGCGGCGAAGGGCCTGGCCAATCTCACCGCTGCGTCGGCCAGTATCAATTCCTCGGATCTTCCGGTTGCCATTCCTTTGGCCAAACCGTTCGAACTGAAGGACGTGCATGTGAACGTCCGGGCCAAATATCCGCCCAAAGAAGGAGTCGCCCCACTTGAACTGGCAGAAATCCCGAACCTGGGCCTGACCGTCGCCTTGGGGAGCTCACGAGTCGAGGTAAAGGGGTCGGTCCTGGGCGGATTGGCAAAAATCACCGCCAACTCGAAACTCGTGAATACCGCCGACCTGCCCGTTGCGTTGCCGCTGAAGAAGCCTGTGGAGATCAAAGATCTGCAGGCGGCAGCCGAAATGAAGGGGCAGGAGGCACGGCTCACCAACCTTACACTCCAGATTTTCGGAGGCTTCCTGCGCACACAGGGCACGCTTGGCCTGGGAACCGCCGCCCCACCCTTCAGCAGCACCCTGTCACTGCAAGGCCTCCAGGTCGGACCGGCGCTTCAGGCTGTTGGTACAGAACAGGTATCCATGAGCGGCACAGCCAATGCCGAGCTGGCCGTAACCGGGCGCGGGTTTACTCAGCCGGACCTCGTCAAGGCGCTCGCGGGAACGGGGCACGTGGCGGTGAGGGAAGGAACCATCGAAGGGATCAATTTGCTGCAGCAGGCGTCGGTGTTGCTCAAGGTGGTCGGGGTGTCATTGGAAAATGTGAAAGCCACGGCATTCTCCACCATCGAAAGCGACTTCGCGATTAAACAGGGCCTGGTCGGCGTGCAACGGCTGCTGATGGACAGCCACGATTTTCAAGCGACCGGCGGCGGCACGATCGGGCTCGATCAGTCGTTGAATATGAAGCTGAACTTACACCTGTCTCAGGCCTTGAGCCAAAAGATTGCAGCCGGGTCTCCCATCGCCAGAGTGGCGCTGACGGGAGGACGTCTGTCGCTGCCGCTCATCATCACCGGCAGCCTGAAAGCACCGTCCTATGGCCTCGACACAAAAATGTTCGCAGGCAAAGTGCAGGACCAGGTGAAGGAAAAGGTCAAAGGCGCGGTGGGTGATCTTTTGAAGGGCAACGCCAAGCCGGAAGACCTGAAGCAGCAGGGCAAGGATCTCCTCAAGGGATTGTTCGGACGGTAGGAGTCACAGGGAGGACGCATGTCGCTGGCCAATCTGGTCACCCAATACATCGTGCAATACGGGTTTCGAATCATGGGGGCGATTCTTGTCATCGTCGCCGCCCTATTCGTGGCCAAATCGGTCGGCCGGCTCTTCGAACGTTGGTTGAATGAGCAGGATCTGGAGCCACCGCTGCGCCTGCTGCTCCTACGCCTCGTGAAAGCGTTGGTGGTGATCCTCGGCCTGTTGATTGCGCTGGACCAACTCGGCCTGCAAATCGCGCCGTTGGTCGCTGGACTCGGTGTGGCCGGACTCGGTGTCGGGCTCGCCCTGCAGGGCGTGTTAAGTAATGTTGTGGCGGGGCTCTCGATCATCTTCACCAAACCTTACCGGGTCGGCGAACATGTCTCACTGCTGGGTGTCCACGGCGATGTCGCAAAGATCGATATCTTCACCACCACCCTCATGCACCCGGATCATTCCCGGATCGTCATCCCCAACCGGAAAGTCGTCGGAGAAATTCTGCACAACTTCGGCACCATCCGACAACTCGACCTTTCCATCGGAGTCTCTTACCGGACCGACATCGAGACCACCCTGCGCGTGCTGCGCGACCTCGTGGCCCGACACCCCAAGGTCCTTCAGGATCCTCCCCCGATCATTGGTATTTCGGCCTTTGCCGACTCTTCCATTACCCTGTCCATTCGGCCCTGGGTCCAGGTCGCCTCAGTCGGCTCTGCGCAGATCGAACTCAACCAGGCAATCATCCAGCGATTACAAGCCGATGGAGTGGACATTCCCTTTCCGCAACGTGAAGTGCGCCTGCTCAACCCCTCCTGACCCTGCCGGATTAAGGGGGCCACCGGCCCTATGGATTCACCCGTCCGGGAGCATCTGTTGCTTGTTGCGCCATCCGTAAATATGCTAGTTTAGCGCCCTTTTGATGAGGAACGACCGCGACCAAGGAGACGACATCATGAGCAGGCAGACGGACCTCGATCGCACCCGACGCTCCGAACGAACACCGAGCACGCTCGCCGATGTGGAGGCAGACCCCGCCGTCACCGAAGACCCTGCAGCCGGCAACAACCTCGACAAGATTCGCGACATTCTCTTCGGCGCCCAGGTCCGGGATCACGAACGCCGGTTCACCAAACTCGAAGCGCAACTCCTCGCAGAGGCAGCCCAATTACGTCATGACCTCAAAGAGCGCTTCGCCGCGCTGGAACAATATATTCGCAAAGAAGTCGACCAGGTGACCGGACGGTTGACGGCCGAAGAGCAGGGTCGCACGGATGCAGTCGGCCGTCTGACCACGGAGCTGCAAGGCCTCGCGGGAGTTCTCCAGCAGACAGCGACTCAACTGCGGGAACAAAGTGACCAGGCGCACCGCGACCTGCAGAACGAGCTGCACAGCCAGGCGACTTCCCTCACCGGCAATTTCGCGCAACAACACGCCGCCCTCTCGGCCGCACTCGACGATGCCGTCCGGCAGCTCTCACATCAAAAAACCGACCGGGCGTCACTGGCCACGTTGTTTCAAGAACTCTCACAGAGGCTCTCGCATGACCAGCCTCCCCAACAGGCATAACCCCGCGCGCATGCCTGAACGGTATCGGCCGGCCTTCCGCACGAAGGCCCGAACCGCTCATCAACACGCTTTTCTCCGCACCCACATCGTCGCTCGCGTCGAACCAGGGAGAGGAAATGCCGCAGCCATCTAACGCCGGCACAACACCGGGCGAGCACGACTATGCGGAGCTGCGCAGCCTTCTTTTGGCTCCGGAGCAAACACGCCTCGAACAACTCCAGGAACAGGTCGAGCACATCGATCTCAACGCGAAGAACCTCAGTCGCGTCCTTCCTGACGCCATTGCGTTACGCGGGGAGGGTGATCACCAGTTGACGCATGTCCTGACTCCGCACGTGTCCGAAGCCTTGGGGGCCTCCGTGCGTAAACAGCCCCATATGATCGTGGATGCGATTGCCCCGATCATGATGCCGGCCATCCGCCAAGCCATCGCGAATGCCCTGCGCAGCATGGTGCAATCCCTCAATCAGACCATCGAACACAGCCTGTCACTTCAAAGCCTGCAGTGGAGACTGGAAGCCCTGCGCACCGGCAAACCCTTCGCAGAAATCGTTCTCCTGCATACCTTGCGCTATCGGGTCGAGCAGGTGTTTCTGATTCACTCCCAGACCGGCCTCCTCCTCGCGCACGCGGCCGGCGACTCTGTAGCCGTGCAGGACCAGACTCTGGTGTCCGGCATGTTGTCGGCTATCAGAAGTTTCGTGCAGGACTCATTCGGTGCCATGCCCGACCAGGTGCTGAATACCTTACGGGTCGGTGAGCTGACCGTCTGGATTGAACAGGGACCGGTGGCCATCCTCGCCGCCGTCATTCGCGGCACACCACCGGAAAGTTTTCACATTCATCTTCAGGATACGCTGAATCGGATACATGCCGAACGATCGGATGCCTTGGCTCGTTTCACAGGAGATGCTACCTCATTCGCCAGCCTCACGCCGCTGCTGGAAGAGTGTCTGCATGCCCAGTTTGAGTCACGTCGCCGCAGCGTCGCCCCAATGACGTGGGTCCTGCTGGCGGCCCTCCTCCTCGCAACCGCCTGGTGGGGACTGTCGGCCTATCAAGAGCGCCAACGCTGGCAGGCCTATCTCACGCGCCTGGCGTCGGAGCCTGGGCTTGTCGTAACTGCCTCCGAGTCGCACGGACAGCGATATCAACTCAGCGGCCTTCGTGATCCGTTGGCCGCCGATCCGGGAGCTCTTTTAGGGGACAGCGGAATAGATCCCGATCGGGTGGATTCGAAATGGAGCCCCTATTACGCGCTCGACACGGCATTCACTCTGAAGCGAGCGGGACTCGTTCTATCGCCCCCTCAGACCGTTCAATTGTCGCTAGACGGAGCCGTTCTGAAAGCCCGGGGCACCGCCACGGCGGATTGGATCCGGCAGAGCCGGACCCTCGTCCGATCCCTGCCCGGTCTCAATGGTTATGACGACCGGAGTCTCGTGGACCGGTCCCTCGAGGTTTTGACTCAGCGAATGGCGGAAGCGTTCATTCTATTCGAACAGGGAAGCGGACGCCTCACGACGCCTGAGCAACTCCAAGACGTACGCCGCATCTCCGACACTCTCCGGCAGTTGGACGACATGGCACGACTGGCCGGAAACACGGTGACGATACAGATCATCGGCCGAACCGATCTTCTCGGGGGACCGAACCAAAACCGCCGCTTGAGCGAGAGTCGCGCACGAGCCGTCCTTGAGGCACTCCTTCCCGCAACCTTTCAGACGATCACCTTTCAGGCTCGCGGGACTGGCCCGGCGTCTGATTCGCATCGAGCGAACGCCGCGGCTCCGATCCCCCAGGACCGGCGAGTCTCGTTTGAAGTGGCTGTCCACCCGGCGCCGTGAAAGATTCCTGGCATGATTGAGAAGAAGATCTGCATGCTGGGTGCCTTTGCCGTGGGGAAAACCAGTTTGGTTCGACGCTTTGTCACCAGCTGCTTCTCCGAACAATACCAAACCACTATCGGTGTGACAGTCGATAAAAAGTCGATGACGGTCGATGGCACACCCCTCACCTTGGTGCTGTGGGATCTCTATGGAGAAGACGCGTTCCAAAAGGTGCGTCCTTCCTACCTGAGGGGATCATCGGGCTACCTCTTGGTCATGGACGGGATGCGACGATCAACGCTGGACATCGCCGTGCAGATTCAGCAGAGTGCGTTCGACACCCTGGGACCGGTGCCGTTCGTCGTCCTGATCAATAAACATGATCGGCGAACGGACTGGGATCTCACTGATCAAGATCTGACGCAACTGGCGCAGCGAGGATGGTCCTTCCTCATGAGCAGCGCCAAAACCGGCCAGGGCGTGGAAGAGGCGTTCACCACCCTGGCTCGCGCCATGCTCCAGACGCCGGAACAATCACCGCTTACCGAAAAAACCGATGGTTCCTGACATGCCACCGCCCGCACCGGATCTGCTGTGCACCAGTCTGCTGCAGCGATTCCAATTCGCCGTGCTTGAGCACACGATTGGCGCGCAATTCCGTCTCATCGGACACCCGCCGGCTTGGCTGTTCCGCCTCTATCCGGAGGCCGAAGCGAGTCTGGAAATTGCCATCGATGCCCGCACGCCGGTCCTGCACAATTTCCTGATCGACGCGACAGCCCTGTGGCAGGCGCATGATCAGAAAATCGAGCGGTCTGGATTGTGGACCGAACAGACCGCGTTTGAAGAACCCTGGCACTTTGAAGCGATGGCGCTCTGCGAGGGGGCACGCCATCTCCTACTCATTCAGCGAAGTACGGCAGCCTATGAGCAACAGGTCTCCCTGCTCCAGCAGGCGCGAGACCAGGCCCTCCAACAACATGAGCACGATCGCGGGCACCAACGCACCCAGCATGACCTCACTACGAAGCTCGTGGATATGGAGCGGTCGCGGGATGACGTGGCGGCCATCTTACAGCAGCTTGGACTGGCCACCCTACTGATCGACCAGCAGGGACACGTTAGATTTCTGAGTCTCTCCGCGGCCCGCCTGTTGGAATTACCGTCGTCCGCCGTTCACCCTGGGCTCCATTGGGAAACCTTGCTCCCCCTGACGAAAGCAGACCGGGTGCCGCTGCAGTCGCTGCTTCAGCAACCTGCCTCACAACGGGAACGAGTCCGTTGCCATCTCGAATCGCCCGCAGGAAGGCATCTCTGGCTGGAGATAGAACTACACGACGACCCGCGGGACCCGCGGACCAAGATCGTCTTCCTGCACGACATGACCGACGTTTATCATCTCCGGCGCCTGCTCGAACTCAAAGCCCACTACCATGATTTGATCGGTAAGAGTCGCGGCATGACCCAGATCTACGAACAGATCCAGGATCTGGCACGCGTCGACTCAACCGTCCTGATCGAGGGCGAAACCGGGACGGGGAAGGAACTGGTCGCCCGCGCTCTCCATCAGGCAAGCGCCCGCCGTACCGGACCGTTCATTGCAGCCAACTGTGCAGGGCTCACGGACTCCCTGCTCGGCAGCCAGCTTTTCGGGCACAAAAAAGGGGCCTTCACTGGAGCGATCGACGATCAACAAGGCCTCTTCGAGGCGGCGCAGGGCGGCGTCCTCTTTCTCGATGAAATCGGCGATATTCCTCCCACCGTGCAAACCAACTTGCTTCGCGTGTTGCAGGAAAAGGAAGTGACTCGACTCGGCGAGACCAGGCCGCGAAAAATTAACGTACGCGTGCTGACGGCAACACACCACAACCTGAGCCAGGACGTGGCGAAGGGAACGTTTCGCGCCGACCTGCTGTACCGGATTCGAGTCGCACGAATTCATCTCCCCCCCCTGAGAGAGCGCAAGGAAGATATTCCGCTGCTGGTGACCTCCTTCCTCACCGAAGGGCGTGCCAGTATGGATAAGGTCATTCATCGGGCAGGCCCGGCTGCCATGGCAGCGCTGATGGAGTATGACTGGCCTGGCAATGTGCGGGAGCTCAAGAGCACGATCGAATGCGCCATGATTCACTGCAAAGGCGACACGCTTGAGGTAGCGGATCTTCCGGTCGAATTACGGCAGGGTGCTACCGCCCCTCAACCGGAACTCGGGGTTTCCACTGACGAGCGCAGTCGATTCGTATCGGCGCTCGGCCAGGCTCGAGGAAATCGAACCAAAGCTGCTCGCCTTCTGGGAATGAGCCGCGCCACCTTCTACCGTCGTTTGACCGAACTGGATCTCCCTACCAGTTAGACGTCGCTCCACATCATCGCGGTGATCATACTGTCTCGGGCTGTCTCTGCGGGACAGCGTGAGACAGCGACACTTGTCTCACCGCAAGACAATCGTCCAGCCATCCGAATCCGATACGGCGCACCCACAGCGCATTTGATCAGGCTCCCACAGACTCAACAGCTGTGGCACGGACATTGATTACTAGGCGGGAAAACCCCTGCGTACAACACTGTGGGATACCGACCTACATTGGATATGCCAATGCCGCGACAAGGAGACCCGATGGACAAACTATTGCCGTTTTCACGACCTCGACCGGATCAGCCGACGGCACGGGAACGCGAAATACTCAACTACATTTGGGCTGGCCTGACGAGTCAGGAGATTGCCGCCCGGCTAGAGATCGCACCCAAAACGGTGGAGTCTCATCGCGCCAATCTGCTGAGAAAATTTCGAGCCACCAATGCCGCGCAACTGCTTCGCCTGGCCCTATTGGAAGGTGTGCTTACCGTTCCTGGCTCGGACCACGCAACACCACTCCCGGCAAAACGAGGGGCACAAAACATAAAAGGGCCACGAAAACTGACGAGCCTCGAATGATGCGGCCGGCCTTCTTGCATGTCACGGCACTGGCAATGAAAGTGTCGCACATTGAAGCACTTTTTGTGTGCCGACCCGCAGATCTCTGCTCACGCTTGTCGATCACCCGCTTCCCTGAGCGGACAGCACGAACACCGTTCATACAGGCTGGGACGGCCATTCCAGCAGGTGGGAGAGATCGGCCAGGGCTTTACGCACCAAGGATGGACTAGAAAGACACAGTGGAGTGTGGAAGGAGATCAGTTGATCTCCTACGCAGATTCAATTATACAACGCGAACGTATCTCACTCACCAGGCAACCGGCATACCGTTGCCATTCGCAAGCCTCAGGAGGATGGAATGATGCGACGACTTGGATTCTTGTATTTCGCGCTACTCGTGATGGCGCTCACGATCTCCGTGGCCGGAGCGGAAACACCGGCCACTCCGGAGACAGTACCTACGACACCCGCACTCGATGTGGTCACCCTGAAAGACGGCACCGTGATTTATGGACGCGTGCTCGGCATGATTGCGGACGAGCTCCACGTGAAAACCGGGTTCGGACCGACCGCCGGAGAGGATATCGTTAAAATTATGTGGCCGAATGTGGCCAAGCTGGTGGTGAATCGTCCCGTGCCCTTCAGCCTCAAAGAGGGCACCACAGTCGTAGGCACCGCGCAGTCCGGCGAACCGGGCACCATGATTTTGCAAGCCGCCCCGATGGGCACTCCAATGACGATCCCTCTTGATGCGGTCGTCGGCATGAACCAGCCCGCTGTCATTTACACGGGCGCCGTTCAAGCAGGCTTTTCGCAAACCACGGGTAACAGTCACTTGCGGAACGGCAGCCTGCTCGGCGAATTGTCCGCCCGCAGCGAGTCGCTTCGATTGACCATCCTCGGCCGCTACATCTATGGCGACAACGCCAACAGCCTCATCGTACGGAACAGCCGCGGCACCATCAAGCTTGACTTCTTTCTGACGAAGCGGTTGTATTGGTTCGCCTCCGCCTATTTCGAGCAGGACACGTTTCAAGACCTCAAGCTCCGTACCGCGCTGGCGACCGGCCCCGGCTATCAATTGCTTGACCGAGGCGATCTCTCAGGGGTCTTCAAAGATATGACGCTCTGGGCAGAAGCCGGCGCGGCCTACTTCAATGAAGATTTCAAGCTCGCCGATGACAAGTCCAGCACCAGAGGCCGATGGGCCGTCAAGTGGAACTGGCCGCTCTGGGGCGGTGACCAAGTCAGCCTCTACCACTTCCAGGAAGGATTCCAATCGCTTGCCAATTCGAAAGATCTCTATCTAACCGCAGACACCGGATTACGATTCAAGGTGTGGGGCGGGCTGGTCAGCGGCTTTCAGTGGACCATGCGGTATAACAAAAATCCGCCGCCGGGCGTTTCGGATACCGACAACCTCTATCTGATCACGCTGGGATACAGCTTCGATACCAGCCGTAAACAGTAAGAGGCAACACACACTCGGCACCAATTCGGTTCACACAAGGAGGTGGCGTCATGAGTATGATGAGTGAATTCAAAGAATTTGCGGTGAAGGGAAACGTGCTCGACATGGCCGTCGGAGTGATTATCGGGGGGGCGTTTGGAAAGATCGTGTCGTCCGTCGTCAGCGATATTCTCATGCCCCCGATCGGTCTCTTGATGGGAAAGGTGGATTTTTCCAGCCTCTTCATCCCGCTCACCGAGGATGCTAAGGGTAAATCGCTCGCAGCCGCGAAGGCCGCTGGAGCCGCCACGATTAATTATGGCGTGTTCTTGCAAACCCTGCTCGACTTCACCATCCTTGCGTTCGTAATCTTCATGGTGATCAAACAGATGAACCGATTTAAAAAAACTACTCCTCCCGGCCCGCCACCGGCGCCGCCCAAGGAAGAGGTTTTGCTGACGGAAATCAGAGACCTGTTGAAAAATCAGCGCCATTAGACCCTCTGCGCCGACGACTCGTTCGCGCCGCCTGGACACTTCCGGCGGCTCTCTTGATTGTGAAGGAGGATCGCATGAAAGACACTCGCCTTATTCCCGTGCTGTTGAGTGCCATGATGCTCGCGGCATGTACGACTGCACCATCGCCGAATGACTCGGCCAGCCGGGCCCTGAACGAAATGAAAGCCGTGCCTCGCCCCATTCCGCCCAAACCGGATCCGCGAGACTTGCGGATCACCGACCTCGAGCGGCAGAAGTCCGACCTCGAAGCAGAATTGGCGCGCCTGCGTTCCTCCTCTGCCGCCGACCTCGACCAGAGCAAAGCGCGAGCGAACGAACTCGAGCAGCAACTCAGCCAGCGCGACAGGGAATTGGCAGCGCTCCGGAATTCCGTCGGGGACAAGGACCGGCTGACGAGCCAGTTGTCCGATACCGAACGTCAATTGTCCGCCAAAGACAAAGAGTTGGCGGCACTCAGAGGCAGCGCCGGTGACAAGGATCGGCTGGCTGGGCAACTAGCGGCCCTCCAAGGCCAGCTGTCCTCAAAAGAGCAGGAACTGGCCGGGCTGAAGAGCAATGCCGGTGATCGGGATCGCCTGTCGTCCGAACTCGCACAAGCGAAACAGCGGATTGCCGATTTGGAGCGACAGCTCAGCGGGAAGGATCACGAACTCGCTGCATTAAAAGGGGCGGCCGGAGATCGGGACAAACTTGTGGCGGACCTGGCTGCAGCGAAACAGCGCGCGTCGGACCTCGAAAGCGAAATCTCGCGGCGGGACCATGAAATGGCCGGCCTGAAGGGCGCGCTCGATCAACAAAAGACCAGCCTAGCCGAGGCGAAGGACGATCTGTCGAAACTCCTTCAGGCGGAGGTGTCAAAAGGCAATGTGACGATGAAACAGTTGGGGGACCAACTTACCCTCGGCCTCGCCACCACCCTGCTCTTCGACTCCGGGGAAGCGACGCTCAAGCCCGGCGGATCCGATGTGTTGAATCGCATCGGCGGCGTGCTCAAAAACTATCCGGATCGCTCGATTCATGTGGCTGGTCACACGGACAATGTGGCCATCAAGGGCAGACTCGCAAAGAAGTTCCCGACCAATGCCGAGCTATCGCAAGCACGTGCCGAAAGCGCACGCCAAGCGCTGACCGAGGGCGGCATGTCTGCGGATAAAATTGACGCGAAGGGACATGCCGATAGCCGGCCGATCGCGAGCAATAACACTGCCGAGGGACGGCAAAAAAATCGCCGCGTCGAAATCGTCGTCGGCCAATAGACTGGTCCGCAACGCCTTGCATCTGCCCCAAGAACTCGTTAGAGTACCTGACGTGTTCTTGGGGCGTGCATAGGTACCACTCGATTCATCAGGCACGCATTGGTCACGCCGTTTATTCAGTATCTGGCAGGCCGGTCCCAGTCGTCTTCTCCTCATTGTCCGCCTCGCTCCTTTCAGACGACTGTTGGCCCTCTGCAACCCGCCCCAACTACCTTAGTTATCACGGAGAGATCGTATGAGACGAGCTGTTTGGGCGCTCACGGTTCTCAGTTCTCTCGCCACCGGATGTGAATCCGCGCCTCGGGCTCAACTGGTCGCATCACAACCAGCTGCGGCAGACGCAAAGGTCCTGGCTCTTCAACAGGAACGGGAACAGCTACTGGCCACACTGGGCGAATTTCATGATCGCATTCGCGATCTTGAAAGCAAGCTGGGAGATCGCCAGAACCAGCCCGCCGCAGCATCATACGATCAGCTACTGAGCGCGAAAGACGCGGAACTGGCTGAACTGCGACGACTCGCGCCGGAACGCGACAAGATGAGCGGTCAACTGACAACCGCCACCAACGAATTGCTGCAGGCCCGCCAACGCATTGCAACCTTGGAACAACAGTTGGCCACGCGAGAGAAAGATCTGGCCGCCCTACAAACCCGCTCAACTGCGATAACTGATCTAGAAGCCGCCCGGCGTCGAATACTCGAGTTGGAATCGCAACTCGCTCGTCAGGATCAGGATCTGCGTACGGTTCGGGCTGGAAACGCCGAACGGGACAGCCTCGCGGCTCAACTGCAGACAGCCGCCGCCACAATCGACTCCCTGAAGGCACGCATCAGCGCGCTCGACCAGCAGCTCAAAGACCGGGAACAGGCCTATGAAACGGTCCGCTCGCGACTCATGGAGCGAGACAAGTTAGTGCCTCAGTATAATGCGATGATCGCGGAAATCTACCAAGCCCGGCACCGGATCGCTGCCCTTGAGCAGCGCCTCAATGAAAAGACACGCGATCTGACGCCGAGACAGAAAGGCGCCCAGCCAACGACCATTCAACGAGAGGGGGGAGCGGCATCCAGCAAGAATTCTCCATCTGCCGAAAAGGATGCCGGCCGGAGTGGGGCCCTGTCACCATCAAGCCCCGATCAATCCACGGCGCGCAATGCCAGCTTTGCCGCCATGAAGGAAGAGCTGTTGAAGGTGCTGCCGGGCAACAGTGGGCAAAAGGTGATCACCGTCAAACAGGATGGGAGCCGCCTGACTATTGCGTTAGCCAGCAATTGGTTGTTTGCTTCCGGCGAGGCTGCGTTGACTCAGGAAGGCATGACGATGTTGAAACGCATCGGCACAGTGTTAGGACCACTTTCAGACAAATTCGTGCAGGTGGCAGGCCATACGGACAATCAAGCCCTGAGTAAAGCCCTTCAGAAAACCTATTCCGATAATAAGGCGCTCTCCTCGGCGCGAGCTGAAAATGCCCGACGGGCGTTGGTGACAGGGGGGATGTCCGCGGAGAGAACTAAGGCGGTCGGCTTAGCCGATTCGAGACCCATCGCCTCGAATGCAACCGAACAAGGACGTCAGAAAAACCGTCGCCTGGAATTGGTCATCGTACAGAGCCCTACCGTTGCCTCAACGACTAAAGAGCCGGTACCGGAACAGGCTCGTCTCGCTGCGCTGAGTTCCGCGCAATAAGACAGCTGAAGCCGCGGCATCGCCTATAGCTGACAGACACCTGACTGAGCAGGCCCCGCAACACTGTCGCCTGACACCGTCGCCAGAATCTTGTAATGTCCAAGTCCCAGCTCCTTGCCATAGGCTTCCCCGACCAGCACATCTTGCACATGTTGATGGTCTGAGGCGCGGAAATAGGATCGGCCTTCTTTCAGACCGTCAAACTCGTACCCCTCCAATGCTTTGATGAGCGCCGATGCCTCGGTTGTGCCCGCCCGCTGGATCGCTTCAAGAATCTGGGTTATCGCGGCATACCCGAGATAGCAGCGCGAAGTCGGGGTATGACTATACTTGTCCACGACACCCTGAATAAACCGTCTCGACCCCTCCGTATTGACCTTCGGGTCCCAGATGAGGCCCCAGATGCCCGCATTGTTCGCATACCCGAGAGGCCGACCAATTTGTTCGCCGGCGATCATTCCCCCGACACCGATCTTGTCTTTCGCCAACTCCTGCTTGGCGTAGCTTTTCAGAGCGTGAACCAAATCCCACCCATAGAGATTGAACACCACCAGCGTCGGATGCTTTTCCCTAGCTGCCGTCAGCGCCGAGGCAAAATCCGTCGAACCAAATGGCATCAGGGTCTCGCCCACAAACTCCACCCCGTGAGCCTGACCGGCCGCGACCATCGCCTGGGCCATGGCTTTCCCATCCAGAGAACTGGTCGTGAGCATGTACCAGCGTGTGCCATACGCCTTCAACAGGTGTGGGACCACGGCCTGGGCCAACATGGCAGCATTCGGCATAAAGACAAAGGTGTGCGAGTTACACGCGGCACCGGTCAGTTCGGGAAAATGTGCGCCCGTGACCATGAACAGCTTGTTCTCTTTCTTCGCATACTCAGACACAACCAGTGCACAATCGGCGTTGAACGTGCCCATCAACACATCCACTCGATCGTCCTGCACAAATTTCGTAGCCGCCTTGAGCGCTGTTTCGGGATTAGAGGCATCATCCGCCTCCAGAATGACGATTGGTCGTCCCAATACACCGCCCCGCTTGTTGAACAGATCCACCGCCACATTCGCACCATGCACATCATGGATGGATGATGTCTTATAGGGGCTCGACAGTGGATCCAGAATTCCGATCTTGATCGGCTCTGCCGCAAAGGCTGTCGATCGCTGGAGCGACACTGCGGATAGGCGGTCCACTACATCACCGACGAGCAGTGCACCGCCGGTCATGGCTGATAATTGCAGGAATCGTCTTCGTGAGATACCACTCATGGTCTGGTCCTCTTGGTTGGCTGTCACCTTCTCGATTTACCGCCTACCATGGCATACGTACTATATTGTGCTATATCGGAGATCTTTCTTAGCAGAAGTGGCCTGTGTTTTCACAGCATGAAGTGCGCACCGCTCACTACTGGACAGGCGCTCACATGCTCTCGAATACCCGCCGTCCGGAAACCGTGTTCGTAAATTGCGATCGGTCGCAGAGGCCAGGTCGAAACGGGGGCTGTGTGAAGAAGTCGCTTGCGAGTGATAGCCGACGCGAAGGCACAAGACGCTCCCTGCTCGATTCAAATCCGTACCCGCCACCAGAGGCATCAGTTGAAATCAGCAAGAAACCAGTGGCGAAGCGTTAACTATACTGGTCTTCGGTATACACCTGTTTGATCGACCAGAAAACCGCCTCTTTCAGCTTCTTAATCTGAGGGTCGGGAGGATCCTTCCGAATCTTTTGTAGTTTTCGGTCGAGAGCAAATAGCGGCTCGACCGACCGTCGATCCGGCACTCGCCCCAACGCCCAGGCAATCTCCGTTTGCACCACAATGTCGATGCCGGGCGCATCCAGCATCTCCAGAAGCGGAGGGACGACTCTCGAGTCGCTGTGGATATTGCCAAGATCGCCAAGGCCTTTTGCAGCAGCCGCTTGCAGATCCGGCTGCTTAGAATTCTTCAAAATGTCGATAAGAACGGGGATACCTTCCTGCCCCATGTTGCCCAATGCTACGGCTGCCTGTTTGGCTAGATCCTTGTCTTTCAACGCTTCCGTGAGCTGGGGTAACGCCTCGTCTGCGACCATCTCGCCCAGGAGGGAAATAATCTTCAATTTCCTGAATTGGCTGGTGTCCGGGGAGTCCATCAACTTCAGCAATCGATCGGGCTGGCCCCATTCCGCTGTCAGGAGCAGGGGAAACTCGTATGTCTCTAACGCGTCACGGAGAGCGTTCATGGCATACGGTCCCGGATCGGCAGCATGAGCTATTTGGGCGGCTTGACCGGCATCCTCAAATTCCGTCCGCACCTCTTTCTGCCACTTAATCTTCATGCCGCCCAAGGCATAGGTGATCTGACAAGCTGGCCCCTTCCACAGGCGAGAGGGTGCGTCCAGCAAATCATTGTCTCCCCCTGCAGAGGCCGTCCCCTCCCATGTCTTTCGTTGTTCACACTTCACTCGGACGACAACATCGTGAGGGAGAGTGGAATCGGTTGTGGCTGAATACCCCAGCTCATCCATGCGCCGGATCACCACGTCACGAATGCCGTCGGCGTTGCCGGGCCCTTTATCTGTCAGTGCCAACGTCTCCACCAGCACCTTCTGAATCTTTCCCAGTTCTTTTTTTTGTGCCTCGCTAAAGTAATCCCGATAAGCTTCGGCGGAAGGAGCGAGGCTGCATACCAGAATCAGAGCCCCAACTGCAGCGGTCAACGAGCAGCGCGTCATAGGGTATTCCTCCCTTTCCTCAAGATGAGGCTCGAATGAAGAATACGAGCGAAACAGAAACCTGCCTGCCCATTATACTGCTTCAGAGAGTAGACGACGCCATGAAAGCGCCACGAACAGGTGAGAATCTACGACCGCACAGGTGGCTCAATCCTGCGATTTACCTTGAGTGCTATGCCTGGCTCGGAAAGGGGTCCAAGCACGCGCGCCCCACCTGCGTATGGGTTGACAGGCAGACACGATCGACGGTACAAAATGTCATTATTCATCGTGTCTTTCGACGTGCAGGCACATTCCTTATGAACCATCAGTGAGCAACCTAGTACTCAGCGTCGCGCGAGAGTGGCGGAACTGGCAGACGCGCGAGACTTAGGATCTCGTGGGTAACCGTGGGGGTTCAAGTCCCCCCTCTCGCACCACCCTTCTACAACCTGGCGTGACGCACATAACTTTATTCGGACTCGGAGGACGCGAACAGACTTATGAAAATGGAAATGACCGAACTCGGCCCCATGAAGCGAGCTCTCAAGATCGAAGTCCCCGCAGACGAAGTGAACCTGCGCTTTGTGCAGGCCTATTCCGAATTGAATAGGCAGGTTCGCATTCCCGGCTTCCGACCCGGCAAAGCCCCGCTCCAATTGCTGGAGAAGCGCTACGCAAAAACGATCGAAGAAGACGTCATTCGCAGCCTGGTGCCGGATTATTATGACCGCGCTATCCGCCAGGCGGGAATCGTTCCGGTTCTCGTCGAAATCCCGCCTCTGGAACGGGTCAAAGTTAAGAAAGACACTCCCTTCAGCTTTACGGCAACGGTTGAAATCAAGCCGACGATTGAGCTTCGAGACTACAAGGCTCCGAATCCGATTTCTCTCAAACAGGATCAGCGAACGGTGACGGACGAACAGGTCCAAAAGGCGCTCGAGGTTCTTCGTGAACAAATGGCTCAATTACACCCAGCTCCCGCCGGAACAGCATTGGCCGAGGGAGACTATGCCGTCTTAGATATTGAAGGCACATTGGAGGGCACCCCTTTGGACGGAACATCCAAGACGGGACACCTTCACAAAATGGGCTCTCATGCCTCCGTCCTGGGGGTCGATTTTGAACCTCACCTGGTCGGCAAAAAGGATGGTGACGTAATCACCGTCCCTCAGGCCTATCCGGCAACGCACCCCGATACGCGAGTCGCAGGCAAGACTGTGACCTTCCGCTGTACCGTCAAATCTGTGAAACGCAAACAACTGCCCGCCCTCGACGACGAATTCGCCAAGGATTGCGGCCCCTACCAATCCCTCGAGGAAATCCGAGAGAAGTTGCGCGCTGAAATGGAGCGGGCCCTGAAGAAAGATATCGAAGATTCCTACAAGGATACGATCTTAAAGCGACTGGCGGAAACCCATCATTTTGACCTGCCTGGAGCACTTGTAGAGCGAGAGCTCTCCGCGATGGTCCGTCAACAGTTACAGTCTCGCCAACGGAAGGGTGGAGACAGTCACGACGCTTCGGCCACCGGCGCTCCAGCCGATGAGGTCAAAAAACTCCAGGACGAGTCTCGGCCAGAGGCGGAACGGCGAGTGAAGGTGGGCCTCATACTTGAAGCACTCGCGGCCAAAGAAAACATCACCGTGACGAACGAGGATCTCAGCAACGAGATTGCAAGACTCGCGGCTGAAGTCAAACTCTCGGTCGAAGAAGTCACCCGCATGATTCAAGCCGGGGGACAGGACACGTTGGATGATCTCCGATCGAGGATTTTGGCTGACAAAGCGTTGGATTTTGTCTACAAGCACGCAATGATCCAGGGGTAACCAGTCCGAATTCCTTGGACTCGCGGCACTGAAGGTCGGGCGGTGATCACCCAATCCCGGCGAGATGAGTATGGTAAACTGAAGAGTTTCCACCCGTCAGACCTCTAGCGGAAAGGATTCAGCCGAATGTTAGTTCCGATTGTTGTCGAGCAAACAAACCGCGGCGAACGTGCCTATGACATCTATTCACGCCTTCTCAAAGACCGCATCATTTTTCTCGGTGCACCCATTGATGACGTCTTTGCGAACCTGATTATCGCCCAGCTACTATTCCTCGAAGCTGAAGACCCTGAGAAGGATATCAATCTCTACATCAACTCCCCCGGTGGAAGCGTGACGGCGGGGCTCGGCATTTACGACACCATGCAGTACGTCAAGCCGTCTATCAACACGATCTGCCTGGGGCAGGCAGCTAGCATGGGAGCCTTTCTCTTGACAGCCGGGACCAAGGGCAAACGCTATGCGTTGCCGAATGCCCGCGTCATGATCCATCAACCGATGGGAGGATTTCAGGGGCAGGCGACCGAGATCGATATTCACGCCCGGGAGATTCTGAAAATCCGTGAACGCTTGAATGAAATCATGGCCAAACACACGGGGCAGCCTCTCGACAAGATTTCCCAGGACACTGAACGGGATTACTTCATGTCAAGCGAGGAAGCCAAACGCTATGGCCTGATCGATGAAGTCATCACACGCCCCCTGAAGAGTCTCAAGCCTGTTGGGTCGACCGACTCGGTGAAGGACGGCGGGAAAAGCTAGTTGACCTTTGGTGTACAGGAGGCAGCATGGCTAAACAGGAAAAAATTGATCGGCACCTTCGGTGCTCTTTTTGCGGGAAAAGCCGAGATGAAGTTCGCAAACTCATCGCCGGGCCGACCGTCTACATCTGCGACGAGTGCGTCAACCTCTGCAACGACATCATTGCGGAGGACTGGGAAGAAGCCAAAGAGGAAATATCCTCGAAGCTGAAGAAGCCCGCCGAGATTAAGCACCATCTCGATCAGTATGTGGTCGGCCAGGATCGCGCCAAGCGTATTCTCTCTGTCGCCGTGCACAATCATTACAAACGCATTTCAGCCAAGGACAAAGACGTCGACGACGTCGAACTCCAAAAGGGCAACATTCTGGTCATCGGCCCGACCGGCACCGGGAAGACCCTTCTGGCTCAAACGCTGGCGAAATACCTGGACGTTCCCTTCACGCTTGCCGATGCGACGACACTCACAGAAGCGGGTTATGTCGGAGAAGATGTAGAAAACATTATCCTGAAGTTGCTCCAGGCCGCTGACTACGATGTCGAGCGTGCCGAACGCGGGATTGTGTACATCGATGAAATCGACAAGATCAGTAGAAAAAGCGACAGCCCATCGATCACGCGAGACGTCTCCGGTGAGGGAGTTCAACAGGCTCTTCTCAAGCTCATTGAGGGAACCGTCGCAAACGTTCCTCCCCAAGGCGGCCGTAAGCATCCGCATCAAGAATTCATTCAGGTGAACACCTCCAACATCCTGTTCATCTGTGGCGGTGCGTTCGTCGGTCTCGAACACATCATCGAACAACGTTTAAACCGAAAATCTATGGGGTTCGGAGCAGAGGTCCGTGGCCGCAATGACATTCGCTTAGGCGAACTTTTGCCGCATGTCCAGCCGGAAGACCTTTTGAAATATGGGTTGATCCCTGAGTTTATCGGCCGATTGCCAGTCGTCGCCACCCTTGACGAACTCGACGAGGAGGCGCTCATTCGTATCCTGACAGAGCCTAGAAACGCGCTTACCAAGCAGTACGAAAAACTGCTCTCCTTTGAGAAAGTGAAGCTGCGATTTACGGAAGGCGCCTTAAGTGCCGTGGCGAGGAAGGCCTTTACCCAAAAAACCGGCGCGCGCGGGTTACGTGCGATTCTCGAGGAAGCTATGCTCGATGTCATGTATGATGCTCCCTCTCAGAAGCAGATCAAGGAAGTCGTAATCACCGAAGACTCCATTAATGGGAAACATGCTCCGATTCGGATCTTCGAGCAAGATAAGGACGTAAAAAGCGCCTAACTCATTGACTCTACTTAACTATTAGCGACAGCTGAAAATTGAGAGGGGGCGCCTGCCCCCTCTTTTTTTTGCAACTTTTCCAGCTCCGTCGTGACCTCATGCCCCTGGACACCTCACAAATCCCAGGTTTTTATCGACAAGTTCGATCCATGCGCTATACTTGCACAGGATGCCTATTGCCAGAAATGGCGAATTTTTAAAAGGGCGGCACACGTGAAATTCCCCGTCGTATCCAGCGCGAGACATAAAGGCAAGACGATCGAAATTGACCCATCGAAGGAAGTGATCACCCTGGTTGGCATCAATGGCGAACCGATGGGAAGTCTTGCGTGGGATTTTCTTGTTGATCAGATCTTGACCTACCGAAAACCACCACAATCCCGTGAAGCGCGGTCTGAGCCAAGAATATCGCTGTCCATACGGGTTAAATATCAGACGCCCGAAGGCACGCCCTTTGAGAGTCGGGCAGGCGGAATCGGCGGAGGGGGATTATTTATTGAGAGCTTTACCCCCTTGGCTGTCGGAACCAAAATTGCCATGGAGTTTACGTTACCCGAAAGCCCGAGCGAATGGCTGTCGGCAAAAGGCGTCATTGCCTGGGTCTGTCCGAAAGCCGACCAGTACACATTCAGCCCCGGCATGGGCGTGCGCTTCACTGACATCGCCACAGACACACGAAATCGCGTCCTGAACCTGGTCCATTCTGTGAAGGGACTCCCGCAGAGCGAAGCCAACTGAAAATCGCACACGCTATCCAAGTCCCGACACATCCAACTTCACCGCAAGCGATCCAACATCACCTATGAAGTTTCCCGTAACCGCCACACGCGAACACCACGGAAAAACGCTCGAGATTGATTGTGAGCAGGAGACTGTTTCGCTGTTCGATGAGAAGGGACAACGCCTTAGCATCCTAAGCTGGGGGACCTTGATCGAACACATGCTCTCCGTCGACGAAGATGCGCGCTTCGCACACAGTCGATCGCATCCCCGAGCCCCACTGGCCATCAAAGTGCACTGCACCACCCCCGACGGAAAGCATTTCGACAGTCTGACAGGTGGAATCGGCGGAGGAGGATTGTTTATCGAGAGCAGCACACCCTTGGCACCCGGCACAGAACTCACAGTCGAGTTTGCATTACCGGACCGCCCACACCAAAAGTTTGAAACACGCGCAAAAGTAGCCTGGACGCGATCAAAACCTGAGCGCTATTTGCTTTTTCCTGGAATGGGCATTCAATTCACCGATATTGATCCCGAGGCTCAAACCAGACTTATTGACCTCGTCGATTCTCTGAACCGGACTCGCGCGACAGCGTAAGCTGCCGGATCGCCCAGCGCGCCCACTCCCGAACTGTCGGATCCGAATCCTTCCCGGCAACCGCTGACAACACTCCTAGAACGCTGGCATCCCCGACCTTCCCCAAGCGAAACGCAGCTTCTGCTCGGACACCTGCGTCAACATCATTTTTTAGGAGATCTACCAGCGGTGAACGGGCTCTCACGTCCCCTGTCTCCCCCAGAACAGCAGCCACACCCTGCCGCACATTCGCATTGGAATCTCGGAGCGCCGATACAAGATCCTTGGAAAACGAAACAGAATCCAGACTCAGCAACGCGCGACTTGCGGCGACTCGCGCGGAAGACTCAGGATGCTGGAGCACCTTGAGAATCAGCCCTTCACGAGCAGCCGAACTCTCAATTTCTCCGAGCGCCAGGGCCGATGCAGACCGAACGGATTCTGACGCATCGGCCAAGTGTTCTACGAGCGCAACCTCGTTGCTACTACCACTCACCGATCCCAGGGACAGAGCCGCGGCGGCGCGAACGCGATGGTCCCGATCGTTCAGCGCAGACAGAAGGGCTGCCTGAGCAGATTGGTGACCGACTTTCCCCAGCGCTTCTGCCGCAGTACGTCGAACCTCCGGGTCAGGGTCTGCGAGCAATTCGATAAGCCGCGCCGACACCAGCTCGGGAGTTGCCGGCGGCACATCGACATAACAACCGGACATCAGGGGAAACCACAGCAGGAAACTCAGGACCGGGAGGGGAGAAGTGACAGGCACGGAGGAACCACACTTCATGTTGTTTTCACTATACTGAAGTCACCGTGCCGAGCAGGACACAACACGTAAATCTCGTGAGAACTGAAGAGCTCAACGTCTCGTGTCAGAACGAATACACCCGATGAGTGGAGACACCACCTTGTAGGCCACGCCGGACAATGGAAAGATCCTACCGTATCGTACCAGCAAACCCTGTTCGAGTATTGACTACGACAGAGGTTTAGCAGGGGTGTCTTCGTCTAACACAGGCGCTTGCTTGGCAGCTTCAATCGACTGTTCCAGTTCCTTTTGAGCCGAATCCATTTCCGCACGAATCGTTCGCATCTGGGGATCAACCGAGCTGCGCACGTCTGCCACCGCTTGCCGAAACGTCCGCACGGCATCTCCCAGACCTTCTCCCAAGCCTTGCATGTCCTGCGGTGAAAACGAAGCCGGCTGGGCTTGCGCAGTTTTCGCTCGCATGGCAGCCTGGGCCGCCTGTACCCGGGCCACGGCGTCCTTATTCACAATAGCGGACGGTCGCTTGGCCACAGGCTTGCTCTGGCCGGACGCTGGAAGCGGCGGATACTGGCCGCGCATCGCCGGCGCAGGAGTCGCCATGCGATCTTCCATGGTTGGAGGCTGATGACTCTGGGCCACCGCCGACCCTGGAGCGGCCTGGCTCGGCGTCACGGTGGCCACCCGAGGTTTAGTCGGCTGAGTCGATTGCGGTCCTTGTGGCGCGGCCGCTGCCATCAGGGCCGCCGTCGTACCCGGAGTTAACTCCGGACCTGGTGTATACGGTGCGGTAGCTTTTGGAACGGCCGGCGCCTGAGCAACCGGTGCAGGTTGAACTGCCTGACCGGTTTCTGCAACCGACTGAATCTGGGCCTGAGCCGTGGCAGGCACAGGTTCACTTTGTTCGGTGGTGGCATCGGGAGGCGGAATGTCGTTCACTTCCTTTTTAAACCCTCTGAGGGCCTTGCCCACCCCCTCACCGATTTGCGGAAGTTTCCCGGCCCCGAAAATAATCAAGACGATAACCAGGATGATAATCAGTTCGGAGAATCCCATCGTGCCAAACATGTTCGATTTCCTTCCTCGGCAAATAGGGGGCAACCAGGCCTCAGGCAGCCTCGTCGGCCGCTCGACCTCTCACGATAGCTGCCCGATGCAAAGGGTGTCAAGAAAGGCCGGCGGACAGAATCAGGTCAGGAAAGGGAGCGAAAAACTATTGTGCGGGAACGGAAATGGCGACGAGTTCCGTTTGGACTGGTTGTCCGTACACCACAGCGGAATGGGACGACAGGTACACATCCAACTCACTGCGAATACCGAAATCTTCCGGCAGATAAATCCCCGGTTCAATCGAAAAACACGTGCCGGGTAACAACCGGCGAGCATCCTGCGTTTCCAGATTGTCGATGTTGGCTCCGTTGCCATGCACTTCTTCGCCGATCGAATGTCCGGTCCGGTGAACGAAGTACTTCCCATACCCGGCATCCTGAATCACCTGCCGACAGACATCGTCGACTTCCCACCCATACGGGAACACACCCTCTTGCACACGGGATTGCACGAACGTCACCGCGGCATCGCGGGCCTGCCGGACGATCTGAAAGATGTCCTGGTGCCTGGCGGGCACCGTCTGCCCCACGAACCCTGTCCAGGTGATATCCGCATAGACAGATCTTGGGCCAGGCTGTTTAGCCCACAGATCGATCAGAACCAGGTCTCCCGGTCGGATAGAGGCAGATCCCTCGGCGGATGGCCCATAGTGTGGATCCGCGCTATGCGCATTGACAGCAGCGATCGGCGCACTGGAAGTGACGAGGTCGCGAGCCTCCATCCGGGAAAGGATAAACTGTTGCAGCCCATACTCAGTAAGCGGACGCCCCGCAGCGAGCGAGGTCCCGACAAACCCAAAGGCCTCGTCCACAATCGCCCGCAGCCCTTCGGCGGCAACCTGGTGCGAGGCTAACTGCGCCCCATCCCAGACGGCTTCAAATTGTTGGACCAAATCGGCAGATGTCACCACCTCCAGCCCGAAGCTACGGAGGAGATCCAGCGTCCCAGCATCCACGCGCGAGAGGTAGGGGATCGCATTCATCGGCGAGTATTGCATCGCGATGCGTGTGGCAGATCGCAAAACAGCCTTGAGCGTTTCCTGCTGCTCCCGCCAGGAAACATACGATCGCACCTCACCGGGCAACCCGTCCAACACATGGGGCTCGATGCGATGCTGCAATTTGACAGGAGCACCCTCGGCAGGGACCCAGTAGTACCAGCGGCGCGTCACGTGCAGTGAAGGGTCTAACAACAATACGCGATAGGCAATGGGATCGAGATGGCGAAAGTCGTAAAAAAGCCACCCGTCAAGCCCGGGCTGCTCGCGAATCGCCTGCTGGATGCGGGCGACCTGTGCATGAAAGCGCGACGAATCCATCATGGGCGCATCATAACGTCATTTGGAAATCGATACCACTGTGCAATCAGGCCATGCTCTCCAGTGCGCGTGATGGTACAATGCGTTCATTATCTATGGTTACTCCTCCCTCAGCCGATCTTGCTCAGTACCGCGTCACCTTCTTTTTCGGGCCCGAGCCCGTGGAGAATCAGCCCGATCATGTGCGATGTGTCTTCAATGTGAAGAAACGCAGTTGGAAGGGCGGCGTGCAGGTCGGCATCGACGTGGCTCAAGACTACCTGGACCAGGCCCGCGAGCAAATCGGGTTCTCTTCCTGGATTCATCACCAGCTACAACAGGTCAGTCAGGAAGACCGGGATGAGGTGATGCGCCGGGCCGAAGAACTCTTCATTCAATCCCTCTGCACGTGTGCACTAAACCTCGCTCTCCAGGCAGGCATCGAACAGCAAAACCAGATCGTCGCTGTCACAACGTTCGCAACCGAACTACAGCGCATCACCCACGAGCAACCGGAACAAGTGACGGATCTCATTCGGCTTGAGTTGGACCTGGGAGAGACCTCCGAGATCTGACCGGTGAGCGCGACGGTCACAAAGGCGGAAGGGGTTTGAAAATGGGGATGAATTTGTTATAACGACAACGGAGTACTGGTAATTGCACACAACTCTCGGCACTCATCTTTTATTACACCGCATCAGAACTTCAGCACGAAGGAGGCACTCAACGTGAACGTCTCTGTCAATCTGCCCTTCAAAAGACGACGCAGCCTCTGGTCGAACGCCCTCGTCCTCGGTCTGGTGGCGCTCTGCTCCCTGGCAATCCTCATCGTGCCCGTGTCCGCACAAGAATCGGGAAGCGCCTCCAATGTCCCCGTCTCGTCAAACGATGCCAGCCCCTCCGGTGTCGGCATTCAGGCAGGATCCGCTCTCGCAACCATTATCTATTTCCCGCTCAAGCTGGCGTTCGCCATCGGCGGAGGAGTGGTCGGCGGATTAGCCTATGGCTTCTCGGGCGGCAGCGAGCAAACCGCAAAAAATATCTGGGTCCCCAGCATGTACGGCACCTATATCATCACGCCGGATCACCTCAAAGGCGATAAGCCGATCCGGTTCCTCGGTGTCTCCTCGAGTGAGCCCGCTCGAGAAGCCGGAGACTACACTCCTCAAGAACCCCTCCCGCTGCCATTGGAACCGATCCGGTAGCATGAAACCCGTCATCGGAGTCACTCCCGACTTCAATGCCGGCGATCGCCAGGAATGGGGCGGCAAAGAGCCCACGTATTTCCTTCGGGCCCGCTATGTCCGCGCGATTGAAGAGCTCGGCGGCGTGCCGGTCATCTTGCCGCTCGTGGCCGACCGTGCGGCGCGACGGCGCCTCCTGACAGGCATTGACGGGTTGCTGCTGACAGGAAGCGGCCCGGACCTGGACCCCACGTTGTACGGAGAACGGAAGCGATTTACGTTTCCGGTCGTCGCCCGGCGACGCTCCAGCTTTGAACTGGACCTGGTCCGTCTGGCTATCCGCAACGAGATTCCGACTCTCGCCATCTGCGGCGGCATGCAAACCATGAATGTCGCCTGCGGCGGGACCTTGTACCAAGACATTCCCGCCCAGGTACACGATGTGCTGCAGCATCGACAGACAAGACCCGCCATCCATGTTTCTCACAGCGTCTCCATTGCCCCCGGCAGCCTGCTCAATCGAATCATCAAGCGCACGGACATGAAGGTCAACAGTTCGCACCACCAATCGGTCAAAGCTGTCGGACGTGCGCTGATCGCCAGTGCGACAGCCCCGGATGGAATCATCGAGGCGATCGAACACCCAGCCCATCCTTTTTTTCTCGGGTTGCAATGGCATCCGGAATTCCTATTTGAGCGGCACGTGTTGCATCGCCGGCTCTTCCAGACATTCTTGCGGGCTGCTTCGCGCCGCCCGACACTCCAGCGAGCACCTGCGATACGCGGGACCAACTCATGACGCGGGGCGTATTCGGCCATGACAGCGGATATGGGCGTGACGCCACCGGAGAGAGGACACTGCGTGGGCAATCCGCTGTTTCGCACCAAATCGATCGAACGAATTCTCGCTGATTCCGACGCCCCTGAACATCGCCTGAAACGGAGCCTGACGGCCTGGGATCTGACCGGCCTTGGCATCGGAGCGATCATCGGTACCGGCATCTTCGTGCTGATCGGCACCGCGATCGTCGGAGATGCGCACCGTCCCGGGGCCGGCCCAGGCATCGTCCTGTCCTTCATCCTCTCGGGAATCACATGCGCCCTGGCAGCCCTCTGCTACGCTGAATTTGCAGCTATGATTCCGGTGGCGGGGAGCGCCTATACCTACTCCTATGCAACCCTCGGCGAGTTTCTGGCCTGGCTCACAGGATGGAACCTCATTCTGGAATACGGCGTCGCATGCGTGGCGGTCGCGATCGGATGGTCGGGCTACTTCAATAACATCCTTAAACTCTGCGGCCTCGAACTGCCCTACTGGGCCACCCATCCACCCGGCTCGGATGGCGGCATTGCGAATATTCCAGCTGCGATTATCGTCCTGCTCGTCACCTGCATTTTAATCGTCGGCGTGAAGGAAAGCGCCCGAGCCACGTGCGGCATTGTGCTCATCAAACTGGCCGTGATCGCCTTCTTCATCGCAGTCGGCACATCTTCGGTGGACACGGCTAACTGGTCTCCCTTTATGCCGTTCGGATTTGCCGGGGTCGGTGCGGCCGCGGCCATCGTGTTCTTTGCCTATATCGGGTTCGATGCTGTCTCAACCACAGCGGAGGAAGCCCAGAATCCTCAACGGGATCTGCCCATCGGCATCTTCGCATCACTGGCCATCTGCACGCTGCTGTATATTGCCGTGGCCGCGGTTCTGACGGGCCTGGTGCCCTTTTCACAGATCGACATCCACGCGCCGGTGGCCGAAGGATTGCGAGTGGCCGGCTTTAAGTGGGGAGCGGCCATTGTGGCAGTCGGAGCAGTGGCAGGGATTACGAGTGTGCTCGTGGTGATGATGCTGGGGCAGATACGCGTGTTTTTCGCCATGTCCCGGGACGGACTACTCGGCCCCTGGCTCTCAGGCGTGCATCCAAAATTTCGAACTCCGCACCACGCGACCTATTTAACCGGCGTGGCTGTAGCCATCATGGCTGCGTTGATTCCGATCGGTGAAGCGGCCGACATGACGAACATCGGAACACTCTTCGCCTTCGTCCTGGTCTGTATCGGCATCATGGTGCTTCGTTATACCAACCCAAACCATCCCCGACCATTTCGCATGCCCTTCATGCCGGTCATCCCTATATTGGGTGTCCTGGCCTGTTCGGGATTGATGTACTTCCTGCCGTGGATGACCTGGATCCGATTCTTTGTCTGGACCATCATCGGCATCATCGTCTATGCAACCTATGGCATACGCCACAGCAAACTTGCCGCGGAGTCGTCGGTGGGACAACACGATGCCGCTCGACCAGCATGACCGGATGACGCAATAATAGCGAAAAGATTTAGGACGAGGCTTCAGTCGGGGCGACCTTGGGAGGCACTACGACAGGTGCTGGTGTAGGCGTCGCCGGTTTCGCAGCAACCGCCGCAGGGGCAGGAGATGCGGGAGCGGCAGCCGAGGCGCCTGGAGCCGCCGGCGCGGACGTCCCGGCTGCCGGAGCTGCTGCTGGTTTCGGCGGAGCTGCGGGCTTGGGCGGAGCGGGCCTTTCCGGCTTAATTCCACCTTCCCAGGAGGGGCCTGAATACATATCAGCAGCTAGCCCCTTGCCCTTCCATTTTTCCTCGAAATCCGCGGCGGCCTTGTTCGGGGTTTCGCCCGCGCCCACCACGTCATTCCAGGGATAGGCACGAGGGCCGATCTGGCATCCGGTCTCCGTACGCCTTAAATACAAGGCAATAGGATTGCCTCGGTACGGACCAAGATAGATATGCACCGATCCCACATATTCAAGCAATGTGGCCACCATGCCTCCAAGAAGAGGTGCATGATGCCATAAGAGACAGGAAGAGGGCAAGAAGGACCTAGCACCCCCCTGCTATTCGGTCCAGATTCGATCAGGTCGTAGCGGGGCGCTCTCTCGTAGGGCGCATGCGCAGCAGGTACACACCCAGGATGAGGACGATGATCACGGTCACGTTGAGCCCCACATCCATCACATACTGCTGAAAGAGTTCCTGCCGCGCCTCGCGCGTCACCACCTCAAGCTGATGGGATAATTCCGCGCTGGCCGTCAACACCCGTCGCGTGCAGGCGATGATGCCGACTGCCAGATAGGGCTCCAATTCCAGCACCTCGGTCTGAAGAAACCGCACCACGGTACGGAACAGTTCCAGCAGGATGATGACAAGGAGCAGGTCATTCAACAACTTCAGTCCGGCAGGCAGGAGCGGGACATCGGCGGAGCGCAAGAAAAAGGCGTACCAGGCATGCACAAAAATCAGCATGCCCAAGGCCAGCAAACTGAAGCCCGCCGCGACATAGCCCAACCGATCGAGATGATCCATAAATCCGAGCAACCACTGCATGGTTGCCCGGCGGGACTTCTCGAGGGGCCCTGGAGGCGTCACCGGCGGCGTCATGCTGTACCTGCCGGGCCAGTCTGCATGGGAAAATCCTCCCGTGGTTGACCGAATTTCAAGCCGTTGACCGCCTTGGCCGTAATGGTGTGACCACAACAGTTGATCCCTTGAAACCCGGCGCCGCCGTCAATCACCATCAGACGCAGGCCGCAAGAGTCTGGAAACTGCCGTTTTTCCTCCAGCATGGCCCCGGGAAGCAACGGACCTTTCTTCCGGCCCCTCGACGAGATGATATCCGGCACCACATCTTCTTCGGTCAGCTCATGTCCGCAACAGAGGATCTTCTGGAAGCCCTCACCGCCTCCAGCCACTTTGACCACCAGCCCGCACGAATCCGGAAAGCGTTTTCGCTCGTCGAGAATGTCACCTTTTTTGATCGCCATAGCGCCTCGATATGTAAGGAGAGAACCGGCCGCCAGTTGAGTTGATAGTGAATCAGATCGTCCGGCGAAAAGCCAGTGCGGAGTCGGCCGCACGCCGTCTCCACCAGACAGTTCCAGGGGCTGGGCGGACATCAGAAGACACCCAGCGCTCGCAGGGGAGGACGGGTTGTGACGCAACAGGCTTCGCGCGAGAGGCGAGGGCAACGGGATGCGCGCCGGTCACACGTGCGTCACCGGAGAATCATGTGAGGATGTGGCTTGCGTCGCCTCGACTGACTTGGGTTGGGGAATACGCGCATAGGCCTTGTGCCATGAGTCGAGCAGCACCTTGTGCGAGCGGCACCCGACCACGAGACGCGCATCGGAGATCGTGACCGGTTTGTAGGGGTGAAGATATCGCGCCTTGAGCCGCGCCACCCGGCTTAGCGATTGCTCCAGTCTCTCTTGCGTAATGCGGCCGTCTTGCACGGCGCGCTCCATCGCCTGCATGGCTGCCATGACCCGGTCCTGGTCTTTGCAGATCAACAGCACATCACATCCGGCCACAAACGCGCGGACAGCCGCTTCGCCGATCCCGTCATGATCGATAATGGCATGCATCTCCAAGTCGTCGGTGAAGACGACTCCGTCATAGCGAAACTCTTCGCGCAGCAACCGCTGGATCACTGCCGGAGACAAGGTGGCCGGAGCATCGGGATCCAAAGCCCGATACAACACATGGGCCGTCATCAAACTGGCCACCCCATGGCGAATCGCCTGCTGGAACGGAGGAAACTCCGTATCACGCAGCCGCTGGATTCCCGCGTCCACGACCGGAAGCTCCTTGTGCGAATCCGTCGCCGTATCGCCATGACCGGGAAAGTGTTTCCCGCAGGCCACCACCATATTGTCCTGAAGCCCGCCGATGGTGGCCAGCCCCATTTCGCCGACGAGATCAGGCTCGGCGCCGAACGCCCGGTCGCCGATCACGGGATTGTCCGGATTACTGTTCACATCGAGCACCGGGGCCATGTTCATATTGATCCCCACGGCTCGCAACTCCTTGGCGATCGTAGCCGCAGCGGAATACGCCAGCTCACTGGAATTACACTGCCCCAGTTGCCCGCAGGGCGGGAAAATCGTAAATCCTGCTGGCAGCCGAGACACTCGGCCTCCCTCCTGATCAATGGCGATCAGCAGCGGCGAGGCGGGCGATAGTTTCTGGAGCCCGTTCGTGAGATCAACGATCTGCTGCACGGATTCGAGGTTGCGCCGGAAGAAAATGACACCGCCCGGCTGGTAGGCCTTGATAAAAGAGGCCAGGTCGGTGCTGACCGTGGTCCCGGTAAACCCCATCATGAAGAGCTGGCCGATTTGCTCGCGTAGTGTCATAGCCCCCTACAATCACGATCTGGTGAGAAGCAGATAGATCTTCCGCTGACACCGCTTAACGCAGTCAGTTGCCGCTAGGGCAAGGTCCGGTCGAGCAGGAATTGGATGAGCAGCCGCGTACCGATCCCGGTCGGTCCCTTCGGCAGATAGGCTCGCTCGCGCTCGCTCCAGTCCGTGCTGGCAATGTCCAGGTGGATCCATGGGCAGTCGCCCACAAATTTGCTCAGGAACAGGGCTGCGGTAATCATGCCTCCGCCACGGCCGCCGATGTTGCGCATGTCCGCCACATCGCTGCGCAATTGTTCGAAGTATTCTTCCCACAGCGGCATCTCCCAGACCCGCTCACCGGCCCGTATGCCGGCGTTCCGTACATGCTCTTTCAATTGATCGTTGTTGCCGAACATCCCAATGGCAAATTGGCCGAGTGCCACAACGCAGGCGCCGGTCAAGGTTGCAATGTCGATCAACACCGCCGGCTTATAGCGGGTGGCATAGGCCAAGGCGTCCGAGAGAATCAACCGGCCCTCGGCGTCGGTGTTCTGCACCTCGACGGTCTTACCGGAAAGCGTCGTCACAATATCGCCGGGCCGCATGGCACGCCCGCCGGGCATATTTTCAGCCACCGGCAAAATGCTGACCAGGTGCAGCGGCAACTTGAGCCGGGCCGCGGCCCGCATGGTGGCCAGGACTTCGGCACCGCCCGTCATGTCAGCCTTCATATGTTCCATGTTCTCAGCCGGCTTGAGTGAAATACCGCCGGTATCGAAGGTAATCGTCTTGCCGACCAGCACCACAGGAGGATCGCTCTTCTTCGCCTTCGCACCCTTGTATTCCAAAATGATGAACTTCGGCGGTTCGTGACTGCCCTTGGCCACGCCGAGCAGCGCACCCATGCCGAGTTGCTCCATGTCTTTCTGTTCAAGCACCTTCAGCTTGACGCCGGACTCTTTCGCAACCGCCTTCGCTTCCTGCACGATGCGCGTGGGGGTCATCACGTTGGCCGGATGATTACAGAGGTCGCGCACCAAGACTGTGGCTTCGGCCGTGGCCACCCCCCGCCGGATTCCCTCGGTGATCTGCGCCAGCAGCGACGCTTGCGCGGTGTAGATCGTCAGCCGCTCGACATCGACCGGCTTGCTTCCGTTCGGACTCCGATAGGCGGTGAATTGATAGCTGCCGAGAATGGCCCCTTCCGCCAACGCCTGCGCGACATCCTGAACGGGGATCTCCTCCAGAATCGCCCCCGGCATAACCACGCCGAATGAGGAGACCTTGGCCTGACGGACACGTTTGACCGCGGTGCCCAATGCCTGGCGGAATGCATCCAGGCGCAAATCTTTCTCCTTGCCCAAGCCGGCCAGCAAGACTCGTTTCGCCTTGGCCTTGCCCTGCGTATGCACCAGCAGTCCTTCGCCAAGCTTGCCTTCAAATTCTCCGCGCTGGATCAAGGCGACCAACTGCCCCCCGAGTTGCGCATTGATGGCAGCCGCTTCCTGCGAAAGGTCTGAGGCCCCCTCGCAACAGAGCACGACCAGCACCTCGGCAACCTCGTTCTCCGCCCGTCCGACCTGTGCTTGAACTTGGATCTTCTTCATCAATCCTCCCCTGGTTCCTGCCATTTGCTGATCCCGCCTCGCCAGCGCTCAACAATACCGACCGCGCTCACACCCCTCGCATATCGGGCGCCCAAATCTGTTTATGCATTTGCAGTTGGAACCGCACCGGCAACCTGTCCGCCAGCACCCATTCGGCCAGCTGCCTGGTATCCGCCTCACCGAAGACCGGACTCATCAACACCGTGCAGCGCGCCGCAAGATTCCGATTGCGAACCACCTCGCGCGCCCACTCATAATCGGCCCGATCTTTGATGACAAACTTCACTTCATCTTGAGGCGCCAGCCGGTCGAGATTCGGCCAATGCATCCGGTCGACCATTCCACTGCCGGGACATTTCACGTCAAGCACCACATGGACCCGTCGATCCACGCCGGATGTCTCGATGGCCCCGCTGGTTTCCAACAGCACCTCAAACCCTTCGTCGCAGAGCCGAGCCAACAAGGGCAACGACGCGGGCTGACTCAGCGGCTCACCGCCGGTCACTTCAACCAGACCACAACCGAAGGCGCGCACCTGTGCAACGACCTCGTCCTGCGTCATGTCCCGCCCGCCATAGAACGCGTAGGCGGTGTCACACCAGGTGCAGCGCAACGGACACCCGGTCAAACGAACGAACACGCAGGGCCGACCGGCGTGGGTGGACTCGCCCTGAATACTGTGAAAAATTTCGGTCACCTTGAGCATCATCGATTGATCCGGCGACTCAGCGAATCACCCCTGCGAAGTCCCTTAGAGCCATCTGGTCGTCGGCCAGCCATTCCGCTGCGCGATACGGTCCATCCCTCGAATAGGATTCACGACCAACGGATGTCCCACCATTTCGAGCAACTCGACATCGCCCGGACTATCGCCATAAGCAAACGACTGCGCCAGATCAATGCCGGATTTCTGCGTCAGGCTGATGATCAAATCCCGCTTGCCGGGGCCATAGGGGAGAGGCGCACAGACATGCCCGGTAAACTGTCGCTGTTGCTGCTCCAGCTTGGCGGCTAGCAACGTCGGCACCTCCAGCAACGCGGCTAGTGGAGCAATGAGGAAGTCGAGAGATCCGGTCACCAGTACAATATGATGCCCGGCTCGGCGGTGCTCATCCATGCGAGCGAGACCTTGCGTAGACAGACGGGGGAACAACTCGGTTCGACAAAATTCATCAGCCAGGGACTCGACCTCGGCCGCCCGCTTCCCGGCCAGGTAGAGCTTGCGTTCCCGTAACGGATGCAAGGAGATCGGAGGCGCACTGCGCAGCACCCAACCGATACTGTCTCGAACCTCACGCCACCCGACGAGGCCTCGCTTCCAAAGGAACCGGAAAAAGCGTACTTCGCTCGCCTGGCCCGGGAGCAGCGTGTTGTCGACGTCAAACAGCGCGGCGATGTCCGTCTGCCGGCTGGTGCATGAAATATGTGGGGCTGAGAGAGGCGTCATCTCGAACGTTGGCCTGCTGGTCGCTGTGATGGGAAGGGGTGCGGCGCGTCTGCGCAACACGCGTCAGATTCTACCGGACAACTAGTTGATTGACAAGCATTTTGGACCACTTCTATAATGCGCTTCCTCTGAGGCCTGGCACCTGCGTAGCGAGAACGGGCAATTCACCGCCCTCTTTCAGCTGCTGCGGCCTGCGTCTCATGTGTCGACGGAGTGATCTCGGTTGCCGAAGTGGTGGAATGGCAGACACGCACGTTTGAGGGGCGTGTGGCGCAAGCCGTGCGGGTTCAAGTCCCGCCTTCGGCACCAAACCCGTCAGTCGTGCGACGGGCCAAATACTTACCGCAGCGTGCTGCAGTGACGTGATCCTGGCTCCTCCAGACCGCCCCCTTCTTCTCGCGGTACGTACACAAAGACCTACCAATCGAATGACAGTCGAATTCTTGGTCTGCCTCCCGATCCGGATCAGCGGCATCCCCATGCCGCACGCCACACAGATAAACGGCCCTATCGCACTAGGGCCCAATAACATTGCGAAATGTTAATCATCTCTAACCGCCTGCCCAGGCTTGATGCTATCATGCCAACCTGACGGGCTATGCAGCGCAGAGACCGGACGCTCTAGGCTCCCAGCCTAGCGGCTGGAACCGTCACGATAGGCGATGAGCGAAGCTGATCAATCAGCTTCCTCTGCGAGACGAAGGAGTCACTTGTGAGTGCCCAAGAATCGGCAGCGCCCTTCCCCCCAGCAGGAGATTTTCGTTCGATCGAAGCCGTGGTCCGCACCCTGTCCGGCCAGGCGTCCATCGGGATCTTCCTGTCGGACCTGGAAGGACACACCCTCTATCTCAATGAACGCCTGCGCCGCATGGCCGGACTTTCCGGCACCCCGACACCGAGTGAATGCTGGCTCAACAGCCTTGCCCCTGAAGACCAGGGCCTGATTGCCACCGAATGGTCCGAAGCTACCGGACAGGGTCGGAGCTTTTCGCGTGAGTTCCGCTTCCAACGACCGGACGGATCCTTCCGCTGGGTGATGGCGGAGGCGTTTCCACTTCGCGTCGACGGGAGCCTCTCAAGCGGATACGTGGGAATGGTCCGCGATATCACCCCCCGGCAACTGGCCTTGGAAGCCTTGCACGCTTGCGAGGACCGGTACCGGACCCTGGCCGCTCTCTCTCCTCATCCAATTTTTGTCTATGCAGACGAGACGCTCCTATTCATGAATGACGCGGGCGCAACCCTCTTCAACCTCCCGACATCGTCCCTCGAAGGGCACTCGCTCTTGGATCTTTTCCCGAAGGAGTTCCTCCAGGATCTTCCCTTGGCTCATCCCGCTCATGGAACTGAACCTGCCGCCACAGTGGAGCGGCAATTCATCCGGTCTGATGGAACCCGCATTGACCTGGAATTGGTCGCGGGCCAGGTCATCTTTGATGGCCACCCGGCCATTCAGGTGCTGGCCACCGATATCACGCTACAGAAAGACACCGCCGCTCAGCTGCGTCGCGCGCACAAAATGGCGGCCGTGGCGACGCTTGCCGGCGGCATCGCCCATGAATTCAACAACTGCCTGACCGCCATCATGGGGTTCTCGGACCTGGCGCTGCCATTACTTGTGCCGGACAGTCGGGTGCATGGCCATGTGCAGCAGGTGATCCTCGCCTCGAAACGGGCCCGGGATCTCGTCACGCAAATGCTCATGTTCGGCCGCCAGGCGGAGGGGACCAAACAGCCGGTCTCGCTGGATATCCTCCTGAAAGAAACTCTCCGGCTCTTGAAGGGGAAGCTGCCGGGCAATGTGAGCCTGCGCGAATGGATTCCCGGCGCCACCAACCCGATCTATGCCGACCCGACTCAGATCCATCAAGTCTGCATGAAGCTTCTGGCCCATTCCGAATTGGCTATGAAACCGGATGGCGGCATCCTGGAGGTGCGTCTCGACAATATCCACCTGAACAACGCGACAAACGGACACGACCTTCCGCTCCGCCCGGGCCACTATGTACGCCTCACGGTGTCCGATACGGGCGAAGAGGTCAGCGCAGATGACCCCAGTCGTAAACTGGGGCCGCTGTTCGCGAACCTTCCAGCAGGGACCCAAGCGGGAACGGAACTGGCCGGCGTGCAACAGATTGTGAGCGAACATGGCGGGACACTTCGTGCCACCAGCACCGTCGGTCAGGGCACGACCATTGAAGTCTACCTCCCGGCAATCGCCCTTCCCGAGTCCGCGAATACACCAGATCCGCCCCAGGAGAGAGCGTCAGACTTCACCGGACAGAAGGAATTTCTTGCTGAGCGTGATAAAGAGCGATAAATTCTCAATGAGTGTTGAACGGCCTGGAAGGCTGCAAACGGGCCGTCTCATCAGCACGGCACCCCGATCACTCATACGGCCACCAACAGAACTCCTACGAGGAATGCTATGCCATCGGTCTTGATTGTGGACGACGAAGAAGCGATTCGCCGGCTTATTTCCAGCACGCTCGAACAGGCAGGCTACCGTGTCCACGAGGCCGCCGACGGCAAGGAAGGTTTGTCGCGCTATCGTCAATCACCCGCAGATCTGGTGATTATGGATATTCTTATGCCGGACCAGGACGGCCTGGAGAGCATCCTGACTCTGCGGCGCGAGTTTCCGAACGCCAAAATCATGGCGATCACCGGCGGCAGCGACATGATCGGCATCCTCAATTTCCTGGACGTCGCCCGCATGCTCGGCGCGCGTCGCACGCTCCAGAAACCGTTCGAGATGCAGCAGCTCCTGGATGCCGTTCAGGCCGAGATTGCCGGCTGACCGGCGGCTTCGTCTCCGCGTTCGTTATCCCTCACGCGACGCTAGCATTGACTTCCAGCCGATCGGTCCGCACACTACGCCCGCATTTATTTCCCTCATTACACGAGAACGAGACCGTCATCATGACCTGGTGGACTCCCCAACTGCACGCGGTGCTGGGCGGCCTTGTCGTCGCCGTCGGAATATTCGTCATGTGGGAACAGGCGGGCATTCTCTTGCCCCTGCTCTTTGCCGTGGCCGCAACTGCATTTCTCCTGTGGCAAGGGCGCAGCATCGGAGCCGTGTGGGCCTGGACGACATTGGGGCTCGGCATTGAAAGCATGACCTGGCCGATTGTGACGATGGTGCAGATCAGGATGGGGGGTAGTCAGCCGACCGAAGAACAGATGGGAACGATTCTCAATGCCGTGCTCTTCGGCCTCTTCACCTCGGTATTCTGGGTCACTTTTGCCTTCGGACTCTTCAAACGTCTGCGTGAACAGAACGCCCCTCCAACTCCGATTCCCGCCGCCGAACCGGTCGCTGCCAGGGGCAAGAAAAAACGCGCCCGGCACTGACTCACATCAGGTCATCGACACCGGATCGACGTCAATATCATACCGGAGGCCACCCCGCCGGGACTCTCGTTCCAATTCCTCGCGCGTCTGAACAACCACGTCCCTGCCGGCCTCAAGAGAACCGGATTTAACCAGGAGCTGCCAGGAATACCGCCCTCGCGCCATCGCGTGCGGCGCCGGGGAAGGCCCCAGGACAACAATCTGCTTCGGGGCCAAACCCAGGCCGACGGAGGCCGGCGCCGGATTCACGCCCCGGTTACCTCCTGTGCCCGCCGTTTCCCCGCCCGCAATCAGTGCTCGTAGACGCGCCGCCCAACGATGGGCGGCCTGAGCCACCGCCGGTTCCAACGTCCCCGACACATCGAGCCTGATAAGACAGGTCCAGGGCGGATATTGAAGCATCTGCCGGAAAGCCTGCTCCTGCTCGAGAAAAACTCGGTCATCCCCGGAGGCCACCGCCAGGATCGCATGATGATCTGCAAACCGGGTCTGGACGAGCAGCCGGCCGCCGGCGTGGGCAGGCCGAGACAATTCGGCGGCGTCGAGAAGAGCGTGATACATCCGTTCCGCAGAACGAAAATCCGGGACATGAAGACCGGCATCTGCATCGGGCACCGCGACACATGCAGCCTGTCCCTGTAGCCCTAATCGGAACAACATCTGCGTGCCGATCACAATGTCCAGCTCGCCCGCCGCGAATAGTCGGCTGAACGCTCGCGCATCAGCGGGACGACGAATCGTCTCGCCGTCCACGCGCCCCACGCGCGCCTGTGGAAATATCCGCCGAACCGACTCTTCGATTCGCTCCGTCCCAGACCCCACCGGTTCCAACTTGAACGATTGGCACCGCGGACACTGTTCCGGCACGGGTTTGGTGCGACCACAATAGTGGCACCGCACGTGATTGCTCCGCCGAAAAAACGTCAGCGCAACACTACAAGCATCGCACTGAGGCATCGCCCCGCAATCCCCGCAATGCAACACACTCGCAAATCCTTTGCGGTTGAGATAAAGGATCGACAGACAGTTCTGCCGCAAGGCTTCACGTATTCCTTCGATCAGCGGTGGCGACAAGAACGTCCCCGCTGACGAGTCGCTGAAATATCCCTTCACGTCAATCACCTGCACATCCGGACCTTGTCCCGGATCCAGGTACACACAAGGCGTCATACGACCCTGCTGAACCGCTGCCCAACTCTCGAGAGAGGGATGGTTCGACGCCAGCACCAAGACAGCACGGTCGCGGACAGCGCGTTGTTGTGCGACCTCCCGCGCATGATATCGAGGCACCTGCTCTTCCTTGAGGGACGTATCGTCCTCACCTTCCACCCACACCAACCCCAGCTTCTCCAGAGGCACAAAAACAGCCATGCGAGTGCCGATGAGAATCGTGGCCGAACCATCCTGCGCCGCATGCCACACCGCCGCACGCTCCTTCGCGGAAAGGCCGCTATGCAAAAGCACCGGCCGTTCTCCCGCTAAGGCCAGACATCCGGCCAATCGGCCTGCATTCTCGACATCACCCGTGATGATCAACGCACGCCTTCCACGGCGAACGGTGGCCTGTACGGCATGGACAAGGCACCAAAGTCTCGTGGCGCGACGCCCCTCAAGCAGTAGCGGCATAGAGGCCTCCTGCTCGAGCGCCTGCTCGAATTGAGCCGGCCATGGAGCAGCCACCGGAGATGGCAGGTCTTGGGAATAAAGCGCCACCCCCGCAGAAAGTTCCTGCCCTGATTGCGAGCCTCGCCCCTTTGTGGCTCGGGGGATCCTCGGGGCGACTGCTTCATCACGACGAACCACCAGCCCTTTCTGGATCAGAGACTGTAACGCGAGCGCCGTACGAGGCTTATCGCTCGGCAAAAGCGTGGTCGCCAAAATGCCCTTAGGACGCCGCCGCAAGCGCGCGAGCAAGTCAGTTTCCAGCGTTCCCAAATCTTCTAGGGAGGGGGGATTGGCCAGGGCCTGCGCCGTCGGCACATACCGGGGCTGAGACCGGCCTGCCCGGTCGACGGGGGGCAGAACGAGTTTGATACATTGGCCCCAGGGTGCAGCGTAGCGTTCCGCTACCCAGCGACTCAACTCGATCTGGCTGGAAGTCAGCAGATGGTCCGGCGACGACTCACCCAACGAGCGGATGGCTTTCAGGCCCTGCTCTGGTGCCCCGGCTGGAAGCCGGTGGTGAATCGCAATGACCAGCCCTAGAAGGTCTTGTGATCCAAACGGCACGACCACCGGACGCCCGACGATGACCTGCCCCTTGAGTTCGGTAGGGATCACATACGTGAAGGGTCGCTGCAGCCGACGTGGCAACAGCACATCTACATAGGCTGGAGAAGGCGCAGAAACCGCCGGTGGGGCGACCTCCGAAGGTTGGTCGAGCATGCGGCATTCTAACAACACCGGACTGGAGCAACAATGACGACCGGCGAAAGAAAGACGTTACGGATAAACCTGAGGAAGACACGAAAGGAGATCGTGAGAAGCAGAAGCGGGAATACGAACGGCGGCTGGCCTCTTTTAGAAAACCAGCCGCCGTCTAGAACTAGGAACCAGGAGCCGGCGAGGGTGACGGAGCGTCACCGGGAGCAACCGGCACTGCGACATCAGAGACAGAAGCGGGACGATCGGTTGTCACGTCCAACGGAGCCTGTCCCGACGGGTTGACCGACACAGCCGGCGAGCCGGCAGTAGGGGTCACGGGCGCCGCGTCCATCTGGTTGTACGTAAACTGTGCGGGCAACGAGTCACTTTCAGCGGCCGGTGCTTTCGCCGGTTGCGCCGGGGTGGCTTCTTCAGACGACTCAAGCACGACTTCAATGCGGCGGTTTTTCTTGCGTCCTTCTTCCGTCCCGTTGCTGGCAACCGGCCGGCTCGCTCCATAGCCCACCGCGGACAGCTTCGCGGAATCCATGCCGCCCTTCTCGATTAAGTAGCGTACGATCTCCGCCGCACGGGCCTTGGACAACTCCCAATTGGTGGGAAAGACACCCTTCAAGGACGGCCCGATCTCCATGTTATCCGAATGACCTTCCACCCGCACCTGCTGAGAGCCGGCCGTCTTCGTTAAATACTCGGTCAGTTTCTCAAGAATGGGCACGCCTGCGGGTTTCACCTTCACTTCCCCGGATTCATATTCCAACTGGTCCGCCAGATCATCCAGGTTGACTCTCAGGCCCCCACGCGTACGTTCGGTTTTCAGCTTGCCGGCCGCACGGGACTCAGTGAGATCTGTCACGGAGGGATTCACTTTCGAGACCATCACTGGCTGCGCGGTTGCTACCGGGAGGTCTCCCTCTCCGCCTTCAGTTTGCATCGCCTCGACAGATGAGCCATGTTTGGAGCGAAGACGGTCACCGACCAAGGCACGTGCCGAGGCCTTGGACAAGACTGCTGTAGCCGTGTGAGGTTCAGTCGCCAGCACCCGTACTTCGCCGATTTTTCGCTCGGGTAACCCTCCACCCGTGCGAAATACTTCCAAGTAGTCACCGGGGCGGAGGCCGTCGTCTTGTCCCTTATCGAGGTACACCACATTGCCCTGCGACACGAGCGACATATGTTTGTCTGCCTGCAACTCGACGATCATGCCTTCGACGTCTGCCCCGGAGGAGGCGGACTCGCTGATTTCTTCAGCGGAGGGCGGCGTAAAACGCATGACCGGATCACCGGGTGAGAGCGGAGCATAGGACCGAACAACCTGAACCCCGACGAGCACCGGATCCAGTTGAATGACTTTCACCACGCCGATCCGGTTAATCACATAGCCCAGATACTGCTTCGTAATAGGATGAAACACCTTCCGAGACCGGCGGTACACCGTGTAGAGGTCGCCCAGTGCCGCCTCGCCGGGATTCTTCAGCTTGAGATAGAGCGTATCTGTCCCGGACCAACCCAACATCATCCGGTTGCCGGAGAATTGGCTGTCTCCGGTAATGACGTTGATGACGCCCTCGATCGGCATGTCCTGTCGAATCGACCCGGCGGCATAGGTCAGCGCGGCTTCACCCATTCGCACGCTTTGCGCATTCTGAGCGTGAACCGGGATGGCCGCTATGGCCATGAGACTGCAGGACAGGATGGTCAGGCTGGCGCGCATAAATAGTGTCCTCATATTGATCACACCTAGGAGGGTTGTCTGTAGCAACCTTAGCAAAGAGCAGGGGGTTGTCAAGAAACCGGCTGGCGCGCAATGGTTTGCTTCAGGTCTCCACGGGTGTTATCGTGAAGCCGCGACAGAACCAACTTCGCAGAAGCGGACCCGAGGGGTGGCACAATGGGAACGGAAAAACGACGCATCAACACCCAAATGCCCCGCAGAACGAAGGTTCGATCCACCACTGTTATGGCCTCGGAATGGGATATCGGCACCGGATCCCCTTCAAGCGGTCTGAAGACTCCGGCCAATAAGATGAGGCCGGCGGCCACCAGTGATCAGCACTCCGCCGACAATTCGTCGACACCGCTGAAGAAGAGCACAAACAGTCCGCATTCCTAGCTTCGATCGACCCTCCCTCCTAACTGCTGGACAGTATTCACATTCTAGGACTTTCGGGACTAAAGACCTAGGTCCTTTGTGCGCTTGCTATTAAAAATAGGCAGGGGCTAAGATTCCGACCTCCTAAATAGCCCTATAAGCCCTCAAACCTGTTGAGGTTCGAGCCAATGGCCGGTTCCGAGCTCCTCTTAGAGTACCTAAGTCGATATTTTCCTGTATTGGTCTTTGTGTTCATCGCCCTTGCGTTCGGCGTGGGCACGTTGCTGATCAGCTATTTCGTTCAACCGAAGTACCCGGAACCGGAGAAGCTCTCCACCTATGAGTGCGGATCTGAACCATTCTCCGATGCCAGAATGCCGTTTCCCGTGCGCTATTATATTTTCGCCATGCTGTTCGTTATTTTCGATGTGGAAGTCATCTTTCTCTATCCCTGGGCCATCGTCTTCAACAAAATCGGCTTGATTGGCCTCGTGGAAATGCTGATCTTCATCGGACTCTTCCTCGTCGCCTATGTGTACGCGTGGCGAAAAGGAGCTTTGGAATGGGATTAATCCAACTGGGCGGCCACGATAAAGACGGCTCCCCTGATGTCATTACCCTGACGGTTGAAAAGGCCGTAAATTGGGCCCGAAAGGGCTCTCTCTGGCCGATGACCTTCGGACTAGCCTGCTGCGCCATTGAAATGATCGCTGCCGTCTCATCCCGTTATGACATGGACCGTTATGGAGCCGGCGTGTTCCGCGCTTCGCCCCGCCAATCAGACCTCATGATCGTCGCAGGGACGGTTTGCCGCCGCATGGCGCCGGTAATTCGTAAAATTTACGACCAAATGCCCGAACCGAAATACGTGATTGCCATGGGATCTTGCGCGACATCGGGAAACATTTACGACAGTTACAGCGTGGTGCAGGGAGTCGATCGCTTTGTGCCGGTCGATATTTATGTGCCCGGATGCCCTCCGACTCCGGAGGCCTTATTCGATGGCATTCTGAAACTGCAAGAGCGCATCATGCAAAAGCGGGTGTTCCTCTCGCAACCGAAAGAAGTGAAGGACGCCCTGAAGGTCTGACGGACGGAAATCGACTGCATGAGTCAGCTAGCAAAACGTATTGAGGACACGTTTCCCGGCGCCTGCACAAAAGTGGTGGAATGGCGCGGGGACGTTGCCGTCACGGTCAAACGTGAACATCTGCACGATGTGGCCCGGTTCCTGCGGGACGACCCCGCTCTGCGGTTTGATTACATCGTCCATGTGAGCTCGGTGGACTGGCCTGACGACGAGGAACGTTTTGAAGTGGTGTACGAGGCCTATTCGATTCGAACCCGGCAGCGCATCCGCCTGAAAACGCGAGTGCCGGAATCGGACTGTCTCGTGGACTCTCTGACCGACGTGTGGAAAGGCGCGGATTTCATGGAGCGCGAAGTGTACGACATGATGGGCATCCGGTTTCGCAACCACCCTGATCTTCGTCGCATCTTGATGCCGGACGAATATGAGGAAGGATACCCTTTGCGAAAAGACTTTCCGCTCCGCGGCAAGGGGTGGCGCGACACGTTCGAATTTTTGGATGAACCGACCCGTTAAGAGCGGCACTTTTGGATCACTGAGCGATCATGGCACAGTTCGAAGATCAAAGAACTACAGTCTATAAAGTCGATCCCGAGCATCCGGAGAGCGAAACACTTCCGACGCTCCGAACGGAAGAACTCCTGCTCAATATGGGTCCCCAGCACCCCAGCACTCACGGGGTGTTAAAGGTCATCCTGGAGCTGGAAGGCGAGCGATTGGTCAAATCGACTCCAGTCATGGGCTTTCTTCACCGCGGCGTGGAAAAACTGGCCGAAGAGGGCACCTATCATCAATTCATCCCGCACACGGACCGCCTCGACTATGTCTGCGCGATGTACAACAACTTTGCCTACTGCCGGGCCGTTGAAAAGTTGATGAACATCACGGTGCCGGATCGCGCCGAGTACCTACGCACGATTGTCGCCGAAATTCAGCGCATTATCGGACACCAGTTCTGGCTGGGGACGCAAGCCCTCGACATCGGTGCGATGACCGTCTTCTTTTATTGTTTTCGGGACCGTGAGATTCTGCTGGATTGGTTCGATGAACTCTGCGGTGCCCGCCTGACGACCAGTTGGTATCGCATCGGAGGTGTTGAGCGTGACTTCACCCCCTCCCTGTTCGCCAAACTTAAGCAGTTTCTCGACTACTTCCCCCCGAAGATCGACGAATACGTCATCTTCCTGGAGAAGAATCGTATTTGGCTCGCACGGACGAAAGGCGTCGCCGTCATTTCAGCGGAGGATGCGTTGAGCTTCGGGTTGAGCGGACCGACGCTGCGAGGCTCCGGCGTTGACTACGATCTTCGCAAATACGAACCCTACTCCGCCTATCCCAAGTGTGAATTCAGCGTCCCGGTTGGCAAGAACGGCGACACATATGATCGGTACTGGATTCGCGTCCAGGAGCTGTACGAAAGCGTCAAGATCATCCGCCAGTGCCTTGAGCAGATCCAGGAAGGGCCGATCATGGCGGACGTGCCCAGCGTGACCCTGCCTCCCAAAGAGCGCGTGTTCACCAACCTGGAATCCATGATTCAGCAGTTCAAATTGTTCTCGCAGGGATTCAACGCACCTCCCGGGGAAATTTACTGCGGAACCGAAGCCCACAAGGGCGAGTTGGGTTTCTACATCGTCAGCACGGGCGGCGGAAAACCGTACCGGCTGAAAATCCGCGCGCCGTCGTTTATTCATATGGGCGCGTTTGATCATATGTCGAAAGGTTACATGATCGCGGACGCCGTGACGATTTTCGGAACATACGACATCGTCATGGGTGAATGCGATCGATGAAGACCGATACAGCGCAAAAGGAAAAGGTGAGGGGCAGCATTATTTTCTCCGGCCCCGTTGCTTTTTACTTGAGGTAATTTCATGGGTTTGAAACCAGCGACCAATCCCGACGTCGAAGCCGCGACCATTGAACTGTCGATCGACGGTCGAACGGTATCGGCCAAGGACGGCGTCTCGCTTTACGACGTCATTGCCAGCACGGGCAAGATCATTCCCGCCATGTGCTACCACTATACCTTTGACCCGTTCGGCTCCTGCGGAATGTGCCTCGTCATGCAGGAAGGGAAAAAAGCTCCGGTTCGCTCCTGCACTGCCAAGGCGGCGGCCGGCATGGTGATCAGGACGGACGGCGATGACCTCTTTGCCGCCCGTAAAAAGGCCGTCGAAAAACATCTTTCCGTTCATCCGCTGGACTGCCCCGTCTGCGACGCAGACGGACACTGCGAACTCCAAGACATGGCGTTTCAGCATGGCGTCACCAACCTTGCCAACGCCAAACAAAAGTTCATCCCCGAAGACACCCGAAGCCTGGTGCTGGATTTCAACATGAATCGCTGCATCGCGTGCGCCGAATGCATCAACGTCTGCAAAGACGTCTTGATGATCGATGCGCTGCAATTCATGAAGAAGGGCGGATTCAACCAGGTCGTGGCCAAAGGCGATCAGCCGCTCGCCTGCGAGTTCTGCGGTGACTGCTTGGCCGTGTGCCCCGTCGGCGCCATTACCAACAAATATTCAAAGTATCTCTACAAACCATGGCAGATGAAGAAAACCACAACCACCTGCAACTATTGTGGTGATGGCTGCCAAATGCACCTCGAGACCAAGGATACGGAAGTCGTTCGTGTCACGTCTCCGCTGTCCTGGAAGAATAAATGGGGCGACCGGACCGAAACCGCCAAGGGCCACGGCGGGCTATGCGTCCGTGGTCGATTCGGATTTCAATATATCGACAGCGAGCAGCGGTTGCGACAGCCTCTCGTCCGCACCGGGGATACACTGACGGAAACGCCGTGGCTCGACACCATGCAGACCGTCATCGACCGGTTGTCTGATATTCACCGCAAGCACGGGCCGGAGTCGATCGCAGGACTCATCACTGCCCGCTGCACGAACGAAGAGCTGTATCTGTTCCAAAAGCTCATGCGTGCCGGGCTCAGAACCAACCAACTCGACAGCAGCGCGCGCTACGGCCACCTGAACTATGTTCACGCCGTCCGTCATGCCGTCGGCGTTGGCAGGCCGCTCAACGACTGGGAAGACCTGACTAAAGCCAAGGCCATCCTCGTCATCGGTTCCAATGTTACCGAGACCAACCCGCTGACGGCAGTCCGAATCAAAGAAGCCATCCGCGTGTATCACTCGCAGGTCATCGTCGTAGACTCCTCCAATACCAATATCGCTCAGCTCGCCTCCCATCCGCTCCTCGTGAAACCAGGTACGGAAGCGTTGCTGATCGACGGGCTTGTGAAAGCCGTAATTGAGCAGGATCTGGTCGATGAAACGGCTGCCGCACAACATCCCCAGGCATTTGCGGCTCTGAAACAAGCCGTAGCGCAGGTATCGCTGGACCAGGTTTCCGCACAGACCGGCGTTGCCGTCGAACAGATCCGCGAGGTGGCGTCTATTTTTGCAGAAGCCCCGCGAGCCGTGGCCTTGTGCGCGGAAGGCATCGTTCGCCGCCCCAACGGATATCAGAACGTACTCAAACTGATCGACCTCGCCTGGCTCACCGGGAAATTGGGCCAACCGGGATCCGGGGTGACCACCGTCACCGAAGAAATTAACGAGCAGGGCGCCGTCGACATGGGCGTTGCCCCCGAGTTCCTTCCCGGACAGGCACGCTTTGATGATCCCGGCGCGCGCGAGCGATTCGGCAAGGCATGGGAGGTCACCCTTCCCGCCACCGGCACCGGCGCTAACCTTGTGGAGATCCTGGAACGTATTCACAAGGGCCAGATCAAGGCCCTGTATGTCATCGGCGAGAATCCGTTAGCGACTTTGCCCGCATCCATGAATGTGAAGGGCGCACTCGAAAAGCTCCAACTCCTGATCGTTCAGGATCCCTTCCTCACGGAAACGGGCCGCATGGCGCATGTCGTGCTCCCCGCGGCCACCTATGCGGAAAAGGACGGCACCTTCACCAGCCTGGAAGGTAAAGTGCTGCGCGTCCGCCAGGCGTTGGATCAAGTCGGGGAAAGCCTGCCGGATTGGCACATTATGACCGCGTTGGCCAATGGTCTCGGCTACGACTGGTCCTACCAATCGCCGCAGGACGTACAGAATGAAATCATGAAACTGCTCCCGGGCTACTACAATCTTGGTCAGCCACGGCGCATTTCCCCATCGCCCGATGCGTACCTCTCAAATGGGTATGTCAGCGAAGTGGTGGGCCGGTACCGCACTCAACCGGCTCTGTCTGCCGAAGTTGACCGCTCCTGGCCATTTACACTGGTGATGGGGCAGGTGCTCTACCACTCCGGAAAGATGTCCACGCAGGCGTCAGGGCTCATCAACATTGAGCCGAACAACGGCCGCATACGAATGAATCCGGCCGACGTCGAGAAACTCGGGCTGACCGAGCAATCCACCATACGCCTGACGTCGCAGCAAGGCTCCGTTCAGGCAGGGGTGAAAGCAGATCCGGATATTCAGATCGGTTCTTGTTTCTTCCCGGAACATTTCAACGAGCCTCCGGTTAAGGATCTGATGACCACCGAGGCCGATGCCGTGACCGGCGTGCCGTATTTCAAATCGACGCGCGTAAAGATTGAAAAGGTCGGTGCGTAAGAGTAAGCTCCCTCGTCTTTTTGATGTCGTCTGAGGTGGTGGGAATGAGTGTCGGGGCCTTGACCAAAAAAATTCTGCAGGCGGCGCTGTTTTACGAAATCTGGGACGCCATGAAGGTCACCTTCAAGCACATGTTCCATCGACCGATTACCTTCCAGTACCCGCGCGAACAGCGCACGATTCCGGATGGCCACCGCGGGGCCCTGGGACTTCTTCGCTATAGCGACGGACGAGACCGCTGCGTCGGCTGCGATCTCTGTGAAGCGGCATGCCCCTCTCGTTGCATCAAGGTCATCAGCCAGGAAGATCCTGAACGCCCCTTACAGCGGTTTGCCAGCGAGTTCTATATCGATATCACCAAGTGCGTGTTTTGCGGGTATTGCGTCGAGGCTTGCCCTGTCAACGCGTTAGCGATGACGAAGATGTATGAATATTCGACCCACGACAAGCGGACCCTCCTCTTCGACAAAAAGCGGCTCTACGAGGTCGGCGAACGGCACCTTGAGGACGCCAAGAAATATCTATACACCCATAACCAAGAAAAAAATTCGGACGAAAGCCGGGAGTATCGTTATTACTTTCCGCAGTCCGTCGTAAAGCCCACGCAGTCACAACCCAAACATTTGAGCTGAATCGTACCGTTATGGCCTTCGTGTTTTTCGCGTATTTCGCAGTGATCAGTATTGTCGCCGGCATTCTCACCGTAGCGCTGAAGAATCCTGTGCAATGCGGCCTGGCACTCTTAGCCCTGCTCCTTCACGTGTCAGGGTTGTTCGTCATGCTGAACGCCGAGTTCCTCTGGGCGGTACAAGTCATTGTCTACGCAGGCGCCATTCTCGTGCTCTACTTGTTCGTGCTGATGTTGCTGAATCTCAAAACGGACGACCGGTATTTCCACGCCAAGACCCCGTACCTTCTCGCCCCTGCGGCGATAGGTTTGGTGTATCTCCTTTTCCTATTGATCCGCTCGCCGTTCAACGGCTCACGAGGGGATGCCTCAACGGCAGCCATCCTTCTGAACGGAGATGCGCATGCAGTGGGCATCAAGATGTTCAGCGATTACTTGCTCCAATTTGAAATCATCGGCGTGTTCCTGACCGGGGCGATCGTGGGTGCTATCGTCCTCGCCAAAACACCCAAATCCGTCGAGACGAGGCGGGACGCATGATTCCTTTATCCGCCTATGTCGCTGTCAGCGCCATCCTGTTTACGACAGGCTTGCTCGGTGTGCTCATCCGCCGCAATTTTATTATCGTGCTGATGTCCGTCGAAATCATGCTGAACGCGGCGACCATCAACTTGGTCGCGTTCTCTCATTACCTCGAGTCCATGCAGGGCCAGATTGTGGCGTTGTTTATTATCGCCATCGCAGCGGGAGAAGCCGCCATCGGGCTGGCGATCATCATTGTGGTGTTCCGCGGCAAGATCTCGACCAATGTGGACGAGATGAACTTATTGAAGTGGTAACGTGTCCGATTCTATTGATCTGATCGTAAAATTGATTCCGCTGTTTCCGCTGATGGCCGTCATCGTTAACGGTCTCTTCGGGCACCGCTATTCCCACGACCTCGCACACAGGTTTGCCTGGGGATCGGTCCTGATGTCCTTCCTCTGCGTCCTGGCCGTGTTTACCGAAACACTGCGTACGGGAGCAGCTCGCGAAGTCATTGCCTATAAATGGATCTTCGGTGGTGACCTTACGATCAATCTCGCGTATTTGATCGACCCGCTGACTTGCATCATGCTCCTGGTCATCACCGGCGTCGGCTTCCTCATTCACGTCTACTCCGTGGGATACATGCATGGAGAAGCAGGGTTCACACGATTCTTCGTGTACATGAACCTCTTCATGGTGTCGATGCTGCTCCTGGTAATGGGCAACAATTATGTTGTCCTCTTCATCGGTTGGGAAGGTGTCGGACTCTGCTCCTACCTTCTGATCGGCTACTACTACGATAAGGTTTCCGCCGCCAAAGCAGCGACGAAGGCATTTGTAGTCAACCGGATCGGTGACGCCGGCTTCCTTATCGCGATTTTCCTCGTGTTCGTGAACTTTAAGACACTCGACTACACGCAGGTCATGCAGAACGCGGCGCAATTGTCACCGGAGATGGCGACCGCCATCGCGCTGTGCCTCCTGGTCGGAGCGGTTGGCAAATCCGCTCAGCTGCCGCTCTATACGTGGCTCCCCGATGCGATGGAAGGCCCGACCCCGGTCAGCGCACTGATCCATGCCGCCACGATGGTCACGGCGGGCGTCTATATGATCGTTCGCAATCATGCCATCTTCGACTTGGCCCCCGTGGCGATGACCACCGTTGCCTGGATCGGCGGACTGACGGCACTCTTCGCAGCCACAATCGGCCTGGTGCAGACGGACATCAAACGCGTCCTGGCCTATTCCACTGTGAGCCAACTCGGTTACATGTTCCTCGGCTGCGGTCTCGGCGCCTATACGGCCGCCGTCTTTCACCTGATGACCCACGCCTTCTTTAAGGCCCTTCTGTTTTTGTCGGCCGGATCAGTCATCCATGCCCTCTCCGGTGAACAGGATATCCGGAAAATGGGCGCCCTGAAGTCGAAGATTCCATGGACCCACACTCTCTTTCTTATCGGTACGATTGCGATTGCGGGAATTCCGCCCCTTGCGGGATTCTGGAGCAAGGACGAGATCATGGGCCATGCCTTCGTCCATCATCATTACATTCTGTACGGCATGGCTGCAGTCGGCGCGTTCCTGACCTCATTTTATATGTTCCGACTGACCTACCTGACATTTTACGGAACGTCTCGGTTGGATCATCACACGGCTGAGCATGTCCACGAATCACCGATGGTGATGATCGGCCCATTGGTGGTACTGGCTACCCTGTCTGTCATCGGCGGCTTTCCTGGTGTTCCCCCGGAAAACGGATGGTTCCACCATTTCCTGCATTCTGTCGCGGGCGTGGCAGGCGAAGAGCACGCGACACCACCTGCGCTGATGCTCGGGCTCATGGGAACCGCAACGGTCATTGCACTTCTTGGATGGGGCCTCGCGCATTATTTTTACAGCGGACCATCCACCGCCGCCTCGGCGCTGGCCGACCGCATGCCTGGTGCCTATACCACGCTGCTCAACAAGTATTATGTCGACGAGCTCTACGACCGGCTCTTCGTGGAACCCACGAAGCAATTGGGCAGGCTTTGCGACTGGTTCGACCGGACCATTATCGATGGCTTGGTCCGCTCAATCGACCGCGGAACGGACGCCAGTTCTGCGGCGATCACCTGGACCGAAAAGTACGTCGTGTATGCCGGCTTGAATATTATCGGGTATGCCAATCATCTCTTGGCACGATCCTGGCGACGGCTCCAAACCGGTATGGTCCATCAGTACGCGGCCATTATTGTGGCGGGACTCTTTATTCTCGTGCACCTCATTCTCCTGATTTGGACGGGAGCCGGCTCCACCGGCTATTCATCACGTTGACGCAGTCGATGGTTTGGACACACGATGCTTGAAGAGTTCAGCTTTGGGTTCCCGATTCTCTCGTACCTGATCTTCCTCCCGCTGGCCGGAGCAGCGGTTCTCTGGCTGATCGACGACGAGGATCTTCTCAAGACCACCACCCTGGGCATTACCCTCGTGGAATTGGCTCTGGCCTGCCTGGTCCTTGTGCGATTCGTACCGGATTCTGCAGCGATGCAGTTCGCCGAGCATGCGCGGTGGATGCCCGCACTTGGCATCGGCTACCATCTCGCCGTCGACGGTATTAGCGTGCTCTTTGTCGGGCTGACTGCGTTTCTCACCGTGCTGGTCGTCATCTATTCCTGGGATACCGTACGCAATCAGGTCCGCCTCTACTTCATGGCGCTCTTGGCTCTAGAGACCACCACCATGGGGATCTTTGCGTCGATCGATCTGATTCTGTTCTTCGTTTTCTGGGAACTCATGCTCATCCCCAGCTACTTCCTCATCAAGTTGTGGGGCGGAGGAGCGGATCGGCACTACGCGGCCCTCAAGTATGTGCTCTATACGCTCCTGGGCAGCGTATTCATGTTGGTCGGCATTGCCTTGCTGGACATCAACTATCACCAGTGGGCCGTAACTCATCATCTGGATCACGTCTATTCATTTGACCTCTTGGAGTTGTTGTCAGTTCCGATTCCGATCTCCCAGCAGATTTTGATTTTCTGGCTTATGTTCATGGGATTCGCCTTCAAGGCGCCGGTGTTTCCCTTCCATACCTGGCTCCCTGATGCCCTTGTCGAAGGACCGATCGGGATGGCCGTCATGCTGGCCGGCATGAAACTGGGCACCTACGGGTTCCTACGATTCACCTTCCCCTTGTTGCCCGATGCATCAAAGAGCGAAGGAGTCGTCTCGATCGTGATGATCCTGGCCCTGTCGGCCATTCTGTATGGAGCCGTAGTGGCGCTAGTCCAATCAGACTTCAAACGCCTCCTTGCCTTCAGCAGCATCAGCCACCTTGGTTTTGTTGTGGTGGGGCTGTTTGCCCTGAACTTTCAAGGCCTCCAAGGCAGCCTGCTCACCATGATCAACCTGGGGTTCAGCACCGCCGGCCTCTTTTTCATGGCTGGATTTTTGTCGACCCGCCAGCAGAGCTCACAGCTATCCTCTTTTGGAGGATTCGCGAAACAAGCTCCACTCCTGGCAACTTTTCTTCTCTTGATCGGCATGGCATCCATCGGCTTACCAGGCACCAACGGGTTTGTCGGAGAATTCTTAATTCTGCTGGGCGCCTTCAAAGCCAAATGGTGGTTCGGTGCGGTCGCCGTGCTGGGCGTCATCTTCGGCGCCGCCTATTTCCTGTGGTATTACGAGCGCGCCATGCTTGGCCCGCTCAGCAAGAATGTCTCCGCGGCGGTTAAAGATCTCCACATGCGAGAAATCACCATTGCGCTCTCGCTGTCGATTATGATTTTGTGGATCGGCTTGTTCCCGTCACCATTCTTGAGAATGATGAATGGCTCGATTCAAGCCCTCGTCGACCGACTGGATCGTGCGAAAGTGGCGTCCGTAGACACCGTTACCCACGTGCCGACGAAGTAGAACTATGGCTGAATACACTCTGCTCATCATTTTGTTCGCGCCATTTGTCGGCGCACTTGCGTTGATCTTTGTCTCCAACCGCCAAGTGTCGCTGGTACGCGGCATTGCAGCCGGATCGGCCTTTGTCTCGTTGGTCGCCTCTGTCTATCTGTTCTATGCCTACGATTCCGTGAAGGGCGGGTTCCAGTTCATCCAGCGCATCGAATGGTCACGGCAACTGGGCATTTCACTCCATCTCGGAGTAGACGGAATCGGCACGCCGCTCGTCCTCGCCTCCGGCATTCTCCTGTTTGCCGGCATTTTCGTCTCCTGGCACATTAAGGACCGGATGAAAGAGTTCTACATCTGGATCCTGATCCTCGCCGCGGCGACGATCGGCGTCTTTATGTCGTTGGACTTGTTCTTCCTGTACTTCTTCTACGAAATGTCCGTGATCCCGATGTACCTGCTGTTGGGGATGTGGGGCAGCCATACCAAGAAGTACCTCGAAATGACGGACGCCGAAGGTTTGAAACAGCGCGACTCCGTCGGGTTCATCTTCAACTTCGGCGCGAACAGCAAAGAATACGCGGCGATGAAACTGGTTCTATTTCTCTCCGCGTTTGCCGTCGCGGCCTTGATGGGTATCCTGCTCATTTACAAATTCTCCGGCCTGAATACCTTCGATATCCTCATCCTGCGAGAAAAGGCACATTTCTCGGGGCCACTGGCGACGCTCATCTGGCTACTGATCTTTTTCGGTTTTGCATCGATCGCCCCTATCTGGCCGCTGCATTCCTGGTCTCCGGTCGGCCATGCCGCCGCGCCAGCCGCCACCAGTATGTTGCACGCCGGCGTGCTGATGAAGCTCGGCCACTTCTCAATTATCCGTGTTGCCTTTGAAATTCTGCCCGAGACCACACGGGAACTAATGCCGATCGCCGCGGTGCTCTGCGTCTTCAGCATAATCTATGGCGGCCTGGTGGCCTACTATGCAAAGGACACCAAGTACGTCATCGGCTATTCCAGTTCGAGCCACATGGGCTACGTGTTTCTGGGAATGGCCGCACTGGATTACATCAGCCTCAGCGGCGCCGTCATTTACATGTTCGCGCACGCCATGGCCACGGGAATGCTCTTCGCCATGGCCGGGTGGGTCTACGACCAAACCCACACCCGAGACATTCCCTCTCTGGGAGGCCTCTCCAACCGAATGCCGTTTATATCCGCCGCGTTTGTCATCGGCTGTATGGCCTCAATCGGAATGCCTGGCACTGTGAACTTCATTGCCGAAGTCATGATCATCGTCGGCAGTTGGAATAAATATCCCTTCCAAGTCGTGGTCGCTGTGCTCGGTATCGTGCTCACCATGGCGTATCTCTTCAAGATGATGCGCGGCCTGTTCTATGGCTCCATGGCGGAGAAATACAGCCACTCGCACGATGCCGTGGCAGTGGTCGACCGCATGCCCTTGCTCATCATGATTACGGTCAGCATCAGCTTCGGCATTTTCCCGGGACATCTCTACTCGGTTGTTCGGTCAGGGGTCGACCCGCTGATCGCCCGTATCACCAAGGTGGTCCCGGTCGCGGAACTCCCGATGAACATCCCACAAGCCACCTCGTCCACCGTGCCCGTATCTGCTTCCCGTGAGGCGATTGCGAAGGTGACCCCGCGATGACTTTTTCCCTGACACTTACAGCCAGCGATCTCTTGCTTCTGCTACCCGAACTCTTTCTCACACTCTGGCTGTGCGTCGTCCTGACGGTGGATTTCTCGTTCAAACGAATCGTCCAGGAACAACTCGCGTACTTGACCATACTCGGATTGGTCATCACCCTGGCCGGCCTGGCCTGGTTCGACATCACCGGTATCACAGGAACCCTTTTCGGAAAAATGTTCGTCGTGGATCGAATGGCCATCTTCTTTAAGGTCATGATCCTGCTCGCCACGATTCTGGTCATACTTCTCTCAATCGACTATGTGCACCGCTTCTCGTTCTTTCGAGGCGAATATTACTTCCTCGTCGCGATGTCGGCCTTAGGCATGATGTTCATGGCCTCGGCCAACGATCTCTTGTCTCTCTTCGTCACCCTGGAGTTTGCGACGTTCGGCTTTTACGTCCTTGTCTCCTATCTACGCGACGACATGGCCTCGAACGAAGCAGGCCTCAAATTCTTTATCCTCGGTGTCTTTGCGGCAGGATTGCTGGCCTACGGCATCAGCCTGGTTTACGGTGAAACCGGAAAACTCGTCTTTTCCGATATGACCGGAGCCAACCCGACCACCGGCCTGGTCATCGGCTTCCTTCTGATCTTTGCCGCATTGGGCTTCAAGATCGGCGCCGTCCCCTTTCATTCATGGATCCCTGACACTTACCATGGCGCCCCGACTCCGGTGACCGCATTCCTGTCCATCGCCCCAAAGGTCGCTGCCTTCGCCATCCTGCTGCGCCTGTTCCTGGTCGCGCTGGCGACGTTCAAGCCGGCCTGGGCATTGCTCATCGTCGCGGCCTCGATCCTGTCGATGACGTATGGCAATATCGTGGCCATCGCGCAACGAAACATTAAGCGTCTGCTTGCATACTCCGGTATCGCTCAGGTCGGGAACGTGCTGATCGGACTGGCTGCCGGCACGAAAATGGGCACCGACTCCATTTTGTTTTATTTGCTGACCTATCTTTTCGCGAACCTGGGTGCCTTTGCGGTCATCATGGCGATCAGCAATTCGGTGGGGAGCGATGAGATCGACGACTACCGTGGACTCAACAGGCGCTCGCCATTTCTGGCCTTCGCCATGTTGATCTTCCTGCTCTCTCTGGCAGGAGTGCCTCCGCTCGCCGGCTTCATCGGGAAACTCTATATTTTCGTCGCCGCGATCAAAGAAGGCCTCTACATTCTGATTACGGTGGGCCTCGTGAACATCGTGGTGTCGATGTACTACTACTTGATCGTCGTGAAAAAGATGTACATCAACGAGCCCCTCGACTCTTCTCCCATCAAGACCACCGGCCCCTTACGAGCGGTGATCTATGTGGGATTGGCTGGAACGCTCGTGATCGGAATCTATCCCCAACCGTTCCTCGACTGGGCTGTGGCTGCCACCCTGATGTTTTCCAACCTCATGGGGCCTGCCGCCGCCATTACTCCGCCGAGCACGCCGTTCGGGGGCTGACGCCCCGTTCGCGCTCACAGCCCGCGACTTCAATCAATTCCCTTCGCTTATCAATGCCTTCTGGTACAATACGTCTTGCGGTCGCATGTCTGCATGCGCCTGCTTACCACTCGACCAGTTGACTCCCGTCACCGCCTCCGCGGGGTCCTCATGACACGCATGGACAAACAACAACCCCCACAGGCCGTCAACGCTGGCATTGAGTCCTCCCTTCCTGCCCAGCCGAAGGCTGAGGGAATCCATGGACGGGTGGCATTTCTCAGCCCGTGGCTTGAAACGTTTCAAAAACGCTCGATCGAACAGCGAGTCTTAGCCGGGTTTGGGCTTGTCTTTGCCGGCATCCTGGTCATTTCCGCCATTTCCTATCGCAACATGACCGTCCTCATCCGCAATGGCCATCAAGACCAGCGGAGCCACGAATTCATTCAGTTTCTCGGCGCGACCGGAGAAGCCATAGACGATGCGGAGAACGGACACCGACGATTCCTGGTCACCGGAGACGAGAGCTACCTGGCCTCCTACAACACCCTTCGCGAACGCGCCCCGGAGTATGTTCGTTACCTGCGGGATCTGACCGATGCCGACAGCACCCAGCGTGCCCATGTCAACGACCTCGAGCAATTGATCCTGCAGCAACTACAGGAAGAGCGTGCCGCCATTGAACTACGGGCCAAAACAGGCTTCGAGTCGGTGCGAGGAATGGCGCTGACCGGAGTCGCGAAAACCGCACTCGATTCGGCCAGGCGGCTGCAGGCCCAGATGGAGCAGGAGGAAACCAAGGCCCTCGCGCAGCGGGTGATCGAATCGACGACAACCACCCGTTCCAGCATCATTCTTTTGATCACCGGCGCGATGTTGCTGTTCGTGCTGCTCGCGGCCGTGTACTACCTGATCCGCCATGACATTACCGAGCGACGCCGGATCGCCGACGAACTTCACCGCCGCGGGGAACTTCTTGAGGCTGCCAACAAGGAACTGGAGGCCTTCAGCTATTCCGTGTCACACGACTTGCGCGCCCCGCTACGGCACATTGACGGCTATGCCTCGCTCCTGGCAAAAGCCACCTCCATCTCGCTGGACGACAAAGCCAAACGCTATCTGCATACGATTTCTGAATCCGCCACCCGGATGGGACAACTGATTGATGATCTGCTCGTATTTTCTCGCATGGGCCGGCAGGAAATGTTGCGCGGCAAGGTCAATCTCAACCAATTGATCGCCTCCGTACTGCACGATCTGCGACATGACTTGCAAGATCGAGCAATCTCGTGGACAATCGCTCAACTCCCTGAAGTCACAGGAGACGCAGCCATGTTGCGACAGGTGTTTATGAACCTGGTTGCCAACGCGATTAAATTCACAGGCACCACGCCGCAAGCCGCGATCGAAATCGGGAGCCGGGACAATGGGCAGGACGAAGCGGTGTTATTCGTACGGGATAATGGGGTAGGATTCGATATGCGTTACGCGAACAAGCTCTTCGGCGTCTTTCAGCGACTCCATCGAGCCGATGAGTTTGAAGGGACAGGCATCGGACTGGCCAACGTCCGACGGATTATTCACCGACATGGGGGGAAAACCTGGGCGGAAGGTGTGCTCGGCGAAGGCGCAACCTTTTACGTCAGCCTCCCGATAGCGAGGCCCTCGGCATGACCGTTTCCAAACCCATCCTCTTGGCTGAAGACAATCCGCGCGATGCCGAACTGGCCCTCGCCGCCATGGAAGAGCATCACCTGGCCGATAAGGTCATCCTCTGCCATGACGGCGCAGAAGTATTGGATTACCTGTACTGCCGCGGCCACTTCAAAGCGCGGCTGCAGGGCAATCCCGCCGTGGTATTGCTCGATTTGAAAATGCCGAAAGTCGACGGCCTTGAGGTCCTTCGCACGATCAAGGGCGATGCAGCATTGAGACCCATCCCGGTCGTCATGCTCACATCCTCCCGCGAAGAACGGGACCTGGCAGAAAGTTATGCGCTCGGCGCCAACGCATATGTGGTCAAGCCGGTCGAGTTTCACCAGTTCCTCAAAGCAGTCAAAGAACTTGGGGTGTTCTGGGGCATGATCAACGAACCGCCTCCTGAAGGGGCAAGCCGAGCAAGCGACCGATCAGCCTAACCACTGGCTTCGATACAAACGATGACTCAGCCTCTGCGATTCATCCATCTCGAGAGCAATCCGGCGGACGCGGAGCTGATTTATGCGACCCTCCGTGACGCCGCCATAGTCTGTCAGCCCAGGCGCGTTCGGACACGTGAAGAGTTTCTCGCCGCACTCCGCCAGGAAGGGTTCAGTTTCATTCTCGCCGACACCACGGTCCCTGACTTCGACGGAGCCGAGGCCCTCGGGCTCGCACGCACCCTGCACCCGGATGTGCCCTTCCTTTTCGTCTCCGCAACGCAAGGCGAAGAGTTCGCCATCGACATGATGCAGCGCGGGGCCACCGATTATATCTTCAAACAACGTCTGGGCCGGCTCGTGCCCTCCATCAAAAGAACCTTGCGCGATCTTGATGAACGCTTGGAACGCAAGCGAGCGGAAGAGGCGTTACGCATGAGCGAAAAGCAGTTTCGCCAGGCGCAGAAAATGGAAGCGGTCGGCCGCCTCGCAGGAGGACTCGCTCACGACTTCAACAATCTGCTGACCGTCATCATGGGGCACAGCCAAGTACTCCTGGGAGACCTGTCCCAGGGCAGTCCGATCCGCGCGAAGATCGAGGAAATGCAGAAGGCGGGCGAGCGGGCTGCAAGCTTGATTCGCCAACTCATGGCCTTCAGCCGGAAGCAGCCGGTGGAGCCACAGGTCCTGCCGTTGAATTCGGTCCTCGCCAATGTGGAAGGCATGCTCCGGCGCCTGATCGGCGAAGACATCCAATTGGTGATCCGTCCCGATCCACACCACGGCCATGTGAAGGCCGATGCGGGTCAACTGGAACAAGTCCTCATGAATCTGGTCGTGAACGCCAGGGATGCCATGCCCAACGGTGGCCTGCTCGCGATCGAAACCTCGCAGACCGAACTAGCCCGTACGCCGGTGCATCATCTCCACCCGCTGCCATTGGGGCAATATGTCAAATTAACGGTGACAGACACCGGCTGCGGTATGGATGCAGAAGTGCTGGCACACCTCTTCGAACCATTTTTTACCACGAAGGAAGAACACAAGGGCACGGGGCTCGGATTGTCGACGGTGTTCGGCATCGTCACGACCTGCGGGGGCGGGATCGACGTCTGGAGCCAGGTCGGCCATGGCACCACCTTCGACCTGTATTTTCCGCGCGCGAATCCGCAAACGCCCGCCGCCTACGCCACGGAACCTCAAGGTCGTCCCCGCGAGGGATCGGAGACGATTCTCCTTGTCGAGGACGATAGCGGTGTGCGCGACCTGGTCCGTCACGAATTGGTCAAGACCGGCTATCAGGTGATCGAAGCCAAGAATGGGGTCGAAGCCTGCCTGAGCGCCACTCAGCAAAGTTATCATGTCGACCTGCTGCTGACTGACGTGGTGATGCCGGGGATGAACGGGCGTGAACTCGCGCAACATTTATCCGTCATCAAACCGAATCTGAGGGTTCTGTTCATGTCCGGCTATCTGGACGATATTTGCGTGAGCAGCGGAATGGACCCCCATCGAACCACCTTTTTACAAAAGCCGTTTACTCCGGACCTTCTGTTGCGCACCGTACGCGCATTACTCGACTCCTCCTCGTCCGGAACAGGACAGGCTCAGCATCAGTCCTTTCCGCCCGGTCAAGCGCACCGCACAGCACGCGCCTCCTGACACGATTTGTTCGCCGGCCAATACCCGCAACGAATTTGACCCCCACAGCCATCCTTTTTATACTGGGCTCGGAAGAAGCACTTCATAGTGCGATTGCCTGTCTTCCAATAGTATGAACGCCCGAGTGTCACGATGATCGACCACAGCCCGCAGGAAGCACGCACCATGCACCGGTTGACGATCTTGTGCGGCTGCCTTCTGTTACTCTGTCTCCAAGCGGGATTAGGAGCAGGTACAGCTTCATCCGAACCGGTCCCCTGGGAACGCCTCACCGCAGGCATGCAGGTGGCGCTCTGGAATCCCGTTGAAGCCTGCCCTCAGGTGCCGGCCCTCCTCATGCTGCAGGTCGATCCGGAGCGATTCCGGTTTTCCATCTATCAGTTTCGGGACGAAGGACTTCGGGCACCGCTCTCGATTCACGACTGGCAGCAGCGCACTGATGCCTATGTGCTGTTTAACGCGGGGCTGTTTCGGGAGGACTATTCTTATCTGGGCGTCTTGCTAAAAGAGGGGCGTTCGCTCGGCGGCAAGAGACATCATTCCTGGCAGGGACTCTTCGCGGCGGAACCGACAGACGGAAAACTTCGGAAAGCACGCGTCCTCGATCTCGCCTACGATGGATTCGCGGAAGATTCTCCGCTCTACCGGGAAGCCGCACAGTCGCTGATGTTATTCGACCGAACCGGCAAGCTCCGGGTGCGGGATAGTGGGAAACGCGCGTTTCAGACGGTGGTGGCAGAGGACGGGCAGGGCGCCATTCTCGTGATCAAAACGGTCGATGTCGTCTCGCTTCATCACCTTGCCGATTGTTTACATCGGCAGCTGCCATCGCTTCAGCAAGCCATGGCCATGGATGGAGGCGCGTCGTCCGATGTCATCGCCAGCCCGGACCTGCTGCACGCCGCCCAGGAAACCACCTCACAAGCCACATGGCGATCGATCCTGGCAGGCAACATGGGTGTGCACATTCCGCTGCCCACGGTCATCGGCATCAGTCCGCGCACCCCTTCGCGCGGAACGCCGGCTCCGGGCCCATCATTGCCGCCACGCGGGCGATGACTGTCGCGGATCTAGCGGCCCGGCGCGACAGGGAACCCCGCCTCGGTCCAGGCATTCATACTTCCCACCACATTGTAGACGTGCGTATAGCCCAGGTCGGCCAATGTCTCTGCGGCGATGTTGCTGCGATGGCCCGATTGGCAGTAGACGACGATATGGTCGTCCAACTTCGCGCCCATTTCCCGATGCCGGGCCTTCATGTCACGAAAGTCGATATTCAGATCGGTGCCGGGAATCATCCCGGATGCGTGCTCTTCGGGGGAACGCACATCGACCAGGACAAAACCTTTCGCACTCATCGACGGAACCTTGACCAGCCCGGCTCGCAATTGCTGTACGCTCAACACATAGGAATGGTAGGCGACGGCGGAATGAGGCCCCTCGAGCACAAGCCCGCACAGCACGATCGCGCACATGATAGAAGTGAGATATCGCATGGTCACTGCTCCTTTGCTCAGGCCGGAATGGGTACGTGACGCATGACACATGATAGGAGCTCTATGAAAAGTTGGTCAAGTCTGACGATTCTTGGTCTGTTCCTGACTCTCGCAGGCTGCGGAGAAGGAGCCATCATGGTCAAAGATGCCGAGGATGGTGGGGTAGTCGTATACCCGTATCGACCCGAACAGGGGACCTTGCTCTCGTCGTTCCGGAAGGAAGCCATGCACCTCATGGAAAAGAAATGCCCGGGAGGATACACCACGGTCCGAGAAGGAGAAACCAAGGGCCGGCTCCGCCAGGCCAGCCCCATTGCCGGATCGAGCGACGTGGTAGAGGAGCGACGGTGGGGGATTCAATTTCAGTGCAAGTGAGCCTAGGAAGGAGCGGCCTGCCCCTGCATCAGGTCATCGATGGTCAACAGGCTCACGACGTTCACTCCGGTCTGTTCGACTCGAGCGCGGCCGTCCTGCTCTTTTCGATCGACGATGACCAGCACGTCTTTGACCTCCAACCCGGCGTCACGGGCCGCGACAATCGCTTTGACCACCGATCCGCCGCTGGTCAGCACATCATCGACGATTAAGGCCCGATCTCCCGCCTGCACGACCCCTTCGACCAAACGACCGAGCCCATGGTCCTTCGCTTGTTTACGCACAAAAAATGTGCGCCACTCGCGGCGAGGAGACGCCGAGTAGGCATAGTCTGATATGGATGTGGCGATCGAGATCGCCCCGATCTCAAGCCCTCCGAGACAATCGACCTGAAAATCCTTGATGACCTCCCAGGCTCGCTTGGCGACGAGATGGCGCGCGTGGGGAAACGCCATCAACGTCCGACAATCGACATAAAACGGACTAAGTAGTCCCGAGGCGAGCTTGAACCCGCCTTTCGGATCCCATTTGAACGACTGCGTCTTGTGAAATGCGGCGATGAGTTGGTCTTGCAGCATGATCGGTCCGGTGCTCCCTTGGATACGAGGCTCAGCAAGCCACCACGGCATTGCTGGCTCCTCCCTAACGGCGGCTGATTTTACACCGGTCGCACTGCAGATGAAATCGATGATTCACTCCGGCGAGAGACTCATCGCCTGCATTCCACAAGTTACTCCTGCTCACAGGAGTCGGCAGCGACTCGAAAACCCTTTAGGAGAATCGCCGGACCTGTTCCGCCAGCGTCCCCGCAACGAGGCCGAGGTCAAACGGCCAGGCATACCGCAACTCGACCCCGGGGTATTGCGGCCGGAGATGTTCGAGTATTTCGGGAATTTCCACTTCCGAATGCGACCCGCCGGGCGTAAACATCGTCGTCGCGACGGTAATGTGGGTCGCGCCCTGCTTGGCGAGTTGCTCGACGGATTCTTCCAACGTCGGAGCGCAAAACTCGTTGTAGGCCACGGCAAACAGTACCTCTCCGAGGTTCGCGCGCAATTGGGCTGCCACCGCTTCAAGCCCTGCCTGATAGGGATCCGTCTCCGCATTGCGTGGCCATTGGCGGATCTTGGCATCCAATTCCATCTCTTCCGCCGACGCCGGTTGCTTCGCCGCGCGCCGCTGCGCCTCGAGCCGTTTCAATTTCGTCACCATATCCTGAGGGCAGCCCCTGGGAATGCCGCCGTGTCCCACCAGAATCACACCCTTCCGCACTGTTGCCATCTCTACACTCCTCCCATTGAAAGTCACATTCACTGACGCTCACACCGGACTGCTTGCATCCAGATATTCCTGCAGATTGGTCTTGCCGTACCGACTCGCCGGACAGACCCTTCGGATAAATCCCGCCACCAGCGCCATCGCTTTTTTCACCGCTGGAGTTTTCTCGGGATCCGTCGCGGGCAGGAGCCGCACGGTGACGGTCGTGTCATGTTGTTTGAGCTGGATAAAGAAACTCCGTGACACTCCCTGCTCGATCACCACCGCATCCAGCAGCGCCTCTCTGCCACTCTTGGCCAGATAGAACTCCTGCACCTTGAGAATCTCGCCTCCCGCGCGCTGAAGGATCGGGGCAAAGGATTGATAGAGGCCTTGAAGGTCTCCGGCCCCTTCCACGACAACATGCGGCATGGCGTCCTTTCTATACGTGATTCCGGAGCATGAGCTCCTTCGGATGTGGATTCAAATAGACCTGCTCGCGAATATATCCGACATCGAAGACCTGCACATAGTGCTTGATCAGCGTCAAAGGCACGATCAAGGGCGTGAGTCCCTGGTGGTAGTCCCCGATGACTCCCAACAACTCCGCTTTTTCCTGCGCATCGAGCTTCTCTTTGAAATGGCCAAGGATGTGCTGAAGCACGTTCACATGCTTGCGAACGGTCGCCCGCACCGCCAGCGCCTGCATAAAGAGTTCGCCATACCGCTGCGCCAGATCTCTGGGGCGATACTCATTGACCTGCGCCACCAGGCGACCGAGTTGTCGATAATGCGGCGCACTGTGCGCCAGGAGCAAATACTTGTGTACGGTATGAAAGCGGACCACCGCCTGCCGAGTCAGTCCGCTGCTCACAAGATCCTGCCAACGGCGATAACAGAACACCCGCTCGATAAAATTCTCTCGCAGCAACGGATCGCACAGCCGGCCTTCTTCTTCGACGGGGATCAGCGGGAAACGCCCGAGAAAGGCCCGCGCGAACAGGCCTACGCCCTTGCGACCCGGCATGCCGTGCTCGTTGTAGGTACGAACCCGTTCCACTCCACAACTGGGCGAATCCTTTTTGAACACAAAGCCGGACAAGTCCACGCTTTCCAAATCGTCCAGGCGCCTCGCCGTCATGACTTCCAAGGCGCGCGTATGATCCTGGCCGCTTTTGATCGCCACTAAGCGTGGGTGCTGCGGATTGCCGACCAGCCGCATCGCTTCCCGTGGCGTACCGAGTCCGGCCTCGACTTCCGGACAGACCGGCACCCACTCGACATACCGGCCCAATACATCGGTCAGGAACACGTCGCGCTTGTGGCCCCCATCGAAACGGACTTCTTCACCAAGCAAACAACGGCTGATGCCGAGTCGAAGCGCCGCGGTCGTCATGTCGCCACCTGTTGCTTGCCGAGGTCCAAATATTCCTGACGGGCTTGCCGATGGTCCACAATCGGTTCCGGATAGTCTGATCCGATGCGGCATCGGGCACGAACCTGTTCCTCCTGCGGCATGAGCTGCGGCTCATGGATCCACTTCGTCTGCACGCGACTCAATTCCGGCACATAGCGCCGCAGGTAGTCACCCTCAGGATCGAACTTTTCGCTTTGCAGGGTCGGGTTGAAGATTCTGTAGCCCTGCATCGCATCCGTTCCTGTGGAGGCGCACCACTGCCAGTTGCCATTGTTGGCCGCCAGGTCTCCGTCTACGAGCTGCTGCATGAAGTATCGTTCTCCGCTCTGCCAGTCGATTCGAAGATCTTTCACCAGAAAAGAGGCGACCACCATGCGCACCCGATTGTGCATCCAACCAGTCTGGTTCAACTGGCGCATCCCTGCATCCACGATCGGATAGCCGGTCCGGCCCTCGCACCAAGCGGCAAACAACCGGTCACGCTCAGGCCCGGCAGCGCGCGGAGCCGGCAGTCCCGGCTTGGTCTTGAACGGGCCCTCGGCGACGTGCGGAAACGCCGTCAGAACCTGCTGAAAAAATTCCCGCCAGACCAATTCATCCATCCAGGTGAACACATCCGGACGGGAAACGTGGCCACCCTTGGACAGGGTGTTCAGAGCCGCATGCACCATCGTGCGCGTAGAGATCGTTCCGAAACGCAAATGGGGAGACAATTTGGAGGTCGCATCTTGCGCCGGAAGATTTCTACCGCTGACATAGCTATGCACCGGCCCTTTCAAGAACCATTTGAGCCGAGCGCGCGCGGCCTGCTCACCCGGTTCAATCCACATCGGTACTGACTCGTACCCTAAATCCGTCGCCGTCGGCAAGGCCGGCGCATCAACAGGCGTGGAAGGCGAGGGACATGAGGGCACCGGAAGCACCGGCGGAGCGGCAGAGCGCCAGGTAGTCCACCAGCGGTCGCGGTACGCACTGTATCGTTGAAAGGGGTCTCCCGTCAGCCCGCGAACTTCTTCGGCTTCAAACACCACATGATCCTTGAACGTCTTAACCGTACGGCCTTGGCGTGCCAGCCCATGCTGAACCTTGCGATCCCGCTCCACGGCCGAAGGCTCGTAGTCTCGATTCCAATAGATGGCATCGACGCCAAGATCCTGTGCCGTGCGCAGCACTGTTTCAATGGGCTCGCCGCGTCGCCAAACCAGGGCCACTCCCTGTTCCGCCAGTGAGCGGCGCAATTCTTCCAGACATCCCAACATGAACCCGACGCAAGCAGACCCGAAGACATGCTGACGCAGCAACGGTTCGTCGAACACAAAGAGCGGTACGATCTCCCGGCACTCTGTGCAGGCCGCCGTCAGAGCAGGGTTATCATGAAGTCTCAGATCACGACGAAACCAGACCAGGCCCTTCATAAGCGGACCTCGGGAGATGACGAAGCCAGTCTGGTCGCAGGCGGAACCGGATCAACAAACAGAATTCTCCGCCAGGCCACATAGCAGAGAAACAGCGCCGTCGAGACCATAAATCCCGTGCGCAGCTGATGGAAACCGAACTGAACTTGATTCATCAGCTCGCTCGTCAGGCCGAAGCCCCCATAGGCCATGGCCAACCCCCAGGACCAGGGACGGAGAAATATAAATCCATACCCGATCAGAAAATGCACGGCTGGCGAATGCAGCTTCACCACGTAGGCCATCGGACCGGCAATCGTCACACCGAACAGCTTCAGTGCATAGGCGGGGAAGAATTCGATGATGAGCACATCGATCAATCCCACCAGCAGGAAGAGTGCGCCGAATAATTTGATATCGGTGCCGCGTTGAGTGGTTTGCTGGATCATATTCCCGGTCTCCTTCCCTGCGGACATCGTGCCGTGACGTCCCTTCTCCATTAGCGCACCCAGGCATCGGGAAACGCCTGCCACCAGGTCGTGGGATGCGCCGACCGCCACTGAGTCTGTTCCTGCCAGAGCCGATCGGAGGCCGCCTTATTCAACCGCACGGCCATTGCAGCGCTGACGTCGGACTGTTGGCGAACGCTGGTCTGAATCATTTCCTTTGCCATCCGCGCCAGACCGCCCGGGGGATCGACGAGATCCTCAGTATGCCGGTACGCAAGATTCAAATACAGCTGCTCCACGGCCATCCAGCTCTCATCCTTAGACAACTGTTCAAGGTACGCGTCGATCGCCTGATAGACATACGTGAGACGCAGGTATGCCTCTGCCGACGGTGCCTCTTGTATACCCTGCTCACACGCCTCTAAGGCCCGGCGATAGTCGCCCGCCAACAGATACAGTCCCGTTTTCTCCACGGCGGATGATATGGAGAGCGGCGTGGGATGAGCCTGCCCCTCGGTCGTTGGAGTGCCTGCTGCGATGACCATCAACCCAAGCGCGACAATGGCCTGTTTCACGCATCACCTATTTGGCTGAGCCGCCATGTGATCCCATTTGCCCCTTATAGAGGGTCTGGCCTGCCACCCGTGTCACGGACACGTCCCGCACGGCGTTCTCCGTTTTTACCCCCAACTTGACCACCGTTCCCGGCTCGCCTCTGACCATTAACGCCACTTGCTCATACGTCTTACCGGTCACCGCGACACCATCGACCGTCGTCAATTCATCCCCTTGCTTGAGCCCGGCTTTTTCCGCCGGACCGTCGGGCAAGATCTGTGCGATATACAACACGGCCGTCTCGCCCACTCGTTCAGCGCCGACGTGCAACGCGACTCCGATGACGCCATCCGGAATCGCGACCTCCAGCCCATAGGACGCTCCCGCTCCAGCCTTCTCCTGCCCCTCACCGGCCAAGGCCTTGCCCATTGTGCCGGGCGATTGACTCAGGCAGAGGCTCAGAATCCCCATGACTGCGTAGAGACCGGTATACATGTGCTTGTTCATCTTTGCTCTCCCTTCGTGACGATCACCAATGATACGCAAGGCCCACCAGCCAGAGCCCTCCCAAGAGCACGAGTGAGTTCAAATACAGCGACCGTTGATGCAATCGATCCCATGCCGCTTTCAAGACCGGATCGACGACGCCCTCGCGCTCCTGCACTTTCAGTTGATCCCTCATGGCATTGCTCTGCGGAGTCAGGGGGGATCGGCAATAGGACTCTGCAGAAAGAATGACCAGCCAGATTCCGCCGGCCAGCACCAGAGAAGAACTCACCCCGTGCATGATCCCGAGAACGGTCAACGACACCAGGCCGACCAGTGCCGCGTTCATACCCAAAAAATAGTAGGCAGGAAACAATCGACGCACAACAGTCCCGAACTGTTCCGGCGCCAAATGCTTTGCCAGAATCGGAGCCACCACGAATGACAACAGGACAACCTTGCCGACGAGCACGGCTACGGCGAGTGCGTGCAAATACTGCATCGTCGATTCCAGGAGGACACTCATACAGGTTTCTCCTTGGCGACAATCGCCCGCAAAGCCGGCTCCAGTTCAGGGTAACGAAACGTGTACCCCCCGGCTCGGGCCTTGCTGGGGCCGACACGCTGACCGGTCGTCATCAACGTCCCCAGCTCTCCCAGCGCGAGGCGTAAGGCAAGTCCCGGCACGGGAATCCACGAGGGACGATGGAGCACTTGGCCTAGGGTGCTACAGAACTGTTTCATCGTCACCGCCTCGGGCGCCACAGCATTCACCGGCCCTGAGAGATCCGGTGTGGTGAGGGCCCATTGAATGAGTCCGATGAGATCAGTGCGGTGAATCCACGACACCCATTGCGTGCCGGGCAGGACCGGTCCCCCGGCAAAAAAATGAAACGGCAGCATCATTTTCGGCAAGGCCCCGCCATCCTGTTCCAGCACCATCCCGGTCCGCAGCAAGACAACACGGGTGCCGAACTGACCCGCGCGCAGGGCCTCCGCCTCCCAGGCTGCGGACAGTTGAGCAAGAAACCCTTCTCCAAGCGGCGATCGCTCATCCAGCAGCCGATCGTCACTCGCACCGTAGTACCCGATGCCGGAGGCGCTGATCAGGAGCTGAAGCGGAACAGGACGCGCAGCAATCGCATCCACCAGAAGTCTGGTGCTGAGTACACGGCTGTCAAGCAAGAGGCGCTTGCGCGCATCCGTCCATCGACCTTCCGCGATCGGCTCGCCGGCGAGATTGATCACTACATCAGCAGCGGCAACCTCCGCCTGCCAGTGCCCCGGTGAACGGGCATCCCATTCCACGCATCGTATGGGCGAGTGAGACGGATGACCGGACTTGCGGCTCAGGACGACCACATCGTGTCCCTGCCGCGCCAATTCGGCGACCAGCACATGACCGATAAATCCTGTTCCTCCGGTCACCACGATCTTCATTGTCCTGTCCTCCCCCTCACACTGGTCGTCGCTCACGGTTCACGGCCGGACCCATTCGCTGATTCTTCCCCCCGTGCTGACGACTCTTTGTGATTCGCCGACTTCTTCGAAGCGCTCCGACTCGAAATGGCCGTCACGCGCTGACTGAACTTTCGCTCCTTCGTACCATACAGCAAATTCGGCGGCGGACTCTTCCGATTCTTGAGGATGACCGGATCGAGCACCTCCCCACACATCGTACAATGCCAGGCGGTGATATCGATCTGGCCGGTATCATCGAGTAGATCAATGTAATATTGCGTCAATAATAACCCGCCGCAACGAGGACACACGTGGTGCTCCGGCTGCGGAGTAGAGAAAGATTCTGGCGTCCCATGTGTTTCCATTGGAACCCCCGGCTTCGAAAAAATGAGCGACTGTGCACCTCATCCTGCTTGCTCGCCTCTACTGCAACACGGCTCACACTCTCGCAATCGTTACCAGCCACGCAGCCGTTCCTGCCTCTCCCGCCGCGCCACCGCATAGGCGGGCCGCCGCTGACGCACAAACACCGCCGCCCCGATACTGGCCACCAGAATCACCACGCCATAGACCAATAACTGAGTCATACACTCCTCCCGACTACCGCGCCTGATACAAAGGCCTTCTCTTCGTCCAGTCTGTTGGTTCGCTGAGGGGACGGGTTCCTCCAAAGGAAGAACCCATCCTCCTCAACGGGAGGCCGCGTGCGGAGTCGCGGTACCTCCATTGCCAGCTCACCAGCCCACAACGTCACCCCACCAGCTGAGGCCATCGTCTACTTCGCCTTCGGCTCACCATGGGCCGCATCCTGCCCCTGTCCATCGATACTCCGCACACATCGGAACCCGGTCCCGTGTGTCTGGAGCGCGAAACCCCCGCGGCCCCGGGCCGTTGCCGTGATATCCGAGAGAGGGCTGTGCCAGGATCCTCCTCGAATGACGCGGACGATGCCCTTATCCGGTCCCTGCGGATTGGTCGTCGGAGCATTGGCGTAGTAGTCCGGGTCATACCAGTCCTGCACCCACTCACGGGCATTGCCTGCCATGTCTTTGATGCCGTATGGCGAGTCGCCACCGGACAACGAGCCCACCGCATGGAGGGTCTTATCGTCGACCCATTCCCGGTCAAAATTCGCCCGCGCCGGGGTCGGAGCATCGTTGCCCCACGGGAATGTGCGGCCGTCGGTCCCACGCGCGGCCTTCTCCCACTCGGCCTCGGTCGGCAACCGCTTTTTGGCCCACGCGCAGTAGGCTTTAGCGTCGTACCACGTGACCTGTACGACCGGAAGCTGTTCGATTCCCTTGGCTGAAATCAACACCCCGGTCCCGTAAGGATTGGGCGGGCTTCGATGCCCTGACGTCGTCACGAACGTCATGTACCGTTCATTGGTCACCTCCACCTGATCGATGGCGAAGGCGTCAACCTGCACTGAACGCTGCGGCCATTCATCGGCTCGCCCTTTCGGACTTTGAGTGCCCATCAAGAATGGTCCTGCCGGAATGGTGACCATGGGAACCGGATCCAGCTCTTTTGAAGCCGGCGCCGCGAGCACAGGAGTCGTGGCGAGCGCATAGACGGCCGCCACCAACAGGCCCGTGCAACCCCACTGAGTAGTTCTCCTGGTCAGACCTTGTCTCATTGCTTCTGCTCCTTGCTCCCCGCGATGGCCTGGGCCGTATGGACCTTGATCTGTCCGACGAGGCGCTCCACAGCGCCAGCGTCTCCACGGTCGGCTGCCTCCTGCGCCTGGGTCACGAGGGTTCTTGCTTCATGCAGATGTTGTTCAATTTGTGCTTGCAGATCAGGCGACGCGACGGTCCCCCCCAGCGCTGCGCGGTGATACACCTCCCAGGCATGGTCCACGCTATGTTCCGCCTCATGCACCAACTGCACTTTCTCCGGATGAGTGTGACGGCTGGCATCGATGGGTCCGGCCTGAAGCTCCGTCGTAGACAGCAACGCCGTCAATCCGCTTGCCACGGTAATCATTGTCCAGTACTTCATGCCTCTACCTCCGTCATGGAGCCCCTGGGAGCGACACCAGCCGCCGTCCAGCATCACGGCCGCTTCATCGATTGTTCGATGAGAGGCCGCAGTTCCAACAATTCAACATTGACCGGGTCCATCGCCAAGCCGCGGGTGACCGCCTGTTGCGCCTCTGCGAATCGTTCCCGGCCCATTTCCACCAGGGCAGTGATGTAGCTGTCCCGAATGCGTTGCTCCCAATCAGCAGGCGCCGCCTTGGCGCATCGGAACCCCAGTCCCACGCCATAACTGTTATTGAGCGGGTGGTTCCAGAAGCGGTGCGTCGAGCGGATGGTTCCCTCCGGTGCGATCCAGGACCCCCCGCGAATCACGCGCTTTTCACCGACCGTCAGCCGGTCCACGTACGTCCCGGTGCCGCCGAGCCAGAGGGGTTTCTCCGGGCCAGTGGGATTCACCATCGTTTCCAGCCTGCCGTAGTACTTCGGGTCATACCAGTCCGCCACCCACTCAAACACGTTGCCGGCCATGTTGTAGACGCCGTAGTAACTAGCGCCTTCCGGATGGGCATCTATCGGCATCGTCGCGTCATGATGTCGATCGTAGTTCGCTTTGCTCGAGTCGAAGTCGTTGCCCCACGGATAGAGATTGCCATGCGGTCCACGGGCTGCCTTCTCCCACTCCGCCTCCGTGGGCAACCGCTTCCCGCGATACTCGCAGTAGGTCTTCGCGTCGATCCAGTTGACGCCGACCACCGGTTGCTGCGGTTTATTCAAGCGAGGGTCATCCCAATAGGCCGGAGCCGGATGGCCGGTCGCTTTGACAAAATCGCCGTAGTCTTTATTGGAGACCTCATACTTGTCGATCAGGTACGAGTCGAGAAACACCGTATGCGCCGGACCTTCGTCGTTGAACGCCTCTGCGGACCAGGGCGTCTTCATTCGCCGGTCGTACAGCGACAGGCGACGGTTCGGTGTGGCCGGCTCGACCCTATCCAGGCCCATCACCGACGGTCCTTGCCCCACATACACCATGTCTTTCGGAATCGTGGATTCATCCGCGTGGGCTACCGGGGCCATGATGACGATCCCCATGACAAGCCCTGTGCCGATCACCGTACCCAACAGATTCATGCCGCACCTCCTTCACGTGAGGGTCCGACAAGGAGGCGGTCGACCCGCCTCCTTCGCAGTCGGCAACTATTTCTTCATGCTTTTCTTAATGAGCTCACGGGTCGCCAAATACTCTTTGTTGTCAGGATCAGCGGCCAACGCCTTCTCGATGGAGGCCATGGCATCTGCGTTCTTCTCCGCACCCATCCCGACCAACGCCTGGATGAACGCATCCCGTCCGGCCTGGGTGGCTTCTTCCGAGACCGCATTGGCCGACTTGGCGCAACGGAAACCCAGACCGACGCCGTAAGAATTATTCTCCGGTTGATTCCAGAATCGATGGCTGGTGTGCAGGGACGTTTCCGGAGCCAGCCATGAGCCACCTCGCAAAACCTTCACCGGGCCTTGGTTGGCGAAGTTGTAGCCCTTGTCGGCACCACGTGGGTTCAGCGCGTTACTGGTCCGGTAGTACTTCGGGTCATACCAGTCGTCAACCCACTCGAAGACGTTTCCGGCCATGTTGTAGACTCCATACCCGCTCACACCATCAGGATAGGAATCGACCGGCATCGTGCGCCCCACATTCTGTCCGTAGTTGGCTTTCTTTGGATCCAGATGGTGTCCCCACGGATAGTGGTTGTCGCCTTCAGGCCCTTTGGCTGCCTTTTCCCATTCCGCCTCGGTCGGGAGCCGCTTGCCGTCCCACTTGCAGAACGCATTGGCGTCCGTCCAACTGACTCCGACCACCGGTTGCTCCGGCTTGCTGAGTCGCGGATCGTCCCAATAGGCGGGAGCCGGGTGGCCCGTAGCTTTCATGAACTCCTTGTACCGCGCATTGGAGGCTTCGAACTTGTCGATCAGATAGGCATCGAGCACCACTTGATGCCTGACCTCGTCCGAATGTTCGTTACTGCCCATGGTGAACTCGCCTTTGGAGATGAGCACCATGTCCTTATTATCTCCAGAGGCATCGGCCGCAATGGCTAACGATGTCGCCCCCGCCACGAGCACCATTCCTATTCCAATCCGAAGGGCCATCTGACTCCGCATGTGAAACCTCCTTGGTTACGAACTCTCAAATCATTGGTGACGACAACTGCTACGCTGAGACCTGACCGTTCAACGCTTGGCCGGCCACTTTCATCTCCCGGGCTGCGCCGGCCATCTGCTGGAGGTGTCGATTCCAGCGAATGACAGGATCGACAATGTCCCCGCATTGGACACAGCGTCTGGTGGGACAATCGAGTCCACCTTTGCCGGTGAGGAGATCCGTACAGAAATCCTGAACCATCAATCCGCCGCAGCGGGTGCAATCGGATTCATGCTGGAAGGCCAGAAGCTCCACTCGGCCCTCGCTGCTTCCTGCTGTCTCTTGCATTGCATTCGTTGTCGCCATGATCACTCCTGGATTTTTATGTCCAATGTTTGCAACGACTATGTCTAATGTTTAAACCTTTATGTCCAATGTGTCAAGAGTTTTATGCATAAATATTTGACAAACATTGGACACAGAATTATACTTCCTACTAGCAAATGAATACCCACAGAATTCATAGGGTTGCGAAACTTACCGGCCTCAGCCGCGATGTTATCCGGGTCTGGGAACGAAGATTTGACCTGCTTAAACCCACCCGCGGGGCGAATCGATATCGCAATTATTCGGACGAAGATGTTGCGTTGTTGCGGTATCTGAAGCAGCAACTGGATGCAGGAGAATCGATCGGTGATCTGGCTCGAGTGGGGCGGGAAGAACTGATCAATCGACTGCGAGCGGCCGCACCACGCACCACCGTCGTGGACAATACCTTCGACCGGCTGTTGCGAGAATTATTGTCGGCGCTGGAACCACTCGACCGTGTGATGTTCGAGAAACGATTGAACGGCGCCGTAGCTGTCGTGCCATTTGAAGAAGCCCTGCACGGAATCCTGCTTCCGCTTCAGGAACGAGTGGGGCATCTGTGGCATAGCGGCCGCATTGATATCGCGGTCGAACATTACGTGACCGGCCAAATCAAACAAAAACTCTATGCGGCCATGAACCAGCTGCCTGTGGCCGAATTCGGCGCGACAGTTGTCGTAGCGTGCCCGCCCGGCGAGGAACATGACCTTGCAGCACTGGCCGTGGCCTATCGATGTCGCGTGCGTGGTTGCCGGGTCTACTACCTCGGCGCCAATGTACCCGTTCTTTCGCTGAGCAAACTCTGCCGCGAAGTCGCGCCCGACCTGACTATTCTTTCCATTACAATTGCCCTTCCCAACCCGCTTGCGACCGACTTGATTCAGGCACTGATTCGAGACGTGGCGCCTGTGTCCAAAGTTCTGGCCGGCGGCCGCGGAGCGGAGGCCATGCGGCAGCACTTCGCAGAATCCCCCATTGAACTCCTGGAAACATTCGGCGACTTGGACGAAATGTTGGAACAGTTCACCCGACGGTTTCCCATTCCAGGCTGACGAAGGGACATCCTTCACATGGCGATCTATCCGCTCACGGTGTTTTACGACGGAGCCTGCCCCATTTGCGCCCGCGAGATGGCGCTCATGCAGCGGTTCGACCGAAAACACCGTCTCCTCCTCTGCGACTTTTCGTCACCCGAATATGATGCCGCCGAGGCCGGACTTTCAGTAGATGAGCTGGGCGCAGTAATTCATGCCAGACGGGAAGATGGGATTGTGATCACAGGCGTGGAGGTGTTTCGCACGATCTGGCAAGCCGTCGGCTTGGGATTTTTGGCCAAGCTGAGCCGGTTGCCCGCGATCGATCCGCTCCTGGTGAGAGCCTATGTCTGGTTTGCGAGAAACCGCCTGTGGCTCACCGGTCGCAAGCCCAGCTGCTCCGGAATGTGCCGCACCAAATCCACCGCCAACACGACACATCCGACCACATAGCGGGCTGCTAGGGAACCGGCGAGGGGTCCACCCAAAGGTGAGCGACCATAAATCGCTGTAGAGCCTCTCCGTCGGGGGAGGTACGTGGAACACTCGTGCTCCGGATATTCGAGCCTTCACTGAAATGCACAATCAAATCTTCGCGCTCTTCGTGGATGAACTGAATATAGTCGAGGTTAATATGGAATCGACCGATCTTGAGGAGCTGCATACCATCCTTTCTGGCCTGCGCCCTATTCGTGAAGAGAGCGAACGAAGCCACTCAGCGCGCCATGTCGCATAGGACATTTTCGGGATCTCTGCTATGCCGACCCCACCCACTCGTCATCTTTGATTGCTCACTCCCGGCATGGAAACCTTGAGCATCCGGTAATTCCACTCCAGCAACTCGCTCATGTTCATTCGGCCGCAGGCGCGTGGAAGTATATCAGAGCGTATGGCATGAAGCAGGGAGACTCCCGACCATCCTCGGCATGTGCAGGGCCGGCGGAATACCAGATGCGCACCCTGTTCGACGAGCCATGCTCAACCAACCCTGTCGAGTCGCTGTAAGAGAGCGCCGACATCTTTTGACACCTCATTGATTTTCCTCAGCGGGAGTTTTCCTACGCTGTCGATTGCGGGCGGTTCGTAGACGCAGTGGACCTAGGCAATTGCCCAGCGTTACGGCTCGATCGACTACGTACAGACATATAGGAAATAGGTGGTACCATTATCCGGAACGTCATCGGGGGTGAGCCAGGCCTACCGCAAACGATCGCCGCCGCAGAGCAGACTTCATCGATTGTTCAGTTACACCAATATGACACTACGCCTCAGCATCACTCTCTTGCTCAGCATCTCGTGCATTCTGGTCCTGGTGGGCTATCTGGGAGGCATATCCTACTCAGACCTTATGCCGCGGAAGTTCACAATTAACGAGTCATCCGTTGAGCCACAGCAGAAGTCCTCGGGCCTCACAGTCAACCTGCCTCCCGTCATTGCTCCCGTGGACGATGGTCAGAAGTTTTATTATATTCAGGCAAACATCTCCGTGGAGATTGATCGCCCTGGAACCGCCTCGCTCATCAGGGAACGTCACGACACCATCGATCGGCACATCATGGAGCTGTTCCACACCTACCCGGTTCAAGACTTGCGCATGCCGGGACAACCAGCCACGCTACGAACGGACCTTCAGCGCACGCTCAATACACTCCTTCCCAAGGGGCAGGTTCGCAACGTCTACATCACGAGTTGGCTGGTCACACCGGTCGGCTACTGAACCGTCGCAAGAGAGATGGTCCTGCCCAGGCAGCTATCGGACCACATCCTGCCATACGTAACCCATGTGAGATTGGTGAGACCCACTGAGAATAGATGCGACTCGTACCCTCGTAACCTGTCGGGAGTGATGATTCGCACGATTGAGGAAATTGCAAACAGAGCAATTAGATCAGATGACGCCGCGGGTCAACTGGCCGTGACACGTCGTCCGCCTATCTCTTCCCACGCTCTTGAATCGGGACAATGTTGAGAGGTATGGTGCCGAAGCCGGGAGTTGAACCCGGATACCCTTACGGGCGCTGGTACCTGAAACCAGTGCGTCTGCCAGTTCCGCCACTTCGGCCTGAGGAATGGAGTGGGATTATCGCTGATCGGTTCCAACCCGTCAAGGTGAGCCAGAGGAAAATCTGCAGGGGCCCCTTTGAGCCTCACCCGGCGGGAAGGAGATCGCCATCAAGGCTCCAGGCACCGTGAGGAGTGACCTCCCGCAGGTCGCCGCTCAACACAATGCGTTCACGCACAAGCCCCGCCGCGGCCAGTAGCAAGGGAGCGGAAATACGCGGAGCCTCGTCGGCGATCAGCACATCGAACCGCACCTTGCGAAATAACTCATCAGCCGCCACCCGCGCAGCGGTCGTGAGGATCACCCGCCGGTTCTGCACGAACGCCTGCCGGTTCGTATTCTCTTCCGCCGCCAGGAGCTCCCGAATCTTTTTCGTGCCGCCCAAATGGATGACATCCTCCTTGAGCTCGGCAAACTCCGGTTTCAACTCTTTGGGCACCGTCGCTTCGGGAATCAACTCATCGATCCGCTGCTTGGCGATATCGACCTCCGTACGAAGCCCGGCGCTATAGCGCTCATAGATCACTCTATACTCGCGCAACGACTCCACGTTTTTTCCCACCGCCTGCATAGACAAGCGCCTCCAAATCGGCAGTTGTTCGTACTGTGCCAGGGTCGCATCAATTTCTTTGATCTTGGCCTGGTAGTCGCTCAACTGCGTCAGTAGACGCCATTCCAGGAGCCGCACCTCGTCCAAATCCTTCTGCTTTTGAGCCTTGTAGGCCAGGATCGGCGTGAGCTCGCGAAACCGATCGTACTTCTTGCGGAGAGCCGCCTTGTCGGATCGGGATTTGGCGTAGAATTGATGCATCTGTGCCTCGAACCCCAAGTCCGGCAGGGGGATGCCCGCGCTCTCCTTGCTGGTCGCCACTTCATACCGACTGAGCCAACTTTTGAACGTAAGCCCGGCTGCCTTCATGGCCCGGGCGGCGACGAGAGTCACCAGATCTGCACTCTGGTGATCAGGGGTGACCAGGAGAATGCGCTTGTTTGCACGGATCAATTCCACAACCAGCGTCGCTAATTTCTGCCGACGGGCCGACAGATCATCCTGCCACAGGGGGGTCAAGACGGAGGTCGGGGTCAGGGCCTCCAACGTACCGCGGTCTCCGGATTGTCCCGCTTCGAGGATCGGAAGGAGCCGCTCCGCTGGGCCCAGCGTATAAGAGCTTCCGGCCTTGCTCATCTCGGCGAGTCGACGACTGGTCGTGAGGGCCAATCCACTGGTGTCCGGCACCAGCGTGGCATTCGGGACGACATCACCGATCGCATCAAACAACTGGAGCACCAGACGCTCTTCCTCCTGGAAGAGTACGATGCCCTCCGTCGGTTCTGCCTCTTCGCCCAGCAGCAGGGTGGCCGCGAGATCTGCGCCGACGATTACGTCGGGCGGGAGGAAGAACTCGTACAAATGCAGATTCCCGACCGTTTGGAGCAACCGGCCACGCACTAGCGCAATCTCCTGATCGCGCCCTTGCTCAGTGCTGTGTGCGGCCTCACGTTCGAGCGTGGCGGCCAGGTGATCGAGAAGATCCGGCAGCGTGCCGGGCATGGCGGTCATAACGCGTCTATCTCCCGCAGTTGTGGCGACGCCACCCACGGCGCCAATTCACATCCGTCAGACATCTAATCCAAAGACAAAGTGCGTATCTTAAAGAGTTGGGAAAGACCCTGTCCAGCCGCCGTCGCACCCACAGGTCATCGATACCCCTGACGACCGGCGCCCATAAGCCGGAAACAGCCGCGCAGCATGCCTGCGTCCCCATTCCAGGGCGAATGAAGAAAACCCGTTCCACGGCTCCAGATCAATTGACTTTTGCACAGCCCGCCAGTATGCTTTTTCCCTTTCCAACAGAAGGAGTTGCAGTATGAAGGTGATTCTCCAGGAAACACTCGAAGGTGTAGGCGACCTCGGCGATCTTTTGGACGTCTCCAGCGGGTTTGCCAGAAACTACCTCTTGCCTCGCAAGAAGGCCGTGGAAGCCAACAGCCGGAACATCAAAGAATTTGAGCATGCGAAGCGCGCCGCCGCCGAAAAAGCCAAGAAGGAAAAGCAGGACATCGAGGCGCATGGCAAGAAGATCTCAACCGTGTCGCTGACGATCGCGGCCCAGGTTGGTAAAGACGATAAGATGTTCGGGTCCGTGACCGCCAAGGATATCGCAGAAGGCCTGGCCGAGCAGGGCTTCACGGTGGACCGCCGCAAAATCCAGCTGGCCCAGCCGATCAAGGAACTCGGAACCTTCGCGATTGCCATCAAGCTGCCGCGCGAAGTGACCGCCACCATCGCGGTCCATGTGGTCAAGAAACAAGAAGAGACGGAAGCAGCCGAAGAAGCCGCTCCCACGGCTTAGTCCGTTGCGCGATCATGCGTGGTCGCCGGACCTGGGGCCACGCCCGGAGGAAGCATGCAGGATTTGATCGGTTCGTTGGACGCATTGAAATCGACCGACCCTGAAACGTACGACGCCATCGTCGCCGAAGAGCAACGGCAGCGCGACAAGCTGCTGCTGATCGCGTCGGAGAATTTTGCCAGTCCCGCCGTCCTGGCCGCCCAGGGCAGCGTGATGACCAATAAGTACGCCGAAGGGTACCCCGGTAAGCGCTATTACGGCGGGTGCCAGCATGTCGATACGGTCGAAAGTCTCGCGATCGAACGCGCCAAACAAATCTTCGGAGCCGAGCATGTCAACGTGCAGCCCCACTCGGGGTCGCAGGCCAACATGGCGGCCTACCTGTCTGTGCTCAAAACGGGTGATACGATCCTGGGGCTCGATCTCGCCCAGGGGGGACACCTCACACACGGCAGCAAGGTAAACTTCTCCGGCATCATTTTCCGCGCCTTTTCATATGGCGTCGATCGTCAGACCGAAACCATCGACTACGCGGCGGTTCGCAAGATCGCCGAGGAATGCCGTCCTCGCATGTTGGTGGTCGGAGCCAGCGCCTACGCCCGCACCCTCGACTTCGCCAAGTTCCAGGACATTGCCAAGTCGGTGGGCGCCTACCTCATGGTCGACATCGCGCACATCGCCGGGTTGATCGCGGCCGGTTTGCATCCAAACCCCGTTCCGTACGCTGACTTTGTAACCACCACGACCCATAAAACGCTGCGCGGCCCACGCGGCGGCGTGACGATGTGCAAGGCCGAGTATGCCAAGGCCGTCGACAAGATCATTTTCCCCGGCTTACAAGGCGGCCCGCTCATGCATGTGATTGCGGCCAAAGCCGTCGCGTTCAAAGAAGCGATGTCTCCGGCATTCAAACGGTACCAGCAGCAAGTGCTCGCCAACGCCCGCACCCTGGCGCAGGGCCTGGTCGACCGCGGGTACAAGATCGTGTCGGGCGGAACCGATACCCATCTGATGTTGGTGAACCTGACCAACAAGGGCATCACGGGCAAAGAAGCCGACGCCGCGCTGGATGCCGCCGGCATCATCGTGAATAAGAACGCCATTCCCTACGACGAAAAGCCACCGGCTGTGGCCAGCGGTATTCGTATCGGCAGCCCCATCGTCTCCACGCGCGGCATGCGCGAGGCGGAGATGCGCGAAATCGTGGCGCTGATCGATCGCGTACTGCAGCATCCTCAGGACCAGCAGGTACAGGCCGAGGTACGGGCGCAGGCAAAAACATTGTGCAACCGTTTCCCCATCTTTCATGCCTACGATTCGTCTCCCGCTTAGGCAGGACGTTCGCCAGTGAAGTGTCCTTTCTGCGACGATGTCGAAGACAAAGTCGTCGATTCGCGGATGGCCAAAGAAGGTGAGGTCATCCGCCGGCGGCGCGAATGCCTGTCGTGCAAACGCCGCTACACCACCTACGAACGTGTCGAAGAAACCATGCCCGCCGTCGTCAAAAAAGACGGGCGCCGGGAGCCCTTTGATCGAAGCAAGATCGTGTCCGGCCTCAAGAAGGCCTGTGAAAAGAGGCCGATCAGCACAGCGACCATCGAAACCGTCACCGATCGCATCGAAAAACGCATCCAGGATATGGGTGAAACCGAAATCGTCAGCACCGCCGTCGGCGAAGAAGTCATGAAGGAACTCTCCCAGCTCGACCAGGTCGCCTACGTTCGATTCGCCTCCGTATATCGAGAGTTTAAAGACATCGACCAGTTCATGGATGAAATCAAATCCCTGGCCCAGCAGCGCCGGGAGCGTTAGGCCCTCCCCTTCTCCTCGCTGCTCCGGATCAGTCCGCTCGGTCTAGCTTAGACAGAATGGGCGCCAACAGAGGAAAGGCCGCCGCCCGTCCGGTAATTCTGAGACGCATGCCAACAACCAAAACCACGCGGGAACGACGAACCACCCTCCGTCCCACCAAACGGCGATCGCCGGGCGCGACGCACGTCGTGATCATCGGAGCCGGGCGCGGGGGCACGGCCTTGATGGAGATTTTCGCCAACGACCCGTTGGTGCGGATTGTCGGCGTCGCTGATATCAGCCCGCAAGCGCCGGGGCTCGGGCTGGCCAGACGTCTGCACATCCGCGTGACACGCAACTACCGGCAACTCCTGAAAATGGGACCGGTCGATCTGGTCATCGATGTGTCGGGGAATCCTGAGGTCGGCGAATATTTACAGGACATCCGCCGTATGGGCGTCTCGGTGATCGGAGGGGCCAGCGCCAAATTCATGTGGCAACTGATCGAAGCCCGCATCCGCGCCACTGCCGACATCGAAAAAGCGCTCAACAAATATCAGTCGCTTTACCGGCTGTACGTTAAGGAGACCGGCGCAGCGGTGACGGAGGAACGAACACGCATCGCCTGCGAAATTCACGACGGTCTGGTGCAAAGTCTTGCCGGCGTCAATTTCAAACTCGAGCTTTCGCAAGAGTTACTGCGCAAAAATCCCCAAGCCAGCCTGGACACGATTCGGGAATCCAAGGCCCAGCTCAAACTGGCCATTCAAGAAGCGAGGCAGGTCATCTTCAATCTGCGGCCGCTTCACTACGACAAAATGGAGCTCATCCCGGCGCTCACGAACTATCTCAAGTCATACGAAACGCAGTACCATATCAAGACCGCCTTTTCCGTGACCGGGGATGAGACCATCCTGTTCCCGCGCACGAAGATTTTTTTGTTCCGGATCGTCCAAGAGGCGTTGAGCAACGTGCAGAAACACGCCAAGGCCGGCCGGGTGTCGGTTCAGCTCGACATCCGACTGGACTTGTTGCAAGTGACTATTTCCGATAACGGGATCGGGTTCAACATGGACGCCGTGCTTCGCGATCCAGAAAAGTGGGACCACTTCGGCATTCGTGGCATCTTGGAACGAGCACGACTGGTGGGAGGAGAAGCCACGATCGATTCGAAGAAGGGACGCGGCACGCGGATCGTGTTGCGTATCCCACTAGCCGACAAGGAGACGATTCGTCATGGAAAAAATTAAGGTCCTGATTGCTGACGATCACCGCGTGGTTCGTGAAGGCCTGGCGGCCATCCTCAAGACCAAAGAAGACATCAATGTGGTCGGCGAAGCACAAGACGGCGTGGAAGCGGTGGAGAAAACCAAAACGCTGATGCCGGACGTGATCCTGATGGATGTCAGCATGCCACGCATGGGCGGCATTGAGGCGACTCGGCAAATCAAACGGGAATTTCCTCATATGGGGATCGTGGCGCTGACCATGTACGAAGAACAGCAATATATCTTCGATCTGGTGCGAGCCGGTGCCACAGGATATTTACTCAAAGACTCAGAATCCTCACAAATTGTCGCGGCCATCCGGGCCATCTATCGAGGAGAATCGCTCATTCATCCGTCGGTCGCCAGTAAGATCCTGGCCGAATTTTCCCTGATGTCGCAGAAAAAGGGGAAGAAGCCGGCTTGGGTTGAGCATGACCTGACCGAGCGGGAAATCACTGTCTTGCGTCTGGTCGCAGACGGAAAAACCAACAAGGAAATTGCCAACAGTCTGGACCTCAGTGAAAAGACCGTGAAGAACCACGTCCGCAATATCTTCCATAAGCTTCAGGTCTATGACCGCACACAAGCCGCCATTCTCGCCATCCGCAAAGGCCTTATTGAACTGGAGCCCAGGCCCTGACGAAACAGGCAAGACAATCAGCCCTGGTTCCCGGCAGGCGATCTCACTAGATGCCGACTATTCCTGGCTCTAGCGCTCATTCCGCCACGCCTATCTAGTAACCTATTGAAAACAGATCACTTCCGTGGCTTCTTCGTTCCAACAAAAGATACAATTGTGTTTTTTACACAACAGTGAATAATTTTAGCCATTGAATCATTTCACTTATTAATCAATTAGTTAAAGGCAGATTCCGTCATGGCACAAGCATTGCTAGATCCAGTGTCGCAACTTACGAAGGAGGCACTGTGCGGTTTCAGCAAACGATCGGCTCACCAGTATCCTGCTCAGGCGTTGGGCTCCATTCAGGCCAACCGGTCACGCTGACTCTCCGCCCAGCTCCCCCGAATACAGGCATCGTCTTTGTGTATCGTAACGGGTCAGAGGAAACCCTCCTCCCCGCCGCGATCTCCTATAAAGTTCCAACCGAACTCTGCACGGCCATCAGCGCCAATGGCCACCAGGTCAAGACCATCGAGCACCTCTTGTCGGCCCTGGTTGGCATGGAAGTCGATAACGTGTATGCAGAAGTCGATGCAGGAGAAGTTCCGGTTCTGGATGGCAGCGCGAGCCCGTTCGTCCGCCTGATTCGTTCAGCCGGCGTCATTCCCCAGACTCGTCGGCAATCTTACGTGAAAATTACGCAACCCATTGAAGTGGTGGATGGCTCAAAGCGTGTCAGGATCGAACCGTCGTCGACTCCGAAGATTACCTATTCGATTCACTATGATCACCCGTTGATCCAAACCCAGTCCTATACGTATACCTGCTCGGCGCCGGCATTCGAACAAGAGATCGCCACGGCCCGGACGTTTGGCTTCCTCCATGAGGTCGAAGCGCTGTGGTCGAGAGGGCTTGGAAAAGGCGGGACGCTGGATAACACGGTGGTCTTGTCCAAAGAAGGCGTCGTGAATGAATCAGGCCTGCGCTTCCCGAATGAATTTGTCCGACACAAGGTGTTGGATCTGATCGGTGATATTGCCCTGCTCGGCTTCCCGTTTATCGGGCATATTGTGGCCGAACGGTCTGGCCACGCCATGCATACGAAACTTGTTGAGCAAATCCTTCTTCAACGCGATAAATGGGCCCTAATTACAGGGGAACATCCGGTCGCTGCATCCGAATCTCGCTCTTCGCTCGGGCTTCTTCGCCCCGCACCATCCCTCGCAGTTTAATAACTGCATCCTCGAATAATACTGATTACTTCAGGCCATAACCCCGTCAGGGATATGGTCTGTTCCGCTTGAGGGCATAAAAAAACGCCGGAGGTAAGTGGCCTTACCCCCGGCGTGTAAATCCTGGAAGGGACTTACTTCTTCTTCGCTGCCTTCTTCGCTGGTTTCTTCGCTGCCTTCTTCGTTGCCAAGACTCTCACCTCCCTTCACACATTTAAAGTTGATATGAACTTCCTCGGCCCGCTTACACTACTGCTGTCAATTCCTGAGTCATCACCGCGAACGTGTTTGGTCCGACTTTTTGGAACCGCTTATCCCGCTTCAACGAGGTCGCCACAGACGTTAACGGCGTCTTCCCCTTGATCTGCAACCCACCCTCAAGCAGACGCTGCAAGAGCTCTTTGGCATGCATGGGACGACTGGCTTCCCGGAGAATCTGATAGGCGGCTTCCGGCACACTCTTCCCGACATACTTACTTTTTCCAAGCAGAATCTCACGCGATTGATCTGTGACGTCCGTCACAGGAAGCGGGCGAATTCCCTTTTCGTCGGTAATGATCTGACTGGAGAGGCTGGCCAACTTGGCCTTATCGGCTTCCACGCGATAGAGCGTTTCGGCAAGTTCCAAGTACTTCTTGATCATGGCGATTTCATCGTCGAGCCGACGTCGCTTTTTCTCAAGCTCCTGATAGCGATTCCGGTAGGCGCTAATCCGCTGTTCAAGGCCAACCAGAATGTCGGTCAATTCTTCCACAAGCAAGTCCTCAATAAAGCATACTTGCTTTATAGCAAGTGATTTAAAATCTGTCAAGTAACTGCTCATAACTATTTGATCGCATTCTCCGCACTAACAAGCAGAGTACACTCAATGCCTATCCAAGCCTTGTTATACAAGAACAAGCGTTTTCTGTTTTGTTATTTTTCAATGCCTTACACTGCTCTATCGGAAAACTAGGAAGCTATTAATCCACTAGCCGTCGAGTCATGCTAGGATGCGGCTTCTATGCATACATTGCATCTTCCTCCTCAAGCAGAGCGCGCCCGCTATCTTGCAACGGCAATCCAAGCTGCTGAAGCAGCCGGTGCCGTGATCCTCGAACATGCCCGATCCGGCTTCCGTATCGATTACAAAGCCGCGATTAACCTCGTAACCGATGCAGATAGACAAGCAGAGGAGCGTATTGTCCGCACGATTCTTTCGGCCTATCCTTCGCACCGCATTCTGGCGGAAGAGCGCGGGCAGGACGGGGCTGCCGATTCGCCTTGTCGATGGATTATCGATCCGCTGGATGGCACGACCAATTTCGCCCACGGCTTCCCGTTCTACTGCGTTTCGATCGGCCTGGAATACAACGGCGAACCTCTTGTGGGGGTCGTGCTGGACCCGGTGCGTCGGGAGCTCTTTACAGGCGTGGCAGGGGAGGGCGCCTATGTAAACGGCGAACGCCTGCATGTGTCGGCGATCACGTCGCTCGAGCAGTCGCTGCTCGTCACCGGTTTTGCCTACAACATTCGCGAGACGGCCGACAACAATCTCGACCACTTCTCCCGCATCTCATTGCGGGCACAGGCGGTTCGGCGCACCGGTTCAGCCGCACTGGACCTTTGTTATGTGGCATCGGGGCGGTTCGACGGATATTGGGAAGTGAAACTCAGCCCCTGGGATATGGCGGCGGGAGTCGTCATCGTGCGTGAGGCGGGCGGACTGGTGTCCGGATTTAACCGAGAAACATTTTCACTCTACGGACAGGAACTCGTCGCCACCAACGGACACATTCACAACCAGTTGCTCGACGCTATTCACCAGCGCTCCGACAAGTCCTAACCTTCTCACTCTACCAACCGCCTATCACCGGAGCCCGTGCGGATCGGCATGACGGCCGTCCGTCCCATGTACAGCGCGATATTTGATGCGGTATCATGCCGCTCTCACATGTACGCCCAAAGGAGTGCACGCAGTATGGCAAGCCAAGTTCCACCGCAGAAACCAGCCGCCCCATCCGCCAACACGCAAGACGTCTGGGATGTCGAACTTTTACACGTGCACGTCTCGCGCAAAGGACAACTCGTCAACGCCGAATGGGCGATCCACCCCCAGATCAAAGCCGATTTGAGCGCAGACGAGTGGAAGGAGCTCGGCGAGTTGATGAGCAAAGTCACCACCATCGTCGGGCATCGTTTTTCCCAGGCCCTTGGCGAGGCCGAGCCGGCGCCACCCGGAAACGCCTAACCACTCTTCACCAGGCACCGCTCGACAGCCTTCAACGAAGACTTCGCTCGAGCACACATCAGACCGATTCAACCCACGAGGTGATTCATGGACTGCTATTACCATTCGAAGGATCTCGGAAAATTCGGAGATATGGGCAAGGGCAACCCGGTCCTGTGGGAAAAGTTCATGAGTTATTACAGCGCCGTCTTTGCCGAAGGCGCGCTGACAGAACGTGAAAAGGCGCTGATCGCGCTCGGCGTGGCCCACGCCGTGCAATGCCCGTACTGTATCGATGCCTACACGCAAGCGTGCCTGGAAAAGGGATCGAACACAGAAGAAATGACAGAAGCCGTCCACGTCGCCTGTGCGATCCGCGGTGGCGCGTCACTCGTGCACGGCGTGCAGATGCGGAACGTCGCGGAGAAATTATCGATGTAGGGGAGTGAACGTCGATCGACGCTGCTGCGCCCCCTAGTAGTAAGGATGTTCGGGGATCGCCAACGTAAAATACTTCCCGCGCTCTTCGTACAGAATGCGACGGGTCGTCAGGATATTCAGCGCTTCAGTCAGGTCGTCTTCCGAGCACGCGATATCGGGCTTCACATCGCGCAATATCGCACGAATCTGGTCACGACTCTTCGCCGCCTCATTGCACGCCTCGATAATGCCCGCCGCAGGCCAGTCATACCGACGCCTCGTCGGCATCTGCGGATCACGTCCGTCATAAATGGTGACGTAATCCATGGCCTTGGAGTAATACAAAAACGGCCGGTCGTTGCTGCGTGCCCGCCGCTGCCATTCCTCCACCAACCCGATCAATTCCTCATAGACGTGCGGATCTACCGGCCAGTCGGCGAGTTCGTACTCGAAATCGTAGGCGATCTTGCGTAGATCGATGCGCGCCGCATCATACACATACTCATAGGCTGTCCCCGGCCCGGTAATGCGTACTCCGTAGGCGTGCGGTCTCGTAAAGTAGGGACTAAACCGTTGTAGCCAGAATTTCCCGGTCGCCTCTGGCGCCTGCAAATGGAACAGGGACGGCAGAAGTTCGATCTGCCGAAGATAGTCTTCGTTCGTTTCACCAGGGAAGCCGAGCAGAATATTCCAGGATACCGCGACCCGATAGTAACAACACCATTTAAGGCAGACGATGTTCTGCATGGGCGTGACGCCCTTGTCCATCGCTTTCAGCTGCGAGAGACTCAGGCTTTCCAAACCAGGCTGCATGCACTTCACCCCGCCAACGGCCAACGTCCGGATCTGGCTCTTCTGCAGATTACTCTTGGTTTCGATAAAGACATCCAGATCGCAATGCTCGGCAGCGAATCGGCCGAACAGGTTGTCGACATATTTCATGTCGATGATGTTGTCCACCAACCGGAAACGGGTCGTATCGTAGCGGCTCGAGAGGTACGCCATTTCCTGCGCGACCTGTTCCGAGGATTTCGCCCGGAACTTCATACTCTGCGCATTCAACCCGCAAAAGGTGCAATGGTGCTTCTCGCCCCACCAGCAGCCGCGGGACCCTTCGTAAAGGAGGATGCGGTCGAGGCCGCGGGAGGCCTCCGTGCCGAGTTCTGCTAATAGATGATAGTAGTCGTCGTAGTCCGGCGGGCCGGTTTGCGCAAATTCGGTGAAGAGGGCCGCATTCGGCTCGAACCGGACCTCGCCGTTCTCCCGATAGATGACACCCTTTGGGCAGGGCCCCGCCGCTCCACCCAACACATGGTCAACCAACGCCGGAAAAGTGACTTCGCCCTCACCGACCACCACATAGTCGATGAAGGGAAACGCGCGAAAATGTTCCAACCCCATTTCGCCGTCGAAATTGGCGCCGCCGAAGACGATCTTTACGTCCGGATAGAGATCCTTGATCAGCTTGGCCATCGTCAGGCTGGCCACATTCTGGTCGAACGTGGACGTAAACCCCACAAGCTTGTACTGCCCCCAATCAATTCCTGCCATCGCAGCAGTAAGAAATTGCGGCGCCGTGCGCGTCGCCATGTCTTCAAAAAACGACACCGGCTGACCGCTCTCCCGCGCAATCTGCTCGAACACCGGTTTAAACACGCGCGGATAGTCGGCGCGCTTAGGATTGTCTCGAAAGAGCAGGTATGAGAAGAGCCACTCGCCGAACAATGCCCGCTTTTCGCAAATCGATTCGTAAAGAGGAATCCCGATCTTATGGGCAAACCGCACATTGAGATGATGGCAATCGACCGCGACGCCCTTGGCTTTCAACAACGCAGAGAGCGTCCCCAATTGAATGGACGGGTACTTTGAAAAACTGAAGGGCATATTGACGAGCGCGACCTGCGCCTGGGAGTTACTCATACGATCCCCAGTCCAGCCGGCACAAGGCGGGGGTCAAACCCGGAGAAGTCATGGACATCGTCACGAGACAGTCGAGACTGAAGCTCGCCGCGGGCGCCCGCAGAAAGGACGACGCAGGCGCATTCACCGCAATCCGTCGAGGAGGCCGAGCGAGAACGCCCGCGCCGAGCGAGAGGATCGGCTGTCGCAGTAGATGCGCCATGACTTCTCCTGGTTAGGCCCCCGCCCGAAATGGTTCGAACTCACGATCAGCCTTCGCGGCCAGATAAAAATCGCTCTCGGTAAGGCCGTTGATCTTGTGGGTCCAGATCTCGACCTTGCATTTTCCCCAGGCCACATGCAGATCAGGATGATGCCCCTCGGCTTCGGCCACCGCGCCGACCTTATTCGCAAATGCGAGGGACTGGGCAAAGTCCTTGAACGTATACAGCCGTTCGAGGTGCCCTTCTTTACTCAAAACCCACCCGCGTCCCAATTCCGACAACAGCGCTTGCGCACGATCCGCGGGGAGGGGAGGGACCCCGCCCCGGCAGGGAACACATTTATTATCGGCCAGACTCATAGCATCTCCTTCGCAGACGGCCGTGGCCATCGCCCGATCAAGAAAAAGCCATTCTACGGGCTGCTCGCTCCGTCCCGCAACCGCCTTACCGTCCCGATGGTTGCACAAGCCGGTTCTGGTCCATCACGGCATGACCCCGCTCGAAGAACAACCCGCGATTGATATCACCCACGCTGACCATCCCGACCAATGCCTTTTTCTCCACGACCGGAATTCGCCGAAAATTCTTCAAACCCATGTACGACGCAGCTTCCAGCACCGGAGTGCGCGGCGACACCGTCAGCGGATTCAAGCTCATCACCTCTTCCACGCGCTGCGACAGGACATCGGCGTAGCCCTCCTCCATCTCAACGAAATCACGGCTATGCACGTTGTCATGAATGTACTCGCCATAGTTGGGGTAGAGGGGAATCAGGACATCACGCAACGTCACCATGCCGATCAACACCTCGCCGTCCTCCACGACCGGAATCGCACCGCAGTGACGACTAAGCATCTTGGTGACCACGGACCGGACGGATTCGTTTCGCCTGGCTGTCACCACACCGGTCGACATCACATCCTGAACAAGCATGGCATCCTCCTTCGGTGGATTGAGTTGTACCTAGCGAAATACCTCACGATGTCTATCGAATCACGAGTAGGATTAGGCCACACTGCCCCAACCGTCCATAGAGATTGCTAGGTATCTACAAGCAGGAGTGGCGGTCACCAGGTCTGCTTGTGTTCCCGCAGAAACTTCTGTGCATTAGGGTCCCCCTGCCTGGCTGCTACTTGCAACCATTTAAGACCTTCTTCTGAATTCTGCGGCACCCCTTTACCAGCTAAATACATCCCACCCAACAAGAATTGACTATTTTTATCTCCCTGCTCTGCTCCATCTTTGGCGAGCGCGTAAGCCTTCTGGAAATCTTGCGGCACGCCTTGACCGACTAGATACATAGCGGCAAGGAAACCTTTGGCAAAGGGATTAGCATATTTCGCTTTCACAGCCTTCTGCAACCATTTGGCCGCCTCGGCATAATCTTGGACCACCCCCATTCCCTTCCAGTACATGACGCCCAGGTAGGTGTATGCATGAGACTCGTCCTTGTCCGCCGCTTCGCGCAGCCGCCGCGCCGCCTCATGGAAATCCTGCTTGACGCCTATGCCCTCAAAATAGAACTGCCCCATAATCGCTTGGGCAAATGGCTCTTTTGTGGAAGCCAGTTGAAGCATTTTCGCGGATTGCGAGAGATCCTTTTGGGCGCCGACGCCGTGAAACAGCATCATGCCAAGTATCGTCTGTGCCGTTGAGTCATTTCCCTGCTCAGCAGCCTTGCGGAACCAGTTAACCGCATCCGTGCTGTCGGCCTGGTTGCGAGTCTGGATTTTTTCCGGGCGGAACATAAGGCTAGTAATCTCTTCAGATTTTGACTCATCGGACATAAAGTGGACGGCACTTTCATCATCGCCAGCAAATCCAGCGGCCTTGATCAGCGAAAGCTGCCCCATCGCCATTTGTGCGCTTGGATACCCAGCATCCGCGCTGCGTCTGATCCACTTCGCAGCCTCGCTAATATTTCTCGACACAACTTTACCCTCGCCATACATCTCGGCGAGATGATACATCGCCCTGGAATCACCCCGTTCCGCCGCTTTCTTAGCTTGCTCGAAGTTCGAGTAATCGATCGATCCGGCTTGAGCGTCAGTTGCGCGCTGAAGATCCCCGCTAGCGGACTTCACAGGTTCTGACTCCAGCGCGATGCCCCATCCTTCCAGCATTCCGACAACCACGGAGGCAGGCATGGCCCGCGCAAATTTTCCCTGAACACCTTGCACCACACCAATCACTTGACTGCCCTTAATCAATGGCCCCCCGGAGCTTCCCTCATCAATCGCTCCCCCGGAAAGTACGAAGTCTGCCCCCTCACGTCCTGCCAAATCTGCGCGGCTGATCGACCAGCCACCGCCTCCTTGTGGAAAGCCAATCGTGAGCACTTCATCACCGGTTTTGGCCATGGCAGCACTTTCTAGTTTCAGCACGAGAAGTGGCTGGGTCAGTTCGGCCTTGATCAGAGCGAGATCGTAGCGGAGGTCCTGTTTGAGAACCGCAGCGCTGACGATTGTGTTCTGCCTGGTGAAAAACTCAACCTTCGGTAAGGGATCACCCTCGACAACGTGCGCGGCAGTGACGATAAAAACACTCGCCCCACCTGTTTTCACGATGAAGCCGGTACCTATACGATGCTTGCCTTCAAACGTTGATACGATCTTCACGACACCAGCACGTAGGTCTGGCTCGTTTTCGGCCGCAACCGGTCTTGCCGTCATTCCAAGGAGTAATGTCATTGTCAAAACCAGATAGCGCAGCATAGCGAAGCCTCCGTGTGGCTGCCGATAGGCAAAAGAGCGTGCAAATCTCGTTCGCATCATGAACTCGTCTAATCCCCCGTATTCAGACTCAGTGGACCGATGCCGTATCTCTGACGCAGCGGAAACCGGCACCAACTTCAGCATTGTCCGCCGTAGCGTGCATCCGAACCTGGTAATCAATGTGGGATCCTTCTCTCACTTTGAGATTGAACGCACCCAGACTCCCCCGAGTTGTCCTCTGGCGCTGATCGTTCGACTCGCTGGGAGAAAATCTCGATTCGTTGTAAGAACTGGATGTCCACTCGGCCACTGTAGGATCAAGGATGCGCCCCTCTATGTCATGCGCCGCTTTTTCCCATTCGTCTTCGGACGGCAATCGTTTGCGTGCCCACGTGCAGTAGGCAACGGCATCGTGCCAGGACACCATGTCAATCGCTTGGTTTTGATCGGCTGGCCAGTCACGCTGTTCCCAATATAGTCCTCTGAGACGATGACCGGTGGTTTCCAGAAATTGCCTGAACCGCGTTATTGTCACGAGCTGTCGATCAATATAGAAATTATCCGCTACATACAGACTGAAGAGCGGAGTAGCAACCTCTTCGACGGTGCCATTTCCGTAGATGGTCACGATTTTCGTCGGAAGGCGGCCCGCGTGAATCAATACCATCGGCGCACCGTCCTGGCCGGTGATCTCCTGGGCTACCGTGCCTTCAGGCCTGATCTGCCATCCCCTCAATGCCACATCGAGGATCGATGATGGAACGGCATAGCCCATTCGTTCTCGAGCATCGGTCACAACCCCGACGACCTTGCCGTTGAGCAGGAGGGGAGCACCAGAATGACCTTCCTCGATGAGTGCCTGAAATGTGAGGGCTAGTCCCTTTAGACCGCTGAGGCTGCCCGTCGAGACAGCCCAGGGGGCCAGCATCCGAGGGAAGCCGATCAACATCACCGGTTCTCCCCCGATGATCGGGCTCGTCTGATCAAGCGTCAGTGCCACCAGGCCTTCCGGGACGGCACCGGAGACCCGCAACGATGCAAGTCCGTTAGGGTTCTCACTCTCGATCCCAATAATTTTGGCAGTGAATGGCTGTTGAGGTTTCGGAAAGAAAGTGATTTGAGGTTTTGGATCACCTTGAATGACATGGGATGCCGTGACGATGTAGGCGGCGTCTTTTTCCAAACGTACGATGAAGCCGGTGCCGACCGTGGGCTGCTGCCCCTCGACTTGAGCGGTGATCTTCACCACGCCTTTTTTGAGGTCCTCGATGTCCTGCCCCCAGAGAATATGCGGAAGCATAAAAGTGGCCAACATCCAGAACCCCGCCGTGACGAAGGCGGTTCTTTGGACGGTTTTAAGATCAAGAGACGGCGGCATGTCAGAGCCTCATGCTGCTACAGCCTTTCCAACGCACAATTACTGAAGAACGTCCTGGGCACGGCGAAACCCGAAACCGTTGACGCCACTATCCGGTGAACATGTGGCGCGGCTTGCGGTACCCACCAGCCATCTATTACCCACAAAACTATCCAAGAAATGGGAACCTCTACTGCACCAGAGGCAAAGGGCAAAAGAACAAAGGTCACAGGGTTAGTCAATGTCCTGGGCAAGACGGAAGCCGATGCCCTTCCCCCGGGAGTCGGCCTGGTACCCGTCCCGGTTCGAGGCACGCAGATTCCCCGGATCGTTGCCCCAGGCGCCACTGCGGACCACACGCAGGCTGCAGTCACCGCCGCCCGTTCTTAGCCAAGCCGATCCGTCCGCCGGCGCTGCCTTGTAATTCTCGTGCCAGCAATCCTCGACCCACTCCCACACATTCCCGCTCATATCATGGAGGCCGAGCCGGTTGGGCTTCTTGCTCCCAACAGAAGCCGTGCGGTTTTGAGAGTTTGCGCCATACACCGCATAGGCCGGTAGCTCTTCCTCGATGGATGTCCCAGACCACTTGTCCGCTACCCCAGCTTGTGCCGCATATTCCCACTCGGCCTCCGTCGGGAGTCGATAATGCTTCCCTGTCTGCTGTGACAACCAAGCGGCATAGTCTCTCGCATCTTCCGAAGACACGTTGATGACCGGCCGCCGGCCACGCCCGAAGCCAGCGTCGTCCGGCAATTTTCGGCCCGTGGCCTGGGCAAAGCGATCGTACTCCTCAAAAGTGGTTTCATATCGTGCCATCGCAAACGGCTTGGGGAAGCGGACCTCGTGGACTGGACGTTCGTCTTTGTCTCCTACGCCGTCTGGCGAGCCCATCATGAATTTTCCCACGGGAATCCGCACCATCGACGCGCCGTCCTTGCCGGTGATCTCCTGGTCCTGCGTCATGTGACGTGGCTCCAGTTTGGCCGTTGCGGCGGGCGGGGGAGAGGATCCGACAGATGTTGATGCCGTGCTCGTGCTTTCTTGCACCGTGATCCCAAAGCCCTCAATGTAATCTTGGACGCTCCGTGCTGTTATGCCGTGGCCAGATGACGTTGCCGCCATAACCATCCCAACCACCTCTCCCTGCCGAAAGATCGGCCCCCCCGAATTGCCGGCATCAATGGCGGGAGAGAAGAAGATGTCTCTCCCCTGGCGGGACCCAACATTTCCGACGGTGACATTCCAGGGTCCCGCACTTCGAGGGAATCCAATCACCATGATGGGTTCTCCTTCTGAAACAGAACTCGCTGAGGCGGGGAAAAGAGCACTCAGGCCGGACGGAAGGTTTTCCTTCCCTCTCACGAGTAGCAATGCCAAGCCCCGCAATTCATCATCCCCCTCTGCACCGGGCAGCACTTCCGCCGGCACCGGAACATTCTTTCTGGTGAAGAATTCGACCCTCGGGTTGGGATCTGCCGCCACGACATGCGCTGCCGTCACGATATAGGCCGCTTCCTTTTCAAGCTTGACGATGAAGCCGGTGCCTATTCTTCGAGTACCTTCAGCTGATTTGGAGGTGATCTTGACCACCCCGGCTTGCAGGTGTGCGATATCCAGCGTCCCTATCACTGCGGCGTGGATGAGCCCAAGCCCCAGGAAGAGAATCAAACATGCCACAAGCGCGGTCCTGGCCATCACCGATTAAATTCCTTCCAAAGTCGATAGGCCCCGAGGCTTGTCGTGAACACCGCAGCCACAATGGTGAAGAACAGCGCCAGCCGCGCGTTGTGCCACAGGTCGTCGAACTTGGTGAGACGGTACGCGATCGGAATCTGACCCGTCTTGGTGCGAATCTGCTTGGCCATCCCAATACCCACGAGGTGCAGGCCGCTGCCATTTGCGGCCAAGGTGATTTCTTTGATCGTGAATTCGTCGAGTTGCTCTAACCCAATCGCATCATCCTTGTCGATAGAAACGTTCCCTAAATGCTGATAACCCGGAAAGGTAATCGTCCCCTTGTCGGTCAGCGCACCGACTCGTTCCCCAGCAGAATCCTGCCTTGTGAAGTCCAATGTTGCCACGGGAATACCGCTGAAGATCGAAGTAGCCAATTGGCTTGAGGCAAAGGTCGGTGAGAGGATCAGGCCATCGGAAGCCGAAGCAATCTCTATCCAGGAGGAGCGCTCCGGCAAGGTGGCTCGATAGGTGAGTTCGTCGTTTTCCTGAAACGAGGAATTTGGGAGGTCGCGTAGTTCCGCATGATCCGCAATCAACTTGAATGGCTCATGAAGAGAAAGGCTGAGACCGTCCTGACCCGCGACCTTGACCGTCAGCCCGTCGTTCTTCCCGCCTCGCGCTTCCATCGTGACGTGCGCTTGTTGCTTCACCGCCATGGCATCGAGATGAATGGTGGCCTGTGCCGCGCCGTCGAGCCCTTCCACGGTCACGCGTGGATGTCGCGTCTGATCCTTGGCAGCCAGCGTGACCGTGGAGCCTGCGCTGGTAAGCGGCTTCCAAGCCGACGGCGGAAAAGCATCCTTCTTCTCATCGTATTGCGACGGATCGGCCACCTCGAAGGTTTCCGGTTCAAAGATCAGAGTGGTGAATTTCTCAATCGTGAGCGAGCGGGCTTCGAACCCGCCCAAGGTCGTCTTGCCTTGCGACGTCGCCCCGATCTCGAACTCCACACGCTTCGTGGTCAACTCCACCCGCACCTGTGCCGAAATGGGCCACAGCATAAGTCCGACCACGATCGTTGCCGCCAGCAGGGTCGGCAGGCTCACGAGCCAGAGAGGATGAACCCGCTTCCACCAAGGCCTGGAGCCTATTTCAATTCTCTGTGGCGGACTCTTAACGAGACGTTCGATATCTTTGAGGAGTTGGGAGAATCCAGGATGATCGACGTCCGGGTCCCAATCCAAGAGGGATTGAAACGTTCGTTGGGTAAAGCCAAGCGGGATTTCACTTTGATCGATTCTGACAGGGAGATACTTGTCTTGTTTCCTGGCTTCATCGGCTTCCGCTTGGACCCACTCGGAATCGACCGATTGCTGCGACCATACGACAATCGCGCACCTAGCAGTTCGGAGTTCATGCCTGATCACTGCGTTAAAGGATTCGCCAGTAGGGATGTTCCGATCCCACCAGATGGACCAGCCATACGTCCCGAGCATCTTGGCGAACCGTTCGACCCAGGGACGGTCTTTGCTCGAATAGCTGATGAAGATGTCGCTCATCGGCGGTAATCAGGCCCCCGTCGCTTCCTACTTGGCCGAGGGTTTATGGAAAAACCGTACGGCCTGCTGCACGGGCTGATTGTTATCGAGGAAATAGCCGTTGCAGACCAAGGTATACTGGGCTTCCGGTACGTCCGCCGCCTCCCATCGGATGGTAAACGGCCTGCCGCCAGGGATTCGGCGAAATGCTTGCGTCATGAGTTCGGCCGGTTCTCCCTCTCGATAGACCTTGCAAGAAAGTCGCGCATCACCATTGGTTTTCATGGTGAAGAGATAGCCGCCGATCTTTTCCGGCGGCATAGCGTGATAGAGGATTGCCGGGGCGATGTCTTCGACCGAGGCCGGTGTTTCTCTTTTGAGACGAATCAGTACGCCCAATTCATACATGTTGAGCTTGTGGTCCAATTGTCGCAGCACCGCCTCCGTCGACCAGGTGAACTCATTGGCCGATTTAGCCTGCCATTCCTTTACAGGCTTCACCCTGTCGAGCCAATAGAACAGTCGATAATCCTGTTCCCGGACGGTCAGATGAACGGTGGTCTGGCCTGGCAAATGGAATTTGATCCGCAGCTGATCGGGAAGCTGATCTGCAGGCTCGTGGTAGTCCGCGAGGACGGAGATGACTTCAATATCATAACCCGACACCGGCTTTGGCCTGACGCCTTCGAACCGGTCTCCACGATTCTGATAATCCAGATCTGATGCCGCCTGTACAGACAGGGGCACAACGAGCAATAGGAGCGCAAAGAGTTTCTGCGTGAGCTTAGCAGTCATCGCAAACGCTTCGGAATATGGCCACGAATCGAAGGAGGTGTACTGAACCCGGCGACAGTGTAACCGAGGCGATTAAGTAAATCTAGGAAGTAGGGGGAGGATCGATATGAAGGCGATAAATACTGGCAATACAGTGCTCATCACAGCGCTTTCATCGCGGCCCCCGATCTTGCTGGAGAGTCCGAATTGAACTGAGTCGGGATCCGCCTTTCTCCTTCGTCGACACCACACAGCAACCAGGCTGATTGGCATTCTTTGCAGAGATACGCGAATTATGGTAGGGAAGTAGGGTTCGAAAAGAAAGTCCCTCCCCGACCCGGTAGATGCAGGGAATGGGAGGCACGCGTCAGACCTTCTCAGGTGAGGTCGCTATCGCTTCCGTCCTTCGCATCGGTCATCGCGGAGCCGCCGGCCACGCTCCCGAAAATACTCTCGCCGCTATCTGGAAAGCCCGATCGTTTCACGCTGATTTCATCGAGGTGGACTTGCGCGAAACCAGCGACGGTCATCTCGTGCTGCTACACGACGAAACGATCGATCGCACCACCAACAAATCAGGCAATCTCGCCGAGATGTCTCTGGAGCAGGTTCAACGGCTCGATGCGGGCAATTGGCAACGCATCCCCACCCTGGAGGAAGCCCTGGACATTTCCGGGAACGCCATCGGCGTAATTCTCGAACTGAAAGTGGAGGGGATCGGAAACGAAGCCTGCGCGATCGTAAAACGTACCGGCTTTTCCGGCACGCTCATTTACGCGTCGTTCCTCATAGAAGAATTACATCGCGTACGACTGGCCGAACCCACGGCACAGATCATGGTCCTGCAGCATCGCCGCCTCCCTCAGGATCCTGTCGCCGATGTGGTCGCCTTGAATGCCTCCCATGTGGGGCTCCACTATTCGACCGTCACACCTATGCTGCTCCAGACCTTCCACAATCTGGGTCGACAGGTGTTCGCCTACACCGTCAACGAGCAGACAGATATTCGACGCCTGAGGGACATGGGCATCGACGGCATTGTGTCCGACTTCCCCGACCGCATCTGAGCAAAACATCGGACTGCCTTGTTATGAACGGGCGTACCGGTCACACGGCCTTCAGTTTTACCACGACCTGCTGGGCGGCCACGCTATTGGGCACGACGATCTCCCGCCCATCTCCCGTCTTTACCAGGATATACCCCATCGTCATTTCATCGATCACGCCGGTTTCAAGGCCGGTCGGCGCGGATAGCTGCACACGATCACCCACCTCGAAGGGCTGATAGAACAACAACGCAAAGCCTGAAACCAGATTGCTGAGGGTCGTCTGCGCGGCCAGCCCGAACAGGATCGATGCCACGCCGGCACTCGCAAGCAGAGCCGTGCCCACAGAATGTAACTGCGGTATGGCGTTGAAATAGAGAATGACCGCCAGGGTATACACCACAACTTGGCCAAGCCTCGTCAACAGCGTCGACGCGGCCTGATCGTTCAAGAGATAGGCGACACGGCGTACTCCCGCCTTGACCAGGCGAGCCAGGAACCAGGCAACCAGGATGAATAAAAATGCATAAAACGCCGCCCCGACCAACGTGGCAGGGTCGATGAAATCTCCGCGAACGAACAAGTCAAGAAACGACATGCGGTACCTCCGTGACACAACTCTGGGTTCTACCTTGCGGATGGGTGACTGTAGGTCAGGGAAAAGGGAAGGAACAGCACCGTAGGGCGCAGGCTGATAAAAATGCCACGGGCGACCCTACACTGCGGTGGGAGGTCGCCCGTGGATGGCGCTTGGGACGCCGAAAGCCAATTATGTTGTCGGAAACACGAGACCCGTTCGAGAAGACGGGGTATCAGGATGATCGTCGGGGGAGAAGTTCTCCCAGGATTCTGGTGTGCCTCGTGCTTACTCTTAGTCCTTCGACCTTGCGGTGGCTGTTATCCTAAATCGGACAGTGCCATGAGGCACAAGCCAGTGAAGGACCAGGCAGCACGACCGACAATCAGCCCGCCCTCGACTCTGCGGGCCGCTCTAGTCCGGCGGCGTAAGTTCTTCCATGCGTGAACCTCCCCGGTTTGAGGAGTGGCGAGGTCTCCCGAACAGGCGCGCACTGTTCATCGCCTCGTCACGGTAAACACACCTTGAAACTCACAATGTCCTCTTACGCTCCTTAAAAAAATCTGTCAATAGGAAAATCGGCCCTAGTCAATTTTCCCGATCCTCCGTGTACTCCCTTCATATAAGCAAGACGACACGGGCTCCCTCTGCGACAGGAGCCCGCGCGTGGCGCTTAGGACGCCGACTGCTATGATGCATGTGGCGGCCCATACGAGACCGGCCGAGTCGACGAATAGGAGAAAGTATCTCGCCGGAAAAAATAATGGTCGACCCAGGGTGGGTGACCATTCAAGATCGTCAACCAAATCCTCCGCTCGCAGGCATGACGCCAGAACGCGCTCACACGCGTGTGTTGATGCCGCATGGCATATGCGATGGAGAACCGGCCAGCAAAACCGACGAGAGACCCGCCTTCAGCTCGGCAGGCCGTACAGGCCAGGCGGAGTGGTATCGTTCATCGTCTACCCTCCTCTCTGTTGCGGGGATGCGTGGGAGATCTAGATGACAGCCGCGCGGTCTGTCCGGTCACCCACCTGCGGCACAGGGAATCGGGCCGCAAGTCCTATCTACGCTCCCCGGGAAATTCTGTCAACAGGGAGAATCCCGGGCATCAGCAACACCGCGCAGTCTAGTGAACGCCAGAGGGCGAACCCGGTTGCATGACATCGCCCGATTCAGGCGTGATCACTGCCATGTCCTGCTTCTTGTAGTCGGCCGGAGGCAGAAACAACTTGTCATCGAGATGTTTCTTCTCAATGATCACCGCCTCCCAACGCGCTTCTTCCTTCCCTTGGTCATTGCGATCCACACCCTTGACCGGAAACCCGCCGTCCCTGAACAGCTCTCGCATCCACCCCGGCAGGAGCGACGCGCCCCCTGCCTGTATGCCCATCATTCCGGACATAGCGGCATTTCCGATCCCCCTCGCGATGCAGAGTTCGCCGGTACTGCCATCAGACTTGTTTTTGGTGTGATAGACCTCGCAGGGATAGCCAGCCGCCTTGTCGCCTGCGCCCGTCTTGACGACCACGATGTCATCGTTCGCGTCCGGCGTGGCCTTCGACGTCTCGGTGGTGGGAATCTCGAGATAGATTCTTTCGTCGTGCCGGAGGCTGTACATGACCTTCTTCTTCGCGTCGAAGATCATCGCGCCGTTCTCGGCATCCGGACCGGTTTCTTCAAAGCGCAGTGCATCGCCTTTTAGAAACCATTGCTGCCGAACCGTCACTCCTTCACTCGTTTCGTTCAAAACGATGACGCCCTCAAACTCGCCCGCCGCTGCCACACCAGCCAGCAGCAGACTTCCCGCCACAGTCATCACGACCGCACGCATGCCCGCTCCTTTGGATGCAGACGCACCGGACTTATTGCCCGCCCTGCGGTTGCGGCTGCTGTTTTTTCATCGCCTCACCGAACTGCTTCATTAACTCTTTCATGTCCGGCGGCTGCTCACCCGCTCCTGGGGCTTCACCGGCCTTGCTTCGCGCCGCTTTCCGCTGCCTCATCTCCTCAATCATCTTGGACATGTCGGCGCCGCCCTGCCCCTTCTGATCGCCCAAGGCCTTCATCCGCTCTTGCATGGCGGACATATCGTGCTTCGTCCAGTCGGAGGGAAATGCAAACAGCGTCGCCTCCAGACTTTTCTTGTCAATGCTCGTTACTTCCATACGAGTCGTCTCTTTACCCGCCTCATCGTACTGGATGCTCCGAAGACCGAACCCACCCTCTTCGATCAGTTGCTTGACCCAACCGGGCTGGGAAGATCGTCGCGCCTCCTTCGGATCGATCCAAAACCTGGCGGCACTCCCGAACCCCTTCGCCACACAGAGATCGCTTTTCGTGCGATGACGTTCCTTGTCGGTAATCCGCCACACTTCACAGGAATAGCCGGCGATTTTCTCAGTCTTACCAGTACGCTCGACGCTCTGCTTTTCAAGCGCCTCCTTCAGGTATTCCCCGCGTCCTCCTTCCAGACTGATTTCCATGTACGTCTTCTGTCCCGGCATGGCCATCTGCATCGTCCTGGTCTTGCCGTCGAAAATCATGACCGTCTTCTGACCGTCCGTGCGGGACATTTCCACGCGCCCCTTGTCGCCTTTGAGATACCAATCCATGGCACCCGAGGTACCGGTCTCCGCATGAGTGGTGTTCATGTGAATGATGCCTTCAAAATCTCCGGCGTGAAGCGGAAGGGGAGTCAGACTCAGCACGAGACCGATGAAAAGAGCCGGTATCCTTTGCATGCTCCATGCTCCTGGTTGAGGTAGATGCACGACTCGGGCTTTCAAGTGTAGCCGACCTCTGCCGACGATGCCAGATGACTCTGGGGCTGAAGGTTATCCGTCAATCGTGAGTTGATCGAAATTCACTCCTTTCGGAGCCGGAGGGGTCGACAGCTTCATCGCGGCGAGCGCCTGTACCACGATCTCAGCGACCACTAGATTCCGATACCATTTGCGATTCGCAGGCACAATGTACCAGGGAGCCCGGTCGGTGCTGGTCGCTGCCATGACGTCCTCAAACGCCGTCATGTACTCGCCCCATAGTTTCCGCTCCTCCAAATCTCCCTCGCTGAACTTCCAGCGCTTCTCTGGATCACAGATGCGTTCGGTGAGACGATCTTTTTGCTCGTCTTTGGAAATGTGCAGGAACAGTTTGACGATCGCCGTGCCATTCTCCACCAATAGCTCTTCGAATTCGTTGATCTGATTGAAACGCTGCGTGACGACTTTCTTCGAGACAAGACCATGCACGCGCGTGATCAACACATCCTCATACTGCGACCGGTTAAAAATTCCGATGTATCCCTTCGGCGGCACCTCCTGGTGAATCCGCCACAGAAAATCCTGCTCGCGCTCTTTCTCGCTCGGCTCCTTAAAAGAGGCGACACGGCATCCCTGCGGATTCACGCCGGACATGACATGCTTGATCGTCCCGTCCTTTCCACTCGTGTCCATGCCCTGGAGAATGATCAGCAAGGCTCGCGTGCGGTTGGCGTAGAGGCGTTCCTGCAACTGATCAAGCTTCCCGATGAGTTGGGCCGTTTTGTCTTTGGCCTTGGTCTTCCCGGCCTCATTCTTTTTGTATGACCCGGTGTCGTCGGGGTCGAACCGCGTGAGTGCGGGCCGGTGACCGGGTTTGACGCGGCAGGCATTCATTTCGTCCCTCCTACGTTGGCGTCGCTCGAAGACAGCCGGTCCACTCACGGCTCAGTCTATTCTGATCACCCACTCGTCAAACGATACGCCGACAGAGAGGAGAAACCAAGCGGAGAGAGCGACAATACGCCCAAGGCCGGCCTGCGGCTCACTCACGCGAACTGTGATGGCGAGCAACTCTATCGGGGATAAAACCAGTCGCACAACGGCCGCACACAAAATTTCCTCCAGTCCATCCATTGATTGAACCGAACGCGGCCTTATGTGATAAACACAATGGCGTTATGTTCAATCAAGGAGGCGTCAGTCATGCTCAAGGAAGTGACCGGAGACATTCTCTTATCCACCGCTGGTGCCATCGCCCACGGAGTGGCCCCGAATGACAATTTCAAACAAGGCTTGGCCTTGTCGCTTCGCGAGCAATGGCCGGGGATGTACAAAGATTTTCGCCATTATTGCCAGACCTACAATCCCAAACCGGGCGGCGCCTGGTCATGGAAGGGGCCGAACTCTCCAGTCATCATCAATTTGTTTACCCAAGAGCCGGCGGCCAGTGATCAGGATCATCCCGGCAAAGCCACCCTGCCTAACGTCAACCATGCGCTCCAGGCGCTGAAGAAGGAACTGCAGGAACACCAAGTGAAAAGCCTGGCCTTGCCGCGTTTGGCCACGGGCGTGGGCGGGTTGGAATGGGAGAAGGTCCACCCCTTGCTTCAACAGGCCCTGAAGGAGCTGAACATTCCCGTCTATGTTTACGGCCTCTACAAAAAAGGAGTGACGGCGCAGGAGGGTTAAGCCGACACAGCCCGGCTGCGCGCCCGGGTGAGATACTGCAAGAGAAGTCCGATCTGCGACTGCCGTGCAAGATACCATTGTGCGGCAGACGCAGCCTTTTTTCCGATACGCACCGAGACGATGCGCTCGTCCGGCAGTGAGAATACGTCTTCATCCGTATCGTCATCCCCCACATAGAGCGCGGCGGAACTCTGGAGCTGATGCATCAATTCCAGCATCGCCGACCCCTTGTGCAGATTGCCTGACGGAATCGCATTCACCACCGATTTCCCCAACACAAGCCTCGGCGAAGGCGCCAGCGTCGAGATGGTATGAAAGATGGCCTCGCGCGCCACTTGAGGCGAGCAGGCCTGTCGATAGTGAAAGGTCAGTGAGTAGGTCTTATCCTCCACCACCACACCGGCCCGTGTCAGAGCGCTTTCATCTTTCGCCACAGTCTTGAGCCAGGCGCGGCAGCAATCTTGGGCCTGATGCATGACCCGCTCCGACGTATGCAGCCCTTCAAGCCCGTGATTGCCGATGAGGTGAGCGGAAATACCATCCACGCGCGGGCGGAGGTCGTCGAGTGAGCGGCCGGAAATGACGGCGGTCGGCGCAGTGGTCGCCAGCGCAGACAACGCCTCCCGAATCGGCCCCGTAAGGACGGCTGCATGCCGATCTTGAACGATGCGCGCGAGCGTGCCATCGAAATCAAATGCATACAGCGCCTCCGGTTGGGCGGCCAACCGATCGAGTACACGTTTGCCTGGAGCGCTGAGCACGTCTTGCATCAGTGTGACTACCGCCCCCGTCCCGAGGCCTGTCCCACCTGCTTCATCACGCGAATACGACGCCGCATCCGTGCCGCATCCATCAGCATACGTCCCGCCCACCGATAGACATTGAACTCTTGGATCAGCCCGCGCATGCTCCGCATACGGGCACGCTGCTCCTTCGGCGTCATCGAGAGCGCCATGTGCAAGGCCGCCGCGCACTGATCGATGTCGTAGGGATTCACCACCAGCGCCTCGGGCAGTTCCTGAGCCGCACCAGTGAACTGGCTGAGAATCAGCACGCCCTGTTCGTCATCCCGAGCCGCAATGAATTCCTTCGCCACCAGATTCATGCCGTCATGGAGGCTGGTGACGAAGCAAAGATCGGACGCGCGATAATACTCGTACACATCCGGCGGCTCGTGGTGCTTCACCTTCAACACGATCGGCTCATATCCTTCACGACCGAATCGCTTGTTGATACGTTCGGCCAGGGCATAGACCTGATCGTGAAAATGCTGATACTGGTCGATGATCGTCCGGCTCGGGGCCGCGATCTGAATAAACGAAAACTTGCCGACCCACTCGGGCTGTAACTCAAACAGGCGCTCGACGGCGAGGAATCGTTCGATGATGCCCTTGGTGTAATCCAGCCGGTCCACACCAATCCCTACAAGTCTATCCGGCCCCATGGCATGGCGCTCGCGGATGTGCACCCGGCAGTCAGGAACCGGCCGTTGGTTTTCCAGCCAGCGCGACGGCCACTCGATAGAAATCGGGTAGGGGTTCACCGCCGTGAGTCGCCCGCCGTACGACACGGTGGACGAGTCGCGGTCGATGCGCGCCTCAAGGGTGCGATCGATGCAGGACAGGAAATGGTTGCCATGCTCACGGGTATGGAATCCGACGATGCTGCTGCCGAGCAACCCCTCGAGAATTTCCTGCCGCCAGGGGCAGATGCCGTAACTCTCGGAGTTGGGCCAGGGAATATGCCAGAACATGATGATCGTGGCATTCGGCAACTTTTCCCGCACCATCTTGGGCAGCAGGGCGAAGTGATAATCCTGCACTAGGATCACCGGATCATCGGTTTTGGCCTCCTCGACCACCGCTTTTGCGAACCGTTCATTGACGGCCACATACTGCTCCCAGTCGGAGGTTCGGAACGTCGGCCGGACATGCGCATTATGGCAAAGCGGCCAAAGGCCTTCATTGGAAAACCCGTAATAAAATCCGGACTCCTCATCGGGCGACAACCAGATCCGGCGAATGTCGTACGACGGATGGTCGGGCGGAACCCGCACATGGTCCCGATTGTCCACCACTTCCCGATCGGCGGAACCATTCCCATGCGCGATCCATACACCGGAGCAGGCCCGCATGACCGGTTCGAGCGCGGACACCAGGCCGCTAGCGGGCACTTGCACCTCGATCTTCTGCCCCCGACGGTTGTGAATATACGGTTGTCGGTTCGACACGATGAGAATTTCATCGCCCGAAAGATGCTCATGGAGAATCGTCTTCAGGCTGGCAGGGCTCCAGGTAATCTGGCTTTCATCCCGCATCCGGCGATCGGCTTCCAGTTCCCGCACCAGTGCATGGAGATCCTGGGCGACAGGATGGAGTTCGGCCGAATGGGTTTGCGCAACCTCAGGCGACAAGCCCTTGTTCGTCAACATGGCCCGCACACCGGCTACCCACCCCCGCCAACTGAGTTGCGCCACCAGCACAGTCACAGCTGAAATCAGCCCGGCGAGTCCGACAAAGAGATAAAAAATGTACCACTTCGTGTCGGTGCTGCGTTGGTGCACAAAACTCATGTCGTGCACCAGCATCAGCCGGCCCTGCACCTTGCCTCCCGACTGAATGGTGGCGACCACCACGTGCAACGGTCCCTGCGCAAAGTCCACTACTTCCGATGAGCCGGGCGCCAGGTGCGCCAGACTTTCGCAGGACAATTGATCTGGATAGGTCAGGGTCTGGTAGAGCAGGCGCTGCTGGGTATCGCAAAAACCCAGCGCATAGAGACGTTCGTCCTGAATGACCTTGTGAAAATACGCGAAGATCTTCGTGCGCGAGCGGGAGACGACGAGATCCGACAGCGGGACCTCCATCGTGCTGGCCAGCAACTTGGACCGGCTTTCAAGATCGCGCGTGAACCACTTGAGCGTGAGCGAGTCCACCAGCGGCACCACGCTATAGGCCACGACGCCCAAAACCAGCAAGAGAGGGAGGATAAACCGGAGGGACAGCCGCATGTTTGCTCCTACAGTTTACTTTGAGAAGAAAATCTCTTATGGTTTGGAGTATGTACCCCTACGGACTCATCGGCAACTGTCACGTCTCCGCCCATATTCATGAGAGCGGGTCTGTGGACTGGCTCTGCCTGCCCAGACCGGACAGTGATCCGGTCTTCGGTCGAATCCTTGATCCGGAAGGAGGGCACTTTTCCATATCAAGCCCTACCAGCTCCGCTCAAGTCAAGACAACGCAGCGCTACCTCCCTAATACAAATATCCTGGTGACGGAGGTGTCCACGTCAAACGGCGACACCTTTAAGATCACGGACTTCTGCCCGCGCTTCGAACAGTATGGCCGCGTCTATCGCCCCGCCGCTCTCTTTCGCATTGTGGAACCACTGGCGGGCACGCCGTCCATCCGCGTCAGTTGCCGACCGGTCACGGGATGGGGGAAAGAATATGCTCGCGGCATGCGCGGCAACAGCCACGTGCGGTACGACATCCGCGGGGAATACCTCCGGCTGCTCACCAACATGCCCTTGACCTATTTGTACGAAGAACGTCCGTTCGCGCTCACCGAGAAAACCTATTTCGCCCTGACCTGGGGCCTGGGCATCGAGGACGATCTTGCCAAGGTCAGCCACGAGTTTCTCGATCAGACGACTCGCTACTGGCGCATGTGGGTCAAACATTGTTCGATTCCCGTGCTGCATCAGGAAGAGGTCATTCGGTCCGCGCTCGCGCTCAAACTCCATTGCTATGAGGACACCGGCGCCATTCTCGCCGCACTGACCACCAGCCTCCCGGAGGAGCCGGGAGGTCCGCGGAATTGGGACTATCGATTCTGCTGGTTGCGCGACGCCTATTTTTCCCTCACCGCCTTCCACAATCTCGGCCACTTCGAAGAGATGGAAGGGTTTCTCAAATTTCTCCTCAACATCGCCTATACGCATGAACATTCCCGAGAACGGCTTGCGCCGGTGTACACCTTGAGCCAGGATCTTCCCTTGCCGGAAACCGAACACCGGAATTGGGCGGGCTTCTGCGGGAGCGCGCCGGTACGCAACAACAATCAGGCCGCCGAGCATATCCAAAACGATGTCTACGGCGAACTGGTCCTCGCACTGACCCCGATCTTCTCCGATAACCGTTTCTACGACCTGCGGACCAAAGACCAGGAACAACTCGTAGCCAACCTCGCCCGACTCTGCGACCGCACCATCGCCCAACCGGACGCGGGCTTATGGGAAATCCGCAACGGCTGGCAGGAACATTCGTTTTCAAATCTGATGTGCTGGGCCGGGCTCGACCGGGCCCACCGCATGCACAAGGCGGGATTTCTCCCCTCGTTGACGCTCGACCTCGACGCGGCGCGTGCGCGCGCAGCGCAGGCGCTCCTGAACGCGATGAAAGACGGCTCGCTCCGCAACGGTCCCAAGGACGACACGTACGATGCCTCATTGGCACAGGCGGCGATTCTCGGCTTTCCCAACCGGGACGTGTGTGAATCCACCATGCAGAGTATTGCGCGCGCGCTGGCCGTGCAGACCGGCGGAAAAGAAACCGGGTTTTATTTCCGGTACCTTCGCACTGACGATTTCGGGCGGCCACAATCGAGCTTCGTCATCTGTTCCTTCTGGGTCGTCCAGGGTCTCGCCCGGCTCGGACGCATGGCGGAAGCGCAACAGATCATGGCCCAGGTGCTCACCGGCGCGAACCACCTCGGGCTTTTCTCTGAACATTTCGTGCCCGAGACCCGCACCCAGCTGGGAAATTTCCCCCAGGCCTATTCCCACGTCGGCCTGATCAATGCCGCCTTTGCCGTCAGTCCATCCTGGACGACGGTACTCTAATCATCACGACGGCACACGACCGCAATGCCGCGCTCCGGCAAGCCGGTGGTTGCCGCGTTTCAACACCGTAGTTGCCGGAAGAGTATCCAGCAGGCAGCTATCTCGATCCCCCCGGACATACATCCGAGACAACCGGTGCGACTGATGTATGGGATTGGCGCCCCGAAGCCGTGCAACAAGCTCCGGGGCGAATAGGAGGAACAAGCGGGGCGCGGAACTATCCGCCGACCGCCTGCGCAACGACTATGGGGTGGGAACAACCACTCGAATGGTCCCCGGCTCGATCTGCATACCGCCCGGTGCGGCAGATCGCATGCGCGCATTGTAACTGATCACAATAGCCTTGTTGAAACAGAGGCTGGCGCTCGCATTCGGGTCCAACTCGGTCACCTCCTGCGGGCGCCCGAACATATTCGAGAACCCGCGCTCGCAGGACAACATCTTCGTATCGAGACCGGGGATATCAATTAACGCCGCCAACGTGCGATGGTTCGCCCAACGCACTTCATCCCCGACATGGACGGTCAGGTCGGCGGGCTTCAAGTGTTCTTCAAGCTTGACCTCATGGATGACCGCCGTCCTGGTGGTCTGCGGCAATCCCGCGCAACCAGTCACCATTACCACTCCTGCCATCGCGACCCATGCTGCTCGCATGCGGAACCTCCTCTATGAAAGTGTGCACAGCAACCGTGTCCGAGGCCTGATGCGCCTCTCCCTGTCACTATAACAGTCCTAACAAGTGGAGAGCGAATGCCGAGCACTGTTTCCTACTCGCCGCGAACAATCACTTACCTGACTCGCGTCACCCGATTGGCATCGGTATGGTGAAACAGGTCGCTTCGCCCTTTCATCTTCAGCTGCGTGTCTTCGTGGTAACTGAAACTGTCGCGGCTATGCATAGTCACGGTCAGCTCATACCGGACGGTCTTGAATTCCCGGTCCAGAAACTTATTCGAACAGATCCCATACGTATCCGATCCGGCATCCGCCGAGATCTGAAACGAGGTGGCATCTGGTTCCACGGTTCCGCCGGCCAATACCGTGACGCCTCGCGGAACGACAAAACAACGCAACACCTGTTTCGCCACGGCATCCCAAAGCCAGTAGCCGGTGTCTTCGTGAAACGCTGCATCCTCGCCCAACCGCCAGGCCACGGTCGCATAGCGCAAACCGTAGAGCTGCTGCTCATGATTCCTGACCGGACCGAACGGCTCGAAGGTCATCCGTTCACGAAATGCATTCTGCTCCGTGCCCCGGTCATCAGAAGGCGCCACATCCGCGCCCTTATCGCCTTCCCACACACCGGCCAACGCAGCCAACGGACCGAGATACTGAAGCAAGTCCTCACCCATGTCATTCTTCCTTTCATGCGGTTGCCTGTTCCATTGGAGTAGGAATCTACCTTCATCGGCCCGCAACCGGCAACAATGAAAAAGCCCCTGAGCCGTGCGACTCAGGGGCTTGGTTTGGTGGAGGCGAGGGGAGTTGAACCCCTGTCCGAAGATCGTCGGCACATCGCATCTACATGTGTAGCCGATTCTTTAAGCTTCGCAGCAACCCACGCCTATCGGCCGGCTTAGAATCGCCGCTAGCCCAGTATTGTCTCGCCCCCCGCCG
>VOPR01000005.1 GCA_009594995.1 Nitrospira sp. | reverse complement strand
CGGGCGACGAAGAAACTTTCTGCGGAAGGAATTCGTGTCAATGTGACCTTGTGTTTCTCCCCCACGCAGGCGTTACTGGCTGCGAAAGCAGGTGCCTGGTGTGTGTCGCCATTCATCGGTCGCCTAGACGACGTCAGCTCTGATGGAATGGCATTGATCCGGCAGATTGTCACCATCTACAAGAACTACGATTATAAGACTCAGGTTCTCGTCGCGAGTGTCAGGCACCCGCAACATGTGGTCGAAGCGGCATTGGCCGGGGGGCACATTTGTACGATGCCGTATTCGGTATTCCAGCAGCTGGTGAAACATCCGCTGACTGACATCGGCCTGAAGAAGTTTCTTGCAGATTGGGAGGCGATGGGGAAGAAGTAGCCCTAGCCGGATCGAGCCTTGGTTGCGGTGCGCGTCAGATGTCGTGCGGCATCGGAAAAAATGTGGTGGAACATAGGCCTGGTGAGGGTGCCGGTAAAGGTATTCTGTTGGCTTGGGTGGTATGAGCCAATCAGGGTAACGCCCCAAGGCAACGTGTAGGTGGCGCCATGGCCAAACTTGGGAAGGGGGCGAGGTAACTCACGCCCTAACTCACGGCACGCCTTGAAATAGTGGTCGAACGCAATCTTGCCTAATACCACCACCACGCGCACAGCTTTTAAGAGTTGCAGCTCGCCCAGGATAAATCGCCGGCAGGCGATGAATTCATCGGGTGCGGGTTTATTGGCCGGGGGCGCACATCGCACGGTGGCGCCTATATAGCAGTCAGTAAGTGCAAGGCCGTCACCGACATGCGTAGAAGTTGCCTGGTTGGCAAATCCGAATCGATGCAGGGCCTCATACAGCCAATCGCCGCTGCGATCTCCCGTAAAAACCCGTCCCGTTCGGTTCCCACCATGCGCCGCCGGCGCCAAGCCCAGGACGTAGAGGCGGGCGTTGGGATCTCCAAACCCTGGAACGGGTTTCCCCCAATAGGACCAGTCCTGGAATTGGCGTCGCTTTGTGCCGGCGATGGCCTCACGATACTTCACGAGCCGAGGGCAACGGGTGCAGGCGACAATGTCATCATTGAGCATGGTAAGTGCAGACATAGTCGCGGAGTGTATCAAAACCACGAGTTTCTTGTCCCTCGATCGGCTTGTTGATAGCATGAGTTTTTGAGTGCGACGAAAGGATAATCAGGGCATGCGGAACAACGATTGGGGGCTTCGGGCGTTCGTAGTCGGCGTCACGATGGTGCTGGGATTGGCACCGTTGTTTGCAGAGGTCTCAGTGGATTCGAAAACCACTGCACCAGCGCCGCCAAGGCCGCAGGATGAACAGGGCTCTCTTGGATCCGATCGGGCAGCCGGTTCTTCGCCGGGTGACGCAGAAGTCGCCCCGGAGCTTGAGGACCGCCTTGTTATCCTGCCTGAAATCAAACGGGAGGGAGAGCGGTTTTTCCTAAGCTCCTTCAAATTGCCGGACAAGTTGACCTTTGCCGGACAGACGATCCCGTTAGACAATTGGCAAGTGCGAGAACGTATCGAGTACGAGTTCTATCAATTCCTTGAGGATCAGGGTGAGAGCATCATCTTGGCGAAACGAACCGGCCGATGTTTTGCCCCGGCTGAAAAACAACTCGCTGATGCCGGGTTGCCGGATGACTTGAAATACATGCTGCTGGTGGAGAGCAAATGCATTGCGGCGGCTTACTCTCGAGCCAAGGCGTCGGGTCCGTGGCAATTCATCAACTCAACGGGCAAACGCTACAAGCTGCACAATGAGCGGTGGCTCGATGAGCGCCGCAACCTGGAAATGTCCACCGAAGCGGCCATCAAGTACCTCCGCTATCTTCGAGAGTTCCAGGGCGACTGGTTTCTGGCAATGGCCTCATACAATGCGGGCGAGGATCGGGTGCGAAAGCTGCTCAAGGAACAGAACGTCACGGATTTCTGGCGTATGCATGGCCCGCGAGAGACCATGCGCTATGTCGCCCGGATTATCGCGGCCAAGGAAATCTATTCGCAGCCGGAAAAATACCTTGGTCTGACCAAGAAGGATCTCTATCCCCCGCTTGAGACGGAAACGGTCACGGTGACGATTAAGGAATCGCAGCGCCGGCTGACGTCCATCGCCGAGGAATATGGAACCTACTTCCTTGAACTGAAAATGCTGAACCCGGAATTCACAAAGGACTACTTGCCAAAGGGTACCTATCAGGTTAAGGTGCCGCGACAGACCTGTCCGAACCGCTGTTTCAAGCAAGACAAACTCCCCTAGCCCGCATGATGCAAGTCGGTGTCCCGCAGCCCCGAGCCAGAGCGCTTCTCGCGAAGCTGTTCCGGGCCGGGTTGCAGGCGGTTGACCCCTATGAAGCACTGTGCCGTCACGTCAGCCTCCGGCGCGGGCAACTCACCATCGGCTCACACCGGTATTCCCTCAAACGCATACGGCGAATCGTGGTGGTGGGCGCGGGAAAAGCATCGGCCCGGATGGCGCAGGCGCTTGAGCATCAGTTGGGAGCGCGAATCGATGCCGGCCTTGTGGTAGTGAAATACGGTCACGGCGCGCCGACCAAAGCTATTCGCATCGTAGAAGCCGGGCATCCCATTCCCGATGCCGCCGGTCTTCAGGCCAGCCGGAAGATACTTGGGCTGGTGAAGACGTTAACGGCTGACGACCTACTAATCGTTCTGCTTTCCGGCGGCGCCTCCAGTCTGCTGCCCGCCCCTGTTTCCGGCATCAGTCTCAAAGATAAACAACAGACGACCAAATTGTTGCTCCGGTCCGGGGCGACCATTCACGAGATCAATGCGGTGCGTAAGCACCTTTCGTACGTCAAAGGCGGCCAGCTGGCTGCCGCCACTCCTGCGCGGGTGGCTGCTGTGATTTTGTCTGACGTCATAGGGAACGACCTCGGCACCATTGGCTCAGGCCCCACCGCGCCTGATCCCACTACATTTCAAGAAGCCTGGGAAATCGTGTCACGCTATGGGGTCTCTCGAACCATTCCTGTTTCCGTGCGACGCCGGTTGGAAACGGGCATGAAGCGGGGTGTGGCGGAGACGCCCAAGCCCCGCGATCCGCTCTTTGGTCGCGTCGATAACATCCTGATCGGGGACAACCAGGCGGCCGTCGATGCTGTCGTCGCATCGGCAAAGCAGCAAGGGCTAGGCATGCTGGTGCTATCCACAACTCTTACCGGGGAGGCGAGGGAGCTCGCCAAAATGTTCGGTGCTATGGCACGAGAGATTGCGGCACAGGGCCGTCCCATTCGGCGGCCTTGCTGTGTCATTGCCGGGGGAGAGCCCACCGTCACGATTCGGGGGGAGGGAACAGGCGGTCGCGCGCAAGAGTTTGCCCTCGCTGCCGCAGCAGAGATTGCCGGGTTGCCGAACATCTGGGTGGCCGGGTTTGCAACCGACGGTACCGATGGACCGACGTCTGTGGCGGGAGCCGTTGTAGACGGGGGGACAGTTGCGCGGGCGCATCGCGGCAAGCTTAGTCTGTCACGCGCGTTGCTGGACAACGATGCCTATCCAGTCTTTGAGAAACTTCGCGGGCATATCGTGACTGGTCCTACGGGGACCAATGTAAACGATCTTTACCTCCTCCTCGCACTCTAGCTAGTATCCCAGTCAATGACTGATCCACTGATTCTCTCCTTGGCGGAGAGCCACGATCTGCGTCTCGTCGGAGGCAAGGCCGTCGGCTTGGGCAAGTTGCATAGGGCCGGTTTTGCCGTGCCGGAGGGATTGTGCGTCACGACGGCCGTGTATCGTCATGCTCTGGCCGCCGCCGGGATCGATGCGGAAGAAGCCTGGCGGACCGTGGTGCGTTTATCCGGGGAGGAGCGTGCCCGTGAACTGGCACGAATCCAGGGATGCCTGTTGAGGCAGGCATGGCCGGATGGATTCGAGGCCGATTTGGGAGCACGGCTCGCTGGATTGGCCCATGACCCTGCAACCTGTTGGGCCGTACGATCCTCCGCAACCAATGAGGATGCCGCGCGGTCGAGTGCGGCTGGGCTCTATCGTACGTCTCTCGGCCTCTCGTCCGACAATGTGTGTCGAGCTCTGCGCGATTGTTGGGCCTCCTTGTGGCACAATTCGGTGGTCGAGTATCTCTTGCCTACCAGCGGCGAGGCCTCCGGCCCATCCATGGCGGTTGTGATTCAGCCTTTGCTCAAGGCCGCGGTGGCAGGCGTGGGCTACTCAATCCATCCTCTGACGGGACGCACCTCTCAAGTCGTCATCAATGCTGTACCCGGTCTCGCTTCATCCCTGGTGAGCGGAGAGGTTACACCTGACCAATATGTGGTCGAGGTGGTAGAGCAAGACGGTCGGCCGTTGCGCATTCGGCGACGTCTGCTGGCCCGGAAACAGCAGAAGTTGGTGAGCACTCCGGCTGGAGTGCAAAGTGAGATGATTCCTGACTCCGTGCAGGAACAGTCGTCCTTGTCCGATGCACAACTCTTCGAGTTGGCCTGGTTATCCAAGCAGATTGAAGCGGCCTTTCGCTGTCCGATCGACCTTGAATGGGTGTGGGATGCGGAACGATTGTGGGTAGTCCAGGCGAGGCCGATTACCGCGGTGCGACCGTCTATGGCGCTCACGAACGATGAGTGTGAGTGGACGCGGGCGAATTTGAAAGAAACCATGCCGGAGTTGCCGAGTCCCCTGGGCCTCTCGTTTCTTGAGCGCTTCATGGATTCCTACATCATCGAGCCCTATCGTCGGCTCGGCTGCACGGTTCCCGATGGACTTTCCTCCGTTCGAGTGTTGCACGGCCGGCCATACCTCAATGTCACGCTCTTTTACACGCTGGTCTCCCAACTCCGTGGGAGCCCGGCGTTTTTAACCGAGCAGATGGGCGGAGAACCAGTGGAATTCAGGCCTTCGGTGCAAGCCCTCGGGGGGCTGGCATTGCTGCGGGCAGGTTGGTTCATGATTCGGGAATGGCGCAGGGTTGTACGGGAGGGGCCGCGGAACTTTGCTGCCATGAAAGAAATGGCGGAGAGGTATCAATCGCCACGGATCCAGCATCTGTCCGTTCAGGAGTTGGCGGAGATTCTTGAGCGCGTGGGACATTGGCTGGATGAGCACGAGGTGACCTTCGGCATTGCGGGGGGGGTGGCGCAGGGCCTCCAGGCCATGAGCACCTTTCTCCCAGGGTGGCTCGGAGCAGATTGGCGTGAGTTGCTGAATGCGTCGTTGCAAGGGCAGGGGACAGTGATCAGCGCACAGCAAATTGTGCGATTGGCCGAGCTCGTGGACGTCGCGCGGGGCGAGGACGTCGTACGACAGTGGTTTCTCTCAGATGGCTGGCTGTCCCATGAATTTCGAGAAGCCCTTAAGGGCACGGGGTTTCTGCAACGGTTCGAGCAGTACTTGGCTGAGTATGGGCATCGCGCAGTGGGAGAGTCGGACATCATGTCCCCTCGCATCGCGGATCAACCGGATGCCGTCTTGACCGTACTGCGGACGCACCTCTGTGATGGCGGGGCGTTGTCACCAAGGGAACTCCTTTCTCGCCAGGCCAAGCGTCGCGAAGAAGCGCTCGCCGAGATCAAGCGGCGATTCGGCTGGCGGCGTCACCGGTGGGCTGTATTTCGCTGGTGGTATCGGCGGCTCAGTCGCTTTTGTGTGCTACGGGAGGCCAACCGCCATCACTTGATGTATTACTCCACGGCCGTTCGGCATCTGTTGCTTCAGCTTGGTGAGCGGATGGTGGAGCAGGGAATTCTGGCTCAATCTGACGATGTGTTTTATCTGACGATGGAGGAACAAGCGGCTTTGAGTGGAGGGGCACCGCGTGATTGGCGCTTGCTTGTGCAGGATCGGCGGCAACAACGGAGGCGCCACGAAGAGGCGCAGGTTCCTGACACCATCCGGGATTGGGAGGCGGTTGTCGGGGAGGCCGATCAATCGAGGAGACAGGAGGCCGATGGCCTGTTGCGCGGTATTGCGATCAGCGCGGGGACGGTGACTGGTCCGGTCCGCATCGTTCGATCCACGGATGATTGGGGCAGAGTTCGGCAGGGTGACATCATGGTCGTGCCGGTGATCGATCCTGGGATGGCGCCACTCTTCGGCGTGGCGGCCGGTTTGGTCGCTGAAATGGGAGGCACGCTCTCACACGGGGCCATTATGGCCAGGGAGTACGGCCTTCCGGTCCTGGTCAATGTGCCCTATGCCACCAGTCTTTTGTCCGAAAATGAGCAGATCACAATTGTGAGCTCGACAGGCATGATCAGCCGAATGGTCCCTTGACGTTTCATTTGGTTTCTCGTACCCTCTACGCGATTTCCCTACAACGGGCAATGAACAGGAATTTCAGCGATGCTGAGTATTCGTAGGGAAGCATCATGATCGATCTCAACTCCGCAACGTTTGTTGTGGGTGGAGTGGCCGGACTCGGAGTAGGCATTCTGGTAACCGGGTGGTGGGTGACGGCTCGCACTCAATCACGCGTGCATGCACAGTTGCTCGAAAGCGGTGAACGCGCGCAACGGGCTGACGCCTTGGCTGCTGCCCTTCAGCAACGTCTGGATGATCACCAGGCAGAGGTGGGCCAGTTGCGGCAGGCGTTGGCCGAATCGCAAGAAGGCCGGACGAAAGCCGAAACGCGTATGGAAGTGATGACCCGCAGTCTGGAGGATCAGAAGACCTTGCTTGTACAAGCAAGGCAGGAACTGCACGACTCCTTCGAGGCGTTATCGGGGCAGGCCTTGAAGCAGAACAATGAGGCGTTCCTGGACCTCGCCCGTACCTCATTTGAAACCTTGCAGGCGGAAGCCAAAGGGGAGTTATCCCAGCGTCAGCAGGCGATCGGCGAACTCGTGAAGCCGCTGGAAGAATCGCTCCAGCGCTACCGGGATCAACTGCAGCAGGCCGAGCAGGTCCGGCAGCGGGAGTATGGCGGGTTGGATCAGCAATTGAAATTCATGGCCGAATCACACCAGCGGTTGCAGCAGGAGACCAGCAATCTCGTCAAAGCCTTGCGTGCCCCGTCGGTGCGTGGGCGATGGGGTGAAATGACCCTCCGCCGTGTGGCTGAACTTGCAGGTATGGTCGCGCATTGCGATTTTATGGAGCAGGATTCGGTCGAATCAATGGAAGGGCTCATCCGTCCCGACATGGTTGTGTACTTGCCTGGTGGCCGACAGATTGTGGTGGATGCCAAGACCGTGTTAGCGGCGTATCTCGATGCGTATGAGGCCCAGGATGACCAGCAGCGGCAGGCGCACTTGCGTCGCCATGCCAGCCAGGTCCGGACCAGGATGGATGCGCTCAGTCTCAAGGCCTATTGGGCTCAATTCGGGCAGACCCCTGAATTCGTCGTCCTGTTTCTCCCCGGCGAGCAGTTCCTTGGCGCCGCATTGGAGCAGGACCCCACGCTGATTGAGGATGGATTCGCTCGCGGGGTAGTCCTGGCGACGCCAACCACGCTCATGGCCCTCCTGCGTGCAGTGGCTTATGGGTGGAGGCAGGAGCAGTTGACCGAACATGCCGAACAGGCCGGCAAGCTCGGTAAGGAACTGTATGAAAGAATGGCGGTCCTTACCGACCACCTCAACGATATCGGCCAGGCGCTCGGGAAAAGTGTGGGGGCCTATAACAAGGCGGTCGGGTCGCTGGAGTCGAGGGTGTTGCCAGCCGCTAGAAAATTCAAAGACCTCGGGATATCATCAGAGAAAGACATTGCGCTGCTGGAAACGTCTGAGATGGAGCCGAGGGCCGGGTTGCCTTTTGCCGCAGAGGACATGAGGACGTTAGGATGATGGATCCGCAGGACATGGTGGCAGAGTTTCACCGCAAGTTCGACATTCCGGTCGGCGACAGGCCGTCCATACCGGTGGAAGCCACCAGGCAGTTGCGGGTGCGGTTGATTCAAGAAGAGTTTGCCGAACTTCAGGAAGCCATGGCTGCACAAGATCTTCCGGGGGTAGCCAAGGAACTGGCCGACCTGTTGTACGTCGTGTATGGCACGGCCGTGTCCTATGGCGTGGACATGGATCCGGTCTTTCGCGAGGTGCATCGATCCAATTTGAGTAAGGTCGGAGGTTATAAGCGAGAAGATGGAAAGTGGGTGAAACCACCGACCTATTCTGCGGCTGACGTGAAATCGCTGCTGGCGGTACAATTATCCCGGAAGGTAACTTCCGCCTCGCATACGGGGACCGGGATGCAGGAGTCAAAGTCATAGCATGAAAGAGTTGTACTGTCCGGCGTGCGGCACGCCTTGTGTCAGAGTGACTTCCGGAACGAGTCTCATGGAGAAGACATTGAACCGCCTGTCGATCTTTCAGGTTCGTTGCCAGCTCTGCACCACTCGCTTTCAAGCTCGCAGGCCAGGAAATCGTTTGACCACGCAGGAATTCGATCGCCGCGAGTATCGTCGGCTTAATGCCAACTTTGCCGCCACACTGATTCTGGATCAACCGGCGGCCGGAGGGGTCGTCACCGACATTTCAATGGGAGGGTGTACGTTGCAGGGGACGACGTCGCTTTCGCGCGGCACGTTCGTGAAATTCATCCTCCACGCCCCGGCCGGCCAACCGGATATCAAGGTGGATGCCGCGATGATCTGCTCGATTCAGCCCCAATCAATCGGTGTGAAATTCTTAGAGTTTCAACCAGAAGACAAGCAGCGCATGGGGCAGTTAATCCTTGAACTCCTCACCTGCCAGCAAGCGCCTCCCCGCATCCCTGCATAATCACGAGAATTAGGCCGGTCTTGTTTCGCTGAGGTATCGCTCCGCCCGTTTGAGAGGCTTGGAAATTTGCCCAGGTCCGGTGCTAGGGCTCGCGCCGGACAGCCACCAACATATTGTCGAGGAGTCGGACCGTTCCGATGCGAACGGCCCCGAGGAGTACCGCATGCCGCTGCACTGTCTTTAACGGTTCCAGCGTGGAGGGATCACAGACGGCGAGGTATTCTGCTGTGGCCAGGGACTCCGTCGCCAGGATACGAGCCATCCGGCGTTGAATGTCTGCGCCGCGCCGTTCTCCGTTCCAAATGGCCGATGCACCGGCGTGAAGCGCGCGATAGAGCACCGGCGCAGCCCGTCGCTGCTGAGTCGAGAGGTAGACATTCCGTGAACTCAGCGCTAACCCATCAGCTTCCCGTACGGTTGGATGAACCACCACCCGGCCCGGCAGATTAAGATCCTTCACAAGTTGCTGCACGAGGGCTGCCTGCTGAAAATCTTTCTGGCCGAACCAGCTGGTGTCGGGGCGCACCAATGACAGCAACTTGGTTACCACGGTTGCCACGCCTTGAAAGTGGTGGGGGCGGGCATCGCCTTCCCACCGTCTTGCTAGACTCGGGACCGTAACTATGGTCTGGGAACCCTGAGGATACATGGCTGCGGTGGTGGGGGTGAAGATGGCGTCAACCCCTTCCTTGCGGCAGAGTGCCCGGTCGAGTCGAAGTTGACGCGGATATTTCGAGAGGTCTTCTGTCGGCCCGAACTGTGTTGGGTTGACAAAAATGCTGACGACGACTGCGTCACATGCCAAGCGAGCGGCACGAATCAAGGCGCGATGTCCCTCGTGCAAGGCGCCCATCGTGGGCACAAATCCTATCGTCACGCCTTCCCGATGGAGTGTCCGGCTCCAGTCCACCATGGCCGCGGTTGTGCGGATCGTTTTCACGCGCCCGGGCCTTCTTGCAGTGGTGAACTGCAGGCCGATCTCGATCCGTAGCGGGAATTTGGCTGGGGATCGAGCCGACGGACCACCGATAGATCTGTGAGCGTTGTCAGGAGTTCGTGGAGGCTTTGCCCCAGCACCGGGTGCCGTCTCTCTGGGGCGAGTTCGACCAATGGCACGAGGACAAATCGACGCTGATGCAGTCGCGGGTGTGGAACCAGTAAGTCTGGTTCGGTCAACACGCAGTCGTCGTAGAGCAACAGATCGAGATCGAGCGTGCGAGGTCCCTTCCGGTTGTCGGGATCCCGCCCGAGCGCTCGCTCGATTTCACGACAAATTTCCAGCAGGCTCTTGGGCGTAATATTCGTTTGGACCTGCACGACGCCATTCAGGAACCATTCGGGCCCTGGGGCCGCTCCGTCTTCGATCGGTTCGGTTTCATACAATGACGAGACGGCGTCGAGACGTGAGTGCGGCAGGAGCCCGAGCAGCGTCACGGCTCGATCGCAAAAGTCGAGCCGGTTGCCCAGGTTGGAGCCGAAGCCGATAAATGCCGTTGCCATAGTCTTCTGCTGCAGGATCAGAATCCGGCCTTGCGGATGCGTTCCACCGCTTCAGCCAACCGTTCCTTCGTCGTGCATACGGTCATCCGGATATAGCCCTCGCCGGGTGCACCGAATCCGTTTCCCGGTGTCGTCACGATGCCGGCCTTCTCCAGCAGATGGGCGGTGAACGAGGCCGACGTATAGCCCTTCGGAACGGTCACCCAGATGTAGAAAGCAGCTGGAGGCGGATCCACTTCCAGCCCAAGTTTCTTCAGGCCCGGCACGAGTGTGTCGCGCCGCTCCTGGTAAATTTTGCGCAACTCGTCCGTTACGGAGTCATCCAACCCGAGGGCTGTGATACCGGCAGCCTGCACCGCTTCGAACACGCCCGAGTCGAGCTGGCTCTTCACTTTACCGAGCCCAGCCAAGACATCTTTATTTCCGACGGCAAACCCGATGCGCCAGCCGGTCATGTTGTAGGTCTTGGAGAGGGAGTGGAATTCGACTCCGACATCCTTCGCGCCATCGACTTCGAGAAAGCTGGCCGGCCGCTTGCCGTCGTAGAAAATTTCCGAGTAAGCCGCGTCATGGCAGACGATGACCTGGTTCTCCTGCGCAAACTCCACCACGCGCTTGAAGTAGTCTTTGCTCATGATGACGGAGGTCGGGTTATTCGGCGAGTTCAGCCACATCAGCTTCGCCTTTTTCGCGACATCCTTCGGGATAGCCTTGAGATCGGGTAGGAAGCCGTTCGCTTTCGTGAGCGGCATGAAGTGCGAAACACCGCCGGAAAAACTGGTGCCGACCGGATAGACCGGGTAGCCGGGACTGGGGACCAGGACGATGTCGCCAGGATCCACAAAGGCCAGGTGCACGTGCCCGATCCCTTCCTTCGATCCGATCAATGTCAGCACTTCGTTGGCCGGATCGAGCGTGACGGTAAACCGGCGTTTGTACCAATCCGCGACCGCCTTCCGGAAGGAGAGCATGCCCTCGTAGGAAGGATATTGATGGTGTTTCGGATTCTTCGCCGCTTGGGCCAGGCTTTCGATGATCGGCGCCGGGGTTGGAAGATCAGGATCACCGATGCCAAGGTTGATGATATCGACTCCGCGCGCGAGTGCCTCCTGCTTCATCTTGTCGATGGCGGCGAACAGGTACGGAGGCAGGGTCTTAATGCGGGTTGCGACTTCGATCGGGAAACCGGCCATGCGAGAGAACTCCTTTGTTGGCCTGAGCGCTGACGCTCAGCTGTGTACGATGTGTGAGCGGCTGGCAGCCGTCAACCTGGGATCGGCAAGGGGCTAGGGTACCCCAGGATCACTCTCGCAATCAACGGAGCGAATGGTGGCTTTAGTCCAGTGGAGCGATTGGTTCGGTTCCCGTAATGGTTAGACAAAACCTGCATCCTATGGTCTCATTTCGTAACATGGATGCGATCAGCCTATGGCCGGCGGTTGGAGTGTTTCTCATTGCGTTGGGAACGGCGGCGCTCCTTCCCCCCATTCGGCCGCCACGGCTTGCCTCGGCCCCGCGATACTCCTCGATTGACGGGCTCAGGGGATACTTGGCTTTGGCCGTGTTTCTCAGCCATTCCTCAATCTGGTATTTCTATGTGCGATCCGGTAGATGGGAGGTTCCGCCCTCCAATTTGTATACTCAGTTGGGGCAAGGCAGCGTCAGCCTTTTCTTCATGATCACCGGGTTTCTCTTCTGGTCGAAGCTGTTGGACGGTCGTGTGCAACCGATCGACTGGCCGCGACTCTATCTTTCCCGGGCGTTTCGCCTGGGTCCCCTGTACCTGGTGACGGTAGCCTGTGTCGTGATGGTGGCGTGTTATACCGCAGGGTTTCGCTTGCAGGAATCGCCGATGGTCGTTCTAGGCGAGGTTTTGCATTGGCTTGCCTTTGCGATTCCCGGCATGAGGCCAATAAATGGCTTTGTCGAAATTGTTCCCCTTGCCGGAGCCGTATGGTCTTTACCGTTTGAATGGTTGTTCTATGCTTCTCTTCCCATGGGGGCCTTGTGTGTCCGCGTGGTTCCCCCGGCGTTCTGGTTGTGCATGAGCGCGATGGTGGTCGGCATTCTCACGATGGTGATGCCGGAAGTGCAGGGGCCGGTGTTGTACGCATTTGGTGGAGGGATCGTCGCGGCCGGGCTTGTGCGCGTGGCAACGATCCGTACGATGCTGGCGCAAGGAGTCTGGGGAGCGGTCGCCATAGCCTGTCTTCTCACAACCCTATGGGTGTTCCCGACGGCCTATACCCTTCCGGCGGTGGTGATATTGGCAAGCGGGTTCATCATTATTGCCTGCGGAAATTCGCTCTACGGCATTCTCGAATGGCCGGCGTCGGTCCTGTTGAGTGAGATGGCCTACAGTCTCTACTTGCTGCATAGCGTGGTACTGTTTGTGACCTACCGGTTGGTGCTCGGTGCGAAGGCCTCAACTCTTTCGTCCTTGGAGCATTGGTCCATTGTGCTCTGCCTTGTTCCTCTCCTGATCCTGCTCTGCTTTGCCACGTTCCGGTTCATTGAGAAGCCGGCCATGGCAGCTGTGCCTCATTGTCACGCGTGGCTGGCAGCTCGCATAGGACAAGGGGAGGCTGCAGGGTGCTGTCCGCGAGAAGTTGGTCGTACATCGACCGGAAGGCCTCTTGGTTGACAGAGGCGGCGCCTCTCATTACAGTCAAAGAGAACAATCACGGTTGCGGTCTCCTGAATGCGGACTGCTCCGTGAGATCATCTCCCCTCTGAATTGTCTTCGACTGCTAGCAAGGGACCATGTCGTGATGAGATCACTCGCGCCTTGCCCATCGAGTCCCAATTGTGTGTCGACTCAAGAACGTGGGGAGAGGCACGGGGTCGCCCCGTTTCGATTCCAAAAAAGTTCTGAAGGGGCGAAGGAGGCTCTGAAGGCAGTCGTGGGGCAGCTGCCTCGCGTAAAACTGGTCGAGGAAACCGAATCCTACCTTCATTATGAGTTCACGAGTCTGTTGTTACGGTTTGTCGATGACGTGCAGTTTGTCTTTGATGATACGACCAAGACTATTCACTTCCGTTCAGCCTCCAGGACCGGATATAGCGATCTTGGGGTGAATCGGCGGAGGATGGAGGAGATTCGCACGTTGATCGAAGGGAAACTGTAGTTGAAAATTGGACAAATCGTGCGCCGAAGAAGGAATTTGTGAACAGCCGGAGGACTTCAGGATGATTTCTGGTTGATTTGAACTCCCCGAGACGTCAATATGGAAATCGGTCAATGTGCAGTCGATTGCACTGTAGCCTGCACCAGAGAAAACCTGAGAGGCCGTTGTGATTAGACAAGCGTCCCATCTTATGGCAGTGATGTTCTTTGCGCTTTCAAGTGCCTGCGTCTCCGTCCAAGTAGATCCGTTAACAACGAAGGCGTTTGAGCCGAGGTCGGGAGCAGAGGGCGTGACCCAGTTACAACGCGAGCCGAATCACGGCCATGTGCAGATTGCCCGCATCGTCGCGACCAGCGAATATGCCAGTGAGGAGACGCTTCGCGATCGAATCCTGGAACGAGCGAAAGAATTAGGGGCCGACGCCGTTGTGCTTGGCGATGCAGATGTCCGTCGGCTCTCGGATCGAGGCCCTACGTTCCAATCGACTATGGGCACGGGGGTGCCGGGAGCGACCGGAGCGACGTCGACGAATTCCTATCGCAACGGGTATTGGAATCCATTCCGAATGGACGCCTGGAGTTTTGCGCAGGGGGCGGGGGGCGGGCAAGGGTGGATGCTTCACATGTCAGGTTTGGCGATTCGGTATGTCACCGCAGAAGAGTTGCGTGCCGTTCAAAAATCTCCCCCCTCTTTGCCATGACCAGGTCGTTGCTCTGGTCCTAATAGTTTAGGCGTGTTCCTTCACTCCGTCGCATCGACAATACTGCTGCCCCTGGACGTCAACGGACCGGGGGCTATCCGCGTTGCTGTTCGTAGTGGCCCTTCAGGAAGTGGCAAAGTTGTGTGCTCATTGCGAGTTTACACAAATGTAGGTGGTTCTTTGAGGTGGGGCGCCGACAACAGATTCGTCAAGACTGTTGACCGCTCGATGTAAGTTTGACATAAACATAGGTGATCAGTTCGAGTTAGAATTATATGACCTGCCGAGAGATGCTCACGAGGCAGTCTTCCGAAGGTATCAATTGCAGCGGGCTATCAACGCAAATCCAATAGGAATGAATCAGTGTCATGTCTGTTATGAATTTTGACCAGGGGCACCCGGCAGTGTTGCCACATGTTCGCATTCAGCCAGCCAAGGGCTTGTTGGAATTGGATCTGGCGAGCTTATGGCAGTATCGGGAGCTCATCCATATTCTTGTTTGGCGTGATGTCACTGTGCGGTACAAGCAAACGCTCTTGGGCGTGGCCTGGGCCATGTTCCAGCCCGTGGCGACTATGCTGATTTTCACGGTCGTGTTTAGCGTCATGGGGAAGATTCCCTCGGATGGTTTTCCCTATCCCGTGTTCCTTTATGCCGGTCTCCTGCCGTGGTTCTATATTTCCCAGGCGCTGAGCCGGGGTGGAACGAGTTTGGTGGGAGAAGCGCCGCTTATCAGCAAGGTGTATTTTCCTCGTCTTATTCTTCCCCTGTCCGCGACGATCGCGCCATTGGTCGATTTGCTCCTGGCATTCATCGCCTTCTTAGGTCTCATGGCCTGGTTTCAAGTCATGCCCACCTGGCGCATTCTCTTACTGCCGTTATTTGCGGGACTCGGTGCGACGATTACCTTTGCCGCGGGACTTTGGGTCTCGGCTTTGTATGTTCGGTATCGCGACGTGGGACACATTCTGCCGATGTTCATTCAGTTGTGGATGTTTGTGTCGCCCATTTTGTATCCGGTCAGTAAAGTGCCAGAATCGTGGCGTGCCATCTATGCCTTGAATCCGGTGGTGAGTGTGGTCGAGGGGTTTCGATGGGCGCTCATCCCTGGGTTCCAGGTCGACTTTTCGATGTTTCTTCCCAGCCTGGGCATTGTCCTTGTCGTCCTCATCGGCGGGTTGATCTATTTCCGTTCGATGGAACGGACGTTTGCGGATGTGATCTAAATGGCGAATGTTGCAATCAGGGCGGAGGGGCTGGCGAAGCACTATCGGCTGGGGGCTGGAGCCGTCCAGCACAACACGCTGCGTGACCAGGTCATGCATCGCCTCAAGGCCCTCACGCAGTGGGGCTCCGGCCAGTCAGAGCCGAATTCCTCATTCTGGGCGTTGAAGGATATTTCCTTCGAGGTCAAGCGAGGGGAGGTGTTGGGTATCATCGGCCACAACGGCGCCGGTAAAAGCACGTTGCTCAAGATTTTGTCCAGGATTACTCAACCGACGAAAGGCACCGCGGATATTTATGGGCGAGTCAGCTCGCTCCTTGAGGTCGGCACGGGATTTCATTCCGAGCTGACCGGGCGGGAGAATATTTTTCTGAACGCGGCGATGTTGGGCATGCGTCGGGATGAAGTCCGAAGAAAGTTCGATGAAATTGTCGCCTTCTCAGGCGTGGAAGAGTTTATCGATACGCCGGTCAAGCGGTATTCAAGCGGGATGTATGTACGATTGGCATTTGCTGTCGCGGCGCATCTTGAGCCGGAAATTTTGATTGTCGATGAGGTGTTGGCGGTCGGCGATGCCAGTTTTCAGCAAAAGTGCCTTGGGAAAATGGAAGAGGTGAGCCGAAGCGGGCGTACGGTGCTCATCGTCAGCCACAATATGACCATCATCGAAGGGCTCTGCGAGCGGGCGATTCTCCTTGAGAAGGGGAGAGTGACGAAAGTCGGCAAGACTCAGACGGTGGTCGAAGGATATGCCAATGCGATTCGTAGTCAGGCGAGCATGGCAATTGCCGCGCGGGAGGACCGGGTCGGCCTGGGGGAAATTCTTCTCACTGAAATTGAATTGTTGGATAAAGATCGACATTCGGTAGTCGCGGCGATCACGGGCCGAGATGTGATCATCCGGATGTACTATCGATGCGCCGATGGAAAAGAGTATAGGAACTGCCGAGTCAGCATCTCTGTCAATGGACGCAAGGGGCAGGATTTGTTTGTCCTGTCGACGGATATCGTAGACCCGACGCCATTGACTCTGCGCGGAAGCGGGTACATAGACTTCATTGTGCCGGATCTGCCATTGACGGGCGGGGCGTATTTCTTTCAGTCCTATATTGAATCCAACGGGCATGCGCAGGATTGGATTAAGAACGTCGCGCCGTTTTCGGTGCTTGATGCCGACTACTATGGAACCGGCAATCTCTGCCCGCCGGGGTGGGAAGCCAACGGCGTACTGATTCGGTATCGCTGGGAATCCAGCGACGATTTCCGGGCCGGCGCCGTGCCCCTCCGTGCTCGTGAACAATAAGTTCTTCGAGAAGCGTCCCCGTCGATTTCTTTTCTCCTGCTCCCGTCTTTCGCTGCTGTCGATAAATCAGTAATCGCTCCGCAACCGATCAAGAGTGCGCTACGATTCGGCATATCACTCCGGATCGTGATCGACTGAGGCGTACGCATGGGTTCCGGGTTTGAGGACGGACAGCAAGCACAACTCGAGCTGGCTGGATTGAGGCGCACGCTGAAGTGGACGAATATCCAGCGTGAACAATTGTTGGATCGTCTTGATCTGCTTCGCCTCGACAACCAGCGGCTGCAGGAGCGTGTGGACGAGCTGGAACGTCAATTGGCAGAGACGAGGCAGCAGCAAGCGCTCTTCTAGCCCCGGTACGCGCATTCCCCACTTCTTAAGGCACCGTTTCCAATCTCCCCGCAACAGCTTGGCGTGTTACAGTAGTCTTGCGCGTGTCACTCCATGTCACGTCGCAGAGGGCCTGCTCGTCGTTATGACCCATTCCATCAAGACAGTCGACGACCTTCGGTGGTTTCTGGCGCACACACAGGCGTTCCGTGGCGGGCAGGTGACCGATGTCCACGTGGCCAAGCGCTTAATTTTCGACGAAGAGTCGGGCCGGGATATTACGGCAGGGACTGTGGTGACGGTGGTGGTGCGCTATCATGTGCGGGATATCCTCCGTATCGCGAAACTCACCTTGCAGGGAGTGTCTGACTTTTCGGTGTTTGAGCAGGACGGGCGGGACGGCTCTGGTCTGGGCATGATTCAGGTGGAGTTGCACGACGGTAGGCTTCGGTTCTGGTTCGATCCGCAGGGGAATCTTTACGCGGTATGTGAGGAAGCGATGCTGGAAGAGGTGTCGGCGCCGCATGGCGATGCGGACCTTGGTGATGCTGTGGCGCAATGGATCTTCCAGGCTGATTCCGGTGATCCCCCGACCATTGCCTGGTTGCTGCACGAACTCGATGCGGCAGGAGTGCCCTGCAGTTGGAGGGCGACTGCGCGTCGGCTGGACCATTCTCAGCCCCTCTGTTGGGACGGTGAGTTGGTGGTGGCAGCCGATACGAATGACGGTCCGACGGCAGCGCTCGCTGTGCAGGCGTATGGACCGATCGATGGAGCCGGATTTGGAATCAGGTTGCAATCCCGCAGCGTTACCGGCCGGCCGGTGGGCCGGTTGCTGCGAGTGGTGAGCGAGGTCGTCACGCAGCGTTATTCAGGAACCTGTCTGGCCGGACAGATGGTGCTTTCGCACGAAGAGTGGATGCGGCGGAATTCCACGAAGCACAGACACTAAGAATCGTGACGACTGTCAGGTGAGAATGCAGGCCTTAGCTGACGTGCCCGTGTCTCCCATTCCCATTTCCGTTCAGACTCCCGTTTCCATTCTTGGCGCCCTTCCGGTTCACACATTCCACCAAGTGCCAGAACTTCATCGGGTTGACCTTTTCTTTCCGGGCCACGTGCAGGTCAGTGCCTTCCAATACGGTGTTCAGTGAAAGATCGGTACGGAAGCCGATGTGTTTGCAGAGGGGCGAAATCACTTTTTCCACGGCAGCAATCAACTTATTGCCGTTGCTGAAGTGGTTCAGCATGATAATACGACCGCCCGGCTTGCAGACCCGGATCATTTCATTGACGACCTTGCGGTAATCTGGAACGGCGGTGACCACATAGGCGGCCATGACCGTGTCGAAGCTATCGTCGGGGAATTCCATCTTTCCCGCATCCATCAACATCAGGCGCACATGGTCCAGATGGTAGTGGGACTGGCGTTGTCTGGCCTTGGCCAGCATGCCGGAGGAGAGGTCGATGCCGGTGATATTGCAGTTCTTCGGATAATATTCGAGGGCGATTCCTGTTCCCACGCCGACTTCAAGAATATTCTCTTCCGGGCGGATTCTGAGATTGCGCACGCAGGCTTCGCGCGACTCGTGAAAGATTTTTCCGAAAATATGATCGTAGACGCCGGAATAACTGGTGTACACTCGCTCGACTTTGGCGATATCCATCGTCCCTCCGCAAAATCACGCCTCTCCGCCCGCACACTCTGCAGTGCAGAAGTGACAGCGATGAGAAGTGTGGCGTGGAAAAATCTATGAAGGCGGGACTGCAATCCGGATGACTCGTCCTCACCCGCCGGACAAGAACGGGCTTAATGTAGCCAAAGCACTCACGGCTAGTCAACAGGTTCCTCCGGTTTTTGAGAGCCGGCGTATTTTGTCCGGTCTTGATTCTCCGCAAAGCCCTGTGGGAAGTTTCCGCTATGATATTGGCCGGTGCGTTTGCCATCGTGTTGTTTGTCGGATTGATCGTCGGCGATTGGATGTACTTTACCCGCCTTTCTGCCGATGCCAGTCGATATGGGTACGGGATCGGGAAGGTGCAGGACCGGTTTGCCGCATTGACCGTTCCCAAGCTCCTACGCGCATTCGACGCCAATGGATTTTTGAGTCTGCCTCATGGTGTCGCGCGTGTATTCCCCGAGGCGAATCGGCTGGTCATCAGGCCGACCCACCGCCTGTTCTCCATGCGCTTCCGCACGGCCTGGCCCCTGAAGGGCTCCATCGAATTGGCATCGGATGAGGAGGGGCTTCGGATGGTCTGTACGAAGCGGGTCCCTTGGTCGTCGTCGATTCTTACGTTTCTCTGGTTCGGTCTCGTCGGGTTCGGGACGCTCGGATTCCTCGTCACCTATCTGCTTCAGGGCGAGCTCGAATCGTTGGGAAGCGTGCTGCTAGGTGTCGGGGTGACCGGCGTGGGATTGATCGTGGTCGCCTTCGGATTGTTGACGGTCACGGTGGCCTATCGCATCGAAAACACGCGGCTCATGTTGGTGTATACGGAGCTCAGGGCCGTGGCCCTTGAGAATGAAGGCGTAGCCTAGGCAGGAGCAATCCTTAGCCAGGCCGGTCGGGTGCTGTCGCAGTGTCTATGAGTAAGGCCGATCAGGACGATGTGCGATACAGATCGAGCAGGTAATTGAATTCAGACGGCAGGTCCAAAGCCGTGCCGGAGCGCGCCAGGCCGGTAATGATCCCTCGATGTTTCATGTTCAAGCCCGATTCGACAAAGGCCTGCCGAAAATGGCCCCATCGTCGGGTCTGGTCCGTGGCCAAATCGTGAAGCTCCTCCGGCGGCAAGGCTTTGAGTGTGGTGGTGAGGACGCCCAAGGCCTTCTCCACGCTGTCATAGGGGGCTGCCAGTTTGAGGCGGCTATAAAATACGTCCAGGTGACCACGGAATTCGTCCCGTAGCGATTCGATCGGTCCTGTTCCGCGTGATGATCCCTTTTGTTCGCCCATGCCGGTACTCCTTGCTGCTGCTGTGTATTCGAGGAAGCTTACGGGAGGAACGAGCCATGGCGCAACGCGTTTTCATGTACGGCACGCACTTTTTTGAATGGAGGTTGTGATGAGCTATCGATCCCTACTGCTTCTCGTCGGACTGTTAATCACCGGACTGGCCGGCTGTTCCCACCACCATGGAAGTTACGAGCACGGGAAGGGTGACTACTACTGGAGCAAGGCGTCTCAGGATGTGAGTGGGCTGGTTGAGAAACATGTCAAGAATCCGGACACCGTCAAGCGAGTGAATGAGGTGATGGGGGAGATGATCGCCGAGATCAAGTCGGCACGGGAGCAACACCGTCAGTCCCATCGCGCGCTCTATGAATTGAATGCCAACTACTCGGCGTCTCCGGAAGAGTTCACGAAAATCCTCGACGAACTCAATAACAACCGGATGCGGTCGGCCGCAAAGATGCTGGGCCTCCGCTTCAAAATGAAAGCGTTGTTGACGGCCGAGGAATGGACCGCCTTGTCGGAAGAGCTCAAGCGGTACGGAAGCCGCTACTACGGGAAGGGCGCAGAGTCATCAGCTCCGGCTGCCGCTCACCCCTAACCGGGATGTGTGTCGATCAGAGCAGCCGGCTCAACCCAGGGCGATGATTGAGAAACAGGAGCTGAGCCTCGGAACCTGTCAGTTCCAGTCCGCTCACTCCTGCGTGATCAATGCGGGCGTGGCGGAGCGTTGCCAGGTCGAGACGCAAGTAGTGGGCGAGCAGCGCCCGAATGACGTCGCCGTGGGAGACGAAGGCATAGGTGGTTTCTGGGGCGGCGAGCAGCGCCTGTTCGACGGCTGCCACGGCACGCTGTTGCACTTCACGGAGCGTTTCGCCGCCCACGGGTCGGGCCCGGTCCGGATGGCTATACCAGTCCCGCTTGGCCGGATCTTCAGCAAAGTCTTTCCAGTAGCGATTGATCCAGTCGCCCACACCGATCTCACTCAGCCCCGAAAGGTGATGCAGCGGGGCTGAGTGCAGTCGCCCCACGATTTCGGCGGTTTGCACGGCGCGCAGCACGGGGCTGGTAAAGATGCCTGCGATCGGGGTCTGTGCCAGCATGTCGGCGCACGCGCGGGCTTGCTGTTCGCCGGTTTGGTTGAGCGGGATCGGCTGGTTTCCCATCACCTGTCCCGATCGATTCCAATCTGTTTCTCCATGTCGAATGAGTAGTAACGTCGGCATCGGGGATCCTGTAAGCCTCTTACGGGGCTGGTGCGGCCTGGCGGGGCCCGGTGAGCGGAATCGCTGCCCAATGGTCTCCTCCGTCAGTCGACCGGTACAGCCCGCTTCCGTTCGTGCCGAGATACAGCAGCTGGGGATCACTTGGGCTGAGGCTGATTGTGCGGATGTTCAGAGTCGTGAGCCCCTCATTGCGCGGTTGCCAGGTTTTCCCGCCATCCACCGTTTTCCGCACGCCGTCCGGTCCGCCGATATAGAAGATATTAGCATCCGTGGGATGCAGGGCCAGCGTGCTGATGAATTGGTTCGACAGTCCCTGCCCGATCTGTTCCCAATATTCGCCGCGATTGGCGGATCGAAAGAGCCCCTTGGTGGTGGCGGCATAGACGATGTCGGAGTTCCGCGGATCAACCGCCAGCACATTCACTCCGAGCGCCATGGCGGCGTTTAAGATATCGTCAGGAATCAGCCCGCTATTCTTCTTCTGCCAGCTCGTGCCGCCGTCTTCACTGCGGTAGGTGCCGCCGGTGGTTCCGGCATACAACACGCGAGGGTGTTGATGATCCATGGTGATGCAGGTCACGATGTGCACTTCCTTCATGCCGGCCATCCGCTCTTCCCATTCCCGCCCTCCGTCTTTGGAGATGAATGCGCCGACCGTCGTGGCGAGGTAGAGGAGTTCGGTGTTGTCGGGATGGAAGATGATTTCATTGATGAACGAGACATGCTCTTTGAGCCCGACATTGTGGGGCAGCCAATGTTGGCCGCCGTCAGGACTCTTGTAAATGGCGTCGCCCATGGTGCCGGCGTACACCGTGGCGGGAAGTTTCGGGTCGATGGCCAGAGTCGTGACGCGGCGAGCCGTGAAGGCCGGGAATTGTTCCCATGTCGCGCCGCCGTCGCGGGTCTTATGCACGGCATCGTTCGTCGCTACGTACACAATGTTGGGGTTCGACGGATGGAGGGCGATCGAAACCACGGCCGACTCACGGCTGCCGCAGGCGAGGAGAACCAGGCCGATCAGGAAAACCGATCGGCGGAGCAGGGTGGCAATTCGAAGTCGTCGTGGCATCACAGTGGCCGCAGACCTAACCATAGCGTAGCGACCGAGTCAAGGTGAGACATTGTGTGGGTGCGTTGGGAATTCACAGTCGCGGGGTGAAGCGTTCGGAATAGCCGGTCATTTCGACATAGCCGCGTCCTGTCACGGGCGCGCCTCGCGCCTGACCGGAGGCCGCCACGGCCCCTTCCCAATAGGTGACGCGCGTGCTGCGGGCCGTGTCCAATTCCTGATCCGCGAGCAGCGATTCCACATTCAGGTCCAATTGAATAGAAGGCGCAGTCATTCGCCAACGTTGCGGATACCGTCCCTTGGATCGCGGACTCGTCCAGTACGTGAGGGGCTCAATTGTCAGGTCCTGCGCATTGAGGGGCTGCGCGTGCCCGTCGGCCAGGACCAGGGTTCCGCTGGAGACCGGGTCGCGCGAGCCATCGGCACGTCGCAGGGAGTACCACATCAGTTCGGTCGCGTCGCTCAGGTGGAGACTGAACCAATCCCATCCCACCACATCCTGCCCCAGGTCGGCTGAGCCGAATTCGTGATCCATCCAGCTGAGGCCGGAGACGGCAAAGGTTTCAGTGCCGATTCGAACCTGCCCCCCGGTTGCGAGACGAGTGAGCGAATAGTAGTGGGAAGCCTGGCCGGGATCGGCCCCTTTGCGGCTGATGCCCTCGCGGCCATGCAGGACAGGAGGTTTCTCAGGAACGAGGTCGAGCTTGATTGCAAAGTCGTCGGTCGCAGCCTGCAATTGTTGGTGAGGTGGCGTCTGACCATCCATCAGCACGGACCAACGGTCGACCCACACGCGCAACCGGCCCCTTTCTGCACCGGCCTTGCCCAGTCCCTCGCGACTGATTTTGTCGGTGTAGTGAAACTGGCCACCCTCCAGGTCGGTCAGGGCGAAATGGGCCAGGTACAGTTGCTGGATGGACCACTTGGACGGCAGGGTCTCAACCTGAGCAGGAGGAATGCCACGCCGAAAAAAAGTCAGTTCAAATCCGAACCGGCGGCCGTTGGCCGACGTGAGGTGGCCGGTGTAGTACCACCACTCGGTCCGAAACCGTTCATGCGCTCCATGGTCTTCGGGAAATCGATACTGATATCCCGGCATGGCCTGATCGAATGACCGAGGGGCCTCCTCCGTTGCAATGGATTGGACGGTGCAGGCCAAGAAGCTTCCCAGCATGAGCAGTCCCGCGAGGTAAACAGGGCGCAATGTGGTCATCGCAGACTCACCAGCCGGCCCCGTCGGTGATCTCGATCGGACCGGTTCGCCCCCGGTGTCTTTTGTGGTGGACAGGTGATGAAACGCTAGTATTCATGATGGTTTTGTGACGATGCGTGCCGCGAGACGGACAGGGGACAGCGTTGACAACTTTGCAAAGCATCAGCTATCGTGAGCCATGTTTCTTGAGCCTGAACGCGAGCCGTCGAACCGGGAGTTGTCGGGAAAGGCCCAGCCGTTTCCCATTCCGGATCGTATTCCCCTCTTCCCACTTCCTAACGTTGTGTTCTTTCCCAAGACCTATCTGCCGCTCCATGTATTTGAGCCTCGATACCGCCAGATGGTAGCGGATGCGGCCGCGGCAGGGCAATGCATCGGCATGGCACTGTTGAAAGAGGGCTGGGAAGAGCAATACGAAGGGAATCCTCCGATCTTTTCTCTGGGCTGCGTCGGACGGCTGGCTAGCGTGCAAGCGCTTCCCGATGGCCGCTCCAATATCCTGTTGCAAGGTCTTGAACGCTACGAAATCCATGAAGAATTTTTCGAAAAGAGTTACCGTGAAGCCCGCATCACGCTGAAGCCGCGAGACGGAGCCGTATCCCTGGACCCCGCCTTGCGTCGCTACCTGATGGAGGTCCTCGAAGAATACCTCCAGGCTGACGAGGAGGCCTCGCCGCTGCACAGTTTAATCCGGCCCGATGTGAGCGACGAAGTGTTTGTGAATTCCCTCTCGACCTATTTCGACTGTACCCCATTGGAAAAGCAGTTCTTGCTGGAAGCGGAGCATGTGCCGCAGCAGGCCCGCCGCCTCAGCGATTTGATTCAGTTCAAGCTGGCGGAACGGCGCGGCGCCGGAGGGTGGGGCTGATGTCGCGGCCGGTTGCTATTGACGTGTCCCACCTCGGGAAGACGTACGATAAGGTTCGCGCCGTCGATGACCTCTCGTTTCAGGTCTACACCGGCGAGATTTTCGGTCTGCTCGGACCGAACGGCGCAGGCAAGAGCACTACCCTTCGCATTCTGATCACCTTGCTCAACCCCACATCGGGATCGGCCAGAATTTTTAGCCTGGATTCAGTCAAGGATGCGGACCGCGTCCGGCAGACGATCGGTTATGTGCCGCAGGAGCGGGCCATCGATCGGTTCCTAACGGGCCGTGAGCATCTCGAGCTGCTTGCCAACCTCTATCATCTCTCGGCCGACGAATCGGCCCAACGCATTCCCAAGCTGCTGAAATTGGTTGAACTGGAGCAGCAGGCCGACCGTCCCGCCAAGACCTATTCCGGCGGCATGAAGCGGAAGCTGGACATCGCCTGCGGGTTACTGCCCGATCCAAAAATCCTTTTCCTGGACGAACCGACCCTGGGTTTGGATGTGCAAAGCCGTTTGCGTATCTGGGACCATGTGCGGGCGATGCGGGAGCGGGGCATTACCGTGGTAATGACGACCAATTATCTGGACGAGGCTGATCAGCTCTGCGACCGGATCGCCATCATCGACGGGGGGAGGATCAAGGCCTTGGGCGCCCCCAATCAGCTGAAAGTCGGCTTGGGTGGAGATCTCGTGTCGCTGACCGTCCGCGAGCACGATCGTGTCGAGATGCTGGCAGCGGCCGTGAAGAATCTTCCGGCTATTCGTGCCGTGACCACCACGCCGACCGGCCTGGACATTCGCGTCGATTGTCCCGAAAAGGCGTTGCCGGCCATCCTTGAAGCGGCGAATCGTCTGACCTGCCAACTGGAGTTCATCGACTATCACCGGCCGCGGTTGGACGATGTGTTTATTGCGCATACCGGGCGCTCCATCAAGGACGACCAACCGAAAGCCGAGGACTCGTAACTGTCGCCGAGGAGCGCGAATCCGCCATGAAGGAATATTCACAAGAAATTCGCGCGTTGACGATGCGCTGGGTGCGGCGGCTGAGCCGTGAAAAGTTCAGCATGTTGTTTACCCTCGTGCAGCCGATGCTGTTCTGGCTGATCTTTTTCGGCAATCTGTTTCAACGCGCGGCGGATATGCAGGTGACGCAGGCGTCGAGCTACATCAGTTTTCTGACGGCTGGGGTCGTGGTCATGACGGTGCTTAACAACGGTTTGGCCGGCGGCGTTGATCTGCTCTTTGACAAGGAAAACGGCTTTCTCGAGCGGCTGATGTCCACGCCGATTCACCGGACGTCGGTGATCCTGAGTCGCTTCATTTTTGTGACGACCATCACGTCGCTGCAGGTACTGGTCATCCTTGGCGTGGCCTGGCTCTTCGGTGTGCAGCCGGTCACCGGCTTCCTCGGAGTCGCGACGATTTTGCTCATTGGTATGATGTTCGGTGTCGGGTTGACGGCCATTTCCATGGCGATGGCCTTTTCTGTGAAAAGCCACGGCGATTTCTTTTCTGTCTTGGGTTTCCTCTCCCTCCCGATGATTTTTCTGAGTTCAGCGTTGGTGCCCCTGGCCGCGATGCCGGGCTGGATGGGATTTCTGGCGCAGTTCAATCCGATGACCTGGGCCATCGATGCCGTACGCCCGCTGATTCTCCAGGGATGGACTGAAGCATTGCCCCATGTGGGAATGGTTATTGTTGTGATGCTGTTATTCGATGCCCTCTGCCTCTATGGCGGCGCGCGCGCCTTCCGGCGGGCGATCGGGTGAGCACGGTCACGCACCGGGGATCTTCCATGTTCGTGAATGAAAGCCAAATTCGTGCCTTGATTCGGCTCCTCGGTGATGAGGATGAACGGATCGTCAAGACGATCAGCGGCAAATTGATCGATTTCGGCGACTCTGCCGTGCCCTTGCTCCAGGAGGCGGAAATTGAACAGCCGGAGATGGCCGATCGCATCGTCACCGTCTTGGAGGAAATCCGGGGGACGAGGTTAGAGGAAGAGCTGCGTGACCTGGTCGCGTTTCCGGACGAACACCTGGATCTGGAGAAGGGCGCGTTCATTCTCGCGCGGTACGCCTATCCAACGCTCGACGTGCAGGGCTACCAGCGTCAACTCGATCGCATGGCGCAGGATGTCCGGGAGCAGATCGGGTCCCGTGTGTCTGGCGAAGAGACCGTCAAGGCGCTCAATCGCTACCTGTTCACCGAGGCCGGCTTCAAGGGCAACACCAAGAACTACTATGAGGTTGAAAACAGCTATCTGAACTGTGTGATGGACCGTCGGACGGGAATTCCGATCAGCCTCTCCACGGTCTACCTACTGATCGGGCGACGGCTCCAGTTGCCGGTGCACGGCATCGGCATGCCGGGCCACTTCCTCGTGAAGTTCGATTCGGAGAAATACAAAATCTTCATCGACTGTTTTAACGGGGGCGCGCTGCTGACAGAGAAGAATTGCGCGCGGTTCCTGACCGAAGCCGGGTATGGATTTGAAGACCGTTTTCTGCAGAAAAGCCCGACCAGGGCGATCCTCGCCCGCATGATCAAGAATCTGCTCGCCATCTACAATAAGCTCGACGAGCCGCTCAAAAAGACCCGGCTGCCGCGGTTTATTGAGATATTGGGTTGTGAGCAGCGTGAAGATGGGTTGTAGCGCAGACTGCTTGCCTCCAGAATCCCTGCAGACTTCCTCTGTCGACCGATGTCCTCGTCTAACTTTTGGGCCTCCCCGGAATCGCGCTAGCTCCGCAATTTGAGCAGGTCCCGCGCCATTCTGACCTTTCCCGAAAAATGCCCGCTCGCCTGTGCGCGTACGTCATACTGTTCCGCGATGGGATAGAAATGAGACAGCACCAGCTGGTCAATGCCTGCTTCCTGCGCCACTCGTCCGCAGAGTCCCGCGTGTAAGTGTCCGGCACCGGGCCGGTTCTCAGGAAAGGAGCAGTCCAGGATGGCGAGGTCGGCGTCGCGACAGAGTCGAACCAGGCTGTCGCAGTACAGCGAATCTCCCGAATAGGCTATGACGCGATCCTGATATTCGATCCGGTAGCCCACGCAATGCAGCCGAGGGGCGTGGGTGACCGTGGCCGGTCTGATTCGCGTCTCTCCCAGGCGGAAGCTCCGATCCGACACCTCGCGGATTGTGACCCGGAATGGTGCGCGATCAAAACTCGGAAACGTCGTCATCATGGCTCGCATCAACGTGGCGGTGCCATGCGGACCGATGAGGGTCAGCGGGGGTCTCGTCCCGCCCTGATATTTGCAGAAGATGACGGCATCAAAGAAAAACGGAATAAAGTCAGCAAAATGGTCGGCGTGGAAATGAGAAAACAGAATGTGCGTGATCGTGTGGCGATCGACGCCGCTCTTGATCAGGTTCGTGAGCGTGCGAGGACCGAAATCCAGCAGAAAGGTCTGATCCGTTTGGACGAGATATCCGGCTGCGGCGCGCGTGGGGTGCACATTGGTTCCGGACCCCAGGACCGTGAGTCGGATCATGTGCCAGGCTTCTCCTGAAAACTTCGATAGAGCCGCAGGAGCAGCGCGCGCAACTGATCGGCTTCTGCGGCCGAGAGCGCGCGCTGGAAGAAGGGGCGAAGGAACGCGATATGCGCGGCGAAGGTTTTTTGAAACAGGCGGTCGCCTTTCCCGGTGAGGCAAATGCGGGTACTTCGCCGGTCGTCGGCAACCGGTGTCCGGCGTATCAATCCTTTGGCTTCCAAACGGTCCAGCACGCCCGTCAATGTTCCTTTGGTCACCAACGTGGCGGTCGAGAGCTCGGCGCAGGTCATGCCCTTGGTGTCACCGAGTGTGGCGATGACGTCGAACTGCGAGGGCGTCAGCCGCAGCAAACGTACATGTCGGCTGTCCGCGCGCGAGAATGCGAGATAGGTCTCAACTAAGGGACGGAGCACTTTGAGGTGTGGATCGTCTTTGAGATCTGGAAGGTCCATCGGGGGCGAAGCCTAGTCATCCGGGAGGGCAGCTGTCAAGAGTCGTTCGCACGGCGTGCGTTGACGCCGCACGGACCGGGCCCCTATCATGTCGCCTGCCATGGCTCGTCACGCACAGTCCGGTCACGCCAATCTGACCACTATTTTTCTCCTCCTAGGCCTTGTTGTGTCCGGGGTGTGGGTGTGGAAACGTCTGTCGCCGGATGTGCAGGATCTGATCATCGACCAGGCCATTCCCCTAGCGGCGTTGGGGCTTGCCGCGCTGACCGTGGTGTGGATCCTGGCCGGAAAAATTCGCGCCCGTCGCCGACGACACCAGAAGCGCGCCAGGCTCATCAAGTTGTTCGAGAGCCAGACTGCAAGCGATAAACGATTGCAGCTCGCATTCGCGGTCATTGAAGTGAACGAGTACCGGCGCGTTGGCCTTGAGGCGATTGCGCCGCGCTTTCAGGAGTTGTTTCTGACGACGCTCAAGCGGGCCTTGGGTGACAAGCAACATCAGGTGCGAGGCATGGCGGCGAGCCACTTGGGTGTGATCGGGGATGACACAGTCGTTCCCCATCTCCTCGCTGCGTTAGAAGACGACCATGCCTACGTCCGTTCCAGCGCGGCCTTAGGCCTCGGTCGGCTACGCGCCACAGCGGCCAAGGAAAAGCTGGCCTATGTCAGTAAAGAAGATTGGGATCAAACGGTCCGGAGCCGGGCTCGCGAAGCGTTGGAGCGCATTCGCTGAAGATGGGCGGAATGGAAAAACGATGGATGGAGGGGTCAGGCTGCCCACTCCAGCAGCACGATCTCAGGCGGACAATTCAACCGCATGGGGATGACCGACCAGCCAAGCCCACGATTCACATACAGGCGGTGGCGGCCCTTCTCATACATGCCGCCAGTCCGTCCGTGGCACCCCGGCGGTAGCCAGAACGTCGGGACATACGGAATCCGCCATTGGCCGGCATGGCTGTGTCCGCACAAAGTCAGGTCGGTGTGCTGCCGGTCGGAGAGCTGATCCAGAATATTGGGCGCGTGCGCGAGGACCAGGGTGAACCGTCCAGGCTGCGCGGAAGGAATGCAGTGAAGATCCGCGCGGTGGAGAGACGGGTCATCGAGGCCGACGATGGCCAGTTCACCGGTTTCCATCGGAAGGAACGTGACCTGATTGAGGAGCAGCGTCACCTTGCGGCGATCGAAGTGCTCGGCAAACTCGTCGATACCGATGCCGCTGTAATGATCGTGATTCCCGAGCGTGACGAAGACCGGGGCCACCCGCCGTAGCTCCGTCAGAAAGCGCAGGAGATGCGGGAGTCCGTCCCGCACATTCACCAGATCGCCGGTGATGAAGATCCAATCCGGCTTCAGCTCCGCTACGGTGCGGACAAGGGCGCGATGCCGGGGGCGATAGCGGTCCAGATGTAGATCGCTCAAGTGTACGGCGCGGCGTCCGGCCAGCGGAGCATGGGCGAGTGGGAGTCGGGTGATCGCGGGCGTGGACAGACCCACTTCCACCCCCGGCATCAAATTGAACAGGTGGTGAAAGGGGCGGCTCAGCCAGTGGCCGATCCAGACGCGCGTCAGCTCCTGCCACCGCATCAAGGTGGAAATCATTCCATCACTCTATTTAAGTGAGCCTTGTCCGCGGTGGTGACACGGTAGCCCTGATCGTAGAGTTTGCCCATGCCGGCCATGAGCGCTTCCATGCCACGGGCTTCATGCAGAGCATCGAACTGGGAGGTGAGCGATCGCAGATGAGCATCAGCTCCCAGGGACGGCTCAGCAGCCAGGTTCAAGGCCACGAGGATGTCATGGAGCTCACGCGCACTGTACAGTGAATTGTCGTCGCCGTCGCCGACCAGAGCGAACTCGTAGAAGGTCAGGCTGAGGGAGAGCAGCGCTTGGGTGCGTTGAAAATCGGTGCGCACCCCATCGAGTCCGTCGGGATATCGTCTGCGGCAGTCAGCGCCTTCCGCTTCCGATTCGACGGCTGTCAGGGCAGAAGACGGGGCCATACTCCAGGCGATATTTTGCACCGCAGGCGGGGCAGGCTTGTGCCGCTGTTGTTTGTAGAACCAGTTCATGCATTGGCTGGCGGTCGCAAAGGCCTGTTTGTCGGTGTCGGCCTGGCGTTTGATGTGCTGCGTCAGCTGAGCGAAGATGTCGATCGCGTTCAGCCTGGTCGCTGCCGCGGCGGAAGAGGTGAGGCCGACCGTGATCGCGAAGAAAAGAATCCAGGCCGCACCATGCCTATGGACCGATCGTGTTCGCATTGGAATTGATAGCAAATAGTTCGCGGTTCAGACCGCCTGACATGAGTATAACACGGGTGTTCGCTGCGCCCACGCAAATGACGTCTATTGTAATTTCTCAGCAACGATAAGGACTTTCATGCCGACTCCCTCCTGGCTCGATGATACGGTGCCCTATTTAACCGCTTCTGTTCCCGCACTCGGCGGCCGCATTCGCAGTGCGCCGGAGGATTTTTGCGTAGAAGAACGTCCCTTGTATCTGCCCTGCGGAGAAGGCGAGCATTTGTACATCAAGATCACCAAGCGTGGGCTATCAACCCCCGATCTGGTTTTGCGACTCGCCTCTCAGCTCCATGTCAAAGCGCAGACGATCGGTGTGGCCGGCCTCAAGGATGCGCAGGCCGTGACCACGCAGATGCTGTCCTTGCAGGGAGTAAAGGCTGAGACAGTGGCGGCATTACCGACCGACGAACGCCTGTTGACGTTGGAAGTATTGGGACGCCACCGCAATCGATTGCGCAAAGGCCATCATGCGGGTAATCATTTTCGATTGGTGGTTCGTGATGTTCGCGAGGGGAGTGAGGAATCGTTGCGGCAACTCTTCGATGAGCTGGTGCGGCGCGGGGTGCCGAACTATTTCGGCCCGCAACGGCAAGGGCGATCGGGGACGAATTTTCAACTAGGCGCCGAACTGCTGCAGGATGCGGCGCGTCGCAACAAGATGCCGCGGTCCAAACGGATCTGGTTCATGAATGCCTACCAGTCGTATGTGTTCAACCAGATCGTCGCCAAACGGATCGAGAGCATCGACCGGGTGTTTCTGGGTGACTGGGCCATGAAATCAGAAAACGGTGCCTGCTTTCCGGTGGAGCAACCGGACGTGGAACAGCCCCGGGCGGATCGATTCGAGATCAGCCCGACGGGGCCACTGTTCGGTTCGCGTGCACCCTGGGCGACGGGTGTGCCGGGCGATATTGAACGGTCCGTGATCGCCGAGTTGGGAACGACTCCGGACCTGTTATCGAAAGCCGGGACCGAATGCGGATTTCGTGGCGAACGGCGAGCTCTGCGCGTTCGTCTCAACGATCTCGCCTGGTCGCTGGAAGGCTCGGTGTTGACCCTCTCGTTCTGGCTGCCTCCGGGTTCCTATGCTACGAGTGTGCTGCGGGAGGTCGTGAAAACGAATTCATAACGCGCGGGTCATCTGTCCGCACTAATGGTAGAATCTTCGTAGCAGGTCTATCGCCATCCGGCGTCTTCCTTGACCGGCGCCACGTTGAGTCATGAGGGGCCAATCATGACCGCATCCCAGGAAACGGTTTTTCTCCACGGACACATCATCGACTCGTTGATCCTCGCCAAGGTGCTGGACACGATTCTGATGATGGGCGGCACCTTCGATCTACAGGATGTGAAAATCGGGGCGACGAGAGACGCGCCGTCGCAGGCGCGGATTGTCGTGCATGCCGCCTCCAGCCGGTCTTTGGCCGAGATTCTCAGGGCCATTCAACCGCACGGCGCTGCCGTCGAACGCGATACCGATTGCCGGTTCGAGCCAGCTCCTGCGGCGGGCATTTTCCCTGATCAATTCTATGCCACAACGCATTTGCCGACCCAGATCCGTGTGGATGGCGACTGGGTGGAGGTTGAGGGCATGGAGATGGATCTCGGTATTTGCGTCGATCCGGTGAAAGCCTGTGCCAGAACGCTGCCGATGGGAGCAGTACGGGCGGGCGACCTGATCGTAACCGGGAGAGACGGCATCAGAGTTACGCCGCTTGCCCGTCCTGCCGAGCGCGACGTGTTTGGATTTATGGAGTCGCTCGTGTCGTCCGAGCGGCCGCATCAGCCGGTCATCGCCGATATTGCGCAACGTATGCAGAAGTTGCGCACCAGCCATCGGGACGGACATCCCGGTGCAAAGGTACTCTTTGCGGGCGGGCCGGCGATCGTGCATGCCGGAGGGCGGGAGGCGCTGACGTGGTTGATCGAGTCGGACTACATTCAGGTCTTGTTCTGCGGCAATGCGCTGGCCGCGCACGATATGGAGGCCGGTCTGTATGGCACGTCTCTTGGCTATGGGTTGACGGCCGGCCGGTCGGTGCCGCATGGGCACGAACATCATTTGCGGACGATCAATCGGATTCGTGCCATCGGCAGCATTCATGAGGCAGTGCGCTCGGGGGTGATCACCGAAGGTATCATGGCAGCCTGCGTGCGCCACGGTGTGAAAATGGTGATGGCCGGCACGATCCGGGACGATGGACCGTTGCCCGGGGTGATCACAGACTCCATGCACGCTCAGGAGGCGATGCGCGCCGAAGTGCAGGGCGTCGGCCTCGCACTGCTGGTGGCGTCCACGTTGCACGCAATCGCCACCGGCAATTTGTTGCCGGCCGCCGTCCCCACCGTCTGTGTCGATGTGAATCCGTCAGTCCCGACAAAGTTAGCCGATCGCGGCAGTTTTCAGGCCGTCGGTCTCGTCATGGATGCGGCGTCGTTTCTCAAAGAACTGGCGCGTGAACTCGGGTGGCGTCCATGAGCCGGCTGTTGGTCTGTCCTCCCAAGTATTTTCAGATCGACTATGAGATCAATCCCTGGATGCGGCGTGAGAATGCCGTGGATCCATCGCGCGCAGCAGGTCAGTGGCAAGCGCTCATGAAGGTGTTGGAGGAGGAGGTCGGGGCCGGGATCGAACGGATGCAGCCCGTTCCGGGCTTGCCCGATCTGGTCTTTACGGCCAATGCCGGAGTAGTGGTCGGTCGCCGCGCTTTGGTAAGCCGGTTCCGTTATCCGGAGCGTCAGCGGGAGGAAGCCCATTTCGCGCAGTGGTTTCGCGAGCACGGCTATGAGGTGCTGACGCTCGAGAAGACGCTCTATTTCGAAGGAGCGGGCGATCTGTTGGGATTTCCGGATACGTGGTTCGGTGGATACCGTCAGCGATCGGACATCCGATCATTTCCGAGGTTGAGCGAAATCTTTCAGCGTGAAATTATTCCGCTCGAACTCATCGACAGCCGGTTTTATCATCTCGATACCTGTTTTTGTCCCCTCAGCGGCGGGGAGCTGCTCTATCTGCCGACGGCTTTCGATTCGTACGGCCTGGCCGCCATCGCCCAACGGATTCCCGAGGAACGCCGGCTTGCCGTGCCTGAAGAGGAAGCGATTCGATTTGCCTGCAATGCCGTCTGTGTCGGTAAGGAGGTCGTGATTCCGGCCGGCTGCCCCCGTACCACGCACCTCCTGGAAGCCCGTGGATATCACACGCATGCCGTGGAATTGGACGAATTCATGAAGTCAGGTGGTGCAGCCAAATGCCTGACCCTCGCCCTGGATTAGCCGGTCACATCCCCCGCCCTACAGTCTACGGTTTTGATCGGAACAGAAACGACAGGTACAGTCCGGCAATGGCTGTCGTGGTGAGTTCGATCGTCAGCAGCAGGCGGCTGACGATGGCATCCGGTTGCGGCGGCGACAGAATAAAGTGAAAGCCGAGAAACGCTGCCGGTTGCGCAGGCGATGTTTCCCAGGGCGGCATGATGAGGGAGACGATCAGAACCGTGACCATACCATACAAGATATTCAGATTCAGTTGCTCTCGCGCGGAGCCGGAGGCAGGCGTCGTCGTCGTGCGCTGCGTGTCCGCGGCGACGCCTGCCCCGCAATGGGTGCAGTAGCGATTGATTTCAGGCAGGGCACGTCCGCAAGCTGGACAGGGTTTCATGATAATGGCTCCACGTGAATCTGCAGCCTACCGCCTATGCGGGTGGAATTCCAGTGGCGATCCGCGTGGCCGGACCTGCCGATCCGTGCGATGCAGCAAGGAGCGCTTCGTTGACACCCTTCCAAACCCCTTCCTATAATCCGCGTCCATGATGCGATCATTGATTCAGCGTGTGGCGGTCATCGGCGCCGGAGCCTGGGGAACGGCGTTGGCCAGGCATCTGGCTGAGAAACACATTCCCGTGTGCTTGTGGGCACATGAACCGGAGGTTGTGCAAGCTGTTGCGCTCACGCGTGAGAATGCCGTGTATTTGCCAGGAGTGCCGCTAGCCGCCACGTTGACTGCGACCAACGTCTTGTCCGAGGCCCTAACCGGGGTGGATTGTGTGATTTTCGCCGTGCCGTCGCATGTGGCGAGACCGGTTCTTGGCCGGATCGGCGCACTCTTGTCGCAGCCGATTCCCTTCGTCAGCGCCACCAAAGGTATCGAAGAATCGACGCTCGAACTGATGACGCAGGTGATGCAGGGCGTGCTGCCTGCACATATGCGAGGTTCGTTGATGGTCCTGTCGGGCCCCAGTTTCGCCAGCGAGGTCAGTCAGGGGAAACCGACAGCGCTGTGCCTTGCCGGCCAGGATGCCGAAGCCGTCAAGATTATCCAGGCCCTATTCATGACGTCGAGCTTCCGAGTCTATGCGGATGACGATCTGATTGGAGTCCAACTCGGCGGGGCGTTGAAAAATGTGATGGCCCTGGCTGCCGGCGTGGTGGACGGACTTGAACTTGGGCACAACGCTCGCGCGGCCCTCATTACCCGCGGCTTGGCAGAAATGATTCGCCTGGGGGTGGCGATGGGCGCTGATCCGCGGACGTTTTACGGGTTGTCCGGCGTCGGAGATCTCATCCTGACGTGCACCGGGCCCTTGAGCCGGAACCATTCGGTGGGCGTCCGGTTAGGGAAGGGCGAGCGTTTGGAAGGCATTCTCGCGAGCATGCACGCGGTGGCGGAGGGGGTGCGCACGGCCAAGGCCGCATTGGGACTGGCCAGGCGATGTGGCGTGGATATGCCGATTGTGCAGGAGGTCAATGCGGTGCTCTTTGCCGATAAATCCTGCCGCCAGGCGGTCGGTGATTTGATGGAACGCGAAGCCAAGGGAGAGAAGACCCCGTCATGAACCAAGCCCAATTGCAGGCGTTACTCACCAAGGTCCAGCAGGGAGCCCTGGCGGTGCCTGATGCGCTGCACCAGTTGCGCACTCTTCCATATGAGAATTTAGGTTTTGCCTCACTTGATCACCACCGCTCGCTTCGCCAGGGCTTTCCGGAAGTCATTTTTTGCGAAGGGAAAACCGTGTCGCAGGTGGTGGCGATTGCCCGAACCCTGTTGCGGAAGAACGATGCGCTGTTGGCCACGCGGGTGGAGCCCTCCGTCGCGCGGGCGTTGGTGCGGGTCAGCAAGCGGGCCATCTATCACGAGGCGGCGCGTGTGGTAGCCATTGTGCCGCCCAAGCTGAAGCGTCGTGGGTCGGTGCTTATAGTCACTGCCGGCACGGCCGATATTCCCGTGGCGGAAGAAGCACGTGTGACGGCGGATATCATGGGAAGCAACACCGACACATTGTATGACGTGGGGGTGGCCGGGTTGCATCGGCTGCTCGGCCAGCAGGACCGGTTGCATGACGCCCGGGCGATCATCGTGGCGGCCGGGATGGACGGCGTGTTGCCGAGTGTCGTCGGCGGGCTGGTACGCCAGCCGGTGATTGCGGTGCCCACGAGCCGGGGCTATGGCGCGCATTTCGGCGGTCTGGCCGCGCTGTTAACGATGTTGAATTCCTGCGCGGCAGGAGTCGGTGTGATGAATATCGACAACGGCTTCGGCGCCGGTTGTCTGGCTCACCGGATTAATATGGTGGGGGAGACAGATGGTGAAGAGACTGCAGGCAAGAAGGCCTGAGCCAGGGGCATGTCCGCAACTAGTTTTTGACCACAATCTTGCCGCGTTTAGGCCATGAGAGCATCTGGGTGCGCTGGCCCTTCTCTCCGTTACTGAGCAGTTTGACCCGCACTTCATATTCATAGGATCCCACCGGGACCTGTTGTTTGTTGTGATCCAATCCGTCCCAGACGAGGTCGACATGCACGTGTTTTTGCGGCGTCTCTCCGGCTGCGCTCGGAGTCGTTTGCACATGTTCATTGACCTGTTGCCGGATCGAGAGAAAACGCAGCGAAGTCATGGATGAGGAGGTCACGAGGGCGGAGACCTCCAGCATGAGTTGCTCATCGATTTCTTTCGGCAGTTGCACGGTCGCGATGAAATGAAAGGGCCCATCCTGCGGCCGGTAGGGCATCGGCGCGGCCTGGAGGGAGAGAATCTTCAGGTCCGGCTCAGGGCGCGGCACGCTGCTCTTGCCTTTGGTCTTGGCCAGGACATCCGTGGTCTGTCCCCCCAGTAGGAAGAGGCCGCTCAACAAGAGCAGCAAGCCGAGTCTCGGTCTGTTCGATGCGCGACTGACAGTGGTGCGGGGAAGTGGTGTTGAATTGATCATGGGTGTCGGTGTCGCAGGCTACGGGCTGGTGGACTGATGGAATGCGTCTCTTGATTGGGGATAACACAGCATCGAAAGGCTGTCAATGAACGAGCGGAATGATTGCTGTCTGGGTGCCGCTCCGGTAAGATGCCGCTCGTTTGCGCTGGATGTTGAATCGTAGGAGTCACGTGGCAAGGCATCTTCATTTCGACTGTTTTTCCGGCATCAGCGGCGACATGACATTGGGCGCGTTGGTCGATGCGGGGTTGCCGTTCAAGGATCTCGTGCGCGGCCTGGCCGCGTTGAAAGTCGAGGGGTATCGGCTGGCCCGCACACGCGTCGAGCGTGGCGCTATTACCGCGACCAAAGTCGATGTGCTGATCGAGAAGGGTTTTCGGGCGCCGTTGACGCTGGCACAAATTGCACGAATTCTGAAGAAAAGCGGCCTGCCGCCGGTGGTGAAAGACCGGAGTCAGGCGGTGTTCGACGTATTGGCTGACGCCGAGGGAAAGGCCCACGGGGTCGATCCCTCGCATGTGCACTTCCACGAAGTGGGCGTGATCGATTCGTTTGTGGATGTCGTCGGCGGAGTCTTGGGGCTGCATCTATTGGGCATTCAGCGCGTCACGGCCTCTGCCATCAATGTGGGGTCCGGTACCCTGATGTCAGCTCATGGCGCGTTGCCCGTGCCAGGACCAGCCGTGGCGGCCTTGGCGGTCGGCGTGCCGATCTATGCCAAGGGTCCGGAACGGGAGCTCACGACCCCGACCGGGATGGCGTTGTTGCGAACCCTGGCCGCCGAATTTGGCTGCCTGCCCTCCATGCAGGTATGTCAGGTGGGATATGGTGCGGGGACTGCCGATCCGGCCCAGTGGGCAAACGTGTTGCGCGTGTTCATCGGTGAAGAGGCGGACAGCCCCGGTGCAATGGACACAATCGTTGAACTCGAGACGAACCTCGATGACTTGAATCCGCAAGTCTATGAAACGGTATTTGACCGGCTGTTTGCTGCCGGGGCCGTGGATGCCACGCTCGCCGCAGTGACCATGAAGAAAGGCCGGCCCGGGAATGTGCTCACCGTCCTCGTGCCACGGGAAAAGGCAGAGGCGGTCCTGGCCGTGCTGTTTGCCGACACGACGGCGCTCGGTGTCCGCACGCGCGAAGTGCAGCGGCGTATTCTGCCGCGCCGGTTTGCGTCGGTGCGCATCCACGGTCACGATGTGCGCATCAAACTCGCTGAGTCTCAACCGGGTCGGAGCAAAGCCGCTCCGGAGTATGAAGATTGTAAGCGCATTGCCGAACAAAGCGGGCGTCCGGTCAAAGACATTTTAGAAGAAGCCATGGTGGCCTATCGCCAGGCACAAGGCACAAGGCCGAAGGGGAAAGTGCGCACGTGATGCAAGAGAAGATATCCGGTTCACGCTTCACCAGTTACACTGCCATGGGGGGCTTCCTGTGACGATCCTGCTCTACGTGGGATTGTTTGTTGCCTCCGTCGTCATCACCCTCGCCGGGTGCCATCTGTTCACGAATGGAATTGAGTGGCTCGGAAGGCGTCTGAACATTTCGGAGGGCGCAGTCGGGAGCGTATTTGCTGCCGTCGGGACGACCTTGCCTGAAACATCGATTCCGATCATCGCCATTTTTTTCGGGGCGGGCCGCGAACAGATGGAAGTCGGTCTGGGTGCGATTCTCGGGGCGCCGTTCATGCTGAGTACGCTGGTGCTGCCGATCCTGGCCCTGTTGCTGTTGCTCTATGCGAAGTTGGGAAAGCGGACCGCGACGTTCAAGCTCAATTATGGCGAGGTCCGGGTCGACATCAGCTTCTTTCTGGTCAGTTATGCGTTGGCGCTGATTTGCGCCATGATTCCCTCGCGGCCGTTCCATGTGGCCGTGGCGGTCGTCCTGCTGGGGATGTATGTCTATTACATGAAGCTCAAATTTTCAGCGGAGGATGAGGAAGGCGAGGGGGGCGGTGAATTGGAACCGCTGCTGTTTGCCCGCCACTCGACCAAACCGTCATATCTGGTGATTGGCGCGCAAGGAGTCGTGGGGTTGCTGGGCTTGGTTGGTGGTGCCCATCTGTTTGTCACTGCGGCGAACTCCATTTCAGCCGAAATGCAGGTGTCGCCCCTCATCCTCGCATTGCTGATTGCGCCACTGGCCACCGAGTTGCCGGAGATGTCGAATAGTTTTCTGTGGCTGTATCGAAAAAAAGATCGTTTGGCGGTCGGGAACGTCACCGGGGCGATGGTGTTCCAAGGCTCGATTCCCGTGTCCGTCGGATTGCTCGGCACCGAATGGACCCTGGGCACCACGGCGCTGGCGACGATGGTTCTGGCGGTCGTTGCCATGTCCTTGAGCCTGCTGCAGGCGGTCCTGTCTGGGCATTGGCGGCCCTGGTTGCTCAGCGGCAGCGCACTGCTGTACCTTGGGTACACACTCTTCCTCTATACACATGGCTCGTAAATCAGCGCAACAATCAGTCCGTCCTATATTGGGTCTTACGATGGGGGATCCGGCCGGAATCGGTCCGGAGGTCATTGCCAAGGCTCTGGCCGATAAGGCACTGATGAGACTCTGTCGCCCGGTGGTGATCGGCTCCCGCCCGGTGATGGAACGAACCATCAAGTGGCTGGACTTGCCGCTGGAGGTGGTACCGTTTGATCCGGCAGGTGGCACGCGATTGAAAACCGGACAGGTCGCTGTCGCCGATCCGCTGGAGGGTCCCTTGCCGAAGTTCCGAATGGGAGTGGCCGCCGCAGTGACGGGCGCCGCCTCCATCGCATTCATCAAGCGGGCGGTCGAACTGGCGCAGGCGGGGAGTGTCGGCGGGATCGTCACGGCGCCCATCAACAAAGAAGCCATGAACATGGCCGGGTTTCACTACCCGGGCCATACGGAATTGCTGGCCGATCTGACCAAGACCAAAGAGTTCGGCATGATGATCGTCGGCGGGCCGCTGAAAATTATGTTCACGACCACACATGTGGCCATCCATGCGCTCTCGCCGCTGTTGACCACGCAGCGGATTACGAAAGCCATTCGTCTCGCCCACCTTGGCCTGACGAAGTATTTCTGCATCGCACGCCCCAAGATTGGTGTCGCGGCGTTGAATCCCCATGCGGGCGAGCACGGGTTGTTCGGCAATGAGGAAGCGACCAGCATCGCTCCGGCCGTGAAGCTGGCCAGGGCCGCAGGGATCAAAGCCAGCGATCCATTGCCTGCCGATACCCTGTTCGGAAAAGCCGCCCGCGGCGACTATGATGGCGTGGTGGCGATGTATCACGATCAAGGGCTCATTCCGCTCAAGTTGGTGGCCTTTGGCACCTGCGTGAATTTGACGGTGGGCCTGCCCATCATCCGCACCTCGGTCGATCATGGGACGGCCTACGACATTGCCGGCAAAGGGGTTGCCGAGCATGGGAGTTTGCTGGAGGCCGTCAAGGTCGCAGCACGTCTGGCTCACTCGTGGTCCCCTGTTCAAAAACCGTCCCGATAGGAAAGAGGAGTCACATTCATGTCAGACCCAGGTTCCGCGGCGACGATGATCGATCAGCAGGTAAAAGAGTTGGACGCAATTGCGAAGCGGACCATCCAGGACTTTAACACCACCCTCGGCACAGAGCGCATGGGGAATTGGAAGATTCGCACCGTGGCTCTCCTTCAGCAGCATGCCGGACAGGCCGAGGCGGATGGGCTGGCCAAGAAAAATCCCGGGATCGCCTTTACCAACGATCTGATCGAGGAGTTCAGCGACGAGGTCGAATGTTATCGGTCCTATCTGGTCACGCTCGCAAAACGCCTTCGAGCCGCGACACCTCCGACGGCCGGGTAGAAAGCCGCGTGAAACCATGGCTGCGTCCTTCCCTCCAGCACTGAAACGGCTTGGTCAGAACTTTCTCATCGACCCGAACATCATCCGCAAGATTGTCTCCCTGGCCGCGCTTCGTCCGGAGGACACGGTGCTGGAGATCGGACCTGGGCGGGGCGCCCTGACGGCCGGGTTGTGTGCCGAGGCGGGGCGTGTCATTGCGGTCGAGATCGATCCGCAACTGCAGCCCCAACTACAGGAGACGCTCGGTCATTGCCGCAACCTGGACCTTCGAATCGGCGATGCGCTGGCCTTTCCCTATGACACTTTGCCCCCGCGCACCGTGGTGGTGTCGAACCTTCCCTATTATGTTTCCACGCCGATCCTGTTCGCCTTGCTCGATGCCCGTGCCCATCTCGATCGTCTTGTGCTGATGCTGCAAACGGAAGTAGCACTCAGGTTGGCAGCCAAACCCAACAGCGAAGACTACGGAGTGCTCTCGGTGCTGACGCAAGAGGCGGCAGACGTGGAGGTCGCCTTTCGGGTGTCGGCGAATTGTTTCCGTCCTCGCCCGACAGTGGGATCGGCGGTCGTGCATCTGGCTATCAAGGCGCAGGAAGGATTTGATCCGGTCCGCCACGAGCGGTTTCGCCGTTTGGTGCGAGCCTCGTTCGCCCATCGTCGGAAGACGCTGGTCAATTCTCTCCGTGATGAGGGCTATCCGCCTGAACGAATTGCCCGGGCAACGGAAGCAGCCGGTGTCTCGCCGCAGGCCCGCGCAGAGATGCTGACCTTGGACGACTATCGTGCACTTGCCCGTGCCTTTGATGATGTTCCAGGTTGAGGGCGTCGACGATACGCGGCGAGGGGTGCGCCCTGAGCGACGTGCGCAACATTGCCCCTTTGTTTGAAAAGGCGTTTTCCCTGTGCTACGATCCGCCGCATGGGTGTATCCACCACGGCAAAGCGCGGTGACGCCCGCTCAGCCCCTTCCCGTTCCTCTCATGTGAAGCGCGAAGTGATCGGGGTTCTCCTGATCGCAGTCGGTCTCTTGATCCTGCTCAGTCTGGTGTCGTTCGTTCCCGGCGACGCCAAATCGATCGCGGCATCCGGAGCTGCCGGCAATCAGCCCAAAAACATGATCGGGTCGGTTGGCGCGCTGTCGGCGGCCGCATGTTTTTTTATGGTCGGTGGAGCCGCTTATCTCTTTCCGATTCTCCTCGGACTCCTCGGTGTGCGCTGTTTCACACCTATTCCCCTCACCATGCGACTGAGAAATGCCGGGAGCGGCCTGGTCGCCATGGTGTTCCTGAGCGGACTGCTGCACTTGGAAGTGACGGCTGTCCCGACGATTTCCAGCGGATGGGTGAATCGTGGGATGGCCGGCGGAATCGTCGGTCAGGTGCTGGCCGATGGCATCCGCGGCTATTTTGCCACGACCGGTGCGCATATCGTGATCCTCACCGGGCTGATGGTGGCCCTGCTCTTTACGGTGCCGGTGTCGCTGACCCTGTTGCTGCAGCGGGTCCCGGACTGGTGGGTCGCAGTCCGCGAGCGCCTTGTCGGACTCGTGCCTGAGTGGCCGGCGAAGCAGGAAGAGCCGATCAATCAACCGAAGCGGGCACGCGTAAAAGTTGCACGGCCGTCACGCGAGGCGGAAGAGCCGGAGCTCGACCGCGAGGTGCAGGTAGTGGCTGAGGCGGTCGAGCAGATTGCGGTTCCCATGATTCCCCCCAAAATTCAGCCGCCGATGAAAGTGGAAAAACGTGCCGCGCCTGTAGACGAGTCGGCTCCGGCCGTGGCGACGAGTCCATCCGTGTCCGACGGGTATGTGCTGCCGGACCCGCAAGAATTACTCAGCGATCCCTCCGGTCCTATCGCCCGCCTCAGCGACGATGAATTGAAGCTGCAATCGGAGATCCTGACCAAGGCGTTGAAAAGTTTTGCAATCGAGGGGCGCGTCACCGAAGTGCGCCCAGGGCCGGTCGTCACCATGTATGAATTCGAGCCGGCGCCCGGCACCAAGGTCGCGCGCATCGTGAACTTGGCCGATGATTTGGCGCTGGCGCTCAAGGCTATCAGTCTACGCATCGTGGCCCCCTTGCCGGGGAAATCCGTGGTCGGAATCGAAGTGCCGAACCCGCATCGCGAAATGGTGTCCATGAAGGAAGTCGTGACTAGCGATGCCTTTTCCCGATCACGTTCAAAGCTGAGCCTGGCGCTGGGGAAAGATATTTTCGGCGGCGCGGTCTGTGCCGATCTGCAAACGATGCCGCACCTCTTGGTGGCCGGCGCTACCGGGGCCGGTAAAAGCGTGGGGTTGAACACGATGCTCTTGAGTATCCTGTTCAGCGCGCGGCCGGATGAAGTGAAGTTACTGCTCATCGATCCTAAAATGCTGGAGTTCCAGAGTTACGATGGCATTCCGCATTTGCTGCGTCCCGTCATCACCGATCCCAAATCGGCCGCGCGCGGGTTGGGGTGGGTTGTCCAGGAAATGGAGCGGCGGTACAAGTTGCTGGCTGAAGCCGGCGTGCGCAGCATCGACGCGTACAATAGACGAATTTCCGAGGTGCAGGGGGCGGTAGCCGATGTTTGGCAATCCGGTAAACCTGAGCAGGTCGAACTGACGTTTCTGTCCGAAGAAGAGCGCCTCTCCAAGGGGGAAGATGCAGAGCCGGCCGGAGACAACGGGCCGACTGATTCGGTCAAGCCGAGCCCGCCCGAGCCCCTGCCGTACATTATGGTGATGATCGATGAGTTAGCGGATCTCATGATGGTCGCCCCGAAAGATGTGGAAGACAAGATTGCTCGTCTCGCTCAGATGGCGCGCGCCTCAGGCATTCACCTCGTGCTCGCCACCCAACGGCCGTCGGTCGATGTGTTGACCGGTTTGATCAAGGCCAACTTTCCGGCTCGAATCGCGTTTCAAGTCTCGTCCAAAACGGACTCCCGCACGATTCTCGATGCGAACGGTGCGGAAGCACTGCTTGGGCGCGGTGACATGTTGTATCTCGCGTCGGGAACCGGGAAGTTGATGCGTATTCACGGGTCTTTTGTGTCGGATGACGACGTGCGGCGAGTGGTCGAATTCGTCAAGAAACAGGCATTACCCTCCTATTGCCGCGAACTGCAATCGCTCAAGATCGAAGAGGCGGAAGAGGAGCAGGCCAAGGATGAAGTCTATGAACAAGCGAAGGACCTGGTCTTGTCGACCGGCCAGGCCTCGGCCTCATTGATTCAGCGGCGCCTCCGCGTGGGGTATCCGAGAGCGGCGCGTATGATCGAACAGATGGAGGCGGAAGGCGTGGTCGGAGCGGCAGGACGGGATGGGCGTCGAGAAGTGCTGGGACGTCGAGGCCCGGTCGGTGGAGATGAAGCATGATGCGGACATTCATCATCATTGCATTTCTGTTAGTCAGCGGACTGCCGGCTATTGCCCAAACGGTGAAGCCCGATGAGCCGGCGGTCGACCTCCAGCTCCTGAAGGAAGTTCAGGAAGTGGTGAAGAACATTCAGGCGCGGTACGAGAAGACCAAGGACTTGCAGGCCTCGTTCACGCAAAAAACCAGAATCGAAGGGTTTTCGACGCCCGTGATCTCGACCGGACATTTCTACATCAAGAAGCCGGGGCGTCTGCGATGGGATTATATCGAACCGGCTACGGAAGAGATTTACGTCAACAAGGACGATGTGAAAATGTACGTGCCGGAGCACAAGCAGGTCTTGGTCGGCAAGCTGACCTATATGGCGGCTTCTCAGGCGCCGCTGCAACTGCTGCAGGGCGTGGCCAAGCTGGATGAGGAATTCGATATCGAACCGATGCCCAATAAGGAGCGGGGAGCCGGAGGCATTCTCCTGGTCTCGCTGACTCCAAAGCAGGGACGTGCTGAACCGGAGCGGGCGATTCAAAAAATCGTGATCGAAGTGCAGCCCAAGACGTATTTCCTCAAGACCATCGCGCTGCACGAGGTTAGCGGCAACGTCGCCACCTTTGAATTTTCAGAGTTGAAGCCGAACAGTGGATTAAAAGACGACCTATTTGATTTCAAGACTCCTGCCGATGTAGAAATCGTGAGGGCGCCGGTTCTGAGCCGACCCTGACCGTGGGCGTTGGCGGGACAGCGGTGAATCAAGATATGGCGAGGGGAGCATGAACCAGGCCTGTGCAAGCAGCGTTACCGAAGCGGTTCAGCGGGCGATTGCAGCCTTGGATCTCGATCGGTTGGAGCGGGAGTACTGGGAGCAGAACGAGTTCCTCTATATTCCTCAATTCTTGCCGCGCGAGTTTGTCGAAGCCGAGCTCACATCGCAGGCGCAGGAGCTTAAATCAGGGCTGAACCGCAATTATATTCCCGGGCATAAGAAGGGCGGCAGTGTCAGCTACTACACGGTGAGGGAGCAGGCGCCGCAGTTCATGGACCTTTATCGCTCGGACGCCTTTCGTACCATGCTCAACCGGTTGACCAAGGTCAATCTGCTGCTGTGCCCGGACAACGATCCACACTCCTGCGCGCTGTATTACTACACAGAAGCCGGTGATCATATCGGCTACCACTATGACACGTCCTACTATAAGGGTGCCCGATATACCATCCTGATGGGATTGCTCGACCAGTCGAAGCAATGCCGCTTGGTCTGCGATCTCTTCAAGGATGTGCCGGGGAAGCAGCCGGTGCATCGTGAATTGGCGACGGCGCCTGGCGATCTGGTGATCTTCAACGGGGACAAGCTCTGGCACGCTGTGACGCCGCTCGGCGATCACGAGGAGCGAATCGTGCTGACGATGGAGTACGTGACCAACCCAGACATGGGCCCATTCAAGCGCCTCTATTCCAACCTGAAGGATTCGTTCGCCTACTTCGGGTTACGCTCAGTGTTTAAGCGAGCCTATCCTTCACGTTCGCGAGCCTGAGCGCCGGCATCGCGTATTTTCCCCCTTCCGCATCCTCAAGTCCGCGGGGCATTTTTTCACTGCAACAGTGCGGGGAAGCGCAACTGGAAGGTGGTGCCCTGCCCTTCAGTGCTGTCTACCGTAATCGTTCCTGCATGCCGGGTGACGATTTTGTGAACAATACTGAGGCCGAGGCCGGTGCCCTTCCCCGGCGGCTTGGTCGTAAAAAACGGATCGAATATTTTCGGGCGTATTGCAGCCGGAATGCCTGGACCGGTATCGGCTATGGTCACATTGATCCACGCCCCGTCTTGAGTCGCGCCTAGCGTCAGACGCCCGATGCCATTCATCGCTTGAGTGGCATTGTTGATCAAATTGACGAAGACTTGATCAATTTCGCCTTTGCGCGCGCGGAGGAATGCGGGAGACTCGAATCGCGTGACGATGTCCACGTAGCCGAAATGAGGTCCGCGTCGCGCCATTTTGACTGCCTCCATCAGACGCTCCGCCACATCAATTTCCGTCTCTCCGTCACGGCCGGCCGAGCGAGCGTATCCGGCGAAATCCCGTACCACGTTGGAGACGTGACGTGCGTAGCCCACGATATCGGCGGCAAATTCCTTGACCATCCGGGGATCCGCTTCTTCCTGGATCAGTTCGGCCATGCTGAGTATGGCCTGGGCCGGATTGTTGATCTCATGCGCCATGCCGGAGACCATCGTGCCAAGACTGGTGAGCTTTTCGGATTGAATGAGTTGATCCTGAAGTTGTTTGTCATCGGTGATGTCCCACAGGAGGATGCCGATCTGAAACCGGGAGGATTCATGGGCGGTGACAGGGAAAAAGCGATACCGATAGAGCCGCCCGGCGACCTCGCACTCCCGTTCCGGGGGAAGATGCGGCGAGTCGGCCTGGAGGGTAGCCCATTCCTTTACCAACTGGTGAGTGGCAGTCTTACTCAGTGCCAGGCATTCGAACAGAGGCTTGCCGATCAAGGATTCTCCGATCGGCGCGAAGTAGTGATGGGCCACGGTATTGGCATAGTGGATCTGCAAGTCGTGCCCGCAGAGGAGTATCGCGCCGGGCAGGCTGGCCAGCAAACTCTGTGTCATATGGTGGGAGGCGCGTAAGGCTTCTCCGGCACGCGCCCGGTCGATAAATTGTCCGATCTTCATCCCCGTATCGGTCAGGATGTGAATGAGGTGGCTATCGGGGGCACGTGGGCTACCGGCATACAATTCCAGGACGCCATGGATGACACTCCCGCTGCGAATGGGAACGATGCAGGCTCCGTGCATTCCGAGGCGCGCGGCGGTCGGCGCGCGGGTGAAGCGGCTGTCCGCCAATGTATCGGGAATCCAGAGCGGAGCTTTGCTGTTCCAGACGATGCCTGGAAAGTCCATGCCGGGTGGGAATTCACTGTTGCGGCAGACCGTGACAAACTCATCCCATCGACAGGATGGCCGGATCCATGAGCCTTCACAGGCCAGTCGGTCGTCCGTCGCTTCCTTATGCCAGAGGATCGTCATGTCCCAGGGGCCCATCTCGCCGAGCACACGGAGTAGTTGCGGGACCGCTTCATCAAGGGCAGCGGATTGCGCAAGAATATGACTGATGGAGAGTTGCGCCTGCTGCAAGCTCTCCATCTGTTTTCGCTCGCTAATGTCTTGAAAGACCACCACCACGCCGGCCGCACGGTCGTCCTCACGGATAGGACTGGTCACGTATTGGACCGGAAACAAGCCCCCGCCTTTTCTGGCAAAGGTATCGTTCTGAACGCGATGAACGGCGCCGCCGTGAATTGCGGCAGAGAGGCACAAGGGGTCAGGAAGATGCTCGGGGGAAGCACCCTGCAGTTTATAAAGCAGCGACGCTAAAGGCTTGCCGATGAGTTCGGCGGCGGTCCACCCGAGCATTCGTTCAGCGGTAGCATTGACGAAGGTCGTGCATCCCTGAAGGTCGAGCCCAAAAATCCCTTCTCCTGCAGTGTCGAGAATCAACGCATTCTGGTGACTAAGCCGGACGACAGACTCTTCGGCCCGTTTGCGCCTGGTGATATTCCGGATGATTCCACTGAAGAACACGCCTTCTTTGGCGCGCCAGGAGGCCAGTGACAGTTCAATGGGGAATTCATCTTTCTCTTTCGTCAGTCCGACCAATTCAATGGTTTTCCCGATCAGTGTCGAGGTTGCACCCTGGGCAAGACGCATGATGCCCTTGTCGTGGGCGGCACGGAATCGTTCGGGCATGATTAGAGTGAGAAATTGTCCGAGTGCTTCGCGCTTGGTGTATCCGAACATCAGCTCTGCCGCGCCGTTCCACCAAATGATATGACCCCGGTGGTCCGCCAATATAATTGCATCGGTCGCCGATTCCACGAGCGCGCGGAATCGCTCTTCGCTGGCAAGCAACGCCTGCTCCACATGTTCGGCGCGTACGGCCAGTCCCTTCACCGAAACGGCTCGACGGAGAACAGCCTTGAGTTCCTGGGAGTTGTAGGGTTTTGTCAGATACGCAAACGCGCCTTTGGCGAGTGAGCCAATGGTATTTTCAGAGGTTGCATTCCCGGTCAGGACGATGACGGGAAGTGAACCGTCTAACTCCATCAGCACTTTCAGCACCGACAGTCCATTCAGGTCCGGCAAATTCATGTCCAGAATGGCCGCCCCGTACTGCACCTGTTTTGCCTGTTGCAATGCGTCAGTTCCGGATGCGGCGGTATGAACCAGGTATCCCTCATGAGTCAGCATGTCTGCGAGGGATTCCAGGATATCCGGATCGTCATCGACTATGAGGATGGCGGTGTGCACGGTGTGGCCGCACTGGCTTGTGAATAGTTCTGCGCCACGTGATGCGAGCGCAATACCCATGCCGCGGCTGGATCTTCGGAACGAGAGAGCGCAGGCGAATAACCGATTGATTCTGTAATGAACGTCCGATATCGCGTGTGGTGGAGGTACGTAATAGCCGATCACTGTCTGCTCAAAACAATGCGGCTATTATCGGATCAGATACAGAGAAGAAACACGACGTCGCTCGGCCGGGTAAGAATCCGCCTACATCTTCGCCGGTTGCGTGATATCGAGCGGTAAGGTGAAATAGAACTGAGTTCCCACTCCCAACTGGCTCTCCACCCACATCTGGCCGCCGTGCAGGGTCACCAGACTTTTGGTGATGAACAGGCCGAGCTGGGCTCCCTGAGACGTCGGCATGGCTGATTCCACTTTTGAAAATTCGTTGAAGACGAGAGGTAACTCGTCGGCGGCGATTCCGCAGCCCGTATCGGCGACGGTGATCTGTGCGGAGCTCGTGCTATGCGCACTGCATCGTACCGAGACGAGCCCGGAGTGCGGAGTGAATTTGATAGCATTGCCTACGAGATTCCAGAGAATTTGCTCAAGCTTATCCCGATCGGCGCGCACTGTTAGGGATTGTTCGCAAGGGAGCACCTCCAAGGTAATGGATTTTTCGGCGGCGAGTGTCTGAAAGCTCTCCACCACATCCCGGACGAACGCATCAATGGGCAACGACTCGGGTTTGATATCGATCCGTCCGACATCGAGGCGTGACCAGTCCAGCAATTGATTGATGATTCTGGTCAGTCGATCCACGTTGTGTTTCACGCGTTGCAGATAATGTTCTTGCCGTTCGGACAGTTCCCCGGTGAGCCCATCCAGCATGTTTTCGACGAATCCTTTGATCGACGTCATCGGGGTGCGCAATTCATGAGAGGCGACCGATACAAATTTCGATCGCCGGTGATCGTGATCCTGAAGGCGTTCGTTCACCGTCTGCAGTTCGTGGGTGCGTGCTCGCACGCGTCCTTCAAGGTGCTCCGTCAGGGTGGCCAATTCGGTATAGGCTCGCGCGTTATCGACCGCGACCGCCACGTGGCTGGCAATGGTGACCAGGAGATCAAGATCTTCCTGAGTGCAAGGCTGCGTGCCGCGATCAGCGCCGAGGTAGCCGAGTATGCGCTGCTGGCTGCGGAGCGGGGCCGCGACGAAGGACGACAATCCTACCTGGCGAAGCCAGGGCAACACGGCTGGAGAGATGCGGTCGGCGACGGGTTCGATGTCCGGGACCAGTATCGGCTTGCCGTGGAGCAGAAGTTCTGCGGCAAAGCCGCCGTCTTCGTATACCGGGATGACCAGGCGGCGGGCGGCTTCCTCGGCCTCAGGGGGCATACCCAGCATCTGCCCCACCGTCGCCACGCCGCGCTCGCTGTCCCACAGGAACAACACCATCCGGGCAAACCCTAAATTTTCACTGAGGAGCTGCAACACCGTGGACAGGAGCCGGTCAAGGTCAAGGGTAGAGGTGATCGCCGTGCTGGACTGGTTCAAGGTTGTCAGCTGCGTCACGTGGCGACGGATGGTTTCGAGGTTGGCCGAAATGGCCTGATTGCGTTCCTGGAGTGATTTGGTCATGAGGTTGAAGAGCGCGGTCAATTGGCCCACCTCATCCTGCGTGGTCGGTACCACAAATGTGGACAGATCGCCTTCTCCGACCTTGCGCGCTCCCGCCGCAAGATTGCGCAAGGGGGTAATGATGCGGCGGGCGAGAAGGTTGGTGCAGAGAATGCCGGTCGTTATGATCCCCAGGGTAAGAAGGAGAAACGTCCGCAACGCCTCCGCGAGTTCCCGTTGCATCGGCACCTCGGTCAGGCCGATCTGGACCACTCCAAATGCTGACGGCGCCGGTTCGGCGGTTCGTGTCTTGTGGGTTTCCTCCTCCTGAAGGGCCAGTGCTTCCAGTCGGGGTTCAGCGCGTTTCAATACCGGAAGGGCAAAATCGTAAAAGGTCTCTTCCTGGATGCCGGTAGTCGAAACGGGAAGCGTGGAGTCCTTCTCGTGGAGGGGGACGTTCTGTGTTCCGCGGAGGCGAAGACGTGTGACGGTCGGATCTGTGCCGGGGGTCTTGATCAGCGCAGTGGCCATCTCGGGTGCCGGGAAAAAGGGTTGGTCGGCAGCGCGCACGGTGCCGAGCGGAGTCTTCAATTTGCCTTTGCTCTTGGCTGCGAGCACCTGGCCGTCGGCTCCCATGATCCGCGCATAGACCACTTCATCCACTCCTAGGACACCGTCGATGAACTGCTCCAGAATCACCCGGTCCTCGATGATGATGCCGTAACGGACGTTGTGGGCGAGATTTCTGACCAGGATGCTTCCCAGGTCCTGCACCCGTTCGGTCATCGCGACACGTTTGCTGTGAATGAAATACCAACTCATGCCCGAGCAGGTCAGGATGATGATCAAGCTGAAAAATACGACGAATTTTGTCCGGAGACTGACAAAACGTCCCGGGCCGCTCTGGAGAAATGGCGGCGCGGCGAGATGGGCTGGATCTTTCACGGCAGGTCCTTTCATCAATACAACTCGTCGGCCTTTTGCTCGAGGTCACGGGGAATGTCGATCCCGAGGAATCTGGCCGTCTTGAGATTCAGACTTGTGTCGATGCGGTCAGGGTGCCATGGTTTCATCGGCAGCGTGAGTTGGCCGTCGAGCAGCTTGCGGGTAAGTTGTCCAGCCTGCCGACCGATGTCGCCGTAATTCACGGACAGGCATAAGAGGGCCCCGCTTCGCGCAAACTCACGGGAAAACCCGATCACCGGCACCCGTTCCTCCAGTGCGGTGTTCAGAATAAAACGCAAGGACTCATCGGTCAGAACGGTGGAATCGGGAACGAGCCACAAAGCCTCAATCGAAGGAAGCAAGGCGCGTAACCCTCCAGGCACATCCCGCTCGCTGCTGACTTGCGCGGAGACAAGTTCCGTCCCGCTAGGCTTGAGCAGCCGCTTTGCTTCGTCGATGAGTGCCGTGGTTTTGGCCGGATCATAGAGCGTGCCGATGTGTCTGAGTTGAGGCAGCAGGGTTCGAACCATCGCCAGTTGCCGTTCTACCGGTACCTCCAGCAGAATGCCGGTCATGTTCTGGGTGTTGAGGCCGTATTTGGCCGGATCCAACACCATGGCGTAGACCACCGGGATATCGACGATTTCGAGTTGCGCGGCCTTCGCCGCTTTCAAGCCGACGGCGAAGACGAGGGCCGGATCGGAAGCGCGGATCTTTCGGGCCAGTTTTCGGCCCTTCTCAAGATCTCCCTGCAAATCGTACTCAGACAGGTTGATTCCATTTGGAAGGGTGGCCTTGAACCCGTTGATGGCCTGGTTGTATGCCGCGATATCGGAGGATTTGAGGATGATAATGTCCGTAGCTGACGCCGGACTTGTGCCCGACAGTATCCAGAGTAGAACGGTCAGGGCCCAGCACAGGATCTTCCGAACTAGTCCAGAAAAGCGTGTGTCGAACTGTACCTGAAGGAATACGAACGTCACGGTCTGCGTCCTCGTCGAATCAGCCGGCCACGTGTGAGGTCGCCGAATGCCGTCTGGTTATTCGTCAGCGCGCCCCATCGTGTCGTGAATGATGCCGAGCACGCGTGTCGCGGCTCCGTCGGCATTCCGATAAATTCGTCCCGTCCATGCCAGCCAATGTAGTGTGCCATCGGGCCACACCACGCGATGTTGGATGCTGACGGAGGTCTGGTCGTGCAGGCTGAGCTCAAGGCGCGCCAGAGTAGGGCCGCGGTCGAGTAGGTAGACGCGCGCGATATAGGCGGCATACGTGCCGGAAAAGGTTCCTGCGGCCAGGCCGAACAGTGCCTCGACACCATCCGACCAGTAAAGGCGGTTGGATAGAACGTCCCAATCCCAGATGCCGAGGTCTGACGCGGTGAGAGCCATGCGCAAGCGTTCTTCGCTAAGGCGCAGGCGCTCTTCCGCCCGTTTGCGGTCCGTGATGTCTTGCAAAGCGCCGGCCATGCGAATGGCATGCCCTTGCGCATCCCGCTGCATTACTTCGGCCCGCGCGTGAACCCAGATATACTCGTTCTGTTTGTTCAGCAAGCGGTACTCGACATCGTATTGCGAGACGCCCTGTTCCATGCAGGCCGTCAGTCGTTGAAACACTCCCTCACGATCTTCGGGGTGTAACCGGTCTGTCCAGCTCTCGAGGATATCGGGGAATTCCTCTTTATTGTAGCCAAGCATCTCGCGCACCCGTGGCGACCACCAGACGGGAGTAAACGGCGAATGCCAGGGTTGGCCCGGGAGCACATGGCCGTCCCAGAATCCATCGTTGGAGCCGCGTATGACATGTTCCAAACGCTCCTCGCTGGCACGCAGAGATTCCTGGACCTCCTTGTACGCCGTGATGTCGCGGGAGATCGCCAGGAGGCGCCGGGAATACCCTTGCGTGTCGAGCATCGGAGTTACTTGCACATCCCACCACTTCGCCTGCCCGGCGGTGGTAGGGCAGAACCCGACGAATTTTCCGATGTCGCCGGCCTTAGCCGCTTCCAGGGCGGCCATGGCCGCATCCCGATCGTCGCCTTCCCACAACTCCGCCCAGGGCTTATCGACATAGGCCGTGAAATCGCTGATCTGCAACAATGCCTGCCCGGCGTCATTCATGTATTGCAGCCGTCCTTCCAGATCGAGCACCTTGATGCAGTCGGCACTGCTGCGTAGGATCTGATTTTTGAATTCCTCACTGTCATGGAGCGCGATCTCGGCTTCTTTCATCGCAGTGATGTCTTCGCACACGATCAGCACCACCGGAACCTGGTGGTCATTCAGCACGGCTTGAGCGGTTTCTCGGACCCAGATCACGCCGCCATCCTTCCTGACCTTGCGAAACTCCCACCGTTTCGGCTGCCCAATCTCGGATAGACAGGAGACAAGATTCCGACGCGCGGCTTCCTGATCGTCCGGATGAAACACGTTCATGACAGAGGATCCGACCAGGTCGTGAATCTCATACCCGAGCCGCTCTGCTCCGAAGCGGTTGACCGAGAGCACGGTGCCGGCTGCATTGACCATGAAATACATGGAGGGGTTATCGTCGAACAGTGCCCGATAGCGTCGTTCGCTATCGATCAGTTCTGATTCGATTCGCTGACGCTCGGTAATGTCTTCGGCGAGGCCTACGATGCGATACACTCTGTCCGAGGCATCCCGAATCGGGTAGGCGCGATCCCAGATCCATCGCAAGGAGCCGTCAGGGCGCACGATGCGGTATCGCTCATCATAGACGTTCAAGGTCTGTCGGCTCATGGCAGCCTCTGCTATACGCTGTCGGTCCTCGGGGTGAATGGCCTCCATCCATGAACGGGGATTGGCATAGAGACTTGCACAGGAGCGACCCCAAATCTCCTCATACCCCGGGCTGATATAGATGATCTGCTTTTTCTCGGAGTCGGTGATCCAGAACACCTCCCGGATATGTTCCGCCAATTGCCGAAAGCGTTCCTGGCTTTCCTCGACAGCGCGTTCGGCTTCTTTCCGTTCGGAAATATCGCGAAATACCACCACGGCTCCGGCCGCGTGGCCCTTTTCAATAATCGGCGTGCTGACGTATTCCACCGGGACTGGGGTGCCATTCTTGCGCCAGAACACGTCGGTAGAGACTCTGTGCACGAGACCGTCACGAAGAGCTGCGTAGATCGGACAGTGGTCGAGCGGATAGGGGCGGCCGTCTGGTCGAGAGTGATGCAATAGTGCATGCATTGGCTGGTCGATCAATTCGGACGGCTCGTAGCCGAGCAATTGGGCGGCCGTCGGGTTGACGAACGTCGTCCTGCCCGCCTCGTCAAGACCGTAGATGCCCTCGCCGGCCTGCGTGAGGATGACTTCATGCAAATGACGGAGGCGATCGAGAATGTCTTCTGCCCGGCGACGTTGGGTAATGTCGCGGATGATACCGCTGTAGAAGATGGCATCGTCCGTTCTCCACATGGCCAGCGACAGTTCGAGCGGGAACTCCGTGCCATCCTTGCGCAAACCTTCCAGCTCGACGAGACGCCCGATGAGCCGGGTTTGGCCCGTATCCCTGACACGCGCCAGGCCCCGCTCATGGGCAGCACGGTAACGGACTGGCATCAGCATGCTGAGGGATTGTCCCCGGACCTCCTCATCCGTGTACCCGAAGAGATGTGAGGCGGCCCGATTCCACGAAAGGATGTGCCCGTGGTGATCGGCTAACACGATCGAGTCGGTTGCGGCTTCGACCAGAGAGCGGAATCGCGCCTCGCTCTCATGCAAGGCATGCTCGGCATGTTCGACTTTGGCGGCCAGAGCCTGGACTCCGACTGCTCGTTGCAGGACAGCGCGGAGTTCATCCCGATTGTAGGGTTTGGTGAGGTACGCGAAGGCTCCCTGGGTCAGCGAGCCGACTGTGCGGTCGGTGCTGGTATAGGCAGTGAGAATGATGACGGGGAGCTGCGGTTGTTGTGCGTGTAACGTGAGCAGAACCGAGGAGCCATCTCCATCCGGCAATCCCAGGTCCAGCAGGACGGCATTGTAATGATGCGTGCGGGCTTGCGCTAGCGCGTCCGCGCAGGTCACGGCCACGTTGACCTCATACCCGTCATGATCAAGCAAATCCTGCAACCCGAGTGCTATGTCCGGATCGTCGTCGACGACCAGGACGGAATGAGTGAGGGTTGTTGGTGCCATGGCGTCCTCCCGACTCTCGTCGGACAGTACTTAAAACCTGAGAGTCAACCATCCCATCACCCGCCGGCCGATGAGATCTCCTAGCGGGTGTTCCTTGTGCTCATCATTGAGGGCATTAAAGACAGAAACCGCGACCTCGGCGTCGCGCATATAGCCTGCAGCCGCTTTCTGTTGCCAGAACCGGTAGCCTGCGCGCAGATTGAGCAGGTTATAGCTGCCGACACGATCGCCCGGTGTCGTGACTCCGGTCGTGGGAATATTCGCCAGGAGCGAAAAGCTCTGTGCGATCGGGTAGGTGGCAGCTCCAACATAGTAATAGCTGACTTCTCCGCTGAGGCCGTTTTCCCATTCCGTTCTGACTCCGGCGCTGACCTTTGATCGAGGGGCACCACGTCTGACCGTCCCACTGAACGATTGCCCAATTTCCTCATAGGCGTAGTTGGCGAATCCGCTCAACCAACGACTTGCCAGGAACTCGATGCCGGCTTCACCTCCATAAATATCCGCGGATCCCGGATCGTTGACGAATGCGGAAGCGCCGCCGGCGAGGGGCCGGCTGCCGATGAGATCGGAGATATGGTTATAGAAGAGATCGGCGCGGATGCGGAGGCGATGTTTCCAGTACCAGCCCTGGTACCCGGCCTCATAGGAGGAGGTCTGCTCTGGGGCGAGTCCGGTCGCGCCGGTCACCGGAACGGTCGAGGAGATGGACGAAGGAAACGGGAGCCCGGTTGGAATGGTCGTGGTGACGCGCTGATCTTGATGAGATTCAAAAAGCGTCGGCGGTCGATAGGCGGCGGAGCCTGAAAGATGGAAGGTATGTCCCTCGACCGGTTGATACAGAATAGCCAGACGCGGGCTCCAGGTGCCGTTGATCTGCGTATGAAGATCGTAGCGAAGGCCTGCAACGATCGTGATAGCTGCGGTTGCCCGCCATTCATCCTGCAGGAACAGGCCCAACCGGTTTTCGCGACTGAATTGATCGATGGCCGGACTAGAAAGCGAGTTGTGCCGGTAGTTCGCGCCGTACAGCAGGCGATTGGTGGTACCAAGGTTGAGCGCATGTTGTACATCTACATTATACGTGTTTCCTGAAAATGGATTGGTTGATACGCCGTTGCGGTCTGTCACGCTGAGGAGGCCGGCCAATTGGGGAACCGGATTGATGGTGGCATGGTCCGTATACCCGGACCACCAGGCTCGAATGAGAAAGGCTCCGTGTTCGTAGACGGCATTGGCGTAACTGAAAGACGGACGGATTGAATTGCTGGTCACTTCGCCGACTTGCCCGTCGTAGCGATTTGATTCGACCACTCCTCCTGACAATTGAAGCTTCGATGTCGAGGAGAGGGCATAGTCCGTCTGTACATTAAATTTGTGGGACCGAAACGCAAGGGCATCGCCATCTCTCCACTGCTGCGTCTGATCCCGTCCGATGGAGAGCCGATAGCCGAACTTGCCGACCGTGCCTGCCTGGACAGCGGCGCTGCTGATGGTCCCTTGCTCCCCCCCGCCGAATTGTAGGGTGGTTCCCTTCATTTCCTCCGGTGACTTGGTGATAATGTTGATCACCCCGTCGAAGGCATTGAATCCATACATGGCTGACGCGGGCCCCTTCAGCACTTCAATTCGCTTAATCTCCGGGAGCGTGATCGGGAGAGATTTCCAAAACACGTTTCCTTGCACATCGAGGTAGATCGAGCGTCCATCGACCATGACCAACATCTTGTTGGCGAAGGGTTGATTGTCTCCTCGTGCGCTGACGTTGAAATCGGCGCCGGTCATTTGCATGACTTCCAGCCCGGGGATGCGGCGGAGCACGGTCGGCAAGTCGGTTGCGCCGGATTGCCGGATATCTTCGTCCGTGACGACGTAGACGTTTGACGGCGCCTGAGAGATGGGTTGCTCATACCGCGACGCAATGCTGACCGTCTCTTCTTCTTTGAGGAGCTCCAGATCGTTATTGGCAGAAACGGACAGAGATTCTCCGAAGATCGCGGCGGGCAGTTCGGCCGCAGCGGGACTGCTGAGGCGTGCCGTCAGCAATGCTGCGAACATCACATGGCGTAGTCTCTTCAACTCAAACCTCATTACACGCAATTCAATATCTCAGCGTAAGCCATCCCATGACCCGGTTGCCGAGAGTGTCCCCCAAGGGATATTCCTTGTGACGATCATTCGGGGCATTCAAGACCGCGACGGCGACTTCCGCTTTGTCATTCCGAAATCGATAGCCGCCGCGGCGGCACACGCCAGTGATGGTCTGTCCGATTTTCTCGTAGGAGATGTTGGTAAAGCCGCTCAACCATCTGGTGCCAAGGAATTCCAGGCCTGTTTCGGTTCCACAAATGTCAGCCTCATCACCGTTGACCAGTGTGCGCGGGGCCCCGATGGTCTGAAAGTTGATCAAGTCTGACAGATGGTTAAAGAACAGACCGACCCTGGTTTGGAGCCGATGTTTCATCCACCAACCCTGGTATCCCGCTTCATAGTGGCGGATGTCTTCGTCCGTAATGACGTACACGTTGGAAGGCGCTTGCGAGATGGGCTGTTCGTGGCGCGTGGCGATGCTGACCGTCTTTTCCTCTTTGAGCAGTTCAATTTCCTCGCTCGCCGGCACCTCTTCTGCCATGGCAATGGGAGACGGCGTGTCGTGGGCCTGCGTTGATATGGCGCAACACAGGCTCACGAGCCCTCCGCAGAGCGAAAGGGCGAAGTATGGCAGGCGAAATGTGATTCGTCGGGTAGCCATCCTGTATTGCTCCGTTTGCGCCGACGGAGATGAACAGAGGGAGACAGTGTCGGGTAGCTGGGTCCGACTGTGCATGGCATACCGTGAGGCTCCTGCCGGCGTTGTCGGGCATTGTCTGACGGAAGAAGAGAACAAGAACCTTCGGCTCAAGGTACGCTCACGCAAAAGGCATGCTTGTGTTACCGTGACGAGACAGAAATCGTGGGATTGAATTGCGGAAGGATCTACGCGATTTGAGTGGTCTTCGCAAGCAGTGAAATAATGTGCGGAACCATGAATGCAGAATGCGTATCTATCCGGATACAGATTGTATGTGTTCAGATACAGACGGCTGATTCGGTTTGTTCGCACGCGGGCGCCCTGGTTTCAGGTCTTGTAGACGAGGGGAGAAGGGGCGGCCATTCTTGGATTCCAGATTGTTGAGCAGATCTTCAATCGCTGATGAAATGAGACCCGCCATGGTGGTGCCGGATGTCCAATAGGCGGCGTCGCGCATACGCTCTAACAAGTCGGTCGGCAGGCTGACGGTCATACGCTGGCGTTTTTGTGGTCTTAAGTATATGAATCGGCTCATAGTGCAACTCCTTTTGCACGAAAGGCGTAGTGCAGACGCCTCTCTTTCCTTTCTCGTCCGAGCATCAATTGCTCGTCCGGCATATCGAGGTGTGATTCATCACATTATGTTCTCCGCTGCGACGGATGCGCTTCGGCTCGATGCGAGGCACTGTCCTTCCAGACAGCTACGATCAACAGGGCCAACATGCTGCTGACTCCCACTAGGAGACCGCCCATGACGAGTTCCATGTCAGGCTCCTTTCTGTTCCGATAAGCCTGTCTCTATGTTCAGGGTTCCTTGTCCTGTTGTCCCATGATGACAGCAACAGGCATGCCATCGTATGAATCCACTCGAGGTCGGTTGTGGCGATGTGTAAGCGCAAGCCTTTTCAGTCTCTTCGCGCACAGTTTGGAATCAGCGCATATTGTCCAATAGAGAAGGGGGTGGGAGCGGAATGTATCGAATTAGATTCTGACGCGTATCCAATGCGATACGAAGGCGTCTTTCAGAAAGTGTGTGCTTCTCGGGATGCTGAGTGAAAGGGAGCCGCGTCTCCGTTGGGGACGAAGACGCGGCACGTGGCGTGGAGATGAAGGCGGTCTGCTCAGCGCTGGATGGGCACGATCCAGGAGGCCGTGACATGCGGCCGGTTAAAACAGTTCAACCGGCGACAGGAAACCGGCTCTACACCACGCCGCTGTATGCGCAAGGTGACGGTCTCTTTCCCTCAGCAACGCGAGTCATGGAAGTGGATAGAAGCAACCACCGTGCCCTTAGCCGGATGGAAATCCGGCCATTGTGGAGACAGGCTTACAGCCATGGGCCGATGGGCCTCAATAGTTGAAACGCAGGGAGAGTGAACCGGCGTGAATCAAGGTCTCATACCGGCCGTTGACGGTCGGGTTCTGGTTGCCTGCGACGGTCCTGACTTCGTAGAAGGCGGCTTGATATCCCAGGTCGATGGCGAACAACTTCGGCTTGAGCGGACCGATACCTAGGTCGCCGCAGCGTATCAGCCCAAGAAAGGAACCATTGGGGTGGCAGGCCAGCCCGATTCCCACGGAAGGAATGTGCGAGTTAGCAGATGGAACTCCGGGATTGAACGTACGGTCCGGGATCTGAGTTTGCTGGTTCATGTATCCGGCTCGTAACGCAACTTCCCACTCGGGCAGGGATGTCACACGCAGCCACCGGTATTCAGTTCCAACCATCGCCGTGTAGCCGCTTTGCCAATTCTGCGGGAAGGGAAGCAGCGCCCCGTTGGACAAGTGAATATCAAGCGTCCGGTTCGATTTCCAGCCGACATAGTCGACATCCAATTCCAACTTCCATTCGCGATCGGGCGTGCGCACCGGCCAAACGGCGATGCCACCTGAAAGCACCTGCGGGAGCACGAAGGTGGCTGCTGTGTTGCCCACCAAGGCGCCATTGGCTAGGAGCGTTCCGGTGAGATGGAACGTGGCCTGGCTGCGATAGACCATACCGATGTTGACGAGCGGTTTGCCCTCGCTATTGCGGTAAGGCGTATACAGCAGGCTAACGTTAAATCCTGCCGTGGTATCACTCCCGTTGATTTCAACCAGCGAGCCGGCCGGAATGCCTAACCCGCCGGGCCAGATCGATTTTTGCTCAAGGTGCCCCTCTCCGAACAGCCCGGAAAAGGTATAGATGTCGGCGCCCAATCCGAACGACAGCTGATCGTTGAGCTTGTAGGCAATCGTGGGTTTGATGTCGAGCAACGGGAGCGTGGTGAACGTCAGCGCGCTGCGAAACGGGCCGTCGTTCGGGTACCTAGTCAGCGAACCGAAGGGATTGTTGAATCCGATTCCTGCGCTGAAATCTCCCAGTGCCGAGAAGCCGAGATCTTTGAGATTGGCGACGATGTACACGTGGCCGGGAGGAGGCCAGGCCAGACTGCCGTTGCGATCTCCTGTGGCATGGGCTCCGGTCGGGCTGGTGAATTGGGTGGTGCCACCGATGAGCGAGGTGCCGAACAGAGTTTGGACACCGTGCAACTGCGTCATGCCGGCCGGGTTGTAATGCAGCGCAGAAGGGTCGTCGGCCTGAGCCACGAACGCGTTCCCCATCGCGGCAGCAGAGGCGGATTGCCCTTGCAGGCGCGGGGTTTGGGCCTGAGCCGGCGTGGTCGCAAGTGGAAATCCGAAGGCGAGCAGAATCAGGGACAGAATCAAGGTGCGGCGAGAGCTCTGAGCGAACAGCATAGGGTTATCGTCCTATTGTAGGGTCGGTTTTGCCTGAGCCGGAGAGAAACCAGCGATCAACGATTTGTCGCAACCGCGCAGCATCGAATGGTTTGAGAAGATAACCTTGGGCGCCGTTCTCCACGGCTGCCATCGCGCGATCCAATGCCTCCACGGCCGTCATCATGACCACCGGTAGCGATGGTTGATGGGGGCGCAATTGACGGAGCACTTCCAGGCCGTCCACTTCCGGCAGGGCGATATCCAAGAGCACTCCATCGACCGGAGTGTCGGCCAGGAGGCGCAGGGCCTCACGTCCGTCCGCTGCCGTGTAGACGTGAAATCCTTCCGATTCCAGGCGATCCCGCAGGAGGTCGCAGATGTCGCCGTCGTCATCGACCACCAGGAGTGTTCGGCGTACGGCCGGCAACTGAGCCGCAGGAGCCGGGGTGCGCGAGTGCATGGGGAGCGTAAAGGAAAATTCTGTTCCCTGATCCAGCGCACTGTGCACCGTAATGGTACCGCCGTGCAGATCGACTAAATCTTTGACGATGGCCAGCCCGAGGCCCAGTCCCTTCGTCTGGCTCCGCTCCTGGTGGTGCACGCGGAAAAATGGATCGAAGAGCTTGGGCAGGGCGTCGGGGGGAATGCCTTGGCCGGTATCACGGACGGTGATGCGTGCCATCTCATGATCATCGACCGAGAGGTCTACCGATATGTGTCCCCCGTCCGAGGTGTACTTGATAGCATTATCCAGCAAATTCGTCAAAATCTGGCTGAGCCGGTCCGGGTCGGCCCAGACCAGCAGGGCAGGATCCGGGCTCTGGAGCTCGATCTGTAAGTGTTTGCTGATTGCGAGCGGGAGGAGTTGTTCGATGACATCGCTGACCACGGATTGAAGAGGCACATGGTCGAAGGACAGCACCAGTTTTCCCGCCTCGACACGCGACAAGTCGAGCAGATCGGTGATCATGCGAGCAAGTCTCGTCCCGTTGGCTTTGATGCGAGTCAGGTACTGCTCCTGCTTCATGTTCAGCGAGCCGACCAGTCCCTCGAGCATATTGTCTGCGAATCCGACAATGCTGGTGAGAGGCGTCCGCAACTCGTGGGAGACATGGGCGAGGAATTTTGATTTGAGCCGATCCATCTGCTTCAGTTGTGCATTGGCCGCTTCCAACTCCGCGGTCCGTTCACGCACCCGGGCCTCCAGCCCCGCATTGAGCGCTTCGATTTCCCGATAGGCTTGCGCATTGTCCAGCGCAATGGCGACCTGACTGGCGAGGGTCATCAGCATGTCCAGGTCGTCCTGTGTCAGGGCCTGATTGTGTGTGCGATCGACGGAGAGCGAGCCGATTACGGCATCATGCGTCTTGAGTGGAACGGTAATGAAGGATTTCACGTTCGCCATTGTGATCAATTTTTGATCGAACGGGTGCAATCGGTCCCAGATCTCGTGAATGTTGTTCGTCAGGACCGGCTCGCCGCGCAAGAACACCGTTCCCTCGACGCTATTCGGGTCGGTAATCGATACTTCCTGCGTGCGCAAAAAATCTGCGACCTCTTGCGGCATGCCGCGTACCCGAAATTCATGCGAGACCTGTCGGGCACGATCAAACTGCGTAATCATGGCACGGTCGTAGTGCAGGTCGCGGACGATGGTATCCAGGACATTCGTCAGCAGCTCTTCACGATCGAACGTCGAGCTGAACAATAACCCGGCGCGGTGCAGTGTGGTCAGGTCATTCACCTTCCGTCGCAGGGTGACGGTGGTGCTCTGCTGCTCGAGATAGGCCTCGCGCAACTCCTCATGGCGGGCATCGACGACCTGCTCCTGATCCTTGATCAAGCGTTGCAGCGGTTTGGCTGCCTGGCGCATATGTCGGGTCATCATCCACCACAACAGCGAGGCGGGGACGGCCGCGAGTCCCAGCGCTTCTATCGTCGGTACGTCCGGCCAGCGCAGGTGCAAGTAGGCAAAAGTTCCTCCGGCCACGAGCATCCACATGGCCAGGGGCATGGAGCTGCGGACCTGAGGGGTCCAGGTGAATTCCCACTCGCAGTAGGGATCGCCCTTGGCCGTGCAGGAGAGGTCCTTCACCGCGGCGGCCGGCGTGCCGTGCATTTGGGTTTGCACGCGCGCGATGCTGCTTTTGCAGGACAGGCAGATCACGTCGACGCAGCGTTTGCGATAGGGACCGAATTGCGAGAGCGCCCGGTCGGTGAACGTCATGCGAAGGACTGCCGAGCGCCTCGTCACCCGTCCGACCTCAAACTCCAGCACATCGCGGACATATTTCCGGCCGAAGTAAGGCCACATCTTGTAGAGCTGCTGAGTCGAAAACGGGCGACAGAGGATTTGGATCAAGGGCGGAACCTTCCGGTCCGTTCCTACGTTGACATGGAACTGAGGATCGCCGGAGAGCTGTTCGCAGAACTCTCTGAGGTAGCAGACGAATTCGTAGGAGTAACTATTCCAGATATTACGAAGAAAGTCCGGGGTGACGTGATAGGTCCGGTCGGGGAGCCGGGCGTTCAAGAGACGGCACAGCTGATCCACCGCCTCCGTTGCTGCCTCGGGGCTGGCGGTGCGATGGAGATAGTCGTACATGTAGTCGACGTTCGATTGAACGACGACTCCGCTGATGTCGCAGATCTTTTCGCCCTTGTCGTTGAGCCCGAACGGGCGAAATTCCATGAACGGGCGTTCAAGGATTGAATGGTCTTTGGAAAGGAGGTCGGTCATGAGCGAGCATCTCGGGTTCGGTGCTGGCCCCATTGGTTCGGCGTGCTCCGGTGACCGGATCATACCGAGCCCGTCTGCCGGAGGCGAATCGCCAGCGACGCCTGTGTTGATGGTCGCCAGGGGTTCCGGCCGTACTCCGCTATTCAAGATCTCGACAGACCGGGGCGTTCTCCATCACCAGTCGATCGAGGTCACAGGTCTTGAGATACTCAATAATGGCCCATCGGTCCGACTCGGGGATCGCACATCCCAGCACACCACTGCTCTTGGAGCTATCGCAATCCAGGGTATCTGCAAACTCGTGCCCCTTGTTGCCATTGCCCGGCAATTGAGTTCTGTACTCGAATCCTCCGAGTAGATCACGACTGGCCGGCGCACCGGTACATTCTTCGACAGCAAACCCCACGTGCTTGGGATCAAATTCCATATTCGGACTCAGATAGAAACAGGCATGGCGCTCTTTGGCAGGAGAGAGCAACTCATAGAGGTTCGGGACTGAGCCATTGTGGAGAAACGGGGCAGTGGCCCATACGGCCAGATGCGGGCGGGCGATATATTGGGCAGTATCCCGCCAGGTATTCGTGCGGTGTTGGTATTCCGGATCTTCCCCGGCCCCATTCACCGTCATGAGTTCAGTAGTGATGAGTTGTGAGGCCTCTCTCGCGGACAGCCGTCCATGTCCCAGCAATCCTGTGTCCACGGTGCGGTGGGAAAAGTTTTCCAGATACAGTGAGTCAGTGCCAATTTCTTTGAGCGGCACCATTGTGACATGCAGGCTGGGACCGCCGGTAGAAGGGGCGGGAATTTTTGTGGCGACATGACAGTGGGCGCACAGGTTCTGAATTCCTTTACGTTTGTCGCCATGGTACAGCTCTTTGCCGCGGGTGGCTAACTCTCGATTGATGGCGGGGAAGAAGGTCGGCCAGTGCGGTGGAAATAATCGGCGAGCCAGCGTCTCCAGTTTCTTGAGAGAGTGGATATCAACCGAAGAGCGAAAAATGTCCTTTCGATCTTCAGGCAGCGAGGCTCCAGGTTGGGCCCAGGCAAACAGCCCGGCATTAACGCCGATGACTTGCGCGATATTCCTCGCGAGGGGATGCTCAATAGATCCCGCCCACTGGACCCAGTCATACTCCCACACACCCCACAACGGGGGAATACTCACCGAGGCATTCGCGGGTCTGAGGTTGTCGGGATTGAGCGGGCCGAAGACCGTGTTGCCACCTCGGCCGAGCGCATCGAATCGGCCAGGCCCCCACTGTTCCGGCGAAAGATCTTTGCTTCCGCGAGTGACAAGGATTTGAGTGCGCGCCTCCACCTCCACTGCCAGTGCGGTGAGGGTGTATGCGGTTGTCGCTTCCCCCCGGCGCGACAAGACACGGCTGGCGAATGTCTTGAATGGCTCAGGCGGATTCAGCTCCTTCAGGCTCTTATGAAATGCGGCCACGTCGGAAGGGATAAGCACAGCGAGCCGTTTGAGGAGGACGGCCAGGAAGTGAGCGTTATATTGCAGCGAGGGGCCGCCCTCAATACGCATCGATTGACCTTTGTAGGTGAGCTGGGTCGTGTGGCAAAAGGCACAGGTGAGGCCGGCCTGGGCAGTTGAAATGGTTGGCCCCTCTGTCTTTGAAAACCCGATTGGAAGTTTGTCCGGATGGGCTGGATCGGCAATGAGACCGGTGGCAGCAAAACCTTTTGCGAGAGAGTCGTCTGTCAGCGCAACCAGCCAGTCATAGGGAATGAGTTGAGTTCCGGCCGACGTGCGGTGCCACTCTTGCAATTCCTGGTCTGTCAAACCCTGGGTGTTGATCTGGTCGACATTTTGTGTTGCTGGTTGGTCCAGTGCCCGGCAATGTACGGGTGACAATGCGAGTAGAAGTACACCAAGGGCCAGGATGCGGTGCAGACGGTAAGACATGCTTCATCTCCTCATGATGAGCGAGCCCACTGGAGCCGGTAAGACATTGCTCCGACTGGTGATGTGCCAGGTTAGGGAAGCGACCATCGCGACGGTGACCATGGTTTGAGCGATCATGCTTCCCTACTGTACGGGAAGCAACTCATATGCCATGCGCGCGGAAGCCTACCTGGATCCCCAAACGAATGCCAATGAATTTTTGACCAGGTCGAGGAGGTGTGAATGGATAGGAGATCCGTTCAGCCCGGTGAAGCGATTGGAGGCTTGTTGCGCCGAGTTGGATATTTGAAGCGGTGCCAGTCTGGGGTGAGGGAGATCGGTCTTCGGAGTAGAGCCTACTGATGCAGATGTTTCATGGCAGCGGCGCACAGGATGATGAAGAAGCCCATCCAGAGTGCAGCGCGCTGATACGGAATGGATTCATAATTCTCGCCCTCTTCTTCTTCATCCTGATCGGCTTTGAAAATGACGGTATACAGAAAGAGTGTGAGCAGGCACAACACCAGGATCAGTTTAATGCAGAAAATCCAGAGGTATTTGGGATGGTGCTGCAATCCCTGGCCGGTTTGGGAGACGAAAATCTGATTGACGTAATGGAGGTTGATGCCTCCCGTAAACAACAGGACCACCAGGAGGATACCCGCCACACGCTTGTAGTGTTTGTAGAAGGCGTCGGTAATGGGGCGGACATATTCCTTGGGCAGGGCGGCTTCACGAAGTCCCGGCTTCACGGCCATCACGATGAACGCGAGTCCGCCGATCCAGATCACGGCAGAGAGTAGATGGAACCAGTGATTGACGATCGGAATCAGCTGATTGAGATCGAGAAAGATGCTTTGTACGGAATCCATTATAGATCGGTCAGGGCGACCAGCGAATGTAGCAGGGGCTACGGTAGGCTCTGCACGGTGCCCGGTCCCTAGTCCTTCCCTCGCATGTCGAAATTGAAGACCGGCGCATCGTTTCCGAAACGCTTCTTCCGCAGCTCTTCCATCAACTCGACGGTAATCATCGCAATTCCGGTTTCCCGGGCATGGCGCTCCACGCCCTTCTTGACCATGGCGCGCAGGAAATAGGGAATTCGGCTGAGCCGAAGTGCCGAAGCCTCATCCCAGGCGATATCGGTTTCTTCCGGAGTATTAAAGGCGACTTTGATTTTCTCGCCACCCTTGGGCGTATAGAGGCACCATTGATCCTCGTCCAGCCAGTCGCCATGGTCCACATACGGACGTGCGCGGCAACCGCCACAGATGTCGGTATATTCGCAATCACCGCACTTGCCTTTGAGCTGCGGATATCGGAAGGAGTTGAACACGTCCGACCGTTCCCACAGATCGACAAAGCTCGTCTCGCGAACATTACCGGCCGACAGCGGCATATAGGGACAGGGTGTGAGTTCGCCGTTGGGCGTCACCCGCGCGTAATTCGTTCCCGCCAGGCATCCGCCACCCATGTAACCGGTTGCTTTGGTGAGGGGGGAATTGGGATCCTTTTCGTAAGCCAGTCGCTTGAAATGCGGCGCGCAACGGGCGCGCACCAGCATATCCTTGTACTGGTCCTGGCAGTCCACGAGATAGCCAAGAACCTCTTCGTACTGTTGTGGCGTGATGTCCGTCAGTTCTTCGCCGCGTCCGGTGCAGACCATGAAGAAGACGTTAAGCACTCGGGCGCCAAGGGTATGGGCCCATTCCACCACTGCCGGCAACTCTTGATAGTTCATGGGTTGCGCGCTGAAGTGAACCTGGAACTGCAGACCATTACGCTTGCAGGCCTCAATTCCGGCTAGCGCGCTGGCAAATGCGCCCGGCACTCCGCGGAAGTGATCGTGCTTGTCGGGATTGAGCGAATCAATGCTGATACCGACACCCATGACGCCTATCTCAACCAGCGTTTTTGCCATGCGATCGTTGATCAGCATGCCGTTAGTGCCGAACACGACGATGAAGCCGAGTCCCACGGCATGGCGGGCAATATCGAGAATGTCCGGGCGCACGAGCGGTTCTCCGCCGGTGATCACCAGCAGGCATCCCTTGTTCACTTCGGCAATTTGATCAATGAGGCGGAAGCATTCTTCCGTGCTGAGCTCATCCGACCCGCCGCCGGCTTTCGTCGTGGCGTCGAGATAGCAATGGTCGCACTTGAGGTTACAGCGCTTGGTCAGATTCAGTGCGACGAGGTACGGTTTGAAGTCATCCACCGTGCGACCATCGTTCGGCGCAGCCGAAGGAGAGGTTGGGGAGATGAATTTCGAGATTTGTTGCTGGAGAGACTCCAGCTTATCTCCGAGGAACGGGAAATTGAGAACCGGCAGTGACTTTCCCATCACCGGTTCGCTCCGGTTTTGCTGGAGGAGCCGGTCAGGTTGGCGATCATATCTTTCAGATTGCCGGTCTTCATGGCATCGGCCATGTAGCCCTTGGCCTGCTCAATCCCTTCGGTTGCCACTTCCAGGGTGATGACCGTCGTGCCGATTTTGTCGGCATGTTTTTCGATCAATGCCTTGGTGCATTCCCGCATGAATCCTTCCGGTGCACGATCTAATCGACCCTGAGCATCCGGTGTCCAGGTATAGGGCGAAGACGGTTCCTGCGTCTGCTCCGCGCCATTCCCGTTCTCGGCATGGGCCTCGGTTCCGTTGGGTGTTTCAATCTCTGCTGAAGGCTGGCCTGCGGTCCCGGTGCCCTTATTGGCAAAGATAGGAGTGTAGTCTTCGGAGGCTGCTTCTTGGATCATGGGGCCGGCATATTCGAGCGTGATAGTCGTCATGCCAAGTTTGCGCGCGCTCTTTTCGATTTTCGCTTTGGCCCTGCGGCGCTGGAATCCGGCTGGTACCGCACGGATCGCTTCCTTCGCGTCTTTGGTCCACTGCATCGGAACGTCGTCATAGGCGACGTCGGTTTCAAGGCCGCCTTCGGCTTTGGCCGCCGCTTCAAAGATGGTCTTGTCGACCTGCTTGAATCGATCGCCTTCGGCGCTGCACACCGGGCACTTCACCGGGGTGTCGCCCTTTCCGATATATCCGCAACCGTCACAGACAAAGTAGTTCTGGCTCATCCGATCCAGATAGGCCTGCGTCCCTGGGCTGTGGGCCGGCTTTTCTTCGACAACTTGGGTCATCATCCCGCTCAGCGTAGAGCCCATCAGGTCCTGCGCGACTGAATCGTCGGCCTGCATCTTGTCACGATCGATTCCAGCGGCATCCAGGTTGCCACCCAATGCGCGCATCGCGTCCATCGCACCCTTCGGGAGAATATGCCCGACGGCAGAATCGACGACCGTATTGCTGATGATCGTGTGTCCCTTCTCAATGGCGTAGCGGTGAATGGCGGTCTTGGCCACTCCGCGGGCAAACACGGGGATACGCTCCATCCGGCGTAAGGCTTCTTCCGTCCAGGCAATGGTGTATTCCGCCTGCGTATCGATTGGTGGCACATACTTCCGATTCGACACCAGGATGTTGCAGGACGCGGAACGAAGCAGGTTTTCCGTGTTGCTGCCGATATCCATATCCTCGTCGCTGTGGACGCCGATGCGCCCCACGATAAGGAGCCACGGATTTTCTTTCCGCACGTACTGAATGATCTTTTCGAAGGCTTTCCCGTCCAGGAGGGTCGTTTTCACATCGGTCTGTTCAGCCTGGGCAATCTCGCGGGAGATATCGAGGTGCGACTGGTAAATTTTTGCCAGACCGCTGTCGATGACTTCTTCGTGCAGCTTCTCCTGCTCCTTGAAGCGGAAGACCTTGCCGGCCTCTTCGTTGAGGACGCCGGAAATGCTGTGAAACGCCGCATAGTGGAAGTAGGGATCGAAGGCGGAAATGGCTTCGACCGGCACATTAAACGCCTTGCCGAGCGCCAACCCGGTCATGAGTCCGCCGAATGAGTAGGGACTGCCGTCCACAGCGACGACGATTTTCCCTGAGCCAACCGGGGTCGGCTGCTTGATGATCAGCATGTCGGAGTTCCGCACGCGTCGCAGGACTCGCTCGGTGTTGCTGCCGATCACGCTGTCTTTGACGGCTCCGACTCCCAGCGCTCCCATGATCACCAGGTCGTAGGCGTTCGTATTAATATCCTCAGCCAGCACTTTCCAATTACGTCCTTCCAGTGAGCGACGCTCCACCGGTAGGTTGGCCTCGTTACATTTCTTGTCGACGTAGTCGAGGTAGGAATCGGTGATGATCTGGAGTCCGCGGGTAATCAGCGAGTCGTGGATCTGGCGCTGCCGATCGAGCTCTTTCTCGTCGTGATATTCCTCTGGAAGGCCGGCCTCCATCTGCTTGAACCGCTTATCGTGCATCTTGGCGGCATAGACGTGGCTGCCCACAATCTTTGAGCCATAAGTTTTCGCCAGTTCGACTCCGACATCGACGGCTGTATTGGAATGGTCGGAATTATCGACCGGGATATAAATGGTCTTGTACATCGAAATGCCTCCTAGGCAAACACTCTATAGGGGGAAGAGATCAGAGAACCGCCAAGATTTCAAACGGTTGAATGGAACTTTACCCCAAAAGAAGCGGCATGATAGCACCGTGCTCTCGGGGAATGCAAGCAAACCCACGGTGGTCAAGGGGCCTGTGGATAACAGCTAACTCATTGGACTCACAGCCGTCTTTTCCGTGGTGGCGGCTGTCGGTTGAGTGGGGCGGCGCGACCGGAGAATCTCCTCCAGTGTGAGAAGCGCTTCTCGTCCGGAGTTGTTTTGAATGCCGCGAATGAGATTCGCATCGGCATAATGCGCCTGATCCGGTTTCGTCCCGGGCGCGGTGGTTTGAGAGAGGGAGCCGGTCCAGGCGCGCGGGTCACGGCTGCCTTCCTTCTGCTCCCAGGCGGTCAGGCAGGCCTTGGCGATAATCTTGTTGAGCGGCGCCGGATTATACAGCAGTTTGCGGATACTCGTCGGCGTCAGCATGAGCGGATTATACCCGGCCGAGAGGTAGCCCTCTTCCAGCAGCCGATGCTCCAGGTCCGTATTCGGTTGGATGCCCAGGAAGAACATCAAGGGGAAGACGCGCTCCTCTCCCAGAATCGCCGCGACCTTCTTGTAGGATTCCACGCTTTGGAGCAGGCTCTCTTCCGTTTCCTTCGGCGAGTTCAGTGAGTAGTTCAGGATCACCTTCCCCTTGAACCCGGCCTCGGCCAAGTATCGGCACCCGTCATACAGCCGCTCGAGCTTGAACCCCATATGCAGATTGTTCAGCACCTCCTGAGACCCGGAGGTGATGGCGACTTCCAAATCTCCGACACCGGATCGCACCATCAGCTTGGCCAATTCGGGGGTGATCAGCGAGGTACGAATATAGCCGGACCACTCAATCTCCAGCTTCTCGCTCAGGATTCGTTCGAGTATTTCTGTGCACTGCGGATAAGCTTCCTTCCCTGTAAGGAACTGTGCATCGGTAAACCAGAATCGGCGAGCGCCCCACTGATGATAGTGCTGGGAGATGTCCTTGACGACCATTTCCGGCGGCCGGTACCGCACGCGTTTGCCCTCAATATAAGGATAAAGGCAGAAGGCGCAGTCATAGGGACAGCCGCGTTTCGTCTGGACGCCGATCGACTCATCCATATAAGAGGCGTGCTGAGGGAAAATGGATGTGAGATAGGGCAAATCGACGGTTAGGGCATCGAGCAGCGCAGGAGACCCCTGATTTCCCTTGCGCGTCTGTTTCCCCTCGCGAATGATATAGCGTTCGTTTTCCAGCGACTCGCCGTTGACCACCTTGAGAATCGCATCTTCCCCCTCGCCCAGGATGCCGATCGTCCCTTCAGGAAGTTTCTCGATCAATTGATCGGCAAAAGCGGTGAATGCCCCGCCGCCGATCATGATCTGGCTTTTGGGGAATTCTTTGCGGATCAACCAGGGGTACGACAGGTTCGCACGAATGTGGCTGTAGTAGCGATAGAGCTGCTTCAGTCCGGCGAACGAGGCGGCCACACGTTTGATCGGGTTGCTTGCGAAGTAAAAATTGAAGGCATGCTCCAGCGAAGCATCACCCTCGTGGGGAGAGAAAATCTGAATATCTCGCCACGAGAAGCAGACCAGGTCAGGCTTGAAGTCGAGCGCGGCATCGCGGATCGCCTGGGTGCGCTGAGGTTCCGGAAACAGCGACAGGTCGAGGATACGTTGCCGCACCTCCGGCTTCCGGCGATGGATAAAGTCCGCCAGGTAGGTCACGCCAATGGGGTAGACCTTTTTGCAAGGGAGGAAAATGTAGAGAATAGAATTCATCAGCTATCAGCCGTCAGCTCGTAGCTATCAGCCTGCGCTGAGCGCTGAAAGCTGATCGCCTTTTTGCTATTTCGTTGCCACGTGGATTGCGACAATGCCCCCGGTAAGGTTCCGGTATTCCACCTGGCGGAATCCGGCTTCGCGCAACAGGGTGGCCAGCCGTTCCTGATCGGGAAAGGTTCGGATCGACGCCGGCAGGTATTCGTAGACGCCAGTCCGGTCGCGCGCGACCTTGGTGCCGATCCAGGGAAGCAGGCGAAATGAATACCAATCGTAGAGGGCGCGCAGCCAGCCATAGGCCGGGCGGGAAAATTCCAGGCAGACAAATCGGCCGCCCGGTCGCAAAACCCGTCGGATTTCCGTAAATGCCTGCGTTAGATTGCCCACGTTGCGCATACAGAAGCCGGTGGTCACGGCGTGGAAGGTCTCATCGGGAAAGCCCAACTGCTCGGCATTCGCCTGCAGGCAGGTAATCCGGTCGCGGAGCCCGCGTCCGGTGACCTTCCTCAGTCCTTCCGCCAACATCGCATGGTTCAAATCGGAGGCGATCACGTGCCCTTCCTGGCCCATTTTCGGTTCAATCAACAGCGCGAGATCCGCCGTTCCGGCACCGATGTCCAACGCGCGCCCGTTCGTCACGGTGGGCACGTAGGAGGCCGTGAGGCGTTTCCAATGGTGGTGGAGGCCGAAGCTCAGCAGCGTATTATTGAGATCGTAGACGCCTGCGATCGCGGTGAACATGCGCTGGACGGCCTGTTCGCGCGCTTGGCCGGACCAGGTGGAGACGGCTTTCGCCGCCCCTTCAGGTTGCTCAGATATGGAGGATTGTTGTGCCCGCACCATGGGAGGGTGGTAGCACCCGCTTTTGCCTGTTGTCAAGGTCGCGGGGCTGGTCGGGCGATGCTGGTGAAAACGGTTTGGTCGTCGGCCGGCCCGCGTCAGGCCGCCGCGCGCACGTCGGTCTTAGGGGCGGAATCCTTCCATTGCCCGACTTCGAGGCTGTCGAGCCAATCCAGGAGCTTGCCGACATTGTCGCCTTCGAAGATTGAGCCGTGCTGGGGGCAGATCATGCGGGGCTTAATGGCGCGGACCCGTTGCGTCCAGCCGCGCAGGGCGACCGTCGACGGCATCCATCGGAGGTGAAACCCGCGCATATATTGGACGTGCTGCTCGAAATCGGTGACGACCAGGCTGGCATGATGGTCCGGGACCAGGGCGCCGCCGATGTCACCCGAGAACAGGATACCTGCAGTCGGATCGTAGAGGGAGAAATTGCCTGATGAATGGCAGTAGTGGGCCGGAACCGCCTCCACCTCAGGCCCCTCCTCACCGATTCTGATACGCATCCCCTGGTCGGGAATGGGATTGAGCGTAATCACTGCGCCGGTGCTGAAATGGCTGACGAAGCCGGTCCACAGCCAGGAACAGTAGGTTTTGATCGCCGGGTTGAGGTCGAGCCACATGGCCAGCGACGAACAGATATCCGGGTCCTGGTGGCTGGCAAAGATCACCTTGATATCCTGCATGCGTACATACTTCGCGAGTTCCGCCAAAACCTGTGGGAAGATTTGAATGCCACCCGGGTCCAGCAACATGGCATGCCCGCGATTGATGATCACATACTCATTCGTATCGATGACGTGACTGTCCTTTTCAGGATCCCGGCCGATGACGATCCACTGGTGGCCGTCCTGGTTGTACAAGACTTTACTTTGCATACGTATGCCCTTTCAGCAGCAGTTCTAAGAGCTCCTGCCCGTGCTCGATGGCTTCTTTCATGGAACGGGTTTTCGCGTCCAGGTCATCCACGACATGGGTAATTTCCGTTGCCAGATTCTTGAAGTTGGCTTCGGCCTCGGCCAATCCTGCCGCTTCCGAGGCAATGCAGAAGGCCATGTAGCGCGCGGTGAGACCGATCGCTTTCAGTCCGACCAGAGCTTGCTGGGTTTCCCCCAGACAGCGCAGCGCCTCTTTCAGCCGTTCATGCAGTTCGGCGAGGTTGGCCTGGCACAAATGGACGATATAGGCACGATTGTCACGTTCGAGTGATCCGGCGTCCGAAAACGCCGGATGATGCATCAATTGAGCCACATCAGCCGCCGTGGTGAAGCGGAGGTGAGACAAAGTCTCCAGATGTTTCGAGGCTGCGCTCGGTTGCGCATGTGCCATCGCCGAGAGGAGGCTCGCAATCAATTGGTGGTAGCGCCAGACAATATTCGAACTGCTGGCCGTAACCTTGGCCAGCCCCGCACAGAGGTGCTCCAGGGCTTCCACTTCCGGCCGGATTTCTTTGGGAGTGTTGTTGAGGATTTCGACTAGTGCCAGCATGGGCCGGCCTTTTCCACCGGGGATTTTGGCCGCTTGGACCACGCCGTTATTGGCCAGGATCTGCATGGAGAGGGAGAGCTGCTGAAGGGAGCGCCCGACATTGAGGATATCGACCGTAATCCCGAATAGCTGATTGATATTCCGCTTAAAGAGGCTCAACACGTCATGCATAGCGGCCGTCGAAATCGTGGGTGGTTGTGGGTCGGGGTGAAGGCTCCCGCAGTTCCCTATCGGCACATCTCTGGAAAACTAAAATCCCTTCCGGCCGATGCTATGGCGGTGCGTCGATTTTTTGACGGTCTTGCCGGCATCGGCGTCAAAGTCATGATGGTCGGATGCCGAGACTCGCGCGACGGCGTGGTATAATCCCGCGCTTATGAGCAATTCCATCATCATCAAAGGGGCGCGTGAGCACAATCTGAAGAACCTCGATGTCGAGATTCCGCGGGATAAGTTGGTCGTCATGACCGGCTTGAGCGGGTCGGGCAAATCCTCCCTCGCCTTCGACACGATCTACGCGGAAGGCCAGCGGCGGTACGTGGAGTCGCTGTCCGCGTATGCCCGGCAGTTTCTCGAACAGATGGGGAAGCCCGACGTGGACTCCATCGAGGGCCTCTCGCCGGCCATTTCCATCGAACAGAAGAGCACTAGTCACAATCCCCGGTCCACGGTCGGGACCGTCACCGAAATCTACGACTATCTGCGGCTGCTCTACGCCCGCGTCGGACACCCGTTCTGTTTCCAATGCGGACAGGAAATTACGGCACAGACGGTCCAGCAGATGGTGGATGCGATTTGTGAATTGCCGGAAGGCTCGAAGTTTCAAATTCTCTCGCCGATCGTCCGCGGGCGGAAGGGCGAATACCGCAAAGAACTGCTGGAGATGCGCAAGGCCGGCTACGTGCGGGCGCGCATCAACGGTGAGATGGTCGATCTGGGCGACGACATCACGCTCGACAAGCAGAAGAAACACAACATCGAAATTGTGGTCGATCGGCTGGTGATGAAGCCGGGCGATGCCTTGATGCGACGAATCGCGGACTCCGTCGAAACGTCGGTGAAGCTGGCAGGTGGATTAGTCGGGGTGCTCTCTGAAACAGGCAAATTGCATCTCTACAGCGACAAGCTGGCCTGTATCAAGTGCGGAGTCAGTTATCCGGAGATCACACCGCGGGTGTTTTCGTTCAATAGTCCGCACGGCGCCTGCCCGGCCTGCGATGGTATCGGGTATGCCATGACACCGGGCGCCTCGGAAGAAGAGGACTTTACGCTGCTGGAACGGTGCGAAACCTGCGACGGGGCGCGGCTCAAGCCGGAAAGTCTGGCGGTGAAGATCGCCAAGAAATCCATCGCTGAGGTGACGGGGCTGTCCGTGCGCGCGGCGGCGGATTTTTTTACGACCCTTAAATTCACCGAGCGTGAACTCGTCATCGCCCATCGTATCCTGAAAGAGATTCGTGAACGGCTGGGGTTCCTGGTGAATGTGGGCTTGGATTATTTGACGCTGGATCGTCCCGCGGCCACGCTTTCAGGCGGCGAAGGTCAACGTATTCGTCTCGCCACCCAAATCGGGTCCGGTCTGGTCGGTGTGTTGTACATCCTGGACGAACCGTCGATCGGGCTCCACCAACGGGACAATCGGCGCTTGCTGCAAACCCTGCTTCGCCTCCGCGATCTCGGGAATACGGTCATTGTGGTGGAGCATGATGCAGAGACGATGGCGGCGGCCGACTACATTCTCGATTTAGGCCCGGGCGCCGGCACGCATGGCGGCAGGATCATTGCTCAGGGTACGCCCAAGCAGGTGATGGCGAATCCGGATTCGTTGACCGGCCTGTACCTGCGCGGTGAGCAAATGGTCTCGCTTCCGCAGCGCCAGCGCAAGCCGAAAGGGTCTATCACCGTCGTCGGGGCGAAAAAACATAATCTGAAAGGCGTCACCGTCAACATTCCATTGGGTCTGCTGACCTGCGTGACCGGCGTCTCGGGGTCCGGGAAAAGCACCCTCGTGCTCGAAGTCTTATTCCACTCACTTTCGCAGCTGCTCTATCACAAGAAACCGAAGATCGATGGCTGCAAGGAGCTCAAAGGCGTCAGTGCGCTGGATAAAATCATCGATATCGACCAATCGCCAATCGGTCGCACGCCGCGATCGAATCCGGCGACCTACACCGGGCTCTTTACGTTCATTCGCGATTTGTTTTCCAACCTGCCGGAGTCTCGCGTGCGGGGCTACAAGCCGGGCCGCTACAGCTTCAATGTCAAAGGCGGACGCTGCGAAGCCTGTCAGGGTGATGGGTTGATCAAAATCGAAATGCACTTCCTGCCCGATGTCTATGTCACCTGCGAGGTCTGCAAGGGGCAGCGCTATAACCGCGAGACCCTGGAGATTCAGTACAAGGGCCGCAGCATCGCCGATATCCTCAACATGACCGTGGACGACGCCTTGGAGTTCTTCGAGAACATCCCTTACATCAAGACCAAGTTGCAGACGCTCCACGACGTGGGGCTGCACTACGTCAAGCTCGGTCAATCCGCCACCACACTGTCCGGCGGCGAAGCCCAGCGGGTGAAACTCTCGCGCGAACTCTCCAAGCGTCCCACCGGCCGTACCATGTACATTCTCGATGAACCCACCACTGGCCTGCATTTCGCCGACATCCAACGACTGCTGGACGTGCTCGATCGCCTGGTCGAGGCCGGCAATACTGTCCTGGTGATCGAACACAACCTCGACATGATCCGCAATGCCGATTGGATCATCGATCTCGGTCCCGAAGGCGGCGATCGCGGCGGCGAAATCGTCGCAGAAGGCCCGCCGAAAGACATCGCCAAGGTGAAACGGTCGTATACGGGGCAGGTGCTAAAGGAAGCGGGAGTGTGAGCGGGTGGACTGGCCATCCTTCGAGGACACGGCCGGCTCACCACTCGCCGGCGTGCGCAAACGTGATGCTCCTTATTCGTCGCGTCGCGCACCTCGCGCAACGCGCGGCCTCAGAAGGCCCTCGTTGGACGCGCGCGGTGAAGGACGGTCCAGCCATCCCGCTTCGAGGGAATTGGACATTGGGAAGGTAGGGAAGAGAGGGACCTTCCATGCCGCGGATGGCTTCAAACGGACCGAAGGTCGCGTGCCGTCGCACTGCTTCAGGTTGGTTGCTACTGTCTTGCCGTGTCGACCTGACAACACCCGAAGCGCCCCCCGCGCACCCCGCGAGGTGAAGGTTAGGCTGGGTTGAGAAGTAATTCTTGAGCCATAATTCTCGGTTACATCTTCGACTGCTTGTTTGTTGCCTTTCCTGGTTTTATTTTGTGCTCGCCTGCATACATGATTAAGCTTTCATGCGGCCGATCGTAACTGTTGCGATCAGTTGAATGCTTGTAAGAAGGGAGGCCCATGCACACCATTCTCTTACTCACCATCTCCAACATCTTCATGACCTTCGCTTGGTATGGGCACCTCAAGTACAAGGAGTCGCCGCTGTGGATTGCGATTCTTGCGAGTTGGGGCATCGCGTTCGTGGAGTACTGTTTCCAGGTGCCGGCTAATCGGATCGGCCATTATGACTTCACCGCAGCGCAGCTCAAGACGATTCAGGAGGTGATCACTCTCATCGTGTTTTGCGTGTTCTCGGTTGTGTATCTCAAAGAAGAATTGAAGTGGAACTATGTGGTTGGATTCGCGATGATGATTGGCGCCGTGTTTGTTGTCTTCAAAGAGTGGTGAGAGCGCGAAAGTATTTTCTTGCCGCTCACTATGACCTCTCCTGTACGTCTTCGATTTCATTCTCCTTTCGTTTGAACCTGACATCATCCGCCTTAGTTGTCTCCCTAGGGGCTTTCTTCTCCCTGTCCCAGGGTAATGACTAGGCTCGCCTGTTCGATTCCGCGGTTACAACGTGAATAGTGAATAGAGAGGTATTGAAAGACATCGACTTGGCGTACGCGAGCGAGAAGGAGGCCCCTATGAAACCGTCTCAATCATTTCAAAAGCTTGGTTTAGCTCTATGTGTGCTGGCGGCGGGCTTCATGGTTGGAGGGTGCAACACCACCAAAGCCACGGTCGACACCACCGTGAATTTTTTCTCCAGCACGAGCCCGAATGAACTGTTCACGTCAGACGGCATGGTGTTGAAGGAGCAGAAGATCAATCTCTTCGCAGGTGTGGCGTACGAAAACCTGTGGCAGGAAGCTGCGGCTGGCGGCGGGCAATATGTGAGCGCCTTGGCGTCGCTGTATGACATTCCGTCCGGTAAGCAGGGAGAGTTCGGGCTGGTTCTGCAGCGCAAACACGCAGAGTTGTTTGCGGCCGGGCTCGAGGATGATCATCGCGCGCACCTGAAGATGGTCAATGCCTTGAACCGTGAGCTGGTGGCGTCATCACTCATACCCTGAATTGCAGCTCATAAGGAGGCATCCAATGGGAACGATGGGCAAAGGATTCATTCTCTGGTTACTGGGAGTGCCGGCGAGCATCTTGGTGCTGCTCTGGTTTTTGGGCATTCTCAAGTAGTTCGAAGAGGTTGCTAGAACACATCGACAGAAAACGGGAGGTGTGATGATGGCTCAAGGAAAGACATTGGCCGTGGCGGCGCTGCTGGCTCTGAGCGGGTTACCGGCCTATGCCGCCGATCTGGAACTCCAGGTCGTGGACAAGAACTGCTTCATCGAAATCTTCGAAGACGATCACTTCGATGTCGATGACCCGCACGTCGTGCTTCAAGGCCCGAAGGAATATGCCACATTAAAGAATCTTGTCGGCAAAGATTGGAGCAACGATATCGAGAGTGTGATTATGGGCTCCAATGCCACGGTACGCGCGTATGAGGACAAAGACTTTAAGGGCACCGAAATCGCCTTTGCACCGGGACAACGGGTGCCCAATTTAGGCAAGCTGGATATGGCGAACGATATCGAGTCGCTCAAGATCAGCTGCGGGAAGTAAATGGTGGGGGAGAACCGGTCCGACCTTCAGTGAAACCAGCGGTCGTACATGTAGAACAAATCGAGTGTCAGGCGGGCGCCGAAGGTCGGACCGTAATCTTTTTGATTGATGAGATCGTTCCAGGTTTCGAAGGTGAACGCCGAATAGCGCAGCGCCAGCGACACGAATCGTTCTTCCAGCGCATCCCCCCGATGGTCCACGAACAGACCGGAATCGACGGTCACCGCCAGTTCAATTTCCCACGGTGTCGAATCTTTCCAGCGGTGATAGTTCCCCAGTCCGACCGAAGCCTGGGCGAGATAAGATTGTGGTGCGACCTGGTGAAATGCCGCTCCGCTGAATGGGCGTCCATAGCGCCCCAAGGCGGACACGCGAAGATAGTCGCCGACGAACGGGATCACGCCTAAGATGGCCAGCCGCCGAAAGCCGGCCTGTACGTAGGGTTCGTAGTACAGCGAGCCGCCGGCGCCGCCCACGCCTGCGAAAAATACATCGCTGGTTCCCAACATTCCGAACCACCGCGTCATGGTGCCGCTCAGCATAAAGTCGTTGGCGTCGCGCTTTTCACCGACCGGCACGGGATCAAAGCCGCGCAACTTATGCACGACATCGTTCTGCAGAAAGCGGCTGGGTCCGTCACGGGTAGGCCCGCCGCCAGCCGTAAGGTTGAGATTCCACCCCGGCAATTGAGTCAGCGGTTTCGTCCAACTCAACGTAAAGAAGTTGAACCCCATGGTCTGGTTGATATCGTTGTAGCGTTTTCCTGCTCCGTCAAACTGAGTGAACCGGTCCAGGACCGCGGTGCTCAGAGTCAACGTAGGATCATGGTCCGGAAACGCAATCGCGCCCCAGTGGACACTTTGAGGCGGAGATTCCGCTACGCTCACCGCAGGAGCTATGCACAGGGTGAACACGAGGAGCGCGAGCAATCGGCGATTCATGGGGCGCATAGTGCCTGTGTAGAATGCATTTCGCAAGTCTTCGCAAGTTCACGATACGTAGTTGCGTGCCGAAATCCAGGCGGAGAGCCGTGGCCGCAGGCTTGCAGTCTCGTCCCTTGCTTACTAAAATGCCCGTCGAACGCAATCGCGCTGCAGTGACACCTATTATCTCCATTGTGGGGAGTTATGCCGCCGAAGAAAACACCGTCCGCCACGAGTCCAGGCCCATCGACGAACGACGCAGCCGAGTTCGAGAAACTCGGTGTCTTCTATCTCGGCCGACCCTACGATCTCGCTGCCAAGAAAACCAAGCCCGGCTGGCTACTCTACGATTCGAAAGATCTGGTCACCCATGCGGTCTGCGTGGGTATGACGGGGAGCGGCAAGACGGGTCTCTGTGTCGGACTGCTGGAAGAGGCGGCCATCGACGGCATCCCGGCCATCGTCATCGATCCGAAGGGCGATCTCGCCAACCTTCTGCTCACCTTCCCACAGCTTCGCGGCGAAGACTTCGCACCCTGGATCAACGAAGATGACGCCCGCAAGAAGGGGCTATCCTCGACCGACTATGCGGCTCAGCAAGCGGCGCTGTGGCAAAAGGGCCTGGGGGAGTGGGGCCAAGGCGGGGAGCGGATTCAGAAATTGCGCGACGCAGCTGATTTCGTCGTCTACACGCCGGGCAGCACGGCCGGCTTGCCGGTGTCTATCCTGAAATCGTTTGCCGCTCCATCGCCTGAGCTGATCGAGGATGACGAGCTTCTACGCGAGCGTATCGGCACGACGGTGACCAGCTTACTGGGCCTGATCGGCCTGCAGGCCGATCCCATACAAAGCCGGGAACATATTCTCCTGTCGTCGATTCTCGACCGCGCCTGGCGGGCGGGGCTCGACCTGGATCTTGCTGCCCTTATCCATCAGATTCAGACGCCGCCGCTGACGAAGGTTGGCGTGCTGGATCTGGAATCCTTCTTCCCCTCGAAGGAACGGTTCGGGCTGGCCATGCAACTGAACAACCTCCTGGCGGCACCGGGTTTTGCTGCGTGGATGGAAGGCGAGGCGTTGGACGTCGGGCAGATGCTGTACGGGGCGTCCGGCAAGCCGCGCATCGCGATTTTTTCCATCGCGCATTTAACCGACGCTGAGCGGATGTTTTTTGTGTCGTTGCTGCTCAATCAAACCTTGGGTTGGGTCCGTTCGCAATCCGGCACTACCAGCTTGCGCGCCCTGCTCTATATGGACGAGATTTTTGGCTACTTTCCACCGGTGGCGAATCCGCCCTCCAAGGCGCCCCTGTTGACCCTGCTCAAGCAGGCGCGCGCATTCGGGTTGGGTGTCGTGCTGGCCACCCAGAATCCGGTCGATCTTGATTACAAAGGGTTAGCCAACACTGGTACCTGGTTCATCGGTCGTCTTCAGACAGAGCGTGACAAGGCGCGGGTGATTGAGGGATTGGAAGGTGCGGCAGCCAGCAGCGGAAAAAAGTTTGATCGTCAGCAGATGGAGCAAACCCTCGCCGGCCTCGGGAACCGCGTCTTCCTGTTAAACAATGTGCACGAAGATGCGCCGGAAGTGTTTCAGACTCGCTGGACATTGTCGTATTTGCGGGGGCCGCTGACCCGCACGCAGATCAAGCAGCTGATGGAGCCAGCGAAGCGTGCCGCGTGCACTGTGAAACCTGACACTGCCGGGACGGCTCGCGCGGCAGGTGGCGTTCACGCCTCAGCCTTGGGGGCTCGCCCGATTGTGCCGCCGGACGTGCCGCAATATTTTATTCCGTTGCGGGGAACTCGGTCCGGCGGAGCCACGCTGGTGTATCAGCCCATGGTGCTCGGCGTGGCGCAGGTGCGGGTCGCCGATAGCAAGACCGCGGTCGATACCACGAAGGATCTCGCGTGCCTGGCGGCCATCGGCAGTGGAGCGGTGCCGGTTGAGTGGGGACAGGCTACGGTAGCCGACCTGGTGTTGGTGGATCTTGAACGAGAACCGGCGGGCGACGCACAATTCGGTCCGCTGCCTGGTGTGGCGAGTAAGGGGAAACAGTATGAGACCTGGAAGAGCGATCTGTCCGGCTGGCTGTTTCGCACGCAAAAGGTCGAACTCTTCCGAAGCCCCAGCACGAATACCCTGTCGCTGCCTGGCGAATCGGAACGAGAGTTTCGTGTCCGGCTTCAGCAGGCCGGTCGGGAGCAGCGTGATCTGCAAAGCGACAGCCTGCGGAAGAAATATGCGCCGAAGATTTCGGCGCTCCAGGATCGCATTCGCCGCGCCGAGCAGATGGTGGAGCGGCAACAGGCCGAATCGCGTAGCAGCCAGTTGCAAGCGGCGATTTCTGTCGGAGCCACCATTCTGGGGGCGTTTTTAGGGCGCAAGGCGATCAGTGCGACCAATATCGGCAAGGCGACCACCGCCATTCGAGGGGCGGGGCGGGCGATGAAAGAGTCGAAGGACGTAAGTCACGCCGAGGAGAACGTGGCCGCGCTTCAGCAGCAGCTGGCGGACCTCGAAGCGCAATTCAACGCCGAAACCTCGGCACTGGCGGCGGCGACCGATCCGCTGACCGAGAAGCTCGACCTCCTCTCGTTGAAGCCGACCAAATCGAATATCGTGGTGAAGCTTGTCGCCCTTGCCTGGGCGCCACAATGGCGTGCGGCCGATGGGACCTTAGTCCCGGCCTGGTTGTGAGCGGAATCAGGAGTCCGAGCTGTAGCGCAGGCATATTGCGCGTAAGCAGTCCATATGGCCCTAGTCCATCTACGGTATTTGTGATATGAGTTTCGTTCGATCTATGAGCACACAGGTTTGATAGCCTCGCGCGTGGGAGTGCACGTATGGGGACGCACGCCCTGCCAGCCGATGAAATTGCCCGCATAGACGCGTTATCCCGCTATCATATTCTCGACTCCCCTCCAGAAACTGCCTTCGACGATCTCGTGCATCTGGCCGCTTCTCTGTGCCGCGCTCCATTCGCGGCGATCACCTTTATCGACCGGGACCGCCAGTGGGTCAAAGCCAGCGTGGGTCTGGACATGACCCACACCGAACGTGCATCCGGACTCTGTTCCTACACCATCCAGAGCGCAGGCCCACTGCGTATTGAAGACGCCCGGGCCGATCCGCGATTTTCATCCCATGCATGGGTGACCGGGGGGCCACAGATCCGGTGTTATTGCGGGGTGCCCATCGTCACCGCGGATGGATATGCGGTGGGAACCCTCGCCGTGATGGACGCTGCGCCACGCAAGGTTGCCGATGAGCACTGCCTGGCGCTCCAGAGATTGGCGCGTCAGGTCACGGAATTGTTGGAATTGCGAGTACTCAGATCGGGCGGGTCATCCCCGAGTACGATACAGCAAGACAATGAAGAAGTGTGGCGTCTCACTGCCGGGAGTGCCAGATCGACAGGCAGTGAATTTCTGCAGGAGCTGGTTGAAACGCTTGCGCAGCTGACCGGCGTCGAATTTGGATTTTGTGTCCGGGTGCTCCCTGGAGGGGCGCGCGCGCAGACGGTGGCCGGGTGGAGCCCCAACGGGCTTGTCACACAGTTCGAGTATGAGCTCGCGGGAACACCCTGCGAGACGGTGCTCATCAATGGATTCTGCCACCATCCTCGCGCCGTCCAGGCATCGTTCCCCCAAGACGACATGCTCCGACAACTCTCGATTGAGTCGTACATGGCGCTCGCGCTGCGCTCTACGACGGGGGTCCCTATCGGCTGGATTGCCCTGCTCGGAACGCAACCGCTGAAAGATGCAACGCGGGCCGAATCGCTCCTGCGCATGGTTGCGGGCCGCGCGGGCAGTGAGTTAGGACGAGATCTTGCGGAGCAACAGCTGAAAGAAAGCGAAGAACGGTATGCCCTGGCGTTGGAGGGCACGTCGGATGGAATTTGGGACTGGAATCCGCTGACGGGGGAACTGTATCTCTCCCGCCGATGGAAGGAACTCCTCGGATTTGCCGACCACGAGTTACCGAATAGTGAGGAGGCATTCTTTTCACGATTGCATCCGGACGATGCCCACAGTGTCGGCATCGCCATTCGAGAACATTTGAAACACGGCACCGCCTATGACGTGGAATGCCGACTCCTCCACCAGGATGGCACCTATCGCTGGATTCACAGCCGGGGCAAGGCCTTGCGCAACGAGGCCGGGCAGACCTGCCGCGTGGTGGGGGCGATTTCAGATATCACCGAGCGTAAGCGGGCCGAATCAGAACGCGCCGAGCGTGAAACGCATCTCAGTTTGGCGTTGGATGCCGCCGGCGAAGGCACATTTGATTGGAATCTGGCGAGTAATCGCACCACCTTTTCGCCGCGCGGACTGGAAATTTTCGGGTTTGCTCCCGATGATGCCGCCTCATTCGAAGATTGTATCGATCGGATTCACCCGGAGGACCGCGCACGGATCGCGCATCGATTTGGCGAGAGCCTGAAGAATCACGCTGAATATGAAGCGGAGTATCGGCTGGCGTTGCCGGGAGGAGTGGAACGGTGGGTGCTCGCGAAAGGGCGAGGGCTCACGAATCAGCAGGGGCAAGTCGTCCGCGCCATCGGCGTCATTCTCGACATCACGGAGCAGAAGCGGTCTGAAGAAGCGCTCCGGGCCAGCGAGGAACGGTTTCGAGCCGCCTACCATAATGCGACGGTAGGCATGTCGATTGCCGATGTGAACGGTCGTATTCAAGAAGTCAATCAAGCCCTGTGCGGCATTCTTGGCTATTCAGAGCAGGAACTGCTGACCCGGACCTTCCAGTCGCTCACTCACCCTGATGATCTGACGCAGAACCTTGAGCGCATTCATAAGCTCCTGGTCGGAGCGCTTTCCCACGATGTGTTTGAGAAGCGGTACATCCGAAAAGACGGCGGCATCGTGTGGGCTCAGGTGGGAGTGTCGGTTATTCGGAATGAGGCGGGAACTCCGTTGTATTCCCTCGCACTCGTGCAGGACATCACCGAACGGAAGCGGGCGGAAGAAGCGCTGCAATTGGCTAAGTACACCGTGGACCATGCGACGGAAGCCATTTACTGGGTCGGTGCCGGCGCGGAGTTGCTGGATGTGAATGATTCGGCTTGCGCAATGCTGGGCTACTCGAAAGAAGAATTTCTTCGGATGCGGGTGCATGACATCAATCCTTACTTCCAGCCTGATTCCTGGCCGACATTTTGGGAGGAGACAAGAAAGCGGGGCAGGGCCTCCTTCGAGAGTTGGCATCGTGCCAAAGACGGCCGGCTCATCCCGATCGAATTGAATGTGAATTTCATTCGTTACGGCGGCGTCGAATGCCACTTTGCCTTTGTGCGTGACATCACTGAACGCAAACGGGCAGGGGATGCATTGCGGGCGAGCGAGGAACGATTCCATTTTGCCATTGAGGCGACCAACGATGGCCTTTGGGACTGGGACATTCAGACGGATGTGGTCTACTACAGCCCTCGGTGGATTCGCCTTTTAGGCTACCTGCCAGAAGAAGTCGCCCCTACGACGGCATTCTTCTTCGGGGTCCTGCATCCGGAGGATGTTGATCGCACGAAGGAAGTGCTGCAGGCCCACTTAGATGGCCGTACTCCGGTCAAGGAAGTCGAAGTCCGACTCCGACAGAAATCCGGTGAATATCGATGGTATCTGGATCGTGGGAAAGTCGTCGAGAGAGCACCGGATGGACGACCCTTGCGCATGGTCGGGACGATCACCGACATCACCGAACGGAAACAGGCGGACCGGGAGCGGGCTGAGGCGCTCAGCAATCTCCAGACCATTATGGAAACGGTTCCCGACGTGATTTTTGCCCTGGATCTCGACGGGCGATTGTGCAAATGGAATCTCCGCTTGGAAACGGTCACAGGCTATACGCGGAGTGAACTGCAGGGCAAGCCGGCTCTCGAAATGGTGCCCCCTGAAGAAGCCGGGAAAACGGCCGCAGCGATCCGTGAAGCCTTCGACGCCGGCTATGCGGAACTGGAAGGTCATTTGCTCACGAAAGACGGCCGGGCCGTTCTCTACCACTGGACCGGCGCTCCCTATACGGATCTGCAGGGGAGAGTTATCGGTGTGACCGGTGTCGGTCGGGACATCGTGGAGCGCAAGAAGGTTGAGCAGATGTTGGCCGCGGAGAAACGCGTGCTGGAACTGATGGGGTCGGATGCGCCGTTGGCCGCGGTGTTGGCTGAAATCTGTCTGATGATTGAAGGGCTATCTAACGGGGTGTTTTGCTCGGTCTTGCTGCTCGACGAGGGTGGCGCCTCGTTACGCCATGGTGCCGGTCCCAGTCTTCCGGAAACCTTCATCCGGGGAATAGATGGAATAGCCATCGGGCCGTCTCGCGGGTCCTGCGGCACCGCCGCATTCACGGGACAGCAGGTTATCGTGACGGATATCGCGTCGCATCCTTTTTGGGACGATTTCCGCGACCTCGCGCTTGCTCACGGTCTGCGGGCGTGCTGGTCGAACCCGATCATCTCCGCGGCCGGGAAAGTCCTGGGTACGTTTGCGGTGTATTATGAAACACCGCGCCAGCCGGCGGACGAATTGCTGATCGTGTCGCGGGCGTCGCATTTGGCCTGTCTCGCAATTGAACGCAAACGGACGGAAAGCGCGCTTCGTCTCACCCGGTTTTCCATCCAGCAAGCCGTGGATGCAGTTTTGTGGATCGATGCCGAGGCACGCCTTCTGGATGTCAACGATGCCGCGTGCACGATCCTGGGGTATACCCGCGATGAACTCCTGTCGATGACGCTGCATGACATTGATTCCAACTTTCCTCTCGAGACCTGGACGGCTCATTGGGAAGACCTGCGAGTGAGAAAGTCCTTTTCGTTTGAGAGCCAGCATCGGAAGAAAGACGGCACTGTCATTCAAACCGAAACGACCATGAATTTTCTGATTCATGAAGGTCGGGAATACAACTGCGCCTTTATGCGGGATATCACTGATCGCAAGCGGGCGGAAGCGCAGGTGCATTTGACGCAGTTCGCCATTGAGCGTGCGGCTGACATGGTTTTCTGGGTGGATGAGCAGGCGCGCATCCTGCTGGTGAATGAGGCCGCGTGCCAGCGCATGGGGTATAGCCGGGAAGAGTTGCTTGGAATGGCGGTGCCGGACTTCGACTCGAACTATCAAATGGAGGGATGGGCTCGTCATTGGCAGGATCTGCGGGCGACCGGACGGCAACGTCTTGAAACGCAACACCGGGCAAAGTCCGGCGAGCTCTATCCCGTTGAGGTGGTCGCGAACTATGTCGTCTTTGAAGGGCGCGAATATAATTTCGCGACAGTCCGGGACATTTCAGCGCGGAAACGGACGGAAGCCCTGCTCAGGTCCAGCGAGGAGCGGTTTCGTCTCGTCGCGCAAGCCACCAACGATATTTTGTGGGATTGGGACCTGCTGACGAACGAGCATTGGTGGAGTCCCAATGCCTGCGAGAAATTCGGATACGATCCTCGACGCGAACCAAGCGTAGACGCCTGGACCGGCCGCTTGCACCACGAGGACAAAGTACACATTTTGTCGGTTGTGAAGCATGCCATTGAATCGGATGTGCGGACCTTTGCCGCGGAGTATCGATTCCAATTGGCCGACGGAACCTATGGGTATTTTCTTGATCGAGCCCATATCGTGCGGGACGAGAGCGGGGCCGCCATACGAATGATCGGAGCCATGATTGATGTGACCGGCTCCAAGCGCGCGTATGCCTCGCTGGAGGAGGCCTATCGGCGCTTTCAAGCCATGTCACAAGAACTGCAGATGGTCGAGTCGAACGAGCGCCGTCGATTGTCGCGGGAACTGCACGACGAAGTCGGCCAATTGTTGACCTCGCTCAAGTTCGATCTGGCCTCGGTCAAACGCAGCGTCGCCGGGCGAAGCAAAGCGGTGGGAAGTCGCGGCCAGGAGCGGCTCGCCCGCGCGTTGGACACGACGGATCTCTTGTTTACCCGCCTGCGTCAAATCGTCCGGGCCTTGCGTCCGCCGGTATTGGAGGAGTTGGGCCTGAAAGCTGGATTGGAGGCCCTTATCGCAGATGTGCAGGCGCGTACAGGCTTGCACTGTTCGATGGTGTTCGAGCAGGAGGAGCGCTGCGCGGCACGCCTTCCTACGCTGGAGACAGCGTTCTATCGTATCGTTCAGGAATTACTGACGAATGTGATTCGCCATGCGCGTGCCACCAGCGTGTCCATTGCCATGAACAGCGGCCTGAGGGAATGGCAGTTAACAGTGAAAGACGACGGCATCGGTTTCGATGTTGCGGGCCTCTCCCCTACCGGGGGGTTCGGACTGCGGGGGATTCGGGAGCGAGTGGAGATTTTGGCCGGACAGGTCGAGATCGTTTCCGGCCCCGAGACGGGAACATCGGTACATGTGTCGATTCCAGTGAGTCGAGAACCGGAAGGATCGCAGGGATCAGTCACACAAGCGGCATCGCCACGTCGACGACGGAGGAAAGTGGTTCATGAATAAATGTCGTTGCTTGATCGCGGATGATCATCCGGTCGTGCGCCGGGGCGTGCGGGATCTATTGGAAGACGAGCATCTCTGTTCCGATATCTACGAAGCCAAGACCGGAGAGGAGGCGTTGGAAGCCCTTCGGCGTCAACCTTGGGACTTGATGATCCTCGATATCGCGCTCCCGGACAAGCATGGCTTGGACGTTCTGAAAGAGGCAAAGTTGCTCCAACCTCGATTATCAGTGCTGATGTTAAGCCTGTACCCGGAAAAAGAATTCGCCATGCGAGCGATCAAGGCGGGCGCCTCGGGCTACTTGACCAAGCAGAGCGCTCCTGCTGAATTGCTGGCGGCGGTCCACCGGGTATTGCAAGGCGGGCGCTACATTACCGAGGCATTGGCCGAGCAAATGGCCCACGCGCTTGAAATGGGGGCAGACGATGTTTTACATGCGCGGCTGTCGGACCGGGAGCTGCAAGTCCTTCGTTTGCTCGGACAGGGCAAGTCGGTGTCCGTCATTGCCGAGGAACTGTGTCTCAGCGTGAAAACCATCAGCACCTATCGAGCCAGAATTCTGGAAAAGCTCTCTTGCGAGAGCACGGGGGAGCTGATCCGGTACGCCGTTGAAGCGCGCCTCATCGACTAGTGAGGCCCTGCTTGTCCGCCTGATTCCCGTCAGCCGAATACTGACGCGTAAATCCACCTCCTGCCTATATTCCTACAACCCCAATCCGCCGACACTGCTCTGCGAGAACAGCGCGGAGTGCTGTTTGGTGGGAGGGGACGATGACGCAGCAATCTCTCTATCGCATTGTATTGATTGATGATAGTCGCATGATGCGTCTTGGTCTAAGGGACCAGCTCGGCGGGATGTCTGATTTTCGTGTCGTTGGAGAGGCCGTATCGGCTGCCGAGGGGCTTGAATTGGTCACCCAATTGAAGCCGGACGTGGTCCTATTGGACATGAGTTTGCCGGATATGTCGGGCGTACAGACTTGCCGCCAGATGTTGGCCAGGAGCCCTCTGACCCGGGTGATCATGCTCAGCATGTATGACGACCCGTCTATTATCCGCGAGGCCATTACCGCCGGCGCGCGCGGGTATGTGCTGAAGGATGCTCCGATTGACCTCTGGTTGGATGCGATTCGCAGGGTGGCGAGCGGTGATTCCTACATTCAGCCGCAATTGATTGCGCTAGTCCTGAGGGAGGTCCACGCGATGGCCAATGGTCTTTCATCGAAAGGACTGGCCGATCTCTCTCCCCAGGAGCAGCGGTTGTTGCCGTTGCTGGCCCAGGGCAAAACCAACAAGGAGATCGCATCCGCCCTCGCGCTCTCCGATAAAACGGTGAAGAACTATCTCTCGAACATTTTTTCAAAACTAGGGATTACGAGACGGACACAGGCAGCGACGTTATACGCGAGGACTCTTCCCAATCGAACGCTTCGTGTTGGCGAGTATGTGTGATCGAAGGAGGTTGTGATGCCGCTGATTCTGGTCGCGGATGACGACGAGCAGGTGCGTAACTGGGTGCGATCTGTGCTGGAGGCCGAGGGCTATCGCGTGATCGAAGCCGAAGACGGTCGGCAGGCGCTGCTCGTGATTGAGCGCGAGGCTCCCGACCTGGTGATTCTTGACGTGTATTTGCCCGTGCAGGATGGTCTGGAAACGATCCTGAAGCTGCACCAGGCACGGATGCCGGTCAAAATTCTGGCAATCTCCGGCCAACCGCTCCACGGTTACGACATCCTCAAAGTTGCGGCAGCATTTGGCGCTCATGGATTATTGGAAAAACCATTCAGCGCAGGGTTGTTACTGCAATCGGTCCGATCCCTGGTCGGATCGATGCAACATCGTGCCGCCTGATCGATCTCCCTCCCCGCTCTTTCGCTACAGCAGCACCCGGGTCATCTGAAAACGCCCCGGCTCCGAACGATCCCGTGTAAACCCCAATTGTTCGTAAAAGCGAAGCCACCCGACGTTGCGTATTGAGGTGCCAGCCCATGTGGCATTGTCGGGGCCCAGATCAACGGTGAGGTTGTGGCCGGAATAGGCTTCGATCAGTTCAGTAATGGCTGTGCCGAACAAGCGGTGTCCGAGACCCAGCCCTCGGTAGGCGGGACGAACCCATCCATACAACGCGAGCCGGTGCCCCGTCACGGAGATCCGGGTGGCGGCGACCACCGCCAGAATTTCACCGGCGCCAACCGGTCCAGCCTGGGATTCGATGGCCGGCAGGCGCATTTGCCAGGCTGCGAGTCGTGGTCTTTCTTCCGTACCGTCCTCTAACGGCAGGGGTCGCTTCAGAGCTTGCAAGAAGGTTTGCGCATAGTCAGGCACGGAGGCCCATTCGATCGACAAGTCCCGGAACAACGAGGAGAGGTCGCTGGTATCTTCCAGCGGTTGCAGCACCGCGACGTTGTCGATCGAGAGGTTGAGGTGCTGATCCGCGAATCTGACGAATTGCTGACTGTACATACCGCAGACCGTAGGCCAGAACATGCGAAACGTCGCTGAGGACGTCCAGCGCCGGAAGAGGTTCATCCATCCTCGATTGAGGGCATGGCCATGGAATTCTTCCAGCTTCACTGCCAGATAGACCTGCTCCATGAGTTGGATTTGAAGGTTGCAGGTGTGTAGGGCGGCGCGCGGGCTAAGCGCGACGCTGCCGGGATCCAAACCAAAGACCGAGCAGAGTTCGGGATAAATTTCCAGGTCGTAGCGCAGCAGGTCAGGGTCGTCCCGCAAAAGCCGCTCAAGATCTTTGAGATCATCCGTTTCGCCGAGAAAAGATTCCTGCATGCCGGGCGGTGTGGTGACCCAATGAGAACGCAACGCGTGACAGAGGGTGGAAAACTCCTGTTCGCTGCGTTGAATGGCTGGGCGCAAGACCTGCTGGGCCACATGCTCCCCGAGGCGGCGGTAGGATTCGAATTGCGCTTCGTCGAAGAACTGATCAGAGGTCGGCTCGTGGGGAAACGCAGGATGGCGTGCCGCATAGTCCTGCACGTCGGACGGCTCGTTGCCGGTCAGGGACGGTTTCAAATAGATTAGGGTGCCGGCCGTGGCATTGGCATCGACTTTGTCATACCGGATCGTGCCAATCGCGTGATGCCGATTGCTGGTCGTGGCGCCTGCTGATCGCTTGATCTGGTCGAGATTCAGTTCGATGTCGATGCCGAGATCGATCCGGATTTTACGGATGGCGTTGCCGAGATCCTCAAAGTTGAGTTGCGGATCACAGCCTGCGTCCACCACGAGAATGCAATGGCAGCGGCGCAAGACCATCTCGTACAAACCCAGGTTTTCGAAATGTCCACCGTCCGAAAGGTACACATAGGGATGACAGGAATCCGTGAGACCGAAGGCTTCGGCCAATAACGGTCTGATCGACAGGGTCGGCGAAGCCTGCCGATACGTATCGGCTCCGGCGGTTCCTGGATTGCCGAGCCACCACCCCAGACGAATGTTGAAAAGGGCCAGCAGAAAGGTGACGGCGGATGAGGAATGATAGCCCATGTTGGGACTAGCGGCGGCACCGGAGATTGCCAACGCGGTGCCCAGTGAAAGGCCCTGATCAAGAAACCGGTTAGTGCCATATTCTTCAGAACGGCGATAGCCTAGATTCCAGCTCCCGCTGTGAAGGGCGCTGATGGTGAAGGATTGCGCTTTGCGCTGTTGCCAGGCCAGGTTGTCTCCCTTTACCAGATTCAAGGCAATATTGATGAGATGGAGCGGTCGAGGGAACTGCTGGTGCAACCGATTGAGAAACAGCGTGGCAAACCAGAGGGTGGCGTCTCGGCCCGCGGCGGTGTCCGGCTGTTGCAACGCGGAGATCTTTGCGCGGCAGGCAGGTCCCACACGTAAGTCGTCGGCGACCCGGCTGAGTGCCTTCTGAATGGCGGGATCGCACAGTTCCTGCGTCAGACGTGTGATCAGGGCTTGCAACTCGGTCGGTGAATGCGCTGGCTGCGCATGAAACGCTTCAAGGTGAGCGCGCATGTCCTGTGAAAACTCTTTGTCAAACATCCGGCGCGCCAGGCGCACGTTGTCGAATCGCACATCACTCATCGCCGGGTTATCGAGATTGTCGAAGCCGGTGAAGGAATTGAAGGTCCGCTCCCGTTCGGCCCGTTGGCGGGAAGCGCCAAGATAGGCTCGAATAAGCCGGTTGCGGTACATTGCATGGAGCGAAAAGCGGTTGATGTTAATGCAGATCGACATCAGCAGGCCAAATAGGGCGACGGCTACCGTGAACCTCAACAGCAGCCAGATGGGAGTATTGTGGAGCACCTGGTCATGGCCCCAGGGATCCGACGCGAGACCTGCTCCGATTTGCATGGGACCTGAGAGATGGTTGAGGTGCATCGCGTAGTTGTGGGCGAAGAGGTCCAATTGCCAGCTGGTACCCAGTGTCAGCGCGATGAGGACGCAGAGCATAAAAAGCGGCGCGGCCGCTCGGACGGCTAAGTCGGTGACAATAGTCATGGGCGAACGTTCTTCTGCCTGCTGCGCGGTGGTGCGAGAACCGAACCCTAGTACCAAGGTAAGGATTCCCGAGAGTCCGCCCAGGGAGGCAGTGAATTTGGGAGCTGCGGCAATGAGTCCGGGCCCGAAGATGACAATCGAGCCGAGGCCCGACCACATCACCATCACGATGAGTACCCAGGAGCCGGTACGTCCCCACCATTCGCGATCCTGTTCTTCGGTGAATCGGCTGGCAAGCCCGATGAAGACTGTGGCGGTGAGCAAAAACACCGTCAGGACGCCCGGGACGGCAAAGGTGGTGAACCATTCGGCATACTGGGCAACAATCAAGTGATCAGGACTCTTGCTGAGCGCCATTCGAAGAAACCATCCGCCCAGTGCGCCGGTACCTGCCACGGTAAGAGTTTCCAGGATCAACCAGCGGGAGAAGGCGTTAACTCGTTTGAGTGCGACTGCGGAAAACAGCCAGCTGCCCGTATGAACCAAGGCCCCCCCAAGAATGGCGTGGTTGAGCGTGACTGTATCGAGGGTGCCGCCCCCATTGCGAAACCAGGCCCAGGCGGTGGTCAGGCACAGCACAGATCCGATCAACGGCCCCAGGCAAGCCAGGAGAAACCACCCCTGAGTTTCAAGGCGCTGCGCCCAGGTATTACGGCGGTACTCCTGCAGCGTGGGGCGGCAGAGGTGCAGGTAGATCAATGCCATAACCGCTAGACCGAGCCCGATGATCAGCAGGCAAGGCACGGCGACGGTCGAGAGGGGTGTCTTCGTATCATTGAGTTGGGTGAGGGCGATGATCCAACGAGGCATGAGCAGGGGCATCATGAGAAGCGGCAACAGGACCATCCAATTTAAATGCAGATTGCGGAGATAGATGCCGAGGAGGGTCCAGGAGTCGGCAGAGAAGAATCCCAAATGCGGACTCAGATAATTGCTGTAGTTTCGTAACCACTGAACGGGAGGGGGCGATTCGGTCGTGCCTGTGTTTGAGGCGATACGTAGATCCTCAACGACCCCATCGAGGCCTTGGGGATGGCGATGGATCCATGCCGTGAGCCAACTGCCGATGTATCCACCTCCGGACACCGTCGAAAGGTAGTCGAATTTGTTCAAGAGTTGTAGGCGAGCGAGAACTTGCAGAACGCCGAGTCCGAAGGTCGCGCTGCGTATGCCGCCGCCTGACAAGCAAAGCCCGGCACGCTTAGGGTTGCAAGCGTGAATGTATTTGAACAAGGCGGCGGTGCGCGCCGGATCGGGGGCTCCCACCGGATGCTCTTTCGGCAGCGGCCCGTGGAGCAGCTCGGTTTCTTCCTCCAGAATGGTTGCGAGTGAGAGTGGGGCGTTGTTCGACGGACTAGGATTGCTCATGGACACTCCAAATGGATCAGGGCTGACCTGATCTGGTTCTGCCGGGAATCCGAGACACCGGCTTCGGTAACGATCGTGTGTGAAAAAGGCAAAGCACGTGCCTCATCTGAGACGTGAAGTTGAGCACGGAATAGGCTGCGTAGTGGCTCGTAGGGCATGCCGCAGCGGAGAGGTACGAAGGAAGGCGGACGTCGTGAGGCGGGACGATTATCGGAATAGATACAACACGTATCTCAACCGATACGACGGCATGAGGTGAGTGTCACGCCGTGGGTACTTCATACGGCCGCTAGTGTTTTCGCTCCCGCTGCATCAGTTTGTCGGTGTAGGCGAGGAAAATGGCCGAGCCCAGGAACGTCAGGTGAATGAAAATTTTCCACTTGATGTGTTCAGGATTTTCGTTGGTCACGTCCACAAAGGCCTTCAGGAGGTGAATGCTGGAGATGCCGACCAGTGACGCGGCCAGTTTGATCTTGATGGTGCCGGGGTCCACATGGGTGAGCCATTCCGGGCGGTCCGGGTGTGTTTCCAAGTCCAGCTTGCTGACGAACGTCGCGTAGCCGCCGATGATGACCATGGTCAACAGGTTGGCGACCATGGTGACGTCGATGAGCGACAACACCCCCAGCATGAACAGGGTTTCGCTCTCCTCACGGAAATGGACCACCATGTGCCAGAGTTCCGTCAGGAACTTGGCGGCATAGAGTAATTCGGCGACGATGAGTCCGCCGTAGAGAGGAGCCTGAATCCAGCGGCTGCCGAAAATCAGGATTTCGAAAAGCTGCTCGACACGATGGGCCGAAGTGGACGGTGGGGTCGGAGTATGGGATGGAGACGGTTGACTCACGCGTGTACGTACCCTCCTTGTTGAGGGCGTATCCTAGTGGGCGCGTGGCTTTCTGTCAATCGGGAGGGTGCGTTGAAGAGTAGACAAGCCTCGCTCCGAACTCATGGATCGGGCCGGCGGCATGTTACTGGGGATGGAGCGGCACGGTTAGGAGGCGTCGGGAGAGGCGGTCTGCTCGTCATCTATCCCGGCCAGTGGCAACCAGCGTGCGAGGATCTTCCGCAAGTCGGCGGGGAGGATCGGTTTGCTGATGAAATCGTCCATCCCGGCCTTGAGGCAGGCATCGCGATCGCCTTGCATCGCATTAGCCGTCATGGCGATGACAGGAAGATGATGGTTTGGTTTCTCTTGCGAGCGAATGAGTCGCGTGGTTTCGAGTCCGTCTAACTCCGGCATCTGGCAATCCATAAAGACCAGCGGGTACTCGTGCCGGCAGACGGCGGCCAACGCCTCCATGCCGTTTCCAGCTAGATCCACACGATACCCCAACTTCTCCAGCATTTTCACCGCGACTTTTTGGTTCACCGGGTTGTCATCTACGACCAACACCCGTTGTGCGGTACGCGCGACTGTTTCGGTAATCGTGTGTCGCGTAATCAGCGGTGCGGTTTGTTCGTCGGTTTGTTCCCGGCTGAAGATCAAGCGGATGCAGTCGAGCAAATGCCGTTCGCGAATCGGCTTCGTGAGGTACGCGGCGGCGCCGGCTTCTTTGGCGGCCAGGCTGTCGCCCCGTTGGCCTGACGCGGTGAGCATGATCAGCTGTGTCTTCTGGAGCCCGGGGTCTTCCCGGATTAAGCGGCAGAGCTCGAGACCATTCATCTCCGGCATGTACATATCGATAATGGCGAGATCGAACGGCGAGCCTTCCTCGGCTGACTTCCGCAACATGGCCAATGCCGAGGGGCCGTCGACGGCGCTCTCATGATTCATGTTCCAGGCAGAGACGTGGTATTGGAGCAGGCTCCGATTGGTGGCGTTATCGTCGACCAGGAGGACCCGCAGCCCGCGGAGATCCTTGACGGGTGGCAATGGCGGGACTGCCGACGGCGCATCGCCCTGGGTGCCGAACCGTACGGTAAACCAAATGCAGGTCCCTTGGCCTGCGATGGACTGCAAGCCGATTTTTCCCCCCATCAATTCCACCAGCCGCTTGCAAATTGTGAGGCCGAGACCCGTTCCGCCGTACTTACGGGCTGTTGAGCTGTCGGCTTGTGTGAAGGCTTGGAACATTTTCGCTTGGGCCTCCGGGCTGAGGCCGATGCCGGTGTCGATCACTTCAAACCGGAGCGAGACCGCTTCCGAATTCTCATCCGTCTGCAAGACCTGAATGAGGACTTCCCCCTGCTCGGTAAATTTAATCGCATTGCCCACCAAGTTGGTGAGAATTTGACGGATGCGGCCAGGATCACCAACGACCGTGCGGGGAGTCTGGGCGTCGATCAGGCCGACCAATTCCAACTGCCGGCCCTGCGCGGTCGGAGCCAAAATGTCCAGCGTGTCTTCAATGGTGAGCCGCAAGTCGAAGGGGATTTGTTCGATAGTAAATTTCCCGGCCTCGATTTTGGAGAAGTCCAGAATGTCGTTGATGATGCGTAGCAGGGATTCGCTCGAATGCCGGAGCGTATGCAAATAATCCCGCTGTTCCGGTGTCAGATTGGTATCGAGCAGCAGAGTCGTCATGCCCAACACCCCGTTCATCGGGGTCCTGATTTCATGACTCATCGTGGCCAGGAACTCAGTCTTTGCCTGTCCGGCTCTGACGGCTTGATCGCGCGCTTGCAACAATTCGGCGTTCTTTACTTCGAGCTCCTGCGCGGCTCTTGACAGCTCGTCCTTGTGTCGCTTTCGTGCAGTGATGTCGACGATGGATGCTAATGCAAATGTTCCGTTCGGCGTATCGATCGGATTCAGTTCGAGTTCGAGAGGAAACTCCTGCCCGTTCTTCTGCAAGCCGAACAGTTCCTGTCCCGTCCCGATGGCACGTGAGGCGGGGGCGGAGAAGTACTTGTCACGATGCGACGGATAGTTGGGGCGATACCGCTCCGGAATCAGTATTTCGACCGGCTTGCCGAGCATCTCCATCCGGCTATACCCGAACATGGCTTCGACCTGCTTGTTGACGAGCGTGATCGTACCGAGTCGATCGATCATCAACATACCGTTCGGGGCGGATTCCACCACTTGCTGGAATTGCGCCTCGGCCTGTTTGCGTGACGAAATGTCGCGGATGATGCCGGTAAACTTTTTGGAGCCATCGATGTGGATTTCGCTCACGGCCAACTCAATGGGGAACGCCACGCCGTTATTCCGGCGTCCCAGCACTTCACGGCTGATGCCGACGACTTTTTTATGGCCGGATTCCAAATAATTGGTCAGATATTGATCGTGTTCAGCGTAATAGGGATCCGGCATCAGAAGTTTGACGCTTTGACCGAGGAGCCAATCCGGACTGTATCCGAACATCCGGCTGACCGCTGGGTTCACGGACTCGATGATCCCCCGTTCATTGATCACCACGATTCCGTCCACCGCCGTCTCTACGGTCGCCTTCCACTGGGTTTCGATCCGATACATCGCGGCTTCCCACTGCGTTAGATGGGAAGAGTCGAAATGCATAACGATGGCACGATGGCTTCCGTTACCTTGCACGGGGCTAGCCAGGAGGCGAAATTCACGGCGAAGAGCCGTGTCGGAGCTTTCGTAGTTGCTGGAGAAGCTGTGGAGGGTACCGTTCAGAACCTTCCGGATCCCTTGGGCTATGTGTATGGCGAGCGGATGGGGTCCTGCCGAATCGTAGATGCGGAGATAACTTCCACCCACGCCGGAATCGCTTTCGGCAAGGCCGTTGGCTGCGGCGATTTCTTCCCAGGGCTTGTTGGTGGCGAGAATTGTGCCATTGGCGTCAAGCACCGTGATGCCGGCTTGCACCAAGGGGAGGATGCCGAGAGTGCAGTGGCTATCCTGTGCTCCCTTGAGGGGGCGGCAATGGTCCGACATGAAGGATGTTCCTTCCCTAACCGGTCGTGCCGGTTGCCGTACGGTTGTTCCCGAGCCAGGTATCCAGTACAGTCTGGAGATCTTTCGGACGGATCGGTTTGGCCACGTAGTCATCCATCCCGGCGGCAAGGCAGCGTTCGCGGTCTCCTTGCATGGCATTGGCAGTCATGGCCACGATGGGGGTATGAGCGGATCGGCCTTCCATCTTGCGGATCAATGCGGTGGCTTCGAACCCATCGACTTCAGGCATTTGGCAATCCATGAAAATCAGGGGGTAGGGGGTGCGTTGATGGGCAGCCACCGCTTCCTGTCCATTGCTGGCCACGTCAACCCGATAACCCATTTTCTCCAGCATTTTGCAGGCCACCTTCTGGTTCACAGGATTGTCCTCGGCCAAGAGCAGGCGAAAAGATTCTGCCCCCTGGGATTCGTTCAGGGTATGGCGCGTGATCAACGGTGGATGGGTGTTGGAGCCTGAATCCGGCAGTTGGCCCGGAGCGTGAGTGCCTAACAAGTGACAGAGGCACTCGAGTAGCTGAGTTTGCCGGAGCGGTTTGGTGAGATAGGCGTCGATGCCAAGAGTCTGTGCGGTGGACCCGTCGCCTCGTCGCCCGACCGTGGTGAGAATCACCAGGCGCATGGCGGCTGTGAGCGGATTCTGCTTGAGTAGGCTGGCCGTTTCGAATCCGTCTATGTCTGGCAGATGTAACTCTATTAAGGCGAGGTCGATGGGCTTGTGACTGGCCACGGCCGCATGCGCCAGGTCCACAGCTTCCCGGCCGCATCGAGCAGTGACACACTCCACGCCTTTGGTCGCCAGGTCTTGCTGCAGAACCTTCAGGACGGTGTTGTTCGGATCGACGAGCAGGATGCGCTTCCCGCGGAGTTGCGCCCATGAGAGCCCGGATGGCGCGGCGACTAGAACCGTTTCGGGCAGTTGCGCCGTAAACCAGAAGGTGCTGCCTTCCCCCGGCCGACTCTCGATGCCGACTCGGCCTTTCATTTGGGCGATAAGCCGTTGACAAATGGCGAGCCCAAGGCCCGTTCCTCCGAAACGGCGAGTCGTCGAACTGTCGGCTTGAACGAAGGGCTGGAATAATTTCGTCTGGGCCTCGGGGGAGATGCCGATGCCCGTATCAGTGACGGTAAATCGCAGGAGATTTGGGTCGTCCTCTTTTTCTCGAGTGACTTGGACAAAGACTTCGCCGGAGGAGGTGAATTTAATGGCGTTGCTGACAAGGTTCACGAGGATTTGCCGTAACCGACCCGGATCTCCCATCACGCCGGTTGGAACGCTGGAATCGACCATGGCGATGAGTTCAAGGCCTTTGCTCTGCGCCTGTTCGGCCAGCAGGTCAACCGTGTCTTCGACGGCCAATCGAATATCGAAGGCTATATCTTCGAAAATGAGTTTGCCGGCTTCGATCTTTGAAAAGTCGAGAATGTCATTGACGATCGTCAGCAGGGCGTCGCTGGAGCGGCGGACGGTATCGGCAAAGTCGCGCTGTTCGGCGGTGAGTGCCGTGTCCAGGAGCATCCCCGTCATGCCGATGATCGCATTCATCGGCGTGCGGATTTCGTGACTCATGGTGGCGAGGAAATCGGATTTGGCCTGGGCAGCTTTCAGCGCGGCATCCCTCGCCTGAGCGAGCTCGGCATTTTTGCGCTCCAATTCCTGGGCGGCTTGCATGAGCGCCTCTTCCGCTTGTTTTCGCCCCGTAATGTCTTTTCCGATCGCGAGAAAGCCGGTCAAGACGCCGTCATTGTTTCTCAGTGCCGTAATGGTCACTAAGACAGTCAATCGACCGGCGTCCTTCCGCAAATAGGTCCATTCCTGTTCGTCGAACCCTCCTCTCCGAGCCTGCTGAGTCAAGGCCTCCAAGCCTCGGATGGAGGTGGCATGCCGTTCGCTCAACTCCTTAGCCTGTCGATCGATTTCTTCCGGCAGATGAAGGACGGTCAGCGCTTGTTGTCCGATCATTTCCTCGGCAGAGTAGCCCAGCATCTGCTCTGCGCCTGCATTGAATGTGGTGATCAGGCCGTCATGATCGGTTGCAATAATGGAGACCTTCGTGGCGCTGGCAAGAATAGTTTCCAATTGCAGGTTGGCGGCAACCAGGGCTCGCTCGAGGTCTTTGCGGACACGGATGTCGGTCAAGATGACTTGGATCGCCGGCCGTCCCTCGAAGCGAATGGCGGCGGCGGCCACTTCTACGTCGAGGACCGATCCGTCCAGTCCCACGAAGCGCTCCTCAGTCGAAGGAGATGTGCCGTTTATAGATCGTATCCGGGCGATTCTCTCTCGCGCGATCAGGCGTGAGTCGGGGTGGATGAAGTCCATGACCGGTTTTCCGAACAACTGCGAGGGGGCGATCGCACCAAAGAGCTTTACGCAGGCCTGATTGGCAAACACAATCTTGTCGTCACAGTTGACAAAAATGGCATGGGGAGACAATTCAACCAGGGCGCGATGTCGTAGCTCGCTGGAGCGCAGTTGAGTCTCCAGTTGCTTGGCCGCCGTGATGTCTTGAGCGATCCCGGCGATGCGATGGGTTTCCCCAACGGCGTTCTTGATCGCAAAGCTGCGATCCCGGATCCAGCGGACCTGCCCGCTTGGCGTGACGATCCGATACTCCTCATCGTAGGGCAGATCTGCCTGGCAGGCGGCCGCGACGGAGACTCGCGTCCGGTCTTCCGGATGGATGCGCTCGAGCCAGTACAGAGGATTCGAATAGACCAATTCTCTGGGACATTCCCAGATCGTTTCGAAGGCGGGACTAACATAGAGGACCTGGCTCTTGTCCGGCGTCGTGAGCCAAAACACGGCATCGATCGATTCGGCCAGTTGTCGGAAACGCTCCTCGCTCTCCCGGATGGTTTCCTCCATCCGTTTCCGCTCGGAGATGTCGCGGATCATGCCCGTATATTTCCTGGACGATCCGATACGCATTTCACTGACGGACACGTGAATGTCGATTATGCTGCCATCTTTTCGCACGGCGGGCACTTCGCGGCCGCTGCCGATGATGACTTGTTTTCCGGTGACCAGATAACTCGCAAGATAGTGCGGGTGGTTTTCACGGTAGGGGGAGGGCATGAGCATCGACACGTTTTGCCCGATGAGTTCATGAGCCTCATAGCCCAGTAGTTTTAAAAGCGCCGCATTGGTGCTCTCTATGCGCCCCCGTTCATCGATAACGATAATGCCCTCGATCGCGCTTTCGAAGATGGAGCGCATGCGCGTTTCGCTCTCGCGCCAGGCCGACTCGGCGCGTTTGTGCTCAGTGACATCCAGAACGCTTCCAGTCATGCGTGCGGGTGATCCATCGGGGGTACGATGGACGATGCCGCGGCAGTTGATGTTCCGAATCTCGCCGTTCGGGCGGATAATCCGGCAATCGATGTTATAGGGGAAATCATATTTGAGGGCTGCATCGACGGCTTGTTGCACGCGGTTCTGGTCGTCCGGGTGCAAGGCCGACAGGAAGGTGGCGTATGTCGGTGGAGTCAGGTGCGGATCACATCCGAAAATACGGTATTGCTCGTCCGACCACCGCTCATGGCCCGTGGCGATGTCCCACTCCCAGAAACCGAGATGAGCGAGCGCTTGCGCCTCATCAAGCGCCTGCTGCTTCGCCCGCAGGTCCTGTTGCGCACGAGCCTGTGCGTGTTCCAGTTCCTTCCGGTTGGAAATGTCGAGGTGGATACCGGTGGCTCGCAACGGCGCGCCGTTGGCATCACGCTCGACTACGCGTCCGCTGTCGAAGACCCAGCACCAGGTTCCGGACTTCATTCGGAGGCGATGCTCGCTGGAGTAGAGGGGCGTCTCTCCACGAAGGTGGGCTTCGACGGCTGCCATAACAGGACCTCTGTCGTCAGGATGGACGAGACGTTCCCAGGTTCGAAGGTGCGGTTCGATTTGGTCGAGATGGTATCCCAGCATGCTGGCCCAACGTTCGTTGAACGAGACGTGCCCGCTCGTGATGTCCCAGTCCCATGTGCCCACTTGTGCTCCCTGTACAACCAAATCCATCCGCTCTGCTTGCGCCTCGACTGCCTGTTCGTGAACGATCAGGAGACGTTCAAGTTCAGCGATGCGCGACTGCAAATGGGCGACAGGGAGTGTTTGACTGCTGGAATGCTGAGACGCGGGGGTGCTGGTAAAAGGAGCCAGGGCAATTTGCGCGCAGAGGGCGAGTGGTTTAAAGAGTTGGGCCGTACTCTCGGGAATCGGGTCTTTGCTGAACAGAATAATGGAGAACATCTGGCCATCCGGCAAGGGGGCTCCGAATCCCAGCACTGACCGGACGCCATACTTCTGAACAAAGGCCTCCTGTGCCGGCACGTATGGACTCCCCACTGCCTCAGGAACATGAAACACATTGAAGGTATGCTCGTGCGGGTCGACCAACAGACTCTGCGCAGGTTGTGTCGTATGAGGCAGTGCAATGCCCAATTGCGAGAACAACTGGCTGAACATCGGAAGTCGTTCAAGATCCTCCGGCTTGCTAAGCGGGATGACGCGGAAACGGCTCGAGAGCGCGGGATCGTTCCATCCCGGAATTATTCCCGCACTGGCCAGTAGGGTCAGGCACGTCGTGGAGGCCGTGCCGGGGCTGTTTCCGAGTTGTTGATCGGCAAGGGTTTGAAGATGCGGTGTCAGCAGGCTGTAGGGGGTTGTTTTAAAGAGTCGGACCAAGACGCACGCCGGCTCGCCGGTCTGAGGGCTGGTCAACGTGCGGTAGAGGTGGCGAACGAGACGGTCGGCGACCTCCTCCAGCGTTGCTGCGCCGATGCCAAGCCGGCGGAGTGCCGAGCCGCAGGTGGTCATATCCCGGAGCTGAAAAGAGCGCAGATGGTGCATAGTTCAGGTGTTCCCGCGGAGGCGAGAGAGTCTGTCGGTACTCTTTCGGCCACCGGAGGGAGGAACTTGAGTATGGCACCATTGCGCGCGGAGGCAGGCAACGGTCAGGGAATTGTCTTGAGATAAAAGGCAGCGGCTTGGGATCTCCTTGTGAGGTGAAGTTTCGAGTACACATTAGCTAAATAATTTTTGACGGTCTTGTCGCTCAGCCCGAGTTCAGCGGCAATCTCCTTGTTGGTCTTGCCCTGGGCGATCAACGGGAGCAGGCGTCGTTCCTGCGGTGAGAGGAGATGTCGGCCCCGTTCTGGTTCCCGATCGGCCACCTTGCGGAGATAGGCAAAGGTGTGACGGGTCACGCCGGGATCGAGATAGGCCTGCCCCTTGGTAATGCTGCGCATCGCGTGCATCAGGGTCTCGGATCCAGCATCTTGCAGGACATACCCGTGGGCGCCGGTGGAAATGGCTGAAAGCAGAATGCTGTCATTGAGCGTGTCGGCGAGGAACAGCAGCCGGGTTGCCGGAAGATGGGTGAGAATTTCCTTGGCCGTCTCGATACCCGTGCCGTCCTGCACGCGCAGATCGACGATGACGATATCGGGTCTGTGCTGAAGCAGCAAGGGAAGCGCCTCGCTTCGAGACAACGCTTCCCCGACGACGGTAAAGTCCGGCATGGAATTCAGGAGGGTTCGCATGCCGACACGGACCAGTTCCTGCGGGTTGATGATGAACACACGTGTTGAAGTGTTCGGTGATTCGTTCATGTTCGACTCTCAAATAATTGTGGATGGATGCCTTGTGTGTCCTGTGTGTGCCTGTGCCGATGAGTCGGGCCACCTTCGACGAGTGTTGCCAGGCGCATAACGATTGGTGTCCACCCTGCTTGGTGTAAGGGAAGAATGCGGCGGAACGGTTCTGCTGCGGCCCGGCCTCTCAAGGGCCCGGCCGCAGCAGGCGATGCGCACGTGAGGCGCGAGGGAATGTGAGTGCGGTTGCGCATGCCGCTCGTTTACGACACTCCTACCAGATGCGGAAGGTTATACCCCGGTGTGGCTGCCATCGGGCTCGTTGTGGCGATCCGGGCATCCACGCGTGACAGGGCAAGTACGATGTTCTTGCCTCCGAACCCGAAGCTATTGATCAAGGCTCGATCGACGTGGGCCGCACGCCCCACTCCTGAGACATAGTCCAGATCGCAGGTCGGATCCGGGGTCGTCAGGTTCAGCGTGGGTGGAATGAACTGGTGTTCCATGGCTTTTGCGGTGCCGATGAGTTGGAACGCGCCGCTCGCGGCGAAGGCATGGCCAAGCGCCGCCTTGAATGAGCTGACAGGGACTCGATACGCGTGGCTGCCCAAGACCTGCTTGACGGTCTGGGTTTCGAGCGCATCCAGTTCCATGGTGCCAAGCCCGCAGGCATTGACATAGTCGACCTCTTCCGGGAACCAATGGGCCGTTGAGAGGGCCAGGCGGGCCGCCCGTTGCTGTTCCTGCCCCGTGGTCGAGGCTTTCACCATCGAATGGGCGTCGCAGGTAAAGCCCCAGCCTTCAAGCTCCGCGTACATCCTGGCCCCGCGCGCGCGGGCATGCTCGTAGTCCTCCAGAATAAAGCACCCGGCTCCTTCCCCCAGCACCATGCCGCACCGTGTTTTGTCGAAGGGGCGGGGAAGATCACGAATGGCGCCGCGTTCATCAGGGGCCAGCGCGCGTCCGGCGTTCATGGCCGCATAGACGCTCGGGTGCAGCGGGGCTTCTGTCCCGCCTGCTACGACCAAGGTGGACTGGCCGGATTTGATCCATTCAAACGCGCGGCCGATGGCATTGGCTGTCGATGAGCACCCGATGGAGTAGGTTTCGCAAGGCCCATGGAGTCCCAGGACGATGGCGACCTCCGATGAAATTGCATTGGGGAAGGTCATGCCCATGGTGAAGGGGTTCACCCGCTCATAGGCATTCAGTTTGGCTGCATCATGAAATTCAAACGCTTCTTTCATGCCGCCGATGGACGTGCCGATGCTGATGCCGATCGCGCCGCGGTCTTCTTCTTCCAGATCGATGCCGGAGTCGCGGGCTGCCATCATGGCGGAGGCCACGGCAAACTGGGTTGCTCGTCCCATCCGTCGGGCCTGCTTGCGATGCAGAAAGTCTTCGGGGTCGAAGTCCCGCACTTCTGCCGCGAGGCAGGCCTGAAACGGGGAGGTGTCGAAGGAGGTGATCGGTTGAACCGCGCTTTCGCCGCGGCTCAATAAATGCCAAAACAAGTCTACGGTACAACCCAGCGGGGAAATGACTCCCATTCCGGTGATGACGACTCGACGAGAGGTATGTGGTGTCATGATGCCCTCCTGTGCTCGTAAGAGCGTGAAAATGTGTGTCGTCAATGGGTATGCCATGCATGCATGTGTTCGCGGTGCGCCTCCGGCAAGGCAGCGTCGGGATAGAACGTCGCGTAAAAATCTTCATCCAGGTGATGGGTCTGGCAAGCCACAATCGACTTGCAGGCGTCGGCGTGTGCCGGGAAGCGGCCGTAGGTCCCGAGCACATATTCGGTGAAGGCGATCGTCGCTTCGACGGCCCGCTCCGAATGCTGGGGGACCTGCTCTCCCACCTTGGGGTTCACCCAGGGCTGTTCCTGCGGTTTCCTGAAGGTGCCCTCTGGCCCGAACTTGCTGGCAACCAGGCGGGTCACCGCCTCTTTCATCGATGGTACGAACGGCGGCGTGGGGCCTTCCCACACCTGAGGAATACCGACGGGATTCGCCCGTAGCGGCATGCCGGGCGGAACGACAAAGTGGAACCCGAGTCCGGGATAGATGTGCGGTTCCATGCCTAGGAGATGACGGCCGCTCCCCACGCTTTGGATCCCGCCGCCGAGTCCCAGCGCTTGCTGCATCAGGGAGATATGTTCGCAGATGATGCCTTGCTCTTGAATCGCGGTCTCGCAAATTGCGGCATCGAGCTCGCGCAGGCTGAACATCCGCCGCGCCTTCAGATCGTCGTGGAGATGTCCGCCCGCGCTCTTCCGAAAGGCATCAAGCCCGCAGCCGGCGTTGCCGTTGTCCGTGTCGACGATGAAGTACCCGGTCTCTTCGCTGAACATCATCAGGAGGAGATTCAGATACAGCAGCGCGATGTTGGTGACGGGCATGAATAGGGTGGTGCCGGGCCGGTTCGTATACCATTGGTTGAACGGCAGCATGAACGGGGCTTCCCGGGGGATCTCCAGGCGGGACGGCTGGAGTTGTACGATGTCCAGATCCCAAGGGTGATCGGGGCTGACAGCGTCGGCGACAAAGAAGACGCCGTCGTCGTTGGTATAAAACAGCTGGGTGGTTTGTGCGGAGCAGGGGCTGGGAACCGTGCGGCTGCTAAAGTTCATCAGCGCATTGCCCTGTCCCACGCTGTTGCCGGGGCTTCCGACAAACTGCATGTCGCCAAGATTGCGTCCCGATCGGCCGATGGCTGCATAGATGAGATAACGTTCCTCTTCCCGACTCAGCGGAACCGGTTCATGTTGGCTGGTGTATTGAAGCGGACCGCCGGGTAGGGTCATACCGCGGCCGAAGCGGCGCGTCTTACGTTGTTGCAGGAGGTCGAGCAGAGTAAATGTTGCGTTCATTGCTGCAGGATGTGCGGCAAGCTGCTTCATAGGGCCTCTCCTTCCGGTATCCCTAGGGCTATTTGGCCCTGGCCGGTTATGTGAATGGCGGTGGTATTGAGACGTCACGCTTCGCGCGACGTTGTGTGGGCAGACTTTACGAGAGGTGCGGTCTGGCGTCACCTACCCATCGGGGTAGGCGGGTGCTTCGGCCCCCGCCGGTCACCTGATGACGAACTGGGCGGAGCGCGGGTCGACATGCATGATGCGGGTTAGCCGGGGCTGTTGGAATGGGAAGGCGGACGATCGTCGCTGGGCGGTGTCGATGGAATAACTCGATGTTGTTCGCCGGTTTGCCAATAGGCAATGGCGCTCCATCGATTTTCAACCCCGATTTTTTGAAAGATGTTTTTCAGGTGAAACTTCACGGTATTTAAACTGACCTTGAGGATGACGGAAATTTCCCAATTCGTCTTGCCGGCCGCCACCCAGCGGAGAATTTCCTCTTCCCGTTTGCTGAGCAGCAGGGCGGGCTGGGCCGGCCGTTCGGGGTTCCAGGTGGAGTTGCAGCGCATGTAGCTTAAGTGAAAATGCGGGGTGAGAATGTCGAGGAGAAGGCGCAGTTTGCCTGCTTGTTTCGCGTCAAAATTGCTGAACGCAAAGTAGGAGCAGGCTCCATGGTCCCCGCGAACTCCGGCGGAAAGGCAGGTTTTGATGCCGAAATCGAGCTTGAGTGAGGTGATGTCCTTCGGCTCGTTGTTCAGGGGTTCGTCGGCGCTTGAGGTGACGGATTGGCCGGATGTGATCAATCGGTGTACGGCGGGGTCCGCCGCTAAACCCTGGCCCATGTAGAGCTGGCAGAACTCTCGAGGATAATTAGACCGTCCGAGAGACGGATCAAGGCCATGGAGGAGATCCACCGCGCCGCACCCGGAGAATTCGAAGGGAATAACCTCCTGCACGGCCGATACGAGTTGCCAGACTCCATCGCTCCGGTTGACGGAGCGGGCGTCATACATGATCTCACCGAGCCGCTGAAATTCCTTTGCGGAAAATGCCGGCTGACTCATGGCAAGTCCTTCCGGTGAAGACCTTCTGGTGCCGCGGGGACAACAGGGACCCAGGAGTGTTCAAAAGTTCGGCCGTGGTTCATGTTGAGGCAGCTGTATCATCGTGAGAACGGCTGATTGTACTGTGACCGAAGGAACGGTATCTAGGGTAGCCTGCACCTAGTATAGAGTGCTTAAGGTATGAACCGCAACGGGGAAGAGAGGGGGGCCAAACGGCAGATAGCTGATCAGAGGCGGCCCTGATGGCGGCTATCGGTGGACTTTCAAGGTTGGCCCTAAGGTCAGCCATTTGGTCGGGCCGAGGGCGGCCATGTGCGGAAGGTGAGCGATATACCACAACACGACGTCCTGCTCCTGGACGCCCTGATTGTCTTCGTCGTACCCCAGCTGGCCGCGAGCACCGAAGACCCAGGGAACGTCCTCATCCGGTTTCGCGCGCCGAATAGCGACATCATGATCGGCAAATGAATCCCGTTCGCCGTCGTCTTTAAGCGGGGCGTATCCGTCACCAGGAAGGACCCACACGCCATGCCCTGTCAACTGGTCGCGCACGAACCAGGTTCGATGGGTCGATGGGTGCTTCACGTCATTGCGTTCGTTCGTGTATTTGGTCCATCCTGGGCCCCAGCCCTTGTCAGGCGCTCCGTCGTCGCGCACGAAGACCTGGTCCATGCCGTTGCCGTTGATATCAAAGTCGAATCGCCAGTACGGATGGTGGACGTGGTCCGTGTTGCATGACAGTCCGCGGCTTTGCACCACTGGCCGCAGCTCGCCATCTTCAGAAAAATGCCAGGATTGGTAGATATGGTACTCACCGATCCTGGCGTAAATGCCAAGTTCCAGCCATTTGATGCCGTTCAGTGTGGAACTTTCAACGCAGACCTTGTTGTCGGCGCAGTTCACGATCGGAACCAGATCCTGCCAGCGCAGACGGTCTTGAAAAGGACCGCAGCGGCCGCTATCGGCGCGGGAACCGAACCAGGTAAAAGGATTCCACCAGACACGTTCCTTCACATATTTCACGCGCAAGACCGGCATGCTGGCCTTGCCAAGGACGAGCTCGCCGTCGTAGGTGACCTGACGAAGGGCCAGGCCGGTGTTATCTCGGACTTCGTAGTCGAAGCTCCAACGGCCCCAATTCACATGCTCCGAGGCTGACTGGGCAGAACCGGGGAGCGGCGCAGCCAGCGCGCAAAGCAGCAGGAAAGTTGTCATGACGACACGTTTCATCCGCGCTCCTTTCCTGCCTTACCGAGGGGGCTCATCGCCCGCGTCCAGCACGCGGTCGTCCGTGAGATCCACCTGCGCCCAGTACTTGGGGTCACCGCCCAACCCCTGAGAGAACGTGATCCATATCACTCGATGCCCATATCCCGGATCGTTCTTGATAAACCCGCGGTCCGGCTGCATCAGCAGCCCGTGACCTTGCAGATCTTGCACTTTTCCAGCCAGGCGTTGGTCGGCCCGGGCCAGCTCGATCCCGCGTTGAACATCCTGCGGGCCTTCGGGGGGCAGATACCCGTCGATCCGGTCTGCCTGCAACACCGCCGCATCCTTCAGGCGGACCTCGATGGCAACGTTGTTGCTGTAGCTGAAGTACGTGAGCTTCGTGAAGCGGGCCTCATTCTGGCAACAGCCGAATATTATTTTGCCTTGTGAAGATACTCGGTCCGCATCGATATAGGCCCAGCGAGCACCCAGGAGGGAAGTGACCCGGCGGTCGGCTTCTGCTGTCTTCCGCAGGGCCGCAATATCGGAGGCAGAGAGAACCGCCGTCTGATTGGGTGATCGGGTGACAGCAGCATCAACCACGCTCCCGGCCATCTTGGGTTTGATATGCCCGGGGGACTCGTCGGCGGTAAATTCCAGGAGATGCTTCGTGGGAACCAGCGCGGGAAGCGGTTTCTTCGGAATGGCGGTTTCCGGATCATTTGGCCCGAACGGTCCCCGCGAGGCCGCATCCAGACTACATCCGGCACTGAGGAGTAGCAGGACGACGCCGGCTGATTTCCACATGAGAAGTCGAGATGTCATAGAGCTATACCAGTGCCAATTTGCCAGCCACGCCGAGAGCCAAACGTGAGATCTGAGCTCCGGCCTTGATGACGGCGGCCCGCTTTTTTCGCGAGGCGGCATCGAGCACGGCCTTGTTCATCAAATCTTTGTAGGTATCGATTTCATCGGCGTCGAAGGGAACGATCCGGGCCACGGTTTGATTATTGAAGGTATTCGCCAGCTGCAGATACAGATTGGAAATCTCCGCCGCGTAGATGCCCCGTCGCAAGGGATCGTTCTTGTAGGTTTCGAACTTTTTCCTCAAGGCTGCCACTGCTTCCAGGAGGGCCGTCTGCCTGACTTTGGTATCGTCCTGCTGTCCGACACTGAACTCAGCCGTACCCAATTGATCGACCAGCACCTGCGCTTCCTCGCGGGCATGGTCCACGCGGTTCGCAAGTTCCTCGATGTCGTTGGTGGCGGATTCGGCTGTCTCCATCAGCTGTTTAATCAAACTGTCGTTGTCTTGGAGAAAGGTGACCACCCCCTCAATGCTGCGATTCATAGCCGCCTCCGTTACTGTCCGTCGTCTTTCTTCAATCGATCGAGGAGTTCCACCAGATCGGCGGTGTACCGCTGGGCACGATCCAAGCCCCCGATGCGCAGGATGCGCGCCCCGACGACTTCTTCCAGCGCGTCATTGACCGTTCGCGAGCGATTCAGGATTCCCATAATCTGCTCGGATCGGCCTGGAGCTTGGGCGAGAATCGCTGCGACGAATTCCGGATCTACCGAGGCCAGCGCTGATTGTTTGGCAAAGCGCTGCACCTCGGCATGGAGCGTGGCCGTGTGTTTCCAGGAGTCGTTGAGCGCATTGGCGGTGTCTCGCAGGCCGCAGAAATCTTCTTCAAACTGATTCCAGACCGCCTTCTCCAGTCCTTGCACATCCGCCATGTAGATGAGGCTGGTGAGATAGGCGGCCGCATATGCGGCGTCTCCCTTCCGGTTCGTCAGGTTCCGGAAGGAGGCCAGGGCGAAGCGATGCTTCGTTTCTTGCGTGTGAAGCGATTTGAAGCTTTCGTGCAACTCCGCTCGCGCCTTCTCGAGCAGTTTGATGCGCTCCTCAGTCTCCTTTTGAAACAGATCGATGTTGGTTTGCGCGGCATCGATCTTGGTCCCTTCCAATTGAATGAGATCGCGCACCGAACTGCTGTGGATGGAATGGCAGCCACTGGCGGCGAACAAGAAGACGGCGAAAGACAGCAGCGTCAGGCCTCGTCTGACCATGGCGGGCTCCTTCTTCTGAGCGGCCGTGAGGCGGATCATCGGCGCACCGTGCGCAACGCGTCGGCCAGCGACTGGGTGTCGTTCCGGCTCAGGGTGACGTCGATATCCAGGTATTGTTTGATCAGGCCATTGATTCGTCGAAGCGCCTCTACATTGGTCCGGTACTGGTCGAACGCGGTCAAATCGACCGATTGGGGCGCCTTCGCATCCGAATCGACACGCTGTTCTACTCGCGCAATCAGGTCAGGAATGTGCTGGATAAGGTTGGTCATGTCCCCTGAGCCCGCCGCAAACACCGGCTGTCCATTCTGTCCTTTGCGTTCCGGAAGGGACTTCAGGCGAATCGAATTGATCACAGCCATCACGTCGGAGCCCAAAAGCGCCGCATCATCCTCGGCGAGGGCGGCGTCCGGTACTTCGGCTTGTCGAGGATTCGTCGTCGCCCATTGCAGGGCCAGATCCAACTTCAGCCGGGTTTGAACGTAGCGGTACCACTGCAGATGGCGAGTCGTGATATTGCTCACCAGCTCACGGTACTGCCGCATGAGCTGCTCGTTTTCGGTGTAGGCCTGGTCTTTCGCCGCGAGGGCCTGTTTGACTTCAGGCGGTGTGGTGCAGGCGGCAAGAGCGAGACAGAGCAGCAAGCCGGTGATACGTAACATCCTCATTGGGATGCCTCCTGGTAAACGTCGTAAGCGATTCGACTCTCCTGAGAGGCAATCTACGTACCCAGGAAGAATCGAGCAGGCAGCGACAGAGTAGTCATGAAATGCCGGTCGTGCAAGGGGAAAATCGGCCTGCGTCAGATCGGTACATCTGTGGTCCGGCACATGAACCGTACCCATTCAGATACGGGTGTATCGAACCGCATACAGCTGACGGCCACAGTTGGCTAGGACGGCGTGAGGGCTTTTCGCAGAGCGGCCACCGTGGCCGCATCAAGGCCGGCCGACTTGAGTTGGTCGTCAGTAGCGGCGGCGACGTGCTGGAGGCTCCCAAACTGTTTGAGGAGACGCTTGCGGCGGATCTTGCCGATCCCGGCAACCTGATCCAGTTCGGAGGAGAGCAATGCTTTGCCGCGGAGGTTGCGGTGATAGGTGACGGCAAAGCGGTGGGCCTCGTCACGAATCCGTTGGACCAGGTGGGTGGCCGGTGAAGTGGGCCGGAGGATGATCGGATTTTTCCGGCCCGGCAGGAAAATGCGTTCTTCTTTTTCGCCGCGCGCTTTGGCCAGGCCCATGATCGGAATCTGATCCTGTCCGACCTGTTTCAGCCCTTCCAGTGCGGCGCTCAATTGGCCCAGGCCTCCATCGATCAAAATCAGATCGGGACGGGCGAGGTCTTCCGTCGCGCCATAGCGCCGCATCACGGCCTCCTGCATGCTCGCAAAATCGTTGGCGCCCTCCACCGTTTGGATGCGAAATTTGCGATAGTCCGATTTCTTGGCCTGTCCGTCTTCCCAGACGACCAGAGAGGCGACCGACTGATTGCCCAGGATGTTTGAAATGTCGAACCCTTCGATGCGGCGGGGGACGGTGTCGAGGCGAAGCAGGCGCTTCAATTCGGCGGTGGCCTGCCGATCCAGGGCTTCGTTGCGAAGATGATCGGCAATGGCGGCGGCGGCGTTTTCTTCTGCGAGCAGCACCAGTTGATGTTTGGTGCCCCGTTCCGGGGTCAGAATGCGCACGCCGTCTCCGCGTTTTTCGCTCAGCCATTGTTCGATCAGCGGGGCGTCGTCGAGATCGGTCGGTACCAGCAGTTCTTTCGGTGGTTGCCCTTCCTTGTTGTAGAACTGTTCGATCGCCGAACGGGTCAGTTCTTCATCACTGGAGTCGGCGGACTGAGGCCAGAAAAAGTCTTTTCGTCCGATCAGCAGGCCTCCACGCACGAACAGGAGTTGGAGGTCGGCTGCCGTGCCCTGTCGTGCCAGCCCGATCACATCCTGATCCGTCGTGCTGACCTGGGTGATCCGTTGTTTCTCCAGCGTGCGCTCGACGCTGAAGAGCCGATCCCGTAGCCGGGCTGCTTCTTCGAACTCTTCCCGTTCCGCCGCCGATTCCATGTCCTGCCGCAGGCTGTCCAGCAGTTCCCGATCGCGTCCTTCCAGAAACTGGCGTACCTGTTTGACGATCAGGTGATAGTCCTCCCGGGATTGGTTGCCGGTGCAGGGCGCCATGCACCGCTTGATTTCAAATTCGATGCAGGCCCGGTCGGCCCGGCCGTCGATGTCGATTTCGCATGTGGCCAGGGGAAATGCTTTGCGAATGACCTTGAGTGTCTCGCGAAGTGCGCCCGCCGGAGTGTAGGGACCGTAATAGAGCGCCCCATCTTTTTGTACGCGCCGGACGATGGAGAGGCGAGGGAAGTTCTCTTTGATCGGCAAGCGAAGATACGGGTACTGCTTATCGTCGCGCAGGACGATATTGAAGCGCGGGCGATGGCGCTTGATCAGATTGCTTTCGAGGATCAGCGCTTCTAACTCGGAGCGGGTGACGATGGTTTCGAGGTCGGTGACTTCGCTGACCAGCAGGCTGGTCTTGGGCGTCTGGTCGCTGCCCTTCTGGAAATAGGAGCGCACTCGATCGGCCAGCACGGCGGCTTTGCCGACATAGAGAATCTCTCTCTTCGCGTTCCGAAAGAGATAGCAGCCGGGCTGTTCCGGCAGATGGTCGAGTTTAGATTGGAGCGTGTCGGTGGCCATACGTCATCCGTCAATCGTCAGAATAACAGGAACCGCAGTCGGTTATCTTCCCGTTTGACGGACGCGCGACAGTGATCGGCCGGCTTCTTTCAGCGCAGCGTGCGGATGAACGACGGACTCAGCGTGCCGCGGGCGACTTCTGCGACCGGCCCCTTCATGGTCAGGCTGAAATCTTGGGCCACCTCGATGTTGAGTGTGCCCCCCGGCATCTTGACCGTCACCGGACCCTTCACGAGCCCGAGCTTCACGGCCGCGCTGGCCGCGGCGCAGGAGGAAGATCCTGAGGCCTGGGTTTCGCCGGCGCCCCGCTCCCAGATCAGAATAAAGATTTCCTTCGGCCCGGTGGGCACGGCGAGCTGAACGTTGGTGCGTTTGGGAAACAGCGGATGATTCTCCAGGGCAGGACCCAGCGCAAGGAGATCATCCCTTGTCCATGCGTTCCCGGCTTCTTTGAAGACCACGCAATGGGGATTGCCGACACTGACGCCCGTGAATCGTAGCGACCGCCCCGCGGCCTCAATGGGAGCCTGGAGCAATTCTTCGACCGGCAGCGTGCAGGGAAGCGCTGCCGGTTGAAAGGTGGCCCGGCCCATCTCCACCGTAGCGGCGGCCGCATCACCGTGGCGGTCGACATGCAGGGTGATGGAGACGAGGCCGCCCTTCGTCTCTACTGTGAACGCGCGTTTTCTGGTCTTCCCGGTGGCATGCAGATAGCGGGCGAAGATGCGGAGTCCATTGCCGGATTTTTCCGCCTCGCTCCCGTCGGGGTTGTAGATGCGCAGACCGAAGTCGGCCTTTTTGGAAGGGACCAGTGCGAGGATCCCGTCGCTGCCGAGGCCCCAGTGGCGATCGCAGATGCCGCGGATTTTCCCTGGCGTGAGCTTGAAGGTCAGCTCCTTGGGGTCCATCACTACATAGTCGTTGCCGAGTCCATGCCCGCGGAAAAACCCGTTCTTCATCTGCGCTCGTCCTTTCGTCGCTCGTTGTGCGTTGTCCGTGAAACGTGAAGCGAAGGAACAATACTTGGGCGGGTCCGAATTCGTCAATGGGCGCGCGTGAAACAATTGGTAGCCAATGGGGTGAGGCGTTTCCTCGCCTCCGAACGAGGTGTGACAGTTCAGGAGCGCTGAACCACGAGCCTCAGACCAGGGCCGTGCCGGGTCGACGTTCGATGAGTTCGACTTCATACCCGTCCGGCGCGTCGATGAAGATAAATCGACTGCCGGAGGATGTGCCGGTGGGACCGTCGGTGATGGCGACCCCTTTGGACTGCAAGCTCCGGATTGTTTCGTCGAGGCTCTCGACTTCGAAGGCAAGGTGAACCAGATCTTCCTGCACCCTGACCGGCCCGCTCGCGGGAAAGCTACAGAACTCAATGAGTTCTTCGCTATTGGGCACCTTCAGGAAAGCCAGATGTGACCCGCGTGGAGACACCTTGCGTTCCATCACCTCCAGTCCCAGCACGTCTCGGTAAAAACGGATCGTGTCATCCATGTTGCTGACGCGCATGCGGGTGTGCAGGAGCTTTGTGACTTTCATTGTGTCGGTCTTCCCTTATCGGCTGTTGAGAACCTTCTTAGTGAACGATGGGGTAAGCGACCTGTGATCTTATGGCGCCTTCGCCGGCCCGGACGTTTTGCGCAGGAGAATTTCGGCATAGCCGGGGATAAGAAAGTTCGGCATGGGACCGATTTCCTTGTACCCTTGCCTGCGGTAGAAGGCGCGGGCGCCGTCATTGAAGTCTGAGACGCAGGCAAACAGGTTCTTGGCTCGGGCGAACGTGAGCGATTCGACGTGGGACAGCAACCGGCCTCCCCAGCCCTGGCCGATCGCTGTCGGGGCGATGCCGAGTAATTCCAGGTAGTCGCCGAACAGAAACTTTCTCCGTACGATGGCAATCCCTAGCACGCGTCCTTCCACTTCCAGGACGAACGTGTCCCGCCCTGCTGGTAGCGGTGCAAAGATGCGCAGCCAGTCGGAAGCCGTAAACCCGAGCCGCTTCCAGGGGTCGGAACTGGTCAGGATCTCGATCACGGCGTCGCGATCGTCTGCTCGCATGTCGCGAATTATGGCTTGGGTGGAGCCGTCGATTGGTTGCATCGCAGGAGATCCGATACGGTCATGGCGGTCAGGCCTTTGTCGGCTAACAGGGTTCCGGCCAGAGCCTCGGTGACTTCGCGGGTATGTTTTCCCTTTCCGTTCGCATGCAATACGATGACGCTGCCCGGCTTGAGTCGTTTCTGAACCCGGGTCAGGATCGCTTCGGCACTCAGCGTGGGGTCGGGGTCGCCGGACTCGATATTCCACAAGATGAAGCGCAGGCCGAGAGCCTTCACGGCTTCAACCGTCTCGTCGTTGTATTCACCGTAGGGCGGCCGAAACAGGTTTGCCGGACGACCATACTTGGCCTTGAGGAATCGCACCGGCGCCATGATTTCCTGCTGCTGCTCTTCGACGTCATGCATCGGAAGGTGCGCATGCACATCACCGTGAGTGCCGATCTCGAAAAAGGGCACAGCCAAAAGTTGTTTGACCTCGGCCTCATGCTTGGTCATCCAGCGGCCGGACATGAAGAAGGTGGCCGGCACTTTGTGTTCGATGAGGAACTCGACCAATTCGCGATCGAATCCCGAGGCCGTACGTACCGGACACAGATCATAGGTCAAGGCCACCGCGGGACAGGACGCAGGTCCGGCTTTGATGACCTGTGCCTCAGCCCGGGGAGCCGGACACGCAAGGGCCAGTCCGCAAATGAGAGAAACTCCAATCCACCTCGTCCAACGCATGGCGCAGTATACCCGATGGCCGGGCTCTGCGATAGTTGACGCTCCATTAGGGTGGCTGTTACCGTGAAACCATGCAGGGACCAGACTGGAAAATCGGGCGCATGTTCGGGATTCCTATCCACGTGCATGCCTCGTGGCTATTGGTGTTTTTCTTTATGACCTGGTCGCTGGCGACCGGCTATCTACCGGACATGCTGCCTGGCTTATCGGAGCCCCGATATTGGGCGATGGGCGGAGTCGCGGCGCTGTTGTTATTTGCATCCGTGTTGCTGCACGAGCTCGGCCATTCGTTGGTGGCGCTACGCTACCGCATTCCGATCGGGCAGATCACGTTGTTTATCTTCGGCGGGGTCGCCCAGATGCGAAAAGAACCACCGCATCCCCGGGCTGAATTTCTGATCGCAATTGCCGGCCCGATTGTGAGTTTTCTCCTGGCAGGCATCTGTCTCGCGCTGGTGACGGTTTTGGAAGCGTTCCCGGCCGGGTCATCGCTACAGGGATTGGTGGCCCTGGGCACGTTGTTGGGCATGGTCAATACGCAGTTGGGTCTCTTCAATCTGCTGCCGGGGTTTCCGCTGGATGGTGGTCGCGCGTTGAGGGCCGGGCTGTGGGCTTGGAGCAAAGACTATTACCGGGCGACGAGCCAAGCGGCTTTGGTCGGATTGCTGTTTGGAATCAGTTTCGGGCTGTTCGGTGCGCTGCTCCTCTTCGGGGCTCTGTCCGGCACGGCGTCGAGCGCCCTGGCGAGCAGCGGCGGCTGGATCGTGCTGCTCGGCGCCTTTCTGTTTACGGCTGCTCGTGGAAGCAGGAAGCAGGCCGCCATCCGTGCCTCGTTGGCGTCGGTACCGGTTCATGAGCTCATGGTGGGTCATGTGGTGACCCTGTCTCCTGAACTCACGCTGGAGGAGGCCGTGAACCAGTTCTTTCTTCCTTATGGCTACGGAGGCTTTCCGGTGGTGCAGGATGGCCGCTTGCTGGGTTTCGTGGCGGTGCGTGATGTCCAGTCGGTCAAGAATTCCCTCTGGGCCTTTCGCCGCGTGGCCGATATTATGCAGCCCTCCAGTGACGAGATGGTCGTGGCGCCGGATCTTTCCGCAATGCAGGCGCTCGAGCAGATGATGGCAGTCGGGGCTGAACGACTGGTCGTGGTTCAGGACGGCCGGCTGCTGGGATTGTTGACCCGCGCGTCCATCGGGCATTTCATCGAGCAACGCCATCCTTCAGGCATGAACACGTCTTCGTAACCGGTACGCTCTCCGCCGCGTTACGTCTCGCCGCTACCATCAGCTCTCCATCACGAGATGTCGCTTCCCATGGTTATGGACAGGCCGTTGAATGCGACATGGAGAGCAGGGTCGAGCTAGATAGTCGTCTCGGCGTTGTTTAGCCGGGAAGCGTCGCCGAATCGTCAAGTATGGCGGGCCGCCGACATTGGCATTCGTAGGTGACCACGGCTCCCAGCAACACGAGCACGGAGGAGTAATACACCCAGAGCAAGAGCAGTACGACTTCCAGCAACGAACCATAGAGCTGCGTGTAGACGGCCGCATCCTCGAGATAGGTGACGAAGAACACCTTGGCGGAGACCCAGAGGAGGCTGAATACGGCCCCACCGATCGTCGCCTCCCGCCAGTTCGGCCGCTGGTGAGGCAGGAACCGGTACAGGCAGGTGACGGAGGCGAAGGCGAGTAGAAAGGGAAGGGAGTAGGTGAGCAGGAAATCATGGGCCGCGATGGCGACCAGATTCAGCCCGAACAGGCTGGGCGCATAGGCGGTCAGTAATTCGATGGCCTGGGTGGCAACGAATGAGATAAGGGTCAGAAATCCCAACATCCAGATCAGCGCCACCGCGACCAGGGTCGAAATCAGCGGATGCCGCTTCGCTGCCGTGCCGAACACGGTGTTCATGGCGTAGTCCAGCTCATAGAAGACCAGCGCGCTGAACCAACCGAAGGCTAGAAATACTGCCCACCGTACCTCTTCCTGTTCGGCGACCCGACGAATATCTCTGGCCAGGCGCTCGCCCATGCTCGGAAGAAAGCCTTTCAGAAAGCCCAGCAGGAATTGATACCCGATGACATCCTGGCTGACGATGAAGCTAATGCCGTAAAGCAGGAGAAAGACCATCGGGAAGAGCGAGAGGAGCGAAAAGAAGGCCAGCGAAGCGGCCAGACTGGGACAGCCGCGCCGTCGAAAAGTGTCGAATACATTGGAGAGAAAAGGCAATTCTGTCATGCAAGCCTGCGTGGTTCAGTGCGGGTGCGGCGCGATGAATACCACCGGATCGTTGCAGGATGCTGTGCAAAGAAAGTCGGTGCGTTAGGCGGCGATAGGCTACTTCAATAACGGCGCCGCCTGGGTGGCCAGCGACCAGAGGCTGTTCGGGAACAGCCCGAGGAATACGACGCCTGCGAGGGCGCATGCAAGGACGAAGGACAGCGCGGGAGAGGTTTCCAGCCGTGATTGAGAGGCGGCGGATCCTTCCGATTCGCGCATATACATGACCATCACGATCCGCAGGTAGTAGAAGGCGGAAATGGCCGCGAAGATGACGGCCACAACTGCCAGCCAGGTCATGCCGCCGTTCACGGCGGCCATGAAAATGTAAAACTTGCCGATGAAGCCTGCGGTCGGGGGAATGCCGGCCAGCGACACCAGAAACACCAGCATGAAAAAGGCCGCCAGCGGCTCTCGTTTGGCCAGTCCGGCGTAGTCTTCGATGTTTTCGCTCTCCTGCCCCTCTTTGCGTAACATCCCGACCAGCGCGAATGCCCCGAGCGTCATGAAGGAATAGATGGCGATATAGAGCAACACGCTTGCGAAGCCGCCGGAAGCTCCCTCGCCACTGTGCCCGCCTGCCACGACGACGCCGATGAGCGCATATCCTGCATGGGCGATGCTGGAGTAGGCCAGCATACGCTTGATGTTGGTCTGCACAATCGCGACGAGATTCCCCAGCGCGAGAGTGGCCAGGCAGATGATGGTAAAGAGAATCGACCAGTCTGCGCTTGCTCCGCCCAGCCCTTCCACAAAGACCCGGAGAAAGGCGCCGAAGCTGGCGGCTTTGGAGGCCACGGCCATGAAGGCAGTAACGGAGGTCGGCGCGCCCTGGTAGACGTCCGGTGTCCACATATGAAACGGCACGACAGCCAACTTGAACCCGAACCCGACGGCCAACAGCACCAATGCCAGGGACAACAGCGGGTTTGAGGTGCCCTGTGTCGCGATCGCGTCCGCGATGACGGAGAGGCGCGTGCTTCCGGCCAAACCGAACAGCAGGGAAATGCCGTACAACAACACGCCGGACGAGAACGCACCCAGCACAAAGTATTTGGCGGAGGCTTCGAGCGAGCGGGCTTCCGTCCTCTTCAATCCGGCCATGACATAGAGCGAAAGAGACATGAGCTCGGTGCCAAGGTAGATGGTGAGCAAATCGGCGCCGGACACCATCACCATCATCCCGGCCAGCGCCAGCAGAATGAAGCCATAGTATTCTCCGATGCTCAATCGCTCGGCTTTGAGATACGCCAGGGAAAGCAGGACCGTAAGGCCGGTGACGATATACAGCAGGAGTTTCCAGAATGCGCCGTAGGAGTCGATGACAACGAGGTTACTGAATGCGTACGTGCGACCAGTCAGGTGAGCCGAAGTCAGGCCCATACACATGGCCAGGGCGCCCAAGGTCAACCAGGCAAGGACGTCCTTTTTCTCGGCTGCAAGGATAGGGTCCAAGACCAGGATGAGGCAGGCCGTGCCGATGACGATGAGTTCCGGAAGAATGGCCAGGAGATCTTGAAGTGGGAAGGTCATCGTGCCGCTGCCTGTTCAGATGATGAAGGGGACACAACCGTCGCGATCGTGCCTGCCGGTTTCGTAAGTGCGGCCTGCTGAGGTGCAACGGCAAAGGCGGGAGCCTTCTGTGCATTCAGGAGATTCGTCACACTGGCATGCATGCGCGTCAACAGCGGGTTCGGGAAAATTCCCAGTACGAACACCAGGACAATCAAGGGCACCAGCGTGGCCGTCTCTCTGGCGTTGAGGTCCAGGAGGTGGGCACGATGCGCGGGTGCAGGGGTGCCGAAGACGACCCGTTGCATGAGCCAGAGGATATAGGCGGCGGCCAGGATCACTCCCAGCGCGGCCAACGCCGTGGCAAACTGACTCCACACAAAGGTGCCGGCCAATACGAGGAACTCACCGACGAAACTGTTCGTGCCTGGCAGCCCCAGCGACGACAAGGCGAAAATCATCAGGAAGATGGCGTAGCGAGGCATGGGGCCGGCCAACCCGGTATTATCGAGAATCTCCCGGCTGTGGGTCCGCTCATACACGATTCCCACACAGAGGAAGAGTCCGCCGGTTGTGATTCCGTGATTGACCATCTGCATCACGGCCCCTTCAATACCCTGAATGTTCAGCACGAAAATCCCCAACGTCACGAAACCCATGTGGCTGACGCTGGAGTAGGCAATCAGTTTCTTGATGTCGGTCTGGGCCAATGCCATATAGGCGCCGTAAATGATGGCGATGATCGAAAGCGCGATCATTGGCTTAGTGAACGTCATGGTGGCGTCCGGCAGCATCGGCAGGGTGAAGCGCAGGAATCCATACGTGCCCATTTTCAACAGGACGCTGGCGAGAATCACGCTGCCTGCCGTCGGCGCTTCCACGTGGGCGTCCGGCAACCAGGTATGAAACGGGAACATCGGCACCTTCACCGCGAAGGCGGCGAAGAAGGCCAGGAAGAGCCACATCTGGAGTGAGCCGCCGTAAGTCCCGCGGCTCAGTTCGAGAATGTCGAAGGTATGTCCGCCCTGGAAGTACAGGGCGAGGATGGCAACCAGCAGCAGCACGCTCCCGGCCAACGTGTAGAGAAAAAATTTGATCGCCGCATAAAGGCGATTCGGACCGCCCCAGACGCCGATCAGGAGATACATCGGGATCAGCATCGCCTCCCAGAAGACATAGAACAGCACGAAGTCCAGGGCGACAAAGACGCCCAACATCGCCGTTTCCATGACGAGGAGCATCGACATGAACAGGGGCACGCGCTTCTCGATCGCGGTCCAGGACACGGTGACACAAAACGGCATCAGGAACGTCGTCATCAGGACCAGGGGGAAACTGATGCCGTCCATACCGAGGCTGTAATTTACCGGCGGGGAACTGATCCAGGAGGCCCGTTCCACAAACTGCATCGTGGCGGTCGATGGGTCGAACAGCCACCAGAGTGGCAGAGAAAGGACGAAATTCCCCAGCGTGAAGCCGAGTGCCACCCAGCGAGAGGACTCGGCTTTGACCAGGAAGCAGAGCACGGCTCCGATCAACGGGAAAAAGACAATCAGGGTCAACCAGGGAAACGACGTCACGAAATTCTACTCCACCGGTAACACGTGAAACGTGAAATGCGAACGGTCTTGTCGGTTGTTCGGAAGTCCATCACCGCGTTCCATTACAACAGCAGGTACACCGTCAGGATGACCACGGCGCCCAGCGTCATGCCGAGCGCGTAATGTTGCGTCTGCCCGCTCTGCGTCAACCGAATAAACCAACCACCCCAGGCGATCGCGCGGGCGACTCCGTTGACGGCGCCGTCGATGATCGCGACATCGACATGTTTCCACAGCCCTTGTGCGGCCGACAGTGTCGGACGGACGAGGGAGCGGTCATAGGCTTCATCCACATACCACTTATGCAGGGACAACTCGTAGGCCGCGCGCCACTGTTGCGCGAGACGATCAGGCAGGCCGGGGTTCAGCACATAGAAGTAGTAAGCCGCACCGATTCCAGTCAGGCCCATCAACGTGGCCAGCGCCATGATGCCATACGCGGCCGTTCCTTCATGATGCCCGGCCCCCCCGTCGCCGTGGAAGACCGGCTCTAGAAACGCCGGTATGCCGAGGTAGCCGGCAACGATACTCAGGACGGCCAGCACCATCAATGGTGCGGTCATGGTGGTCGAGGGTTCGTGCACATGCCCCGCGTGATGCGGATCGACGCGGGATTTGCCCCAAAACGTCACGAACACGAGCCGGAAGCTATAAAAAGCGGTCAATCCAGCCGTCACCAGTCCGCAGATCGTCAGGACCTGACCCAGCGGCCCGGCCGACCAGGAGGAGACGAGCAGGTCATCTTTGCTGAAGAAACCCGCCGTGAGCGGGAACCCGGCCAGCGCCAGTGAACCGATCAGGAAGGTCCAATAGGTAACAGGCAGTTTGTCTTTCAGCCCGCCCATGTGACGCATGTCTTGTTCGTGGTGCAAGGCAATGATGACCGAGCCGCAGCCCAGGAACAGGAGTGCCTTGAACGCGCCGTGCGTGAGGAGGTGGTACATGCCGGCGCTGTAGGCCCCCAAACCGCAGGCCATCACCATGTAGCCGAGCTGGCTCATCGTCGAATAGGCCACCACGCGTTTGATGTCGGTCTGGGTCAGGGCGATGGTGGCGCCCAGCATCATGGTGAGCCCGCCGACGAGCGCCACGACCGTCATGGCCGTAGGAGACAGGTTATAGAGCGGCGAGAGACGCGCGACCATGAACACACCCGCGGTGACCATGGTGGCGGCGTGGATCAGCGCCGAGATCGGCGTCGGCCCTTCCATCGCGTCGGGAAGCCAGACATGCAGCGGGACCTGTGCGGACTTACCGACTGCCCCGGTAAAGAGCAGCAGGCAGATCATGGTCATGACCGAGACGTCCCAGGTGCCGCCGAACGGGCCGAGGAGATTCGTGGTCTTAGAGGCCAGGTCCTGCGCGTGCGCGAATACCGTGGCGTAGTCGAGTGAGCCAAAGGAGTACCAGACAAGGAACAATCCGAGGATGAAGCCGAAATCTCCGACGCGATTGACCAGGAACGCCTTCGTCGCGGCGGCACAGGCGCTCGCCCGGTCATACCAGTGCCCGATCAGCAGGTAGGAGCAGAGTCCCACCGCTTCCCAGAATACGAACAGTTGCAACAGGTTGTCCGCCATCACCAGCATGAGCATGGAGAAGGTGAACAATGCGATGTAGGCGAAGAAGCGGGCGTAACCAGGTTCGCCTTGCATATAGCCGATGGTGTAGATGTGCACCAGCGTACTGACGGTGGTGACCAGGATCAACATCACGGCGGTCAGACGATCGATGGAAATGCCGATATGAATGTCGAGGTTGCCAGACGTGAGCCAAGTATAGAGAGGCACGTTGATGGCCTGGCCGGTGGCGACGTCATGCAACGCCAGCAGCGAAAGCAGGAACGAGCCCACCATGGCCGGAACGGCCACCAGGTGCGCCCGGTCTTTGATCCACTGTTCGCCGATGCCGACGATCAGAAAGGCGAACAACGGAAGGAATGGAATCAACGCATAGAGCATGGTCAGTTCAGTCGGACTATCGTTTCAACAGGTTGAGATCATCGATATAGATCGACGAGTTTGTCCGGTGTAAGGCGACAATGATGGCCAGACCCACGGCCACTTCCGCCGCCGCCACGGTCAAGGCGAAAAACACGAAGACCTGCCCCGCGACATTGTGAAAATACTCCGAAAAAGCCACGAAGTTGATGTTCGTGGCATTCAGCATCAGCTCGACCGACAGGAGAATCACAATGATGTTGCGCCGGATGAGCACGCCCACCACACCGGTGAGAAACACGAACCCGCTGAGAATCAAATAGTAGGATAAGGGTACGGCCATGGAATTACCGGTTATTGTTGAACGCTGTCGCCGATGTCTTTCTTTGCCAGGATGATGGCCCCGATCATCGCCACCAACAGGATCAAGGACGCGACCTCAAAGGGAAACAAATAGGTCGAGTACAAGGCTTCTCCAATCATCTCCGTGTTGCCGGGGCCCGCGACTGGATCCGCTGGAACGGCCGGGGCGGATGCCGCGGTCCGGGATTGAATGAGCAGCAGGATCACTTCAGTGCAGAGCACCACACCCAGCAGTCCTGCCACCGGGAGTTGGTTGTGATAGCGCTCTTCGGATTTGATGCTCAACATCATAACCACGAACAGATAGAGGACCAGAATCGCGCCGGCATACACGACAATTTGAACCGCAGCCAGGAACTCCGCGTGCAGGGTGACGTACAGCCCTGCCACGTGGAAAAACATGATCAGCAACGCCAAGGCGCTGTAGACGGGGTTTCGCAACGCGACCACCAGCACGGAGGTACCGGCGATCACCGCAGCAAAATAAAAGAAGAAAATGTGATCCATGCGTCCGTTATCTCGTCCGATCAGCTGAAAAGTCCTGCCCCCTGTTGCCCTGGCTTTCTGCCCGGTGGCAGCCTATTCCGCCTCATTCGTCTCGGTGTGGGGGGCCAGCACGGAGGACGAGGCGGGTGGCCTAGTTCTCCTTTTGCGGGAGATGCTTAAACGTGACATTGAAAAACGCCACGTTTGGATGCTGCAGCTCAAGACGCTTTTCCCTGACGGGATAGGAACGATCGCCGATGGCGAGCAGCTGTTGCTTGTTGAGATGGAGTTGGCGCTTATCGTAGACGGCCCATTCGAACTCGCGGGTCATGCCGAGGGCATCTACGGGACAGGCATCGACGCAGAGTCCGCAGAAGAGACAGCGCGTCATATCCATATAGTATTCTTTGGAGTACCGCTTGGTCGGTTCCCCGGGGACTTCGCCGCTGACCACCCGAATGACGCGCGAGGGACAGGCCGCTTCGCAGAGGTCGCACCCGACGCATTTTTCCGTCCCGTCGTCATACCGCAGCAAGGCCAGCATCCCGCGGTAATTGTCGGGCAGCAGGCGCTTTTCATGCGGATACTGCAAGGTGATCGGCTTGTAGTTGAGCAAATGCTTGAGCGTGGCCTTCATGCCCACAAGGAGCTCATAGAAGGTCAGCGTCTTCAGCCAATCGCCGAACGACGGTTTCCGCTTAGGTTGTGCCGGGATGGCGACGTTCATTGCGCTCCGTTACCGCGGAAAGAAATAGGCGGCGATAGCCGTCAACACGATGTTTCCGAGGGCGATCGGCAACATCACCTTCCAGCCGAACCGCATCAACTGGTCATACCGCAGGCGCGGCAGGGTCGCCCGAAGCCAGAAGAACAGGAACAGGAAAAAGTAGACCTTCGCGGCAAACCAGACCACATTTTCGATCCAAGCCAGGGCGTCCAGGCCGAGATGCCCCAGGATGGTGCCGGGATATGGAGCGTTCCAACCGCCCAAAAACAGCGCTGCGGCGACGCAGGACACCAGGATCATGTTCGCGTATTCCGCAATGAAGAAGAAAGCGAAACGCATACCGCTGTATTCAGTGAAGAATCCGGCTACGAGTTCGCTCTCCGCTTCCGGCAGGTCGAACGGCACGCGGTTCGTTTCGGCGACCGCTGAAATGACGTAGACCACAAATGCGAAGATCTGCGGGAACGGCATGGCGATGACGAACCAGTTCCAGAACCCGCCGGCCTGTGCCTCCGTAATCTTCACCAGGCTGAGCGAGCCGGACAGGAGAATGACTCCGACGATCGCCAGGCCAACGCACAATTCGTAGCTGATGACCTGCGCGGCGGAGCGGAGTCCGCCGAGGAGGGAGTACTTGCTGTTCGAGGACCAGCCGCCGAGAATGATGCCGTACGCGCCGATGGAGGCAAATGCCAGGATGTACAGAATGCCGATGTTGATATCGCTGATCACGAACGGCTTGATCTGCATGCCGAACAGTTCGATGGTCATGCTCGGGCCGAAGGGAATGACCGCAAATCCGATCATGGCCGGCACCAGGGCCAGAATGGGCGCAAGGGTGAAGAGGAACTTGTTGGCGCCCGCCGGGATGATGTCTTCCTTAAAGAAAAGTTTCAATCCGTCGGCGATCGGTTGCAATACGCCATAGGGGCCGACTTCCATCGGGCCCATGCGATCCTGCATCCAGCCGAGCACTTTCCGTTCCGCGAGGGTGAGGACCATGACGGTCAGCATCACCACCCCCATTACCGCGGCGATTTGAGCTAAGGACACCGCCAGTCGTAATCCGATTTCCATAACAGCAATACTCCTCGTCCCGTCCTACGAGACCTTCGCCAGAGACACGTGCGCGAGCTTAAAATAGGGGATTTGAGTTCGTGGATCAATCATCCATTCAGCGAGTTGTTTGGCCTCGCCATCGAAATGCTCGGGAAACCACAACAGGCCGGCCGGCACACGCTCGCGGAGTTTCACCGTGGTCGTGAGGGAGCCGCGCGAGTTGGAGACCGTCACCTTGGCGCCGTCCGTCAGCCCCAACCTGGCGGCATCCGCCGGATTGATCGACAGCACCCCTTCCTGCTGCAATTGAAGGAGTCCCTTGGAACGGGTGGACAGTTTGCCTGAGTGGAACAGTGTTTGAGTGAACATCAACGTCAATGTCTGGTCGTTCGCCTTCGGGGTCTGGCGAAGCGCATATCGCGTCGCCATGTCGGTAGCGGCGCCTTCCGCGAGATAGCGGCTTAGTGTGCCCTGGTCCACCTTGGGCGGAGTGGGAGTCGGTCCCAGCAGGCCATATCCTGGGATGACGCTGCGAATTTCCTTCAGAATCTCCCGCGCATCGCCATATTCGAGGGGCGAACCCATCAGCACCGAGATCGCCGATAGCATTTCCCAGTCGGGCCGGCTGTCGCCGATCGGATTGATCGCCTGACGAACGGCTTGGACATGTCCTTCGGAATTGGTGAAGGTGCCGTCCTTTTCCATATAGGAGCAGGCGGGGAGGACTACATGAGCCATCGCCGCCGTCTCGGTCAGAAACAGTTCCTGACAGACTAACAATTCCAGCTTGCCCAGGGCTTCCTTGGCCCGGGCCGCGGCAGGCAGCGTGCCGACCGGATTCTCCCCGACGACAAACAACGCCTTGAGCGTGCCGTTATCGGCGGCGGCAAGCATCTCAGTCAACGAGATGCCAGGCGTTCGCGGCAGTTCCTCGCGCCATACCGAGGTGATACGGTCCCGGGCGGCCTGGTCGTTGAGCGGGACCGGTCCGGGAAGAAATTCGGGAACGGCGCCCATTTCGACGGCGCCCTGATCATTGTTCTCTTCGGCGAGCGGTCCGAGCCCGCACCCGGGCTGATTGAGTTTGCCCAGCAGGATCAATAGATCCAGAAGGTTCGTCGTCGTCCCCTCTCCGCCGGGATGACGCAACACGCCGTTTCCAACCAGGATGACCAGTCGTTTGGCACCAGCCAGAAGTTTGGCGGTCTCCGACCATTGTGCGCGTCTCTGGCCAGTGGCGGCTTCGAGTGTGTCCCAGGAAATGTTCTGCAGCGCTGCGGTGACCCGTTGCACGAAGGCCGGCGCCTGTTCAGCCACGGTGGCATCGACCAGGTTGTCGTCAACGACGGCTTTGATCAGGCCGATGACCGTATCCCCCATACGCTCGGGATGGGTCGGGAAATGCTGCGTGGCCAGGTTCGCGATATTGCTCAGGGTGTCGACGGCCGGTTCCAGGGTTTCTATCGTGACCAGGCCGGCCTGCCGTTTCTTGACGGCTTCCTTCACCTTGAGTCCGGTGATCGGGCTGGTTTCGGTGATATTGGTGCCGACCAGGAGCAGGGCGTTGGCGGCCACGATGTCTTCGAAGGCGATCGTCCAGCGATGCGTGCCCTGCACGCGTCGCAGCGCCTGCACTCCGTTCAGGTGGCCGTACCGCGCGCTGCTGTCGATCCGGTTGGTGCCGATGACCTGGCGCATGAACTTCTGGAATACGTAGAGGTCTTCGTTGGTGCAACGGGACGCAATTAGTCCACCGAGCGCATCCGGGCCGTTGGCCAGCTTCACGCGTAGCGCCTGCTCGGCCACATACTCCAGCGCCTCTTCCCAGGTGGTTTCGACCAATGCGCCCTCGCGACGGATCAACGGGTGCGTGAGTCGGCCGGGGTGGCTGCTGGCATGGAAGCCGAAAAATCCGCGTGCGCAGAGGTCACCATTGTTCCGGCCGGCGCCGTGCGCAGAATTGACCTCGATGAGTTCGTTGTTCTTCGTTTGCACAGTGATGCGGCAACCGTCGCCGCAGAAGGTGCAGATGGTGTCGGCCCGTTTGAGCATCCATGGGCGGTATTCATACATGGACAGGCGGCTTGTGATGGCGCCGACCGGGCAGATCTGGATACAGCCGCCGCAGAATTCGCAGTCGAGTTCATGCGGGCCGAAGTGTTTGATCTCGGTCATCGTGCCGCGCCCAACGGGGGCGAGGGCTTTGACGTCCATAATTTCGTCGCAGTACCGGACGCAGCGCAAACACTGCACACAGCGGTTCATCTGCGTTTCAATGAGCGGGCTGAAGTACTCTTTCGGGAAGATGCGTTTGGTTTCCGTAAACCGGCTGGTCGTCGGGGTGTATTGATGCGAGAAGTCCTGAAGGTCGCATTTGCCGCCCTGGTCGCAGACCGGACAATCCAGCGGATGGTTGGCCAGGATGAATTCCAGCACCGACTTGTGCGCATCGTCCACCGTGGTCGTGGCGGTACGCACGGCCATGCCTTCCGCAACCGGCGTGCTGCAGGCGGTCTGGAGTTTCGGCATCTTTTCGACTTCGACCAGGCACATCCGGCAGTTCGCATCCGGCTTCAGCTTAGGGTGGTAACAGAAGTGCGGAATCATCACCCCGACGCGACGCGCGGCTTCGATCACGAGGGTTCCTTTGGGAACCGCCACCGTGGTGCCGTCGATGGTGAGCCGGACTGTCTCTGGTTTTTGATCAGGCATAATGGCCGTCATTCGTGAAACGTGAATCGTGAAACACCATGAACGGCGGGACGCCGTCGCCCGTCTCGGCCACAATCTTTTCGAACGCCGAGAGCTGCGCCACGCGAGACATCAATGCTTTGCTCCCGCCGGTTCCGGCCGTATCAAATTCGCTGCCTCTGCGGCATGGATGTACGTGACATACTCGTGCCGCCAATGTTTGAGCGTGCTCAAAATCGGAGAGACCTCGGCGTCGCCGAAAGCGCAGACCGTCCGCCCGGCAATGTTTTTGCACAGGTCGGTCATGGTTTCAAGGTCCGCCATCTGCCCGCGTTTGTTCACGATCCGGCGCATGATCTGCACGAGCCAGGAGCTGCCCTCCCGGCAAGGACTGCACTTGCCGCAGGACTCGTGATAGAAAAATTCCATCAAGCGCAGGGCGGCCCACACCATATCGGTGCCCTCTTCCATGACCGTCACGCCGCCAGATCCGAGCATCGACCCGGCCAAGGCAACGGATTCGAAATCCAGTTTGACGTCCAGATGATCGGGCGTGAGAAACGGGGCTGAGGCACCTCCCGGAATGAAGGCCTTCAGTTTCTTGTCCGACCGCATGCCGCCCGCCAGCTCATAGATCAACTCGCGAAAGGTAATGCCCATCGGGACTTCGTAGTTGCCGGGCCGTGCCACGTGACCGCTCACGCAAAAAACCCGCGTGCCGGTGCTTTTCGGCGGGGACCCGATTGAAGCGAACCATTCGGCGCCGCGATTGATGATATGCGGCAGGTTGGCGAGGGTTTCGACATTGTTCACCACGGTCGGCTTGTTGTAGAGGCCGTGCGTGGCGGGGAATGGCGGCTTGACCCGCGGAAGACCGCGTTTGCCTTCCAGCGATTCCAGGAGGGCCGTTTCCTCACCGCAGATGTAGGCACCTGCTCCGCGGTGCACCCAGATGTCGATAGAGGTGCCGGTGCCGAGGATATTCTTGCCGACATACCCGGCGGCACGCGCGTCCTTGATAGCCGCTTCGAGAATCTTGGCCCCCAGGACAAACTCACCGCGAATATAAATGTAGGAACTGGCTGCGCCGATGGCGTAACAGGCGAGCAACATGCCTTCCAGCAGTTGATGCGGGTCACGCTCGATCAGCTGACGGTCTTTGAAGGTGCCCGGCTCGCTCTCATCGGCGTTGCAGCAGAGGTAGCGAGGGCCTTGGTAGTCCTTGGGCAGGAATCCCCATTTGACCCCCGTTGGAAATCCGGCTCCGCCGCGTCCGCGCAGGCCCGACTTCATGACCACTGCGGTCACTTCTGCCGGAGGGACTTTCCCCAGCACTTTTCGCAACGCCAGGTACCCCCCGGCACGCTCGTATTCCGCCAACGAACCCGTATACCCGGGCTGAAGCATGTTCTTGAGAAGAATCGGTTCGTACGTCTTCATAGTGCGTCTCTCGAGAAACGTGAAGCGCGAGAAATCTCCTCTCTCCGAATTGCGACCGACGGAGTACGGTTCACGCCCCTGGCCTCGCTGCGGCCGGTTCCGGCCACATGAACGGGCCGGTCTTCAGCGGCGAGGTGCCGGTCTGTCGCAAATCTGCCAAAATACGGTCCAGCTTCTCTTCAGTCAGCCGCTCGTAATAATCGTCATTGACCTGCATCATCGGGCCGGTCCCGCAGGCGGCCAGACATTCCACGATGCTGAGGGTGAACAGTTTGTCCGGGGTCGTTTCGCCCGGCTTGATGCCGAGCTTCGTCCCGATCCAGCCAATGACCGTGTCCGAGCCCACCAGGGCGCACATCAATGACTTGCAGACCTGCAGGTGGAATTTTCCCACCGGCTTCAGATTCAGCATCGTATAAAACGTGGCCGTCTCATACACCTGCGGCGGGGTGAGCTTCAAGATCCTGGCGATCTCCTGCATCGCCGCCTCGGTGATATAGCCCTCTTCCCGTTGGGCCAGATACAGCAAGGGCAGCAGGGCCGATCGTTTAATCGGGTAGCGGGACAGGATCTCTTCAACTTCTTCAGCGTGCTGGTCGAATAACATGAAGGGCATCTCTACTAAAAGGTTGAGTTGTGAGTCGGAAGTGTTGAGATGGGACTCACCACCTGGAACTCAATACTCGCCGCTGCTCTCATCTATCACATTCTCCCATCACGATGTCGTAGGTGCCGAAGATCGTGATGATGTCCGAAATCAGGTAGCCGCGCGCCATGTGGTCGAAGGCGCCCATGTGGATGAACGAGGGGGCGCGGATTTTGAGTCGATAAGGCCGCGGACTTCCGTCGCTGACGATAAAGAAGCCGAGTTCACCTTTGGGAACTTCGGTGCCGCAATAGGTTTCGCCTTTTGGCGGCTTGAATCCCTGCGTGAATATGATGAAGTGGTGAATCAGGCTTTCCATGTCACGCATGACCTTGGCCTTGGGCGGAGGAATCACGTGCGGCACATCCGCCATGATCGGGCCCTCCGGCATCTGGTCAAGGCATTGCGCGATGATGCGAGCACTTTGCCTCATTTCCTCCATCCGCACCCAGTAGCGATCGTAGGTGTCGCCCCGCTTGCCGACGGGCACTTCCCACTCGACTTTGTCGTAGGCGCCGTAGGGTTCATACTTGCGCACATCGTAGTCGACGCCTGATCCTCGCAACGTCGGGCCGGTGAGGCCGAAATTGATCGCGTCTTCCGCCGAGATGACGGCGATGTCTTTCGTTCGTCCGACCCAGATCCGGTTGGACATGAGCAGCTGATTGTACTCATTGACCTTGTCCGGGAACGTGTGCAGGAAGGCTTTCAGACGAGCCACGAGATCCGGGGTGAAATCGCTGTCGACTCCACCGATGCGGTAATAGTTCAGCGTCAAGCGCGCGCCGCACAACTTTTCGAACATATCCAGGAGGATTTCGCGCTCGCGAAACGTCCAGAAGAAGACGGTCATGGCGCCGATGTCCAGCGCCTGGGTGCCCAGCCAGAATAGATGACCGATGATTCGCTGCATTTCGGCGACGACGGTGCGTATGTATTCCGCCCGTTCCGGCACCGTGATGTCCAGCAGCTTTTCGACCGCGCGCACATAGGCGTAGTTATTGGTCATCGCGCAGACATAGTCGAGCCGGTCGGTATGCGGGATGACCTGCATGTAGTGGAGGCCTTCCGCCAGCTTTTCGACGCCGCGATGGAGATACCCGAGATCGGGAGTGGCCTTGACGATTCGCTCACCGTCCAACTCCAACACCACGCGGAGCACGCCGTGGGTGCTGGGATGTTGCGGACCCATGTTCAGCAGCAGTTCTTCCCGTCGCCTGCTCCCGCTCGGTTGCGCGGCGGCGAGGTAGGCCTGCTTTTCCTGCTCGGGCACTTCGCTCTCCGTCTGCTCCTCAGGCGCTTCGTCCAGGCGGGGGATGAACGGGAATGAGCTGCGCCAACCCCGTCCTTCAGCCGGAAAGTCCTTTCGCAGGGGATGGCCCTCTTCGTAATCCTCCGGCAGGAGGATGCGACGAAGATCGGGATGCCCGACGAAGGTAATGCCCATCAGGTCGTAGACTTCACGTTCCATGAAATCTGCGCCCTTCCAGACGCCGGTGACCGAGGCAATTTCGGGACGCTCTTCCGTAATGCGCGCTTTCAGTCTGATCCGCCGCCGGTGCGGCAGCGACAACAGCTGATAGATCACCTCAAACCGTTCCGGGTCGTTGGGGTAGTCGACTGAGCAGATGTCGGTGATGTGGTCGAATGCCGCTTCAGGCGTGTCATGCAGCCACCGTGCGACGTCGACGATGCGAGCGGCGGCCACGCGGGCGGTCACTTCGTTTCGAGCAGCGTCCACCTCCACGCCGCGGATGGCGTCGGGAAAGGCGGTCATGAGTCGTTCAAGTAGCGGTTGCATCGTGATGGAAACGGGTTATCGTACGAAAATCTTTTCGCGCTGAATCTTTTGCTGCAATTTCAAGAGCCCGTCGATCAACGCTTCCGGACGGGGCGGGCAGCCGGCGATATACACATCGACGGGAACGATCTGATCGACGCCCTGCACCACGGCGTAACTGTTGTAGTGGTTGCCGGAGGTTGCGCAGGATCCCATGGAAATGACGTAGCGCGGCTCGGCCATCTGGTCATAAATGCGACGGATGACGGGGGCCATCTTGCGTGACACCGTGCCGGCCACGATCATCAGGTCGGACTGGCGGGGCGAGGCGCGAAACACGCCGGCGCCGAAGCGATCGATGTCATAGCGCGAGGAGACGCTCGCGATCATTTCGATGGCACAACAGGCCAAACCGAACGTCATCGGCCACAAGGAAGACTTGCGCGCCCAACCGACAAAGGCATCGAGGTTTGTGGTCAGAATATTTGCATCCAGCTGCCGCTCTAAGAAGCTCACGGTTACTTCGCTCCAGTTAGGAGTGTATAGGGTTCAGCGATGAGTCTGATCCTGCGATCAGGACGGAAACGAGTTCATTCGATCCGCCGGGTTTCCACACTCACCACTCACAAATCATCACTCACCGATGCTCACCTCTGGCGAGCTAGTCCCATTCCAATGCGCCCTTTTTCCATGCGTACCAGAACCCGACGATCAAAATACCGATAAACACCACCATCTCTACTAGTCCTATCAGCCCAAGCTTCTTGAATGCGACCGCCCAGGGAAACATGAACACGATTTCGATATCGAAGATCACGAACAACATCGCAATGATGTAGTACCGGATCGGGAACTGTACCCGGGCATCTGAAAACAGAGGGCTGCCGCTTTCATAGGGCGCCAGCTTGGCGCGATAGGGCCGGCTTGGCCGGACAATACGCCCCAGCAGAATTTGCACCGCCCCGAACGCAAACGCGATCACGATAAAAATCAGGATCGGAATGTAATTCAGCGGTGCGGCTTCGCTACCCATTGCAAACCTGTGATGCGTGAATCGGTGCCCGAGACATGTCAGATGACGCGTGGCGGTTGACGACCGACGGGTTCCCGGTCTTCAGGATCGATCCGAAGAACGGCTTGAACTTCAGTCCGTCCAGTTCGGGTTTATCCATGCCCTTGTGTTGCACCAGCACTTTAAACGTTCGCCCCATCCCCTCCGGTCGCAGCAGGTGAATCGCGGCGTAAAACTCCGGCGATTCCGGCTGGAGCGATTCCAGGAATTGTTCAGCGCCCAGTCCGATCAGGAAACTCATTTGATTCGTAAATCCGGTGACCTCCAGCCCTGCCTGGTGGCCTGCTTGGGCCAGGGCGCTGAAGTCTACGTGGGCAGTCATGTCCTGCTCGCCGACCCGGTCGTACGCATCTTCCGAAGTTGTTTGGCTGTAATAGCAGAGAAATGTGCCGTTCTTACGCTCCGGTCCATAGAGGTCTTCGGCGGTGTGGCCGTAGTCGATCGTCAGTACGGCGCCGCGGGCCAGCACTTGCGCGACCTGTTTCATCCACCGAACAGCGTTGAGATTCACCTCTGTGCGGTATCCGTCCGGCAAGTGGATGGCGCCTGCTTGTAAGTAGTGCGTCAGCTCGCCAGAGAGCGGACGAAAGGTTTCCGTGAATCCATTCTCCCCGTTGTCCACATAGATTTCTTGTGGATGGCCATCGACCACCGCGAGGCGATGCACAGGAAAGGCATCCACCAGCTCATTGGAAAGGAAGAGGCCGGTGAGGCTGTTCGGCGGAAGATCTTCCAGACGATCGAGCCAGGCCACATGACCGGCTTGACCGATCCAGGGCGCGACGTGCTGATGTTGAAGGGCGCGCATCGAGGCGCTGCGTTCAATCAGGATGTAACGAAGGCGTTGACTGAGGTTCGCGGGTGCATTCCGGCAGGCGGTGAGGAAATCACGCGCCAACAGTCCCTTGCCCGGCCCCATCTCCACTACCGTGAATGGATCGGGATGACCGAGGCAGGCATCGAGTTGCTGCGCCTGTTTGGCCAGCGCCTGTCCGAGAATCGGATGCACATCCGAACTCGTATAAAAGTCGCCCGACCATCCGATGCGTTCCTGGGTCGGATCATCGACGGGACGGACGTAATAGCCGTATTGCGGATGATACAGGGCGAGCTCCATGAAACGAGCGAAGGGGATCGGTCCCGTCGCCGCGATTTCAGCCCTGATTTCCGCCAGGAGTTGTGGATGCCCAGTGCTCAAAGTGACACCACCCTTGTCGGTAGTCGACTGCCGTTTCAGGCGCCATCGCGAAAAACAGCTCTCCTACCGGATTCTCTAGGGAAAAGAGGGGGTTAGATTAGCCGCTGCCTCAGCGGCAAGTCAAGGCGAAAAGACCCGCGCTGGAGGGAGAATATCGATACTCGCGAGATGGTTTCTTCCACGAAATCCCGGCGCGGCGGGGCTACGTCTCCCCCGCTAGGCGCCGTGACATTTCTTGAACTTTTTTCCGCTTCCGCAGGGGCAGGGATCGTTGCGTCCGGTCTTGTCGCCCTGGCTTTGGACGGTCTGAGTAGCCGGTTCATCGCTGCGGTTGAGCACCATCTGCGGTGGCGGGGTCGGCTCGGCAACGGGAGGCGGCTGCTCGCCGCGAACGGCCTGCACCCGGAACATGCGCTCCAGCACATCCGACTTGATGCGTTCCATCATGGCGGAGAACATGTCGAAGCCTTCGCGCTTGTACTCGATCAGGGGATCTTTTTGCCCGTAGCCGCGTAAGCCGATACCGTCCCGCAAATGGTCCATGCCCAGCAGGTGATCCTTCCAATGGTGGTCGATCACCTGAAGGAGCAGCATCTTTTCCAGATAGCGCATGAGCTCAGAACCGAGCTCCTGCTCTTTGTGGTCGTAAGCCCGCCGCACCTGGGTCTGGATTTCTTCGATGAGCGCATCGCGTCCCACGTCCTTGAAGTGGTCGGCGACGGTGCCCTTGCCCTGGGTGATATCGAGGGCGAACTGGCCTTGCAAGGCTTCCCCGAGGCCGTTGAAGTCCCACTCTTCCTGGTATTGATCGACAGGACAATAGGTCTCGACGAAGGCGTTCACCAGATCCTTCATCATGTCGTGAATATCCTGCTGGATGTGTTCGCCGGCCAGCACGGCATGCCGGTGCTGGTAGATCACTTCCCGCTGTTTGTTCATGACATCGTCGTATTCGAGGAGCTGTTTGCGGACTTCAAAGTTATGCGCCTCGACTTTTTTCTGTGCATTCGCGATGGCGCGGGTGACCATGCCGTGTTCAATCGGCACGCCTTCTTCCATGCCCAGCTTGAGCATCATCTGGGAGACGCGTTCAGAGGCGAAAATTCGCATCAGGTCATCTTCGAGCGACAGATAGAAGCGCGAGGAACCGGGATCGCCTTGCCGGCCGGCCCGACCGCGGAGCTGGTTGTCGATGCGTCGGCTTTCATGCCGCTCGGTACCGAGGATATGCAGGCCTCCCGCAGCGACGACTGCCTGTTTGTCTTTTTCGCAATCCGCTTTGATCTCGTCGAAAATTTCCTGCTTCCGCGCATCCGTCAGGTTTTCATCCTGGTAGAGAATCCGCTTGAACAGGAAGTCGGCGTTGCCGCCCAGGAGAATGTCGGTGCCGCGGCCCGCCATGTTGGTGGCGATGGTGACGGCGCCCTTGCGGCCGGCCTGCGCGATAATTTCCGCTTCCTTCTCGTGGAACTTGGCATTCAACACATTGTGCTTGATGCCGTTGCGGCTTAAGTAGCCAGCCAGACGTTCCGATTTTTCGATGGAAATGGTACCGACCAGAACCGGCTGCCCGCGCTCATGGCAATCTTTGATTTCCTCGACGATGGCCGTGAACTTTTCTTTTTCGGTGCGGAAGACGACGTCGGCGTAGTCTTTGCGGATCATGGACCGGTTGGTCGGGACGACGTTGACGTCCAGATTGTAAATCTTGGCGAACTCACCCGCTTCCGTATCGGCGGTACCGGTCATGCCCGCCAGCTTCTTGTACATGCGGAAGTAGTTTTGGAACGTCACCGACGCCAGGGTCTGGTTTTCATTGGCGATCTTGACGCCTTCTTTGGCTTCCACGGCCTGGTGGAGCCCATCGCTCCAGCGGCGGCCCGGCATCAGACGGCCGGTAAATTCGTCGACGATGATGACCTCGCCGTCTTTCACCACATAGTCCACGTCGCGTTTGTAGAGCGAGTAGGCTTGCAAGGCTTTGACGACGTGGTGCACCAGATCCATGTGCTGCAGGTCGTACAAGTTGTCCACGCCCAGCAGTTTTTCGACCCGGACGTTGCCTTCTTCGGTGAGCGAGGCGGTTTTGGTCTTTTCCTCGATCGTGTAATCGTGCTCCGGCTTGAGCTGCGGGATGATCGAATTGATGCGGTAATAGAGGTCGGTGGTCTGATCGGTCGGGCCGGAAATGATCAAGGGCGTGCGCGCTTCATCGATCAGGATGCTGTCGACTTCGTCCACGATGGCGAAGTGCAGCGGGCGCTGTACGCACTGGCTCAGATCGCTGACGATCAAGTTGTCGCGCAGATAGTCGAATCCGTATTCGTTATTGGTACCGTAAGTGATTTCCGCGCGATAAGCCTCATGCCGGCTGCAGGGGCGCAGGTGCTGGAGGCGTTTGTCCGCCGCTTCGTAGGTCGGATCGTAAAGAAAAGAGGCGTCATGCTGGATGATGCCGACCGTGAGGCCGAGCGCATGATAGAGCTGGGCCATCCAGGAGGCGTCGCGTTTCGCTAAATAATCGTTGACGGTGACCAGGTGGGCGCCTTTCCCTTCCAGTGCATTGAGGTACAGCGGGAGGGTGGCGACGAGGGTTTTTCCCTCACCCGTCTTCATTTCAGCGATCCGGCCCTTATTCAGAATCATACCGCCGATCAACTGCACGTCGAAGTGCCGCATATTCAACCGGCGGCGGGACATCTCGCGGCAGACGGCGAACGCTTCGGGGAGAATATCGTCCAGGCTCTCTCCATCCTGAAGGCGTTTCTTGAATTCTTGTGTTTTCTCGGCCAGGGCTTGATCAGTCAGAGGCGTGAGGCCGGCTTCCAGCCCGTTGATCTGATCGACGATCGGGCGCAACGCCTTGATCTCGCGATCGTTTTTACTGCCGAATATGATGTTCAGTACTTGGGTCAGCATGCAGACATACCTTCATTCTCACGAGCCTTCTCACGGGCGAGGCTCGCCTATCGAGCATGGGCTCGGCGGCGGAGTATACAGCAATTCACAATCGAATCCTACCGAAACAGCGGCGAGGGTCTCAACTGCTTTAGCATGGACGGCTGCAGCGCGGTCCTCGTCGTTGCTTTCGTATGCGCTGCGATCTATAGTGAGCCACACTACTTCGTCGACTCTCTCGACGAAGTCACCCACGGATTCCATTGCGGATTTCGATGCGGCACCGGGCCAGTTTTTCGCGTCATCTCCTTACGAGCCTTCCGCTCTTGTGCCTGATCGTGCTCTTCGCTCCTCCTGGTGAATCATCGGCCGCCTCAGCAGCCTCGTCTGAATCGGCCCGGCGCAGTTATGAGCGGGGAGTAGCCCTCTTCCGGGAAGGCAATGCCGACGGCGCGATCGAGGCGCTGAAGAAGGCGCTGGCACAAAATCCAAAACTGGCCGAAGCCTATCATGTGTTGGGATTGGTCTACTTTCAGAGTAAACGGAATCCCGATGAGGCGATCCAGGCCTACAAACAATCGCTGAAATTTGGTCCGCCGTCGGCTGAGATCCTGAACGACCTGGCCGATGTCTATCTCGCGCAAGGCCGGGGGACCGAAGCAGAGCAGGTCTTGCGGCAGGTGTTGGACCTCGTGCCGGGAAACGAAGAAGCCCACCTGGATCTGGCCCGCCTCTACGAGGAGCGACACGACCGCGCCAATGCGGTGAAGATGTACCAATCGCTGCTCCGCATGCGACCGGACCATGCCGAAGCCATGTACCATCTGGCGAGCCTCTATGATAGTCAGGGGGACCTCAAGTTGGCCCGGGAATATTTGTCCCGTCTCACCCAAGCGAATCCCGGGCATGCCAACGCCTGGTATCTCCTCGGGCGCCTGGCCGAGCGGGGCAATGACCTGAACGCGGCTGCGGCCGCGTTCAAGGAAGCCATTGCGGTGAAGGCCGATCTCGTCGATGCCCATTACAACCTCGGGTTTGTCTATCGAAGCCAGGGGCTCCTCGCCGAAGCCGAGCGGGAGTTTCTGGAGGTGATTCGGTATCGTCCTGAATATGCCGAAGCCCATTTGAATCTGGGCATGGTCTATACCAGCCTGAACCGGCTGGATGAGGCCGAAAAAGAGCATGAACGGGCGGTGGCCCTCAAGCCGAATTCGGCGGAGGCCCATTACAATCTGGGGGTCTTCTACGAACTCCAACGCAAGGATATGGGGAGGGCCTTGGCCCAATACCGGCGGTATCGGGAACTGGGCGGACGCGATGAGCGCGTGGAGCGCATCATCGGCGTCGGCGGACCGTAGCCGTAACGACCGCACGAGGCGAAAAGTTGCGTTGACGCTCCATCGGCCAGTTTGCTAGCATGCGCGCCAGGTTTGAGTTGGTTTTGTATGCGAAGTTCTCGTTTTCACAGCATCGTCTGGGTTGTCGCCTTCGCCGTCATTGCACTATTGGCGGTGACGACCGGTAGCGCGGTCGCGCATGAACTTCAGCATGCGGCGCACCACGATGCCGGCATGCATGGCTCCGGCATTTGTGCCTGGATGTGTGCGACGGCCGGCGTGCACGTGGTCACTCCTGTTCATGGCACGCATCTCTTCGCCCTGACCGGCGATGTGTCCTTCCCTTCCGGCACGGTGCTTCTTCCCCAGTTGCCGGCTTCCTGTCAGTCTCGCGCTCCACCCGTTTCCATCTAAGCCCAGTCCACGTTGTGCCTATTCCTGCTCCGCGACTCGAGGTCGCAGAGCCTGAGTGAACAGTGTAGCGAGGTGTCTCGCATGCTGTGGGTGCATTCCTTCTTCACATTGTCGATACGCGTGACCCACATTCCGGATGGAGATCCCGTATGCCCGGGTGACCTGGGATCTCGTCTTCATCGGGTGGTGCAGACGTGATGTGAAGCCTTTTCGATAGAGAGGGAGAAAGTCGAGGCGTCATGAAGATGCAGATGGGGCAGTGGTCGAGAGTGGCTGGTTTGTTCGGATGTGCAGGGCTGGCCGTCCTTCTGTGGGCGCCGGGTGGTTCCGCTGCCGACGTGAAGGCTGAGAAGGCGTTTACGATCGCAGTGACTGATACGCAAGGCGTCGAGACGGAACTGAAAAACGGCGTGTTCTATTGGGAAGAAAAAATGAGTGAAACCTCGTTTGTCCCGCATGAGTTACGGCATGTGCCGTCCAAACGCGGCACGACGACGGTCAACATCAAGTTCGACCAGATCAAGCAGATCGAGTTGAAGCCCGGTGCAGACAAAGCTATGCCGGGTATGACCGTCACCCTGGCCAACGGCAAGAGTGGGGAGTTTACTCCCGCGGTGAACGGCAGCTTCAAGGGCGAGTCCGACTTCGGTCAGGTCGAAGTGCCGATCGGATCGGTCTCCAAGGTCGTGTTTAAGTAGCAGCGGGACGCATCGTGTCGGAGGGAGCGAGTCCAATGGAACACGTGCTTGTGACGCAGTCGTGGCAATCGAAACCATCCGTCAAGGGTTGGGGGGTATCGCTGGTCTTCCATGCCTGCCTCGCATTGGTGGCGTTTGGTTTGATGCCGAAGATGGCCACGATTGTGGAAAAAGAGCCGTTCAAGTGGGATGTCGCCCTCGTCGAACCTCCACGAGAAGTCGTTCGGCAGGAAGAGCCGGCGCCTGCGCCGCAGGTGCAGCCTCCTACGCCGACCCCGGTCACGCCGCGGCCCCAACCGGTGCGTGCGGTGGAGCCGCCCCCTCAGCCGGTGCAGAGGCAGGTGGAAACCAGGGTGCTGCCGCAGGCGGTTCAACGTGAAGTCCAGCCGGTGGTTGAAACAATCCGTCCACAAGAACAGGTGCAGCCGAAGCAGGAAGTGGTGCAGATGCAGGCGAAGCCCATCGAACCACAGGAGATTCAGAAGACGGAACCAGTGCTGCAGGCGGCCACGCCGGCCGAAGTGAAACGGGAGGTGGCTCCGGCGGTCGAGCAGCAAGTGGTGGAAGCCGCTCCTGTTACCGCTCAGACGTATGAGGCGCAACCGGTCGTCAGCGCACCGGCGGTTGTGGAAACGGTGCCCGAGCCCGTGATGACTGCCAGCGCACCGGTGGTGCATACCGCTCCGGCTGTGGAAGCGGTCGAGGCGTCTCCGGCCCCGGCGCAATCCGCGCCCGTGGTCGAGCAGGTAGCCGCTGCTGTCACTGAGCCGGTGGCTGCGCCGCCGGCCCCGGTGGAGGCAGTCGTGGTGCCGACTGCCCCGACAGCGGCGGTGTCCGAGCCGGATCCATCCACATTACGAGAGCATCAGGTCGTCGCTCAGGCCGCTGTTGCCAGGCCTGCCGCCAAAGCCGATTACGGTTGGTTGGCCGAATCACTGCATCGCCGCATCATTGAGTTGCGGCACTATCCCAGCACCGCCCGCCTGAACGGATGGGAAGGCAAAGTCGTCTTGAAGGTGTCCATCCGCAATGACGGGCAGCTCAAGAGTGTCGAGGTGGTCAAGAGCTCAGGGCATGAATCGCTGGATCAAGCGGCGATGGAAGCCGTGCGGCGAGCCTGTCCCCTGCACATGAAACACGAGCTGACGGCCCCGATGGTCGTGTTGCATCTGCCGGTCAGTTACAGTTTGAATCGGTAAGGCGAGTCGGGAGAACCAACATGGATACTTGCATGCAGGCTTGTCGGAGGTCGATGCACATCACACGGATCCTCACCAGGAAATTGATGGTGACGGCTCTGCTCCTGTCGACGCTGGCTGGTTCGGCGCTGGCGATGGGCTCACGGCCACCCGCCGCCGGCATGCCCGCCGCCGGGTTTTCGCTGACGGATCTCCAAGGTAAGGCGCACAGCTTGGAGCAATACAAGGGGAAGATCGTGCTGCTAAATTTTTGGGCGACCTGGTGCAAGCCCTGCACGTCCGAGATGCCGGCGATGCAGACGGTTTATGACCAGTTGCGCGACAAGGATTTCGTCGTGCTGGCCGTCAATGAGCTGGAGGACGAGGCCAAGGTACGCGAGCACATTCAGCAGTACAAACATACGTTCCCGGTGCTGCTCGACCGCGAGAATCAGGTGGCCAACCAGTACGGAGTGTTCGGCCTGCCGGTCAGCGTGTTTATCGACCAGCAGGGCGTCGTGCAGGAATACATCAAAGGCGGATTGCTCACGGAGCGTAAGATTCAAGAGATCGTCAGCCGGATTCAGAGTGCCGCGCCCGCCAAAGCAGTGGCCCTTCGATAACGAACTGGGAGCGGGCGGGATGCGGTGTCCCAACAGGCGTCATGTCGGGCGTCAAGGAGTATGTGAGCGATGAGTTTTTGGTCTCGGGTGTTCGGAGCGATAGTGGTTCTCGCGGCTGCCGGGTCGACCGGCTTTATCTCACGGGCGGAGGCCTCCTGTGGGGCGGTCTCGTGTTTTGTCGTCATCGGCTCGCAGCAGCAAGTTCCTCAGGCCGGGATGTTGACCATCAATGGAATCTACAATTTCACGCCTATGCGAGTGCTCGGCGGGACGACGGGTGTCATTCCGGGAATCGACCAGTCCGGCCGTCAAATGATCCTGGACCATCACCGGGAAACCCGGACGATCACTCAGCAGGCCACCCTGGATCTGAATTACGGTCTGACTGAACGGATCGGCTTGCAGATCACCGTCCCGTATATGTGGCGCACGCATAAACATATCGACGGGATCGGCGAGGACGGGCCGAATGGAGAAGGGGACTCGACGAGGTTTTCCTCCAACGGCATCGGGGATATGCGGGTCGGGCTCAAGTACAACGTGTTGCCGACCTTGCGGAGCATGGTGGTGCTGGGATTCGGTGTCTATCTGCCGACCGGCAATACCGGATCGCCTGACAGCACAGGCGCCCTCATGGAATCCCCCGCACAACTCGGCCGGGGGCAGGTCGGGCTGAATCCAACCATCTACCAGACCTATGAATTGATTCCACACCGCCTCAATCAGTTTCTGTCGGCCAGCTACCGGCATACGTTTCGGAACAACAACGGGTATCAGTTCGGCGATGAATATATGCTCAACGCCGGCCTCAACCTCGTGACGACGCCCTGGCTGATTCTCACCGGACAGGTCAACTATCGCTACTTAGTCCACGATAATTTCAGTTCGTCGCTGTTGCGCTCTGCGGTTCCTTCGGATGCGCCGGACTTTCCGGGCGAGGCGGTGCCTGTTGATCCGGCGATCAGAAACCGTGCCGTTCCCACGACCGGCTCGACCTACCATGCGTTTTCGCCCGGGTTCCAACTCAACCTGGGGCAGCTGATCGACTCGAGCTGGACCAATATGACGTCGGTGTACTTCTATGCGCAGATCCCGTTCGCGCGCGATTCCAATAACAGTCTGGCGCAGGGCACCAGTTTCGTCTTCGGCCTGTCGAAGTCGTTCCAAATGCTCGGTTCTGGGGCGTAACGGCGAGAGGATAAGGATCTCATGATGCACCTGCGGAGAATAGCTGAAACGCGTGCCGCTTCCTGCGCGGCGTCTATTGCGCTGCTGGCTGTGCTGGCGGCACCGCCCGTACTCGCCGAGTCGCCGGCGACATTTCAGCTTGGTCCCAAGGTCATGACCGAACATAAGGTGAAGAGCCTGGTGGGGCCGTCGGTGCAGGTGGATGAGCAGGGACGGGTTTCCTTGTCGTGGATGGAAGAGGATAAGGATGTGCGGTCGGTGCTATACGCCCGCAGCACGGAACCGGGCGGACCGATGGGACCGCCGGTGCGCATCAACCGTCCTGAAGACGTGCCTTATTGGCGGCAGGAAGCGCCGGCTCTGGTCGTGCAGGGGGAGGACGTATTTGTCACCTGGGGACTGGCCCATCCGAAAGCCACTCCACAACAGCCTTTTGCCACGGAATTGCGGTTGAGCCGTTCGAACGATGGCGGGAAAACGTTTCAGGCGTCGGTGTTGGTCAACGACGACCCGGGTGTGATTCAACATACGTTCGATGCGCTGCATCGCGATGCGGAAGGTCGCCTGCATCTATCCTGGATCGATGGCCGCGAGGGCAAGAAAGATCCCGGCACCTATGTCGCGCGATCGTTGGATCAGGGGCAGACGATTACGAAAAATGCCAAGGTGGATGAAGGCACGTGCGTCTGCTGCCGCACGGCCATCACCAGCGGTCCGGACGGAATGGTCTATGTGGCCTGGCGAAAAATCTTCGAGGGCAATGTGCGGGAGACGGTGGTGGCGCGCTCGACCAACCACGGTGAGACCTTTGAGGATTCGGTCATCGTGGGCCAGGACAAGTGGGTTTTTCCGGCCTGTCCTCATCGTCCGGCCTCCATGGGTGTCGACCGGCAGGGCCGGTTGTACGTCGTCTGGTACACCGAAGGGACGGACGAGATTCCTGCTGTGTATCTGGCCTATTCCGATGATCGAGGCCGGACGTTTTCACCGAAGCGGCAGTTGAACGTATCGAAGAACACCTTCCCCGACCATCCGCAGATCGCGGTCGATCCTGAAGGACGCCTGGTCGTGATCTGGGAGGAACAGGGCCCGGTCAAACGGGATGTGGTCATGAGTGTCTCGACGGACCGGGGGGCCACCTTTGCGGCACCGTACAAATTGAACGAGAAAAAGAGTCAGACGCCGGTGGTGGCAGTCAATGCCCAGGGGGTCTTTGCCATGGCTTGGATGGAGCATGGCATGCCGGGACATAAAGTCGTGACTCAGACGCTGAAGCTGTCGGCCGTTACCGTGGCCTCTGAGTCGAGCCGCTAGTTTGGAAACGCCTGAATTATGCCAACGGCATCGGTGAAGAGTCTCATACTGTCGGTGATCCTCGGGCTGATCGCAGCTCCTGCGTTCGCCGACGACCGGTTGGCCCCTTTGAAAGTCGGGCGGGTGGCGCCAGGAACCGTAGCGGCGCCGTTCGATTTGAAATCCCTGGACGGACTGCCGGTGCAACTCGCGCAGTTGAAGGGGAAAGTGGTCGTGGTAAATTTCTGGGCCACCTGGTGCGGGCCCTGCAAAGAAGAAATGCCGGCCTTCGAGCGGTTGCGACAGCAGTTGGATCCCGAACGGTTCGCGCTACTGACCATTACGACCGACTTGCAGCGGGAGGGCATCAAGCATTTTTTGACCAATCTCCATGTGCAGTTGCCGGTGTTGTTTGATGAAGATCAGGACGTCTCCCATGCGTATCTCGTCCGGGCCTTGCCGACGACGGTGTTTATTGACCAGCAGGGAACGCTGATCGGCCGCGCCGTCGGGCCGCGCGAGTGGGATGCGCCGACTGCCGTGCGCGCATTGCAAAGTTTGATGCCATGAGTCGTGTGACAAAACCTTCCATCGGACTGGCGGCTGCCCTGGCAGGGATCTATCTGATCCTGGCAGTCTTTTCCGTCACGTGTGTGTTCGACCATGCCGATGCGAAGCCGGCCGCCCACCACCACGGTGAAACCGTTTCTCACTCCAGCTTCTGTGTCTGGGCCTGTCAGGCAAATCCCACGTCTGATGCGGGCCCTGTCGCGCTGTTTCTTCAGCCGTTTCTCGTGGCCACGCTCTTTGTCGAGAGCAGCCATGATGTCATTTCGGGCGGCGTCAGGTTTCACGCCGCCTCTCGTGCGCCACCCGTTCAGTCCTAATTTCTAATTCCATTTCATCTCGCTAGGTCGTCTAGCTTCTCTTCTCGTCCGTTCAGACAGGGGCGCGAAGGGGCTATCTCTACTGTCATGTGCACCGTTGTGCCGGGAGGATGTGTATGTGGGCCCGTCGTCATTCATTCGGATGTCATGCCGTTATCTATTGTGCCTTGTTGTCGGTGATGCCGTTGACCGTCGCCACCTCGTTTGCGCAGGAGGAGACGGCGGCTGGAGCGGTTGTCGAGAAGAGCGCGCGCGAGCGCGACTTGCGTGACCAATTGCAAAACATTCTTCGCGAGTTGGATGAGTTGCAGCAGCAACCGGCAGCAGGAACCGCGGCGCCTCAGACCCGGCCGGCTGTTGTGAAGGAAGTGCCGGAGTCGAAGACCGCCGAGCCGATTCCGCAATACGAGCTGTCCGACGTCAGTATCGTGAGCGATCGCGTGCAACGGCGGCCCGAGGGGCTGTCCCTGTCATCAACGGAGCAGTCGGAGACGGAAGCGCAGCCGACCAGGACGATGAAGGAGTCGATGGAGTCGTTGCCCGGCGTGGTGTTGCGGCAGGCTAACGGCCCGCGGGATTTCAGCATGATGATTCGCGGGCAAGGCGCCAAGACTACCTTCGCCGTCCGGGACATCAAGATGTACGAGGATGGATTTATTCAGACTCAATCCGACGGGTTGTCGCGGCTCGATATTCATGATCCCTGGTTCATGCGCAGTGTGGAAGTCACCCGGGGCGCATCCTCGTCGCTTTATGACAACTACGCGCTCGGCGGCATGGTGCACTTCCGGACGAGACGCGGAAGCGACATCAACGGTGTCGAGACGTTCCTCAGCGGCGGTTCATTCGGGTATCACAAGGAGGGGATCGCGGTCGGACAGCAATACGAGAATCTCGATGCCTCCCTCTTCATCAGCAACGTGGGGGAAGACGGATTCATCCGAAACAGCAATTACAGCACGCAGACCATCAATTTAAATCTGCGCTTCAAAATCGACGACAAACAAAACTTCTACTTCAAGGCCATCACGAACTGGCTCGATGCGCGGGTGCCCACCCGGTTGACGCAGGCGCAGTTCAACGCCGATCACCGGCAGGCCGGCGGCACCAACGTGGTCTGTAATGCCAACACCTGTAGCGATGCCGAGCGGCTGGCCCAACGGCGGCTGGATCGACGCACCATCATCGGCGGCATTTACGAGCGGCAGATCAATGCCAACACGGTGCTGACGATCGAAGCCGACTACGACGTGAAGGATATCAATCAGACGTTTTCTCAGATCAGCGACAACGTCAATCCGAACTACAAGCACTATGCCGATCTGCGGCACGACGGACGGCTCTTCGACATGCCGCTGCGAAGCTACGTCGGGTTCTTCCTGAGCAACATGGAGCAGGAAGCGCAGACCTTCCAGAACCTGGCCGACGGATTCGGCACTCGCGGAACTCTGATTCAGAATTCACGCGGGACTATCAGAAACGTCGGCGGCAGAGTCCGGGAGGAACTGGAATTCATTCCGAAGGTCACACTGGCAGCCGGTCTTGGATTCGAACAATCGATGTTGAGCGTGCAAGCAATAAACTACTGCGCCCCGGGTGATGTGACCTGTACACAAGGCGCCGTAAATACGAGAGCTGGGGCCAATCGCACATACACGAATTGGGCTCCGGAAATGTCCGTCACGTGGAAGCCGACCGATGCGCAACGGCATTGGGCGCGGGCATCCACTGGGTACGGCATTCCGGGGTTTACCAACCTCCTCAGAAATCCGGTGACCGGGCAGCCTGGCACCAACTTTGATCTGAAGCCGCAAAAAAATCTCAACTTCGAAATCGGGACGGAATCGAAACTGACGAAGACCCTCACCGTGCAACTCGTCGGGTTCTGGACCTTCTTCAAGGACGAAATCATCACGCAAGCGGTGTCGGGTACCAACACGGCGTCCGTCAATGCGGACTCATCCCAGTACAAGGGCATCGAAGCGTTCTACGACTGGCGACCGGTGGAAGGTCTGCGATTGTCCGGCGCGTATACGCACATCGAGGCGAAGTACATCAACTTTGCCGATCGGTTGAATACCGCCGCTGGCTTCCTGACGCGGGACGGCAACAAGGTGCCCAACGTGCCCACCGATGTCCTGAACACCAAAGTCGCCTACGACCATGCGGCGACCGGTTGGGGTGCCTGGGTCGAGGGGAGCTACTACAACAGTTACTTCCTGAACAACAGCAACACCTTCGGCATACCCTCCTACATGATTGCCAATGTGAACGTGCACAAGAACTTCGATCTGAAGAATTCGTGGTTCCGGTTTGCGAAGTTCTACCTCGAGCTGGACAACATTGCTGACAAGAAATACGCCGCATCAGGCCAGGTGATCGGCGGCGAAACCGCCGGAGCTGCCGCCGGGCAGCAGGCATTTTTCGCAGGGTATGGCCGCGCGATTTACGGCGGCGTGACGTTCGGACTGTTTTAACCATGTGGCGCGAGCGGCAGCGTGGGTTGCTGCCGCTCACGTCCCTTACTCAAAAGGAGATTGCCATGAACAAGCAACTCTTGCGTGTCGGGGAAGCGGCGGATGTGTTGGCGGTGAGCCGGTGGACGATTTATCGGTGGGTCGAGGACGGCCGGTTGGAGGGAACCAAGATCGGCCGCGGAAGCCTCCGGGTGTTTCGTGCGTCATTGGATCGGTTGGTCCAACGCAACAAGACGCATGAACTGAATCTGACGGTCTAAGGTGTGGGTTGCAAAAGATCTGCGTGCCGGACAGCGCAACCGGCGTCGTCCGGCATGCAGAGGGAAATCATGAACCTTGTCGTGCTGGTATTGGTTGGCTTGTTAGCCGGCTGTGCGGGAACCTCTGTGATGTCTGTTCCTCCGGGGAGCTTGCCTGACGGAGAGGCGTCGAAAGCTCAGACGTATGCCTTCGTCAATGGCCGTTGGTTTGACGGACAGGGATTTCAAGCCACCACCTGGTATTCGGTGCAGGGCCGTCTCACCCGCCAACCACCGCAGGGGCCGGTCAGGACGGTGGATCTTTTCGGCCTCTTCATCGTCCCGCCGTTCGGGGAAGCGCACAATCACAATGTCGAAGGCCCATGGAATGTGCAGTCGGTCGCGGAACGGTATCTCAAGGACGGCGTATTTTATGTGAAGAACCCGAACAATGTGCGGGACTTCGCCCTGCAGATCCGCCCGGCCGTCAATCTGCGGACAAGCATAGACGCCACCTTTGCGCATGCGGGCCTGACGGGACCGGGCGGCCATCCCGGCCCTCTGTATGAAGATGTGTTGCGAGTGGGGAGATATGAGCCGGCGCTCGGGCCCCTTGAACGGGGATGGTTCGAGAATCGGGCGTACGTCGTGGTCGAGACAGAAGCGGACATCGAGCAGAAGTGGGCCTTGATCACCAGCGGGCAGCCGGACTTCGTGAAGGTGTATCTCGTGCATTCCGAGGACGGCGAGGTGCATGGAACGAGCGGACGCAATCCGCGACGGCATGGGCTGCATCCTGCATTGGTGCCTCGCGTTGTCGCCAAGGCCCATGCAGCCGGCCTGCAAGTGACGGCCCACGTCGAAACGGCGGCTGATTTTCGCCATGCGGTTCGTGCGGGAGTGGATGAGCTTGCCCACGTGCCTGGCTGGCTGGTGAGCGGAGCGGATGACGCGGAACGCGCCAGATTGACGGAGGGGGATGGACAGCTCGCGACGGCGCGAAGGGTGCGTGTCGTCACCACCAGCGTGGCAGGACGCGCCATGCCGTCCATCGGCGGGCATCATGGGCATGGCCATCACGAGGGCCCTGCCTCCAAGTCGAATGAACATCACGCTTCGTCAGCCGATGAGCCCGTTGAGCAGGTCTTAAAAGATAATCTTAGCCTGCTTCATCGCGCGGGCGTACCGCTGGTGATCGGCAGCGATCATGCCGACACGTCGCTGGCCGAAGTGCTGCACCTGCACTCGTTGGGTCTTTTCGACAACCTCACGTTGCTCAAGATGTGGTGTGAGGCGACTCCGGCCGCGATCTTTCCGACTCGCAAGATCGGACGGTTCGCCGAGGGGTATGAGGCCAGTTTCTTGGCGCTTGCAGGGAATCCAATCGAAGATTTTTCACAGGTGCAGGCTATCCGTCGAAGATTCAAACAGGGTGTGTTTCTGGGTGATTCAGTCGGTTCTGGCGCTGCCTCGTCAGCAGCGATTCACCTGGGGCATTAAAATCCGACGCTCACAACCAGCGTCGAGTCGTCATCTCACAATCGGTCTGGGCGTGAAAAGGAGAGAGGGAATGGAGCGGAGGGGGTGGAGTGTGTTCGCGCTGGGTTGCCTGGCAGCTCTTGTTGTGGAAACGGGCATCGGCTTGGTTGTTGCGCGCGCGGCTGAGGAGCCGGTTGATCAAGAGGCGCCGGTGGTGGCGGTGGACCCGGTGGAAGTGAGCGGCAAACGTATCGAGAACGTCGAGGATGTGAAGCGGGAATTTGCGCGTCGTCCCGGCAGCAACATCCTCATTGAAGAGAAGCAGATTACCGAATCACGCGCGTTGAATTTGCAGGATGTCTTGCAGTTCGCTCCGGGGGTGCGGTTCCAGTCGCGTTTCGGGGCCGATGAGGGGCAGTTTCAAATTCGCGGCACGTCCTTACGCAACAATTTCCATCATCGCGGCATCAATATTCTCATCAACGGTATCTTTTTCGGCGATGCCGACGGGTTCTCAGACTTCGAGTCGATCGACCTCCTGGCCTACGAGCGTATCGAAGTCTACAAGGGCGCGAACGCCTTGCGGTACGGCGCCAACAGCATCGGCGGCGCAATCAACTTCGTGCCGCGCACCGGCTACAGCGCCTCGACGCTGCAAATGCGCATGCTCGGCGGCAGTTTCGGGATGGTGAGCGGGCAGGTGTCGAGCGGCAAAGTCCTGCAGCCGTTCCAGGTGGGCAGCATGAGCGCCACGATGGACTATTACATCAGCGTATCCGGGAACCGGCAGGACGGGTTCCAGGACAATAGTCAGCAGGCCCGTGAACGCATCAATGCCAACATCGGCTTGCAACTCGGCAACCATCAGGAGATCCGCGCCTACTTCCTGCAGGCGAATGTGGCGGAACGGATTCCCGGTTCGCTGACCAATGAGCAGATGTTCTTCAACCGGCAGCAAACTGGCGGCCAGAGCCCTGCCGGAGCGCCGCCGTTCTTCGCTTGTGTGTCGAGCAACCAGGCCTGTAACTGGGGCCGGTACTACACGCTGCAGCGGATCGGCATCGCGTACCACAACGAGTTCGCGCCGAATCAGTTCTTCGAGATCATTCCCTACTTCTCGAACCAATATGTGGACCATCCAATTTTTCAGACGATCCGGCAGGAGAATAACAACGTCGGCGGCGAGTTCCGGTACGTGAATTCGAACACCCTGTTCGGGAAGAACAACTCCTTCGTCGCCGGATTTCAACCTCGCTATGGCAATCAGCGGCAACAACGGTTTGTGAACATCAACGGTAACATCGGGGCGATGACACAGAACTACACGGCGAAGACCACGTATTTCGGCGCTTATGCCGAAGATGCCTTCGATGCCACGAAGGACTTCACGATTGTGATCGGCGGTCGATGGGACTACACGGGACGCGAGGCCACCGTGGACAACTTCGGTCCGGCGGGGAATCCTTTCAACCCCAATACGCCATCAACGCCGAGCGGCACACAAAAGCCGTTGCAACATTTCGGGGCCATCAGTCCGAAGGTCGGGTTCGTGTACCGCACGACGCCGACCTCGCAACTATACTTCAATGCCAGCCGCTCGTATGAAGCACCGCTCAACGTCGAGTTGCTCTCGGCGATCAATGCCAACGGTTCGGCCAATACCGGTTTCTTGAATCTGGATGCGCAACGGGCCTGGCAGTTGGAGTTGGGGCATCGCGGAACCTCCGCGGATAAGCGCTACAGTTGGGATGTGACTGTGTACAATCTCGAGATGCAGAAGGAGATCCTGGCCTCCAACATCAACAACACCGGCACCTTCCAAAATGCCAACGGCACGCGCCACACCGGCGTGGAGGCCGGCGGCGGCATGGTCTTGAAGAAGGGCCTCTTCGCGCAGGGCGGAGCGGGCAAGGAAGACAGCTTGCAGACGCGGGTGGCCTATACCTGGTCGCGCTTCAAGTTCACGGACGATGTGCGGGGCGGTGGCATCGGCGGCCCCAATGTCTTGATTGCCAAGGACGGCAACACGGTGGCCGGCGCGCCGGAGCACAGCCTGAATGTTGAAGCACGGTACGATCATCCGTCCGGTTGGTGGATCGCGCCGAACGTCGAATGGTCGCTGTCCGGCTTCTATACGGACTACAACAACACGATCAAGAACCCGTCCTATGCGTTGATCAACATGCGGTCCGGATGGAACATTGATGAGCATTGGACATTGTTCGCCGAGGGCCGGAACCTCACGAACAAGACCTACGCCGGAGCGGTGGTCGTGAACGACTCGTTGAATCGTTTCGCCAACCCCGGATTCGGGATCAGCGCCTTCGGCGGAGTGGAGTACAAGTTTTAGTTTGGGTGCATCTTGCCGGTGCGGGGGCTCATCATCAGGTGAGCCTCCGCATTGAAATAAGTGCTGAGCGGACGGTCCTGCGGCTACCGGTAAGGCCTGGCGCTACCCCCTGCGTGAAAAATGGGATGGACTGCCGTCGTCTGATCATGTGATAAATAAAGCCGTCGAATGTCCCGGATGGGCATGTCCTGGTAACTGTAGGGATAGACCGTGCCGGCCATGTACGGACTTTTTACTCTTCTTGTCTTGGTTCTGAGCTTGTCACCGGCTTACGCCGAGTCCGGCTCCGCCCCGCCGCCCACCGCGGCGTTCGTTTCACTGCCCCGCATCGAATCCATTCAACTGTCCCCTTCCGGTCGGCATCTGGCCGTGCTCCGGAACCATGAAGGACAGACGTTCCTCGATACCCAAACCGTGGTGGGAGAGGACGTACACCGCGTCGTCTCGACGGACAATCGCGAATACATCATTACCTGGTTCCGGTGGGTGAACGACGAGCGATTGTTGGTCGGCCTGCGTGTCCCGGCGGCGGGCGAGACGGTCGAGTCTGCCGAAACCAGGCTGCTGGCCGTCAATCGAGATGGAACACAGCAGATCTCCAGCCTGTTCAAGCAGGGGCCGTTGTCTTCCCTCTTTGGAAAGAAACATGTGCCCCAGATTCGCGATCAGATCGTAGGGACCATTCCCGGCGATCCCCGACATGTACTCATCGCGCTCGATTTGGAGCATCCGCTGTCTCCGGACGTGTACAACGTGGATATTTATTCTGGCGAGCGGCAGTTGGTGCAGGCAAATCCTGGTCCGCAGTCCGGGCAGAATACAATCGCTCAGTGGATCGCCGACCGCGAAGGCAAGGTGCGGGTCGGCGTGGGGCAATTTCAGACCATGGTCCATGTGATCTTCAAGCAGCCGGAGTCCAATCTCTGGCGCGAGCTGGCGATGTATGATCTGACGAAGGACACCGGATTGGTGCCGTTAGCGTTCGATGCCGACCCTGCCTGGCTCTATGTGAGGGACCAACACCGGGGCAAGACCGCGATCTTCAAGGTGAACATTGTGGACCGAGCTGCGGACCGCGTCCTGGTCGCCGCCGATCCGAGGTTTGATCTCATGGGGGACCTGGTCTATGCACCGGGACGCAAAAAGGTAGTTGGCGTCCGCTACAGCGCGGCGGATCAGCGAGTTCTCTTCTGGGACTTCGACGCACAGCGGCTGCAGGCTCGTATTGATCGAGCGATGCCCGGGTACGTCAACATCATTCACAGCAGCAGCGACGACGGCCGATTGCATGTCGTGCAATCGAGCGGCGCAGTGCATCCGCTGCAATGGTCGCTCTTCGACGAGCAAGATGGTCGTCTAAGCCCACTCGGCAAGGCATACTCCGATCTGGACGCCACCGCGTTGGCCTTTCCCAGGACCACGTTCGTCACGGCACGCGACGGCAAGGAACTTTCTGTATTCCTGACCCTGCCAAAGAATCGCGACGCCCAGCGACTCCCCATGATTGTCTTTCCTCATGGCGGACCTGCCTCTCGTATGGCGGATGGATTCAACCATTGGACGCAGTGGTTTGTCAGCCGAGGGTGGGCCGTGATGGAAGTGCGCTTTCGCGGAACGGAAGGGTATGGCGAGGAATTTCTCCGGGCCGGATTTCAGCGGCGTGGCTTGGAACTGCAGGATGATATCACCGATGTGGTGCGATGGGTCATTCGGTCCGACATAGCGAATGCCGGCCGGATCTGTATCGTCGGATCCGGGTTCGGAGGATACGCGGCCTTGATGGGTGTGGTGAAGACGCCGGATCTGTACCGCTGCGCCGTCAGCCTGGGCGGGGTGACGGACCTCTCTCAGCTCGCACTGGACAGCCGCTGGTATTTGAACCAGCAGCAGGGAGGCGAGGTGCGCGCTGGTGTCTGGTGGAGTGATCGCGAACGCCTGCTTGAAACTTCGCCCGTTTTTCACGCGCAGGAGATTCGCATGCCACTCTTGCTCATGCATGGCGCCATGGATCGTGCGGTACCGGTGTCGCAGGGACGCACGATGGCTGATGCGTTGAAGGCGGCTAAGGTGACCACCTACCGCTACGTTGAATTGCCTCTGGCAGATGAAACCCTCAGCCGACAAGAAGATCGCCTGCAGGTGTTCTCAGAGTTGGAACAGTTTCTCACCAGGCACCTCGAATAATCCGCCTCTCCCCCTTCAAGAGAACAGCGTGCTGACATTTTTCAGACCTGTACCTGTTCTAGGTCTGCCTTCCGCAGGCTCCTGCAGCCGCCGGCTGTAGCATCCGACGGCACCCGTCGGTAGACAAATTCGGCCGGACAGCGTTAGCTCTTCCCTTGGCAAATGTGTCTCCCCGTACCGGTGCCGGCTATGGCCAGAATGCGAATTTTGCCGCCGGAGGCCGTTTTATGCGGCGAGAGGAAGAACACTTTTACAATGGTGGAGGACGACGGGAAGATGGAGTCGCTGAAATTCGGAGTGGAGTACGGAGTGATCGGGCTGTTGGTTGCGTTGAGCATCTGGTCGATGGCGGTTGCGGTTGAGCGGTGGTTCTACTATCGACGCGTGAGCCTGGCGCAATTTGCAGACATTCAAATGTGTGAGATGGCGCTCACTAAGCGACTGGTGGTCATCGGGACCGTGGCGGCCAATGCGCCCTATATCGGTCTGCTGGGCACCGTGTTGGGCATTATGATGACGTTCCACACCATGGGGACTTTGGGTGCGATGGCGGTGAGCAGCATCATGGTCGGCCTCAGTCTGGCGTTGAAAGCAACCGCCGTCGGACTAGTGGTGGCGATTCCCTGCGTCGTTATGAACAACATTCTGCGCCGCCGGGTGGCTGAATTATTGACGACCTATCAGGTGCAACATGGAGCGTGAGGTCAATCAGATCAATGTCATCCCCCTGGTGGATGTGATGTTGGTCCTGCTGGTGATTGTGCTGACGACCGCGACCTTCATATCCACAGGCCAGGTGCCCGTGGAGCTAGCCAAGGCCAAGGAGACAGATGAGCGGAAAGACGTGCCGGTGGTGATCACCCTTACGGCCGGCGGGCAGTTGTTTCTCAACGATCATCCGGTGCCGGGGGGCGGCTTGCCCGCGCAATTGCAATCTTACAAGAAAGGGTCGGCGGTGGTGGTCCGCGCCGACCGTGTGACATTGCTTGAACAGTTCGTCGGAGTCGTCGATGAGGTTCGGAGTCTCGGGTTCCAGCAGGTGAGTTTAGAAGTGGTCAGGCTGTAACTCGTATTCAGGAGTAGTAACCGCGTTCATCCACGGGTAGCGGCGCGGTGGGTTCCCCAGTCTGTCGTGCTCGATCCCGCGCCGAATACATCGGCCCGCGTGCCGGTTGCTGGGGCGCGAACCGCAGAAAGCCCAGATCATTCGCCATGTCATCGTAGACCGCTTCCATCCCTCCGCGCATGAAATAGGTTTCGTGCCAGAAACCGGTTCCTCCCGAATCTTTCAAAAACCTCTGCCACCACTCGCGGTGCGGATCGGATCGCGCCCACCGTTCCAGCGAGGCGAAGTCTCTCCAATACTGACGCATCCCGACGTGCGGCGGGAGAAGAGACCACAGCAGGTTTTCGTGCAGCAGCAGTCCGTCCGGTTGAGCCTCGACCGACTGGGCGATTTTCGGCCCGAAGCCGAACAGGGTTTTGAGTCCGGTCAGCCGGTTGACCCGCATGCCCAGGTAAATCACGACGAGGTCAGGATAGGCGGACAGATCGACGGTGCGCCGATCGACGCGAGGTGGCATAGGCGGTCTCCTTCAACACAGTGGGCGGGCGGTGGTCGGGTGGCTGAATACTAGCGGGCAGTCGCCATGTGGTCAACACGTAAGAAGATGCAGGAAAGTGGTGCAATAGCTGCAAACTGTAGCAAGTGTGAGCAATCGTCGGTAGACGAATTTCTCGTCGGTTTCGTAGCATGAGCGCCTTCGAATCGAAGGGGATGGCGTATGAACGGCGTATGGCGCTCCATGCATGGGGCTCGACAGACGACACGAGGTCCGCTCCTGGCGGTATCCCTCGTCTGCGCGCTCATTGCGATCCGCCTTGCTGCCGCCATCGTCTGCGCGACCTGTTTTACCGAACTGGAAACGCCGGCGACCCGCAACTTCCATCTTCATGGCGGCGGTGACCGGGAGCCCTGTCACCGCGGGCAGGCCGAAGCCAAGCCACTGGTCAACTGGGCCTGTTCGGTCAATCAGGATGACAACGCCTTCATCTTGCCGGACATTCCGCGCCTGCCGGTCGTGGTCGTACTGTTTGTCCCGCTGGTGGTGTGGCTGGTCTCTTATCGCAGTCTTCTACTGATTTCGGCCACCGGCCGCAGTCCTCCGCTTTCCGTCCGCGCCTGCTAACGCACCATCAACATCATCACTGAAGCGTCTCGAGCCGGGCCTCCCGAGGCCCGATGCTGCCTGCGCCATGCGCATGGATTCGCCTGGCGGCGAGCCGGACCGGACTGTGAACCGGTCCTGTCTCTTCCTCCGCCGCAGGCAATGCGTCGGGCTCGGCGTCCGTTGTCTGTTCTCGAACAGACGGCCCGTGCCGGGAATGAAAGGAAGTTGTGCCGTCATGAAGATGCGTCGTCTCACATTGACACTCAGCACTCGAATCGCGCTTGTTCTTGGGGCCGTTGTCTTCTGTTCGAGCCTGACAGGATGGGCGGCCGAACCGGAATCCCGGGAAGCGGCAGAAGAAATTCCGGTGGTGAATGCCCCGGATGTCTTGATCTCGGCCACTCGCACTCCGACCTCAATGGGTAGCGTGAACCAGGCGGTCACCATTGTGTCGGAAGAACAATTGCGCCAGCAGCTGGCCGCCTCGCCAAACCGGAGCATTACGCAGGTTCTGACAAAACTGGTGCCCGGTCTGTCGCAGAACGACCAGTCGATGGATTCCGGTACGTCTCTCAAGATCAGAGGGCGGTCGATTGCGATCCTGATCGACGGCGTCCCGCAACAGAGCAGCCCGACCACGGAGTTGGACCTGGCCCACATCGATCCCAGCGCCATCGAGCGTATCGAAATCATCCGCGGCTCCACCGCAATTTACGGCAACGGCGCGATGGGTGGTCTCATCAATATCATTACGAAACAGCCGGGCGAGGGCAAACCGACTTTCTACACGGACGTGCAGGGCAGTGGATCGTTGACCCGGGTGTTACGGGGACTCAGCGGGACCGTGGTGCAGGGCTTTCAGGGCAAGAAAGACTGGTTCGACTACAACATCGTCGGTAGCTTCAACCACCAGGGCGGGATGTTCGACGCAGAGGGGTCCCGCACCATGCCCGGCACCAATACGGTCGGTGGATTTGCCGACACCAAGAACTACAACATCATGAGCAAGTTCGGGGCGACCTTCGGCGACCACCGGTTCCAACTGACCTTCAACCGCAAGCAGTCCTGGCAGGATACGAACTACCTGGTGGATCCCAATGTGGACGCGTTGCCACGGACGTTTGCGCGGTACGTACCCGGCTTGTCGTTGGCCGACCAACCCAAGCTGACGAACACGCAGATCAGCGCCGACTACACTCATCCCCATCTGTTTCTCGACAGCCGCGTCCATTTGCAAGGCTATTACCGCGCGCAGCAAACGCGCTTTCCCACCTTTGACAGTCGGCTGTTCGGCGGCACGGAAGTGCTGCAGGGCTATAACCAAAGCGACGTGTTGGGAACCAGGCTCGACATCACCACGCCTATCCCGCTCTACGGAAAACCGGAAATCGTGTGGGGCATGGACTTCTCCAGCCAACACGGTGCCCAGTCGTCAACGCTCTACGATCAGTCCGTCTTCGATGGGTCCGGTGGACGGGTGTTCAGCAAGAACGGTGAGGTGGCCTCCTCTCCTTCGCGCGTGTTCAACAGCACCGCAGTGTTTGCGCAGGGCGAGTGGACTCCGCTTGCCGCGTTGGTCTTGCGCGGTGGGGTTCGGTACGAGCGTGTGAAGGTGACGAGTAGCGACTTCACCGGCAACGGGTCCTTCCTACCGGCGAGTGCCATCGAGTTCGACACGACGGTGTTCAACGCGGGATTTGTGTACCACTTGCTGGAACCGCTGGACCTGTTTTTCAATTTTAGTCAGGGGTTCAACGTGCCGGTCGGATCGATCGATAATGCGTTGGGCAACGTGCCGCCGGGGACCGCCATTTCGCTCCAGCGGTTGCAGCCACAGCGCGTGAATAACTATGAACTTGGGTTGCGTGGCAAATGGAGCAAGGTCCAGGCTTCGGTGTCCGGATACATTTCCAAGTCGTCGCTGGGTCTCAACTTTGACCAGTTCACGAATTCACTCCGGCGTGCGCCGCAAACCATCTACGGCGTGGAAGCCACGCTCGATGTGCAGCCGATCGAACGCGTTCGCCTGGGCGGGACGTACACCTTTGTGGAAGGTGATCAGACCATCGGGTTTAATCCCGATGTGCGCGTGCCGTTGAACGGCTTCTCCATTGCACCGCAGAAGATCACCGCCTACCTCGAACACCTGACGGTGCCGGAGTGGGAATGGCGCAACCGGATTCAGGTGCTCTATTCGGGCAGCCGCTCGCGCTCGCTGACGGCGTTCAATTCGGGCATCGATCCCACCGCGGATCCCTTCAGCCAGACGGAATACTTCCTGGTCGATCTGATCAGCACCGTCAAAGCAGGGCCGGGCACGCTCCGGTTCGGGGTAGAGAATCTGCTGAACAAACAGTACGCAACGCCGTTCAACCAGATTTCCTTCACCAACAGCTTCTATTTTGCGGGGCGCGGGACGACAGCCAGCATCGGCTATTCGATCTACTATTGATCTCGTTCGTCTGGGGTGAACACCGGCACGGTAGGTTTGTTCTGCCGTGCCGGTGCCTGTCCGTTCTCCCGTGTGTAGCATCCGTGAGCAACCGTTGCTGGACAAGAGAAGGGATGGTTGCGTATGGTAAAGTCGTTCTCCACCGCGTGGAAGCCTCGATGACGACACCGCAGACTGTACTCTTCCCGCATCGTCGATCCGGCCTGGCGCCTCACGCGGCGGTGGCCGTCGCCTGTCTGCTGATCGCCATCCGGGTGGTTGCCGGGTTTCTGTGTCACACCTGCTTCATTGATTTCGAGAAGCCGACCTCCAGAAGTTTTCACCTCCATGCCGGAGGAGATCATGAACCCTGTCACCATGGACAGGCGGAGGCGAGTCCGCTCATCACTTGGGCCTGTACGGTCACACAGGATGAGACGGCATTCATTCTTCCTGAGATCCCTCGATTACCATTGCTCGTCTCCCTCTTCGTGTCCCTCACGGTTCTGGCTCTCTCCTTCGGTGGCCGCCCGCTGGTGGTGGCTCATGGCCGCGGTCCTCCTGCCTTCTCCAACTAAATTCGTCACGAGTACGTACTGATTCAAGCAGAGCCGGGTGCCAGACCATTGGTGTGGCATCGGTGGTGACCTGCTCCGTCGGCGTGTGTTTTCCCATTCGGGGAAAGACCATGTCGGGTCAATGGCGGAGCCACTGCATTCGGCTCATCCGGAATCTGTCTCGCGCAGCGGAATGGAGCCTCGATCGCATGTCCCAGGATGCCCTGAGCGCCGACTCGGTACCGCACTCCGTCGTCTCCACGGCAGGGGGGGCGGTCAGGCGCAATCGAATACGCGCGTGGCGCGCCCTTTGGGTGCAGGTGCATTTATATTTGGGGTTGTTTGTCGGAGCTCTGCTGGTGGTTTTTGGGGTGACGGGAAGCATCCTCGTCTTCTTTCAGGAGATCGACGAGTGGCTGAATCCAACACTCCTGACAGTAGAGGTTCCGGCGCCAGGGCAGGATGAGTATCGGCCGGTGGGTGAGATCTTGACGGCGGCGGAGCGGGCGGCGGCGCCGGGGAGCCGCATCACCCAGGTGTATGGCGCGCCGACTCGTGAACGTGTCGTGGCCGTATATGTCGAGCAGCCTTCGACGGCCTGGCAGCGAATCTTTGTCGATCCCTATCGGGCCCAGGTCACGGGGGTGCGCAGCTACGGAGCTGGCGAGTGGGTTCCACGGTATTTCATGGATGCCGTCTTTTCGCTGCATTTTCAACTCTTGGCGGGTGTGAACGGCGTGACGCTGGCGGCGATTGTGGCGTGGCTCCTGATCCTCTCGTTGATCACGGGCGTGATCGTCTGGTGGCCTGTGAACGGCCAGTGGCGGCAGGCGTTGGTCATCAGGCGGCCGGCCACACCGTTCCGCCTCCTGTTTGATCTGCATAAGACGGTCGCGCTGTATCTCTGTCTTGCGATCGGAGCGATCTTGTTGTCGGGTGCCTATATGAACTGGGCAGATCCCATCGTCTGGGTGACACAGCTCATGTCTCCGGCAACACGTGGGCCTGCGGAGGCCCCTCATTCCACCTCCCTTGCCGGTGGGCATCCGATCAGCCCGGCGCAGGCGGTGGCACTGGCGGCGGCTCGATATCCGGAGGGGCGACTGAGGTCGATCTCCATGCCGGAAGATGCGAAAGGCGTCTATCAGGTCGGGCGGGAAGGCGTGCCGGGATTGAGCGCGTTTTGGTCGGAACGGATCGTGAGCGTCGATCAATACAGTGGCGCGATTCTCGACGTGCGGGCTCCCGATACGAGGCGGAGCGCCGGCGAAACGTTTATCGATTGGCAATGGCCGCTGCATTCGGGACAGGCGTTCGGGATGCCCGGCCGCCTGCTCGTGTGTGCAAGTGGCCTGGCCTGTCCGGTCATCTATGCCACCGGCTTCCTCATGTGGTGGCGCAAGCGGCGTGGGCGAGAGCGGCGGTCGGTTGTGCCGGCGTCATAACCCGCGCTCCGGCAGTTCGAATGACATGAGATGAGATGAGAGCGGCGCAACTCGTGGCCGTTCGATGGAGGAGGTACCGTGTCTGCTCATCAATCACCTGATCGTCCTGAGCCTGGCAAATCCGGCATTCACGACGCCGATTTGGACGGGTTGGCGATTCGTCGTCCCGCTCCCGGTGAGTCTTCGCCTGCCGGCCGGAGCCGGTGGATCTGGCTGACGTTGGCCGTTCTGTTGGTTGCGGCCGGATTAGCCTGGAGCAGCGCCTGGCTGCGACCGGATCAACGGGTTGAGGTGGCTCCGGTGATTCGCATGCCGTCGGGGAGCGGGGCAGGCCTGGCGGCGACCGGGTATGTGGTCGCACAGCGACAGGCGTCCATTGCATCCAAGGGCACCGGACGATTGATCTATTTCGGTGTCAACGTCGGCGATCGGGTGAAGGCGGGCCAACTGATCGCGCGGATCGAACATGACGATATGGACGCGTTGTATCGGCAGGCCTTGGCCCGGTTGGGTGTGGCGCGGGCGCAACTGGGAGCGGCCAAACCGGAGCTCGAAGAGGCGACACTGAGTTTCGAGCGGGTGAAGACGCTCCTGGAACAGTCCTTTGTCACCAAGTCGGAGTATGACATGGCCTCGGCCCGTCTGCGTCGTGCCGCCGCTGCCGTGAAATCGGCTGAAGCCGCAGTCACCGCGGCGGAGGCGGAACGTCAAAACGCCACGGTCCAACTTGACAATACGAGCATCCACGCGCCGTTCGACGGGGTCATCGTGAAAAAACTGGCCGAGATCGGCGAGGTTGTCTCTCCCTTCACGGCCACCGTCCGTTCCGGCGGGTCCGTGGTGAACATGGTCGACCCCTTGTCGGTGACAGTCGATGCCGAAGTGTCGGAAGCGATGATTCACCGCGTGCGGGCCGGGCAGCCGGCGGAGATTCAACTCGATTCGGTGCCGGGGCACCGATATCAGGGCGAGGTGCAGCAGGTGATGCCGATCGCGGATCGCGCCAAGGGGACGGTGCTGACGCGCATTCGATTTCGTGACCTGGATGATCGGGTGCGGCCTGAGCTGAGCGCCAAGGTGACGTTCGGTCCTGTTCCAGGAACACAGACAGAGCCAGGGGAAGATTGGGGCGTGCCGTCCACCGCCGTGGTGACGCGCGAAGGGCGACCGGTGGTCTTGGTCGTGCGCACGGGAATCGTGGCGGAAGCGGTGGTGCAAGTCGGGACTCCCGCGGCCGGGATGGTCCCTGTGCATGGACCTTTGTCGCAGACCGATGAGGTGATAGTTGCACCGACCGAACATATTCGTTCCGGCAGCACGGTGTCAGTCTTCCGTCGTGCCTCGTAACGAGTTCACCCATGGTTGATCCGGTCGTCAGTCTCCAGAAGATCACGAAGAGCTACAGCCGTGCTGGCACCGAGGTGTCGGTCCTGCGGGATTTGTCCTTCGACATTCCGGCCGGCACCTTTCTCGCGATCATGGGGCCGTCCGGGTCCGGCAAGAGCACGTTGCTGAACGTGATGGCCGGGATCGATCGGCCGACGGGCGGATCGGTGGTCGTGGCCGGGACCAGGCTGGACGGCTTGTCGGAGGGTGAAATGGCGCGGTGGCGCGCGCGCCACATCGGCTATGTGTTTCAGACCTACAACCTTATCCCGGTGCTGACGGCGGCGGAGAATGTGGAACTGCCGTTGGCGCTGACGCATCTCACACGCCGGGAGCGTGCTGACCATGTGAAGACCGCGCTGCGGCTGGTCGGGCTGGGCGATCGTATGGATCACTATCCCCGGCAACTGTCCGGTGGACAGGAGCAGCGGGTGGGCGTGGCGCGCGCCATCGTCAGCGACCCGACCATGATCCTCGCGGACGAGCCGACCGGAAACCTCGACCGCGAATCCGCCGACGACATTCTGACGTTGTTGGCCCGGTTGAACAGGGAATTGGGCAAGACCATCGTGATGGTCACCCACGACCCCCGCGCGGCCGAACGCGCACAGATGATCAGGCATCTCGAAAAGGGAGTGTTGGAGATGCCGCCATGCCGCTGATGCGCTTGATGCTGCGGAACACGATCCGGCGACCGGTGCGTCTGGCGCTGACGGTCGGCGGCCTGGCGATGGTCGTGCTGGCCTTCGGATTGCTGCGGCTGACGCTGGATGAATGGCACAGCGGTGTCAAGGCGGCGGCCAACAATCGCTTGATCACCGTCCATGCCATGTCCGACTCCTTGCTTCTGCCGTTGTCGTATCGGGAGCGGATGGCGGTGGTCCCCGGTGTGCAGGTGGTGCATTACGGCAACGTGTTTGGCGTTGAGTACCGAGATGCGAAGGAATCGTTCGGGGCGTTTGCGGAGCAAATGAGCACGTTCTTCGAGACCTACCCGGAAGTCATCTTGAACGAAGGAGACCGGCTGGCGTTTCTGAAGGATCGGGGCGGATGCCTCATCGGACAGAAACTCGCCGCCCGATTTGGTTGGAAGGTCGGTGACGTGATCCCGCTCAAGGGTACGACCCATCCCGGGAATTGGGACCTGGTCGTACGCGGCATCTTCCGCAGCAGCAGCCCTGGCATCATGGGCGAAGGGGAAGTCTATGTGCATTGGGAGTTTGCCAATGAGCGGTTGAGAGCCACGGCACCGGACCGTGCCGACCAAGTGGGTTGGTATGTCACCACGACGGCTTCGGGCGTGAATCCCCGCACGGTGGTAGCCGCGATCGATGCCACCTTTGCCAACTCATTTGCCGAAACCAGGACGGAACGGGAACAAGCCTATATCGCCGGCTGGGTCGCGCGCTCGGGCGCGTTGCTCGATGCGTTGGATTGGTTGTCCGGCGTGATGAATGGTATCGCGGCCCTGGTCCTGGTGAATGCGCTAGCGATGGCTGTGCGCGAGCGGACCAGGGAATATGGGGTGATGAAGACCCTGGGTTTCCAGCCGCGCCATTTGATCGCGCTGGTCCTGGGGGAATCGCTGCTGGTGGCGTTGGGCGGCGCCCTGGCCGGGTTGGGATTGTTGTACCCGGCAGCGCGGCTCTATGCGGTCATGGTCGCCGGCGGAAAAACGGTGGGCGCTTACGAGATCACCTCCGAGACGATTGGAATGTGTCTCGGCGTGATGGGGCTGGTCGGTCTCCTGGCCGCCCTCTGGCCCGCGGTGCGTCTCAGCCGCATGACAACTTTAGAAGGGTTGCGTCACAGGGGATAACATCGCGAGGTCGGCCTGTGTTGTGGAGCGCATACAGTCTGCGGAATCTTTGGGCGCGCCGCGTCACAACGCTGCTCACGCTGTTGGGGCTCGGGCTCGTGGTCTTCGTGTTCGTGGCCATTCTGATGCTGGCGCATGGCTTGGAGCGAACGATGGGCAGGACCGGGGATCCTGCCAACGCAATCGTGATGAGCAAGGGGGCGCTCTCCGAAATCGAAAGCAGCTTGTCGCGCGAGCAGACCGGGGTGCTGGCGGCACAGCCGGAGGTCGTCACCCTGGCAGATCACCAAGCCGCGGTGGTGCGGGAGATCGCGCTGCAACTCACCTTGCGCAAACAGGCAGGAGGGAGCCTGGCCAGTCTCTCATTGCGTGGCTCGTCGCCCGATGCTTTCGCCATGCGTCCTCTGGTGCACATCGTCCAAGGCCGCCTGTGGCAGCCGGGTACGACAGAGGTGATTGTCGGTACTCAGGTGGCGAAGCAGTTTCCTGAGGCCCGTCTATCTGAAACGCTGCGGTTCGGGCGGCGGGAGTGGACGGTGGTCGGGATTTTCGAGGCGGAGGGCAGCGGGTTCGATTCCGAGGTCTGGGGCGATGCGGAGCAGATGATGGCCACGTTTCACCGGACGGTCTTCTCGTCGATGACCGTACGGCTGGCCGATCCGACCGTGCTCCCCGCATTCAAGGCGCGGATGGAGCGTGATCCCCGGTTCAAAGTGTCCGTGAAGCGCGAGCCGGACTATTACGAAGGGAAGGCTGAAGGGTTGGCCAGGTTGATTCGTGTGACTGGGTTATTTCTGACCGTGGTGTTCAGCGTCGGGGCCATTCTCGGAGCGACGATGACCATGTCCGCGTCCGTTGCACATCGCACGACCGAAATCGGCACGCTTCGCACCTTGGGATTTACGCGCAGCCACATTCTGCAAGCCTTTCTCCTCGAATCGATTCTGCTGGGCCTCGCCGGTGGGTTGCTGGGTGTGGCCGGCGCGGCCTTGCTCAATTCTGTGACGATTTCCACTGTGAACTGGGATACCGGCGCCGAGTTGGCCTTCGCATTTCATCTCACGCCCACTATGGTCGGTGAAGGATTGTTGTTTGCCGCCGGCATGGGAATCATCGGGGGGCTCGTGCCCGCCGCACGGGCAGCCCGCATCGAGATCGTCCACGCGCTCGGTCAGCGGACGGTGTAGGTGATGACCGGACGGCCCGGAGAATTTGTAGCAGGCGTGAGCACGCGTCGGTAGACAACTTCTGCGGAACGGCGTAATTGATACGCCAGGTGAGAACGATCAGACCATGATTCGACGGATCTCTCAAACCACTGTCGCCGGCCTCGCACTCGGAATCGTCTGGGTGTATATGGTGCTGGCGCTCGTGGCGCCGGGCTGTTCTTTTGCCCACGCCGCGCCGTTGGACAGTCATCATCAGCATTCAGGCACGGAGTCCCATTCCACCCTCTGTTCCTGGGCCTGCCAGGCGACATCGGATGTCGGCCCGATTGCTCAGGGCGATGTAGGTACAGCCTGGGTTGCGCAAACGCAACCGTTAATCTCCTCTCCGCTCCTCCTGACCTCCGGGGACCCCTCGTCCCTTCACGCTCGTGCGCCGCCCGTCCCCGCGAGGGGATAGTTCGGGCGGGGCGCACGTCGCCTTTCATTACAGCGTTCGCAATCTGTGCTTCCGTGGTGGCACGCGCCACTGGCGGGAATGATGTCGGCCCTGTAATCCGCCGTCTCCGGGCGTTCGGCCCGAGCTATTTCACTCAATGCCTGTGAGTCCGGGGTTGGATTGCCCTCTACCCCGGAATAACCGGCAGCGCAGGCGCCTTCCCTGTGACCTCCGCTGCCGGTTCCCACTCATCAGTGGTCACGTGTGTGATGGTGTCGTGCATGGTGGACCCGGTTGATCGGGAGGCTCGTCCCCCCTGTGCAGCCGGGGAGGAGCGGTGTCGCAACCGCTCCTGTCCACCGCCAAACGTTGAAGGAGTGAAGGTGATGGATCAGCCGCTCTTACGCGTCAAGGAAGCCGCGCAGTTGCTTCAGGTGAGCAAGTGGACCATCTACCGTTGGATCGACGAAGGGCGACTTGAGGCCACGAAGATCGGCGGGGGAAGCCTGCGCATCTTTCGTCGCTCGGTGAATGCCTTGGTCGACGGAAATCGCACCGATCCGCGACCGGGTGATTCCTCGCCGCAGTTGAAGATGGTGCCGTTGAGCGGGCGTCGATCGGCCAAGCGATAGGTCAGTCATGACGGATCCTGGGGTTGTGCACCCTTCTTCAGGATCTGCCTCCCGGGGTGAGTGGGACGGCCTCCCCCTCCACCCCGGCCCCTCGGGGGGCTGCGACCTCGGAGCAATCAAGCCGGAGAGGCAGGCAGGATGAACGAAAGTCGATCGAGGGTGTGGAGGAAACGACCATCATGGGCAATCGGATGAATCAGCAGCGGTGGTGTCGCCTGGGGTTTGTCAGCTTGCTTGCGTTGACGCTGTTCGGCAAAACGAGCGGGCTCGGTGCCGCTGAGCCGGATGCGTGGATGCAGCGTTTCGAGGCAGGCGTACAGGCTCGGGAAGCCGCGCGTTATGCCGAAGCCGAGCCACTCCTGGCGCAGGCCTTGCGGGAAGCCGAGCAGGTTCGCGCCGACGATGCTCGAGTGGCGCTGGCTGCGAACCATTTGGGGTTGCTGTATCACGACCAGGGGCGGCTCGACGAGGCCGAATCGTTCTACCGGCGTGCTCTCGGCATATGGGAGTCCCAACTGGGTCCGGAGCACGAAGATGTCGCCGCGGCGTTAAACAATCTGGCGGAAATCGCCCATGCCCAAGGTGACTTTGCGGAAGCCGAGCCGCTCTACGAGCGCGTGTTGGCGATCGAGCGCAAAGTGCTTGGCGCGGCGCACCCTGATGTGGCCGTCACCCTCAACAATCTAGCCGAACTCTATCGCAAGCAGGGGCGGGAGACGGAAGCCGAATCCATGTATCACCTGGCGCTCATCCTCATGGAGGGAGCGCACGGCGCCGATCATCCGGATCTGGGACCGGTCCTGAACAACCTGGCGGTGTTGTACAAGGGGCGTGGGTTGTATGCCTGGGCGGAACCCTTTTATCTGCGCGCGTTGAAGGTACGGCGTGTTCGATTCGGGGACAACCATCCCGCCGTGGCGATGAGTTTGAACAATGCCGGGTGTCTCTATCAGGCGGAGGGGCTCTATGCCTCGGCGCAACGATACTTCGACGAGGCGTTGGCGATTGCTGAACGGGTATCCGGCCCGCAGAGCGCCCTGGCCGGGACGATCGTCGGCAACATGGCGTTTCTTGCCGATCAACAGGGGTTGCTCACCCAATCGCAGCTTCTGTACCAGCGGGCGCTGGTGATTCAACAGCAGCAGCTCGGGTTACATCATCCAACGGTCGGGTTGTTGGTGGAACGGTATGCCCTGGTACTCGATACGCTTGGTCAGCCGGTGGAAGCGGGGTTGTTCGCGGCGCGCGCTGCATCCATTCGCGCGCGGTTCCAGTCGGGCGCGGTGAGACAGGGGATGGCCCCTCGTCTCGGGGCGGCAGTCGGTGACGTCACCCGATAACCTGTGCGGGATCAGAAAGGAAGGTGTTCCATGCCGGTCAGCGTTGCAGCGCCGTCTCATCAACGAACCACGATCGCCAGGAAGCCTCAAGACCAGACGGGATTGAACGTGGCCGTGGTGCGACTGTTGGCATTGGCCCTGGATATCAGCGGGGGCTGGTCACCGGCTCCCTCTGCCGCCGGGCTGTTGGTTCCGTTCGGGTATCGAGACTGGCCGAGTCTGACGTCGCTGGTGGAGGCGCGAACCGGCTCGCAGCAACTGCGGTTCTATGTGTCTCCCAAGGCCTTGCTCACGCCGGACTATGAGTCGTTCCCCGTGGGGACGGTGTTCGTCGTGGAATCCGAACCTTGTCCGGTGCAACCTGGAGCGCAGGGCGCTCAGCCATCTGTCTTTGTGATGGAGAAGTGTGCCGGAATGACGATGAATGACGGAGGGAGCAAGCAGTGTGAATCATGGATCTACGCCAGTTGGGATCCTGCCGGCCTCCAGGCGACGGCGGACCCAGAACGTTGTGGAATCTGCCGTTTGCCGTGGCTGACGCCGGCACATGTCTGATGATCGGTGGACGGGGCTCGACGGTTGGACTGCGCTGACCACGCAGTGAGCTCCGATGAGGGAAGCGTACGCCCATACGCTTCCCTCTCCCACCTTCTTCCTTGCTGTTGGGTTGAACACCCGCCCGGTTTCAGTCTCTCAACAATGATCGTGAAATGCTGTAGAATGCCGTCCCTGGGATGGCGGTGCCCATTTATTACACAGGAGGAGTTGATATGAATTGGTTACGTTCAGGAGTCGTGGCTTGTTCTCTGGTTGCGTTTGTGGCGGTGGTGCCTGCTGGGTATGCGTTGGCCGACGGCGGCGGGCATGTGAAAGAAACGATCAAGCATGCCAAAGAAGGTGTTGAGCACGAGAAGGAAGCCATCAAGCATTTGGAAGAAGCGGTGAAGGGCAGCAATGATCCCCATGCGAAGGAAGCGCTGGAGCATGCCAAGGAAGCCGTCAAACATGCGGAAGAGTCGCTGGCGCATGCGGAACAGGCTTCGAGCAAGAAGGGCAAGGGGAAGAGCAAGTAGGGTGATGAGTGCGCCAGGGGGGCGCCCTGACGATACGGCTCTTCCCCTGGTTTCCCGCCTGATCACTTCCTGGTGAGACGTTCCCGGCCACCTCGACTCAGCTCAGTTATGCCGCCGATACCACGGGATACGATCCTGTAGCATCCGTAGGCATCCGTGAGCGGGCATCTGTAGACGACCGGGTGTGTCGGGGCTATAACTCCTCACCCTAGGGAGGAAGCCCTCATGCGAACTGTCTTCAGGGCCATGATCCATGTTCTGGTACTGGTTGCCGGAACGGCGGCATGGGCTGCCGACGAGTCGCTGGAGCGACTGTTGCGGGCACAGGCGTTCAACCGGGAGTTCGAAGGGTTTGATACCTATTACGTGAAGATCGAAGCCGATCAGCCGCAGCCCGACGGGTCACACGAAGTGTTGGCGACGGCAAGTGGAAAGTTTTCAGATAATATCAAGCGCATGAAAGTTTTGTTCTTGATCGTTGATGGTCACATTGTCGGCGGTCAGGTCTTGGAAGGCACCGGTCTTCCACCGTGCCTGGCGCCGGAGCATCGTCCGTCCTCATCTCTTTAACCTGACAGGAGGTTGTGTATGTTGAGCAGGAGCGCGATTTTTTTTCTGGGTGTATTGGGCGTCATGTCGAGTGCAACATCGGCGTTGGCACTGCAGGCCGGTGGCGTCGAAGTGGGCGATCTCGAGACCGGTTCAGTCGTGGGCCAGCCGTTCAAAGAGCTGGAAGTCGATGTGCAGTTGTATGCGGTTGAGTTGGGCGGCTTGAAGGCGTGGTATCCGCCGACCACTGTGATCGATTTCAAAGTTCGGCCCGGCCGTCCGCTGTTGATCAAGGTGACGAATACCACCGCCACCGAACGGGGTTTCCAGATGACCGATCCGGTCAACGCGGCGTCGCCCTTTGTGTTGAAGGCGGAAGTGGTCTTGAAGCCCGGTGAAACCAAGTACATCGGTGTGCCGACCAGCGATTTGTTCAACGCGACCCAGGGCAACACCCTGAGCTATCGGGACCAGCTCAATCCGAAGCAGCCCGGCGGCAAGTTGATCATGATTAAGTAATCGTTCCACAGGCTGTGGACGTCGCGACGCCCCGTTCATCCTCACGGATGGACGGGGCGTTGCTATTGATGGCGCAGGGCGTGGCTGTTTCAGCGCAGGGAAGAACCGGCTTCAGCAGCAATGTCGAGGAACGTGTGCTTGAGGTTACCAGTAATAGGGGAAGCGCCCGTACGGCCCCCAGTAGGGATGCCAGAACGGACTGTAGTAGGGATAGGGGCGGTACCGGAGTTGGTTTGAGTCCTGTTGAGGAATCCAGGTGCGAAACGATTTGATGTCGAGCATCGGATAGGTGTAGTCGGTTTCATCCAGCGGCAGGGTGACAGAGCCGGTCAGTTCGCCGGTGATAGTAAGGAAGGTGCCCTGGGGCACGGTCGCAGGGTCCAGAAATTCCCGTTGGATGGCGACGAACCGTCCTTGCGATTTCGTGAGGTCCAGCGACGGTTGCTGGGCTTCGTTGAGCGGCAGCTGGAGCACTTCGATTCGTGTGCCGTCTTTCAGCCGTCGGGCCGAGAGAACCTGCCCGCCAAGCACCAGGGTCTGCCCCTTGAACGATTCCGGCGCGGCTTTGATCTGTGAAAATTGCGGGGTCGGCGGTCCGCCGTCGGAGGCTTCGCGCTGGTCGGCGGAGGTGGCGCAGGCCGTCAGGATCGCAGCCATCCACAAAATGCCGATCCCCTGTAGAAGTTTGCCCCGCATCGTTGGCATTATAACAGACGCATAAGAGCCCGAGCATTGTTTATAATGCCGACGAGCCCGTTGAAACGAATCATGTATGAAAAAGGAGTGCAGCGTATGGTGAAGCGTCGAGTATGGCACGGTGGTGTGTTCGTAGGCCTGATGATCATGGCAATCCTGGGATGGGCAGGATTTGCGCAGGCAGGGAAGCCTGAACTCAAGGGCAACTTCCAGATATTGAGCGAGGAGAAATCGACGCACAAGCCGGGGAAAGTGCAATTGGTGGAGTTCGCCGATTTCTATTGCCCCCATTGCCACCGGTTTGACGGCGAAGGGCTGATGATCCTGGAAAAGGAATTCGGGAACAAAATCGAAGCGGTCATGGTCGGATATCCGGTGATTCCGGGGAAACTCCCGACGGCGTTCGATATGTACGAGCAGGCCAAGACCATGGGCAAAGGCAACGAAATGAAGCGGGCTTTGTTCCGGACCATCCACAAGGACAAGATCGGCATCATCGACAAAGCGATTCGCGAAGTGCTGATTCGCGAAGTCGGGCTGAACCCGGCGGCGTTCGAGGAAGGGCTGGCCAGTGCCAAACCGGCGAAGGCGTTTGAGGATGGCAGGAAATGGGGTGATCGCATCAAGATTCAGCAGACCCCGACCGTGTTGCTCGACGGGAACATCAAGGTCGAACAAATTGACCCGGAGAATTTGAAGCTGGTCATTCAAAGCATCCTGGACGGCGACGGCAAGCGGTAATGGGATCGTGTCTCGTGACGCGTGATGTGTCCCTCGTCCCGCGCGGGATACGAGTGACGAGAAACGAGGTGCGAATTCATGGCGATTGATCCGATCTGCGGCATGACGGTGGAGCCGGCGACGGCGGCAGGCCGTTTCGACCATGACGGCGAAACGTATTATTTCTGCAGCACCCGCTGTCTCGACCGGTTTCGTGCTGCGCCGAATCAATATGTGAAGACAGCTTCCCTCGTGGGTGCGGCTGTGCCGACGGCAGGCCGCCGCCCCCTGCCGATGATGCAACCGATGCCCGTGCAGGATCCGCCGGCGGGCGGCGAACGTGATCCCGTGTGTGGCATGACGGTGCAACCGGCGACGGCGGCGGGGTCCCACACCCACGAACAGAAAAATTACTACTTCTGCTGCCTTGGTTGTCTCGACAAATTCCGGGCCGATCCGGCCCGGTATCTATCGCCTGCCACCGCCGCGCCAACGAAAGCGCTGCGTCAGTTCGGAGGAAAGGCCCTTCCCATGCTGGCCTCGACGCCGGCCGCCGAGGCGACTGTCGGCGTGATCGATCCCGTCTGCGGTATGACAGTGGAGCCGGCGACTGCAGCAGGATCGTTTGCCCACCAGGGCACGACCTACTTCTTCTGTTGCCTATCTTGTCTCACGAAGTTTCGAGCGAATCCTCAAACATACCTTGAGCCAGGCGCAGCCAAGGAGACGATGCCCGCCGCACCGGCTCCTCCCGGGACTAAGTACGTCTGTCCCATGTGCCCTGAAGTGTTGGAGGAGAAGCCGGTTCCTTGTCCGAAATGCGGCATGGCCTTGGAACCGGATTCCGTGCAACCGCTGCCGACCAGGACGGAGTACGTCTGTCCGATGCATCCGGACGTGGTGCAGGCAGAACCGGGAGCCTGTCCCCAGTGCGGGATGGCCCTGGAACCAAGGACGGTGACGGTCGAGGAGGAGCTGAATCCCGAGTTGGTCGATATGGCCCGGCGGTTCTGGTTGGGACTGGGCCCGGCGGGGGGCGTGTTCCTGCTAGCCATGTCGCATATGATTCCCGGCAATCCGCTGCACCATCTCCTGTCCGACACCCAATCGGCCTGGATACAGTTCGTGCTCAGCACCCCGGTGGTGCTCTGGGCCGGGTGGCCGTTTTTTCAGCGCGGCTGGGCGTCGATCGTACATCGCAGCCCGAATATGTTCACATTGATCGCGATCGGGACCGGCACGGCCTACCTCTACAGCGTCTTTGCCACATTGTTCCCCTCGCTCATTCCGCAATCGTTCCACCTCGAGAGCGGGGCCGTGCCGGTCTACTTCGAAGCGGCAGCGGTGATCACGGTGTTGGTCCTGCTCGGCCAGGTGTTGGAGTTGCGCGCCAGAAGTCGCACGACCGGCGCGATCCGGGCCTTGCTGGGACTGGCCCCGAAGACCGCGCGGCTGTTCCGCGAGGATGGGCGTGAAGTAGATGTGCCGCTTGAGCAGGTGCAGGTCGGGAATCGCCTGCGTGTGCGGCCCGGTGAACGAGTGCCGGTGGATGGCCTGGTGCTGGAAGGATCGACCGCGGTCGATGAGTCGATGATTACCGGCGAATCCCTGCCGGTGGAGAAAGTCACGGGGGATCGGGTGACGGGCGGCACGATCAACGGCTCCGGCGGGTTCTTGATGCAAGCGGATCGGGTGGGCGCAGACACACTGTTGGCGCATATTGTTCAAATGGTGGCGGAGGCGCAACGCAGCCGGGCTCCCATTCAGCGCACGGCCGATGTCGTTGCCGGGTACTTTGTCCCTATTGTTGTGGGTGTCGCCATTCTGACCGGTCTGGTATGGGCTCTGCTGGGGCCGGAACCGCGCCTGGCCCATGCCCTGTTGAATGCCGTGGCGGTGTTGATCATCGCCTGTCCCTGTGCGCTGGGTCTCGCCACGCCGATGTCCATTATGGTGGGCACCGGGCGTGGGGCTGCGGCCGGGGTGTTGTTCAAGAAGGCCGAAGCATTGGAGACAATCGAAAAAGTCGATACGCTGGTGTTCGACAAGACCGGCACGCTGACTGAGGGCAAGCCGAAACTTCGTGTCGTGAGTGCGTTACCCCCCTGGTCCGAGGCGGACCTGTTGCGGTTGGCGGCATCGGTGGAGCAGGGGAGTGAGCATCCGGTGGCCGCCGCAATTGTCAGCGGCGCGGAAGCGCGCGGTGTACAACTGGAGTCGGTCTCCGGCTTTGCCTCGACCACGGGAAAAGGCGTTGCCGCGACGGTGGGAACCAGGCGGGTGGCCGTCGGTACGCTCGATCTGATGCAGTCGCTGAACATCGGTGATGACAAGACCCTGGCGACGTTGGAAGCCACCGCAGCACTGATGCGGCAGACCGGACAAACCGTGATGTTCGTCGCGGTCGACGGCCGTGCAATCGGGTTGCTGGGTGTGGCCGATCCGATCAAGGCTTCGACGCCCGAAGCCTTGCGGTTATTGCGGCAAGAGGGGATTCGCCTCGTGATGGTGACCGGTGACCATGCGGTCACGGCGCAGGCGGTCGCCAAGGAGTTAGGGTTAGACGAGGTTCGGGCCGGTGTGAAACCGGATGAAAAGAGCCGGATCGTGCAGGACCTTCAGCAGCAGGGCCGGGTGGTGGCAATGGCGGGGGATGGCGTCAATGACGCACCGGCACTGGCGCAGGCCGATGTGGGCATCGCCATGGGAACCGGCACGGATGTGGCGATGGAGAATGCCGGAGTGACGCTGGTGAAGGGCGATTTGCGAGGGATTGTCCGGGCGCACCGCCTGAGCAAGGCCACGATGCGCAATATCCGCCAGAATCTCTTCTTCGCCTTTGTGTACAATATTATCGGGGTGCCGGTGGCGGCGGGACTGTTGTATCCATTCTTCGGCCTGCTCCTCAGCCCGATGTTAGCCAGCGCGGCCATGACGTTTAGTTCCCTGTCGGTGATTTCGAACGCGCTCCGCCTCCGGCATGCCGATTTATGACTTCTAGGTGTGCAAGCGTTCACCGCGTGATAGGCTGTGGCCTGCCGTTTCTAGCAGGATGCGGAAAAAGTCCGCCAGCGGCGTTCTCACGAGACACGGCCGCCTCACCGGCTCGGCGGCGTTCACAAGCGTGACGCGCGTTATTCCGCGCGTCGTGAACCTCAAAGGCTCACCGTACTGCGAGAGTACGATTCGCCTCCTCGCTCGTTGCGGCCTTGCTGGACGGCCTTTTTGCGCATCCTGCGTTTGTTTTGACGCGAGACAGAACGGAGCTCAACGCGGGCTACTATGCAACAGACTAGTTTTTCCGCAGCCTTCTAGGGATGTTTCACACCATGTCGTTACGTGGATCACAAACGGGCCTGTTGGCTCTGGGAATCATGGGCGCCCTGCTGGGTTGTTGGTTGAATGGGGCTGCGTCGGCCGCTGATCTGGTGCAAGCGCGCCCGTCGCGTGTCAGCACGACCGGAGATTTGCAGGCGCAGGTGCGTGCCACCGCAGCCAAGGTGCTGCCCGCCGTCGTCAGCATCGCGTCGACGGTCATGGTGCATGATCAGGCGTTCAGCGACGAAGGACTTCCCTTCGGCATGTTTAAAGATGTACCGCCCCGCCGCCAATATGGCCAAGGTTCCGGCGTGATCGTCTCCTCCGATGGGTACATCATCACCAACAACCACGTCGTGGCGGATGCAGTGGATGTGGAAGTGATCCTCGCCGACCGGCGGCAGTTCAAGGGCCGCGTGGTGGCGACTGATCCCAAAACCGATGTCGCTGTCGTAAAGATCAATGCCACGGGGCTTCCCACCGCGGCCTGGGGCGATTCCAGTGCCCTCGCCGTCGGTGATTTTGTGCTCGCCATCGGTAATCCTCTGGGCCTGAGTCGCACCGTCACCTTCGGGATCGTCAGCGCAGTCGGGCGCGCCGATGTCGGCGTGGCGGATGTGGAAGACTTTATTCAGACCGATGCACCGATCAATCCGGGGAACTCCGGCGGAGCCCTCGTGAATACCAACGGTGAACTGGTCGGCATCAATACGGCCATCGCCAGTCCCACGGGCGGCAGCGTCGGCGTGGGGTTCGCCATTCCCAGCAACATGGCGAGAACCGCCATGCAGAGCCTCCTCAAGACCGGCCGCGTGGTGCGGGGGTTCCTGGGGGCTTCCACGCAAGATGTGACGCCGCTCCTCGCCAAGATTTTCCATCTGCCGGATGTGAAGGGCTCAATCATCACCGACTTGCAGGCCAAGGGATCTGCCGAACGCGCCGGGTTGAAGCGCGGTGATGTGGTGGTGCGGTTCGACGGGCGCGATGTGATGGACAGCGGCCATTTGCGGAATCTGATGGCGGCGGCGGCCATCGGCAGCAAACATCGGATCGAGTTGCTTCGCGATGCCCGGTTGATGCAGACGGACCTCACTGTGCAGGAAGCCCCGCGCGAGCGGCAGAAGAAAACGCAGACGGCCGATACCGCGAGTCCCACGGCACACCCCCTGTCGGGCGTAATCGTGGATGAAATCACTCCGGCCTTGGCGCGGCAGATGGATTTGTCCGTCAACTCCGGGCTCGTGGTCACGGACATTGAAGACGGCAGTCTGGCCGAAGTCTCCGGCCTTCAACCCGGCGACCTGCTCTTGGAACTCAATCGCCAGCCGATCCCCAACTTTGCCACGTTTCAACGGCTCGCCGAGCCGCTCCGTTCCACCGACCTTGCGCTGTTGCTCATCAATCGCCAGGGCAGTCTGCTCTATATTCCGATCCAGAGCGAATAGCGGGCGCTCGACGGCACGCGCATGTGCTCTCGTCCACGGCCCTATGGCCTGCTCGGTCCTGTCCTTCTCTCCCTGTCAAAAATTCCAAAGAAATTGTATTTGTGCGCGGCTGCGGCATACTGATAGCTGAATTGCGTAACGGTAGGAAACTCCACCTCAAGAGGTGTCCGGTGTGGACGATCTCACGGCTCAGTTGTCTGCTTGCGGTGTGGCTTTGTGCCGCCTGTTCATCTGAAGCGATCCAGGCGCCGCCCTACCTCGTCGGGGTCTGGGAGACCAGGACTGAAGGGTATGCGGACCAGCATATGTTTATCGACCAGACCAGGATCGGCTTTGGAACCAGCTCGCTGGACGCGGACGGATATGTGATTACAAAAGTCGAAGAAAGCCGGGAAAACAACAAGACGCTGTTCGTCGTGTCGTACCAGGATGCCGAACAGGCCAAGTATCAATTGGCGTTCTTCTATGAACCGGCCGGTGGCGGACGAATCACGTTTAAGAATCAGGGCCATTTGACATGGACAAAAAGGGCGGCGACCACATGAGTCGACCACGATTCAGACGGCATTTCTTGTGGGATACCGTCCAGCCGCGGTTCCTGGGGCTGAGCCTTCTGTATGTGGTGGTGGTGATTGCCGCTGTCTCCGGCGCGTTGTTTCTGCCTCTTATGCTGCAATTGGATCACCTGCCCCTGTCCTCGGTAGAGGCGCAGCGGGTGGCCGATCAGTTTGAACTCTTGCATAGCCGGTTCTGGCCGGCCGTCGCTGTCGTGTCGGTGCTGCTCATCGTGCACGGAGTATTTTTTACGCACCGGATCGCTGGCCCGCTCTATCGCTTTCGCAGCATTTTTCACTCCGTGGCGAACGGGGATTTGACCGTGCGCACGTCGATTCGGAAGAGCGACTATCTGCATGTCGAAGCGCAATGTCTGGGGGAGATGGTCAGTGCGTTACGAGAGAAGATCAGCCGGATCGAGGCACACCATGCCGACATGACTCCACAATTGGAACGGCTGAAGGCGGCCGCCGCACGGGGTGCGATGCGCGAAGTGGAGCAGGAAGCAGATCGATTGCGCGCGACCGTCGAACAATTGGCGCAGGACATGGAACCGTTCCAGACCAAGACGCACTCACGTGAGACAACACCCGCTCCACTGCCTGCCGCCGCAGGATTCTAGGCCCCATATGCCTCACGCCGCAGTTGATCGCCGACAGCAGGGATTTACGATCGTCGAACTGGCGATTGTGATGGTGATTGTCGGCGCCTTGGCCGGACTGGCTGTTCCGACCTACTTGGGGTATTTGGACAAGGCCAGGCTCGCCCGCTGTATCGCCGAGATTCGTTACATTTCGCGCGCCGTCGATTCGTATAAAGCTGCCTATGACGTTTTTCCGGACACGCTGGCCGAAGCGGGGGCAGGCGACATCGTCGACCCCTGGGGCAATCTCTATGAGTATCTGAATATTGCGGCGCTCAGTTTGCCCGGGAACGGGGGCGGCAACGGAAACGGTGGTGGGAATGCTGGTGGCAACGGAAATGGCGGCGGAAATGCGGGTGGGAACGGAAACGCGGGCGGCAATGGAGGCGGCGGAGGCAATGCCGGTGGGAATGGGGGCGGCGGAAGTAACGGGGCTAGTAGCGGTGGTGGAAGTGTGACCCCGAACGCGACAACCACGCCCAGCACCAACGGGAATGGTGGCGGCAATGGAAACGGCGGAGGCGGTGGGAAGAATGGAGCATGGCAGTGGATTCTTCCCGATGAGGCCTACGCGGCCGGAAGTGGAAACGGGAATGGCAACGGATCAGGTAATGCGAGCAAAGGCAAACCGCGCAAGGAACGCTTCCTGCACCCGATCAATTCCGACTACGATCTCTACAGCATGGGCAAGGATGGGGAAAGCGTGGAGCCGCTCACGGCAAAGAAAAGCCACGACGACGTGATCCGTGCGAACGACGGCAGCTTCGTCGGCTTGGCCGTCGAGTTTTAGCAGGATGCCATTCCAAGGTGGGTCCTGATGCAATACCGCACGTGTAGTTGCTGCTCACACATCACTCCTCAGATGAGTATTCCCGCAGCCTTTTAGTAGAACGAGGCCTCGTGCAGATCGAATACTCCTTTCTCCGCAGTCGTGTCGCCCGCCGCGTGTTTGTTCTCTTCATCCTCTGTGCCCTCTTGCCTGTCGGCGCGTTGAGCCTGGTGTCGCTGACCGGCGTAACCAGCCAGCTCACGCAGCAGGCCGAGCGCCGAGTGAGGCAGGAAAGTAAGGCCATGGGCATGGCGGTGTATCAACGGCTGTTGCTCCTGGAGGCGGAATTCCTTTCCACCATCGCACAACAACGGACGGGACTGGCAGCGCAGCCAGGGGATGTGCCGTCGCAGGTGTTGCCGAGCCTTCCAGGCTTTGTCGGCATGGCTTCGGTGGCCGAGGATGACGAAGCTGCCGTGTTCCTCGGTGAGCTGCGGGTTGTCCCGGCCTTGTCCCAGGCGCAGCGGGCGCTGCTTCGTCAGAACAAGACGTTGCTCATCGTCGAGCCGACCAGTCCGGAACGGTCCCGGTTCTTTCTCTCCCGGCTCTCGGATGTCGACGGGCGCGTGGTGGTGGCGGAACTCAATCACGAGTATTTATGGGACTTGGGCGGGAGTATGACGTTGCCGGCCGATACCTCGATGTGTGTCTTCGGCCAGGAGCGCACCGTCCTGTATTGCAGTCATGCGGCGTCGGCAGGGTTGACCCAACAGTGGTCGGCGCAGGGCGGCGGCAACGCCGGGCTCTTTGAGTGGCAAGACGAGCAGGATGTGTATCTGGCTGGTTCCTGGGCGATCCCGCTGCGATTTCAATTCCTGACGGCTCCGTGGACGGTCGTGCTGAGCGAGCCCCGGAGTTCGTCGTTGGCGCCTCTGGGGAGTTTCCGCTATCGGTTCATCCTGATCGTCGTCGTCGCGGTGTTTGCCGCGGCCCTGCTCAGTGTGAGTCAGATTCGAAAGTTCATGGTGCCGCTGGAAAAACTCGGCGAAGGCACCAGACGTGTCGCGGCGAGAAATTTCTCGCAGCCGGTGCAGGTCAAGAGTGGCGATGAGTTCGAGGAACTGGCCGGCTCCTTTAATGCCATGGCGAATCGACTGCATCAACAGTTCACCCAACTGGCGACGATTCACGAAATCGACCGCTCCGTGTTGTCGGTGCTCGATCCCAGCCGCATCGTGGATACCGTCTTGGCGCGCTTGCGCGAAGTCTCGCCTTGCGAAGGGATTGCGGTTCTGCTGATCGATCCTGCGGATGCTGCCCGCGGATGGTTCTATGCCCGCGTCGGGTCAACCGGCGCGGAGACCAGCATGGCAGGGGTGGCGGTGAGCGAGGATGAACGCCGGATGCTCGCGGCTCACCAGGGCAGCGCACTGTTGAACAGCCCGGCGGCGGGCGGGGTGTTTGGGCCTCTCTGTGGGCCTGGCGTGGCGTCTCTGCTGGTCTTCCCGTTGTTTCGGGGGCAAGACCTGCTGGGCGGGATTGCCTTGAGTTATCGGCGCGCCCCCGACATGAACGATGAGCGGCTGGCGCAGTTGCGTCAATTGGCGGATCAGGTGGCAGTGGCCTTGAGTAATGCCTCGGATCTCGCGGAGCGCAAGCGAGCAGAAGCCTCACTTCGCGAGAGCAATACACGACTGGAGCAGGCGCTGACCGAGCTGCAGACGGCGCAGCAGCAGATGGTGCAGCAGGAGCGGCTCCGCGCCCTCGGCCAAATGGCGAGCGGCATTGCCCACGACTTCAACAATACCCTGTCGCCGATAATGGGATTCAGCGAATTGCTCCTCATTGCTCCACAGATGTCGCAGGATCCTGTGCAGCTGAAAGAATATCTGCAGACCATCAATATGGCTGCGAAGGATGCTGCCAAGGTCGTCAGCCGTCTGCGGGAGTTCTATCGCCCCCGTCTTGAGGCGGACCTTGCCGGCATCGTCGATCTGAATCGTCTGGTCGAGCAAAGCGTGAAGCTGAGCCAGCCGAAGTGGAAAGACCAGGCTCTGGCGAACGGAGTCGCCATTGAGATCAAAACAGAGCTGGCATCGGTGCCGTCGGTGGCCGGACATGAGTCCGAGTTGCGCGAGGTGCTGACTAATTTGGTATTTAACGCCGTCGATGCGATGCCGACGAGCGGGTCGATTACGCTCAGGACTAAGACCGATGGGGATCACGTGCGCCTGGAGGTCACCGACACCGGTACGGGTATGACCGAGGAGGTGCGCCAGCGATGTCTGGAACCGTTCTTTTCCACGAAGGGGGAAAAGGGGTCCGGGCTCGGCCTGGCGATGGTGTACGGGATCATCCGTCGGTTGCGCGGGACCATCGACATTACCAGCAAGCTCGGAGTAGGCACGACCTTCAGCATCCGGCTGCCGATTCAATCCGAGCAGGAAGCGGACACGGCACAGGAAGGCAACAATCTGGCCGGCGTGCAGTTGCGCGTATTGGTCGTGGATGACGATCTTCTCGTGGGCCGGGTTACGGGCGAGTATTTGCGGGTGGCCGGACATCAGGTGGAGGTCGTGGGGAGTGCGGCTGAGGCCATCAAGCGGTTTAATCCCGAACGGACGCATCTGGTCGTGACCGACCACGGGATGCCGCATATGACTGGCCGACAATTGGCCGAAGTCATCAAGAACGTGTCGCCTGACACGCCGGTGGTTCTGTTGACGGGCGGCGACCAGATCGAGGAGGAGAGCCAGGCTTCGGCGGCCGTCGATGCGGAGCTGAGCAAGCCGCTGACCATGGCAGCGCTTCAGCGGGTGTTGTCCACGTTGCGATTCCCTGCGTCAGTCTCTGCGAAGAGCCAGAAAGAAATTGGTGATGCGGCATGAGGGTGCTAGTCTAGTCCGTAGCGGAGACTCAGTTACAGGAGCGACGGGACATCGATGCAGGACCTTGACCTAAGCAGCATCAAAATACTTCTAGTAGACGACGAAGCCCACTGCACCAAATTGATGGAGGCACTGCTCAAGCAGGCCGGGTATAGCCGGATAACGGCGACGAATGACGCCCGGCAGGCGGCGCAGTTGTTTCAAGAGATCAAGCCCGATCTGGTGGCGCTCGACATGCGCATGCCCCATATGGACGGGTTCGAAGTCATGCGGCAATTGAAGCCGATGATTCCGAATGACGACTATGTGCCGATATTGATCATTACCGGCGAGTTGGACGCGCCGACGAAACATAAGGCGCTGGCGGAAGGCGCCAACGATTTCATCAATAAGCCGGTGGATGGGACGGAAGTCGTGCTCCGGATCAAAAATCAGCTGGAGACCAGGCGCCTCCACCAACAAGTCCGAATGCACAACCAGCACTTGGAAGCGCAGGTGCGGCTTCGCACCAAAGTCGTGGAGCAAACCCAGCTGGATCTGCTGAATCGTCTGGTGCTGGCGTCCGAGTATCGGCATGACGTGACCGGCGCCCATGCGTGGCGCGTCGGACGCGTCTCCATGCTCCTCGCGGAGATGAAGGGGCTGCCGCCGGACCAAGTGGATATGCTCAAGAAAACCGCTCCACTGCATGATGTGGGAAAAATCGGCTTGCTTGATTCAGTGATTATGAAGGTGGGAGCCTATGATGAGAGTGATTGGGAGGCCATGAAGCTGCATACCAAAATCGGCTCCAAGCTGCTCTCTGACAGCCGGGCTCCCCTCTTGATCATGGCGCGCGAAATCGCGCTGACGCACCATGAACGGTGGGACGGAACGGGGTATCACCGCCTGAAAGAATTGCAGACCCCGCTACCGGGACGCATCGTCGCTCTGGCGGATGCGTTCGATGTGATGACGCATGCCTGTTCCTACAAAGCCTCGCTGACATTGAGCGAGGCCAGGGTAGAAATAGAGCGACAAGCCGGCAAGCAGTTCGATCCGGAGCTGAGCCAGTTGTTTCTCAAGCTCATCGACCGCGAAGGCGAAGCGCTCATGGCCAATGCCACAGCCGTGCAACTGTTTGCGTAACGCCCGCCACTCCTGATTACCTGATGCGCTGACTCACAACGTGTGGGGACAGCCTCCACTCCATGCCCGTTTCGGCAACTACGGATTCATCCGCTGACAATCCTCGACTCCGAACATTCCGTCTCGTGGTAGGCACACGGCCTGCAACATGTTGTGCCGCGCGCCCGTTGTCGGGGTTGAGATACACATCATGAGCGGAAAATACCGTATCGCAGGGCATCTCCTCGGAGGGTTGTTGGTTGCGCTGGCGGCCTGGGGATTCTGGTGGGAGCCGGCCTCCCTTTTCACGAGAGAATACGATCTCGCGCTGCCCGGATGGCCCGCCTCAGCCCGCGAACTTCGCATCGCCGTGCTGGCTGATCTGCACACCGGTTCTCCTCATAACGATCTCGAAAAATTGCATGAGGTGGTGCGCGCGACGAATCTGGCTAAGCCGGATCTCATTCTGCTTGCCGGAGACTTTGTGATTCATGGTGTGGTTGGTGGAAGCTTTGTCGAGCCGGAGGCGAGTGCACGGGTGCTGCGATCGCTGCAGGCGCCGCTGGGTGTGTACGCGGTCTTGGGGAACCACGATTGGTGGTTTGACGGCGCGCGGGTGCGAAAGGCCCTTGAAGGGGAGGCCATTCCGGTGCTGGAGGATCGCGCCATCCCCCTGACGTTTAACCAGATGGTGTTTTGGCTGGCAGGCGTGAGCGATTTTTGGGAAGCCGCCCATGATGTTCGACAAGCCTTGAAAGGCGTCGATGCAGAAAGTCCCGTGATCCTTGTTACGCACAACCCGGATGTGTTTCCCGAGATCCCGGACCGGGTGGCGCTCACGATCGCCGGACATACGCACGGCGGGCAGGTTGCCGTGCCCGGCTGGGGCCGACCTGTCGTGCCCTCCCAATTCGGGGAGCGTTATGCCGTCGGCCACATTGTCGAAGGAGGGCGGCATTTGTTTGTGAGCTCGGGCATCGGCACCAGTATCCTGCCGGTTCGGTTTCGTGTCCCGCCGGAAATATCGGTTATCACTATCCGCTCAGGCAGTGGTGACATCTCGCTTCTCGAGCGCTGGAAAGCTTACTGGGCCGTGTTGTTGCGCACGGTCAGCCAGCAATCGCCCCGGGTTTAGAATCCCAGCCGATTCTTCGTCTCCCCGATCTCATCCAGTCTCCATTCCCTGGCAGTCGAACGCATTGACGCATGTGGCATGGTAGTGCTACACAATTAATTTTCGTGGCACGATGATTGAAGCGGCATGAAAAAGCTTGTCCGGTTCGGCGTCTCACTCGACCAGCATCTCCTTGTGGACTTCGATCGCCTGATCGAGCGGCGAAAATATACCAACCGCTCCGAGGCCATCCGCGACCTGATTCGAGATAGTCTGGTCGGGCAGGAGTGGGATGAGAACAAGGAGACGATCGCCACCATCACGTTTGTCTATGACCATCACGTGCCGGACCTCTCACGGAAACTCACCCATATTCAGCATGACTTCCAGGGCCACATCATGGCGGGGATGCACGTGCATCTGGATCACGATCACTGCCTTGAAGTGCTGGTCGCCAAAGGTAAAGGGGCCGCCATTCGCAAGGTTGCTGACGCGTTGCTGAGCGTCAAAGGCGTCAAACATGGCAAGTTGACGATGACGACGACCGGCAAAGGGCTGCGGTGAGCTGCCGGTGACCGGTGCGGTTCGTGTCTTCGCGGTGGCGTTCGGGATGATGCTCTGGACTGCGCCTCTTGGCGCCCATGATCCGGACGCGTTGGATCTTGAAGTGCCGGAGGTCGAAGTGTCTGCCGATCGGCTCGTGGCGGCTTCCTCGCAGCAATTCATTCCCGATAAAGAGTATCTGATGCAGCCGCAAGGGCGACCGGCCCAGGTGTTACGGCTGATCCCCGGCTTTATCGCGGTGGAACATTCCGGCGGAGCGGGGAAGGCCGACCAGTATTTCCTCCGCGGGTTTGACGCCGACCACGGCACCGACGTGGCCTTTTTTGCCGACGGGATGCCGATCAACTTTCGGAGCCATGCCCACGGGCAGGGCTATACCGACCTCAACTTCATCATTCCTGAAACCATCGAAGGCGTGGATGTCTACAAAGGGGCGTACCTGCCCGAGTATGGCGACTTCGCCACAGCGGGCGCGGTCAACTTTCGCACGCGGGAGGTGGTGAAAGAAGGTCTCGTCCAGTCTGCCGGCGGACAGTTCAACACCCAGCGCCATCTCCTGATGTTCTCACCCACCAAGGATACGGTGCGGACACTCTTCGCCGCCGAGGGCTACTACACGGACGGGCCGTTCCAGAACGACAACCGCTACGTCCGCGGAAACCTGTTGGGCAAAGCAACGATGAACCCGCTCGGACGCGATGAGCTGGTCATCACCGGCACATTTCAAAAGTCGCAGTGGAACGGTTCCGGCGAAATTCCGTTGCGGGCGGTGCAGGATGGCTCGCTCGATCGGTTTGGCTCCATCGATCCGAGCGAGGGCGGCAAGACGCTCCGCAGCACGGGACGGATCAACTACCATTACGACACGCCGTCGGGCGGCCGCTTCTTCGCCAATGCCTATGCTCAGTACTACCGATTCGATCTGTTTACGAACTTTACCTTCTTTCTGAACGACCCGGTCAATGGCGACGGGTTTCAACAGTCGGACCGGCGGATCGTCTATGGCGGCGACCTGGACTATCGTCACAGCGGCCGTGTCTTCGACATGGATGCTGCGGCAACGGTTGGTGTACAGGCGAGGATCGACGATATTCATGCGCGCCTGGGGCCGCAAGTGAAACGGGCGCCGCTGGGGACGACCGTGGACAGCAGCATGTACGAAGCTTCTTATGCGCCCTTCCTCAAACTGGAGCTCCAGCCGACGCCCTGGTTGCGGCTGGCCGGGGGCGTCCGCACGGAGGTCTTTACCTTCGACGTACGGAACCGCTGTGCGACCTGCACGGATCAGCCTGCCGGCAATACCAGCTCAGGGCTGGTGCTGCCGAAGATGAACGTGATCCTGGGGCCCTGGTTCAGGACGGAATTCTTTGCCAACTACGGTGAGGGCTATCACAGCAACGATGCTCGTTCAGCCGTGGCACAAGCTGCGTCACCCTTGGCGCGGGCGAGGAATTATGAGGTCGGGGTCCGGTCGACACCCTGGGGCCCCGATGGAGTTGAACTGATCGCCACCCTCTGGGCACTGGATTTGAAACAGGAACTCGTCTTCGTGGGAGATGCGGGGACGACGGAGATTCGTGGCGCTTCGCGTCGGCGTGGGATGGAAGTCGCCGCGCGCGGCCAGCTCTGGGGACCGCTGTACTTCAACGGCAGTGTGACCTGGACGAAGGCGGAATTCACCAACGGAGACGCGATTCCCCTGGCGCCGGAAGTTACGGCATACGGTGCCTTGCTGTTGCGTTGGCCGGAAGGGCTGACCTCACAACTCCAGGCGACTTACCTCGGCGTGCGGCCGTTGGTTGAAGATCGTAGTGCGAAGGCGCCGTCCTGGACGACGTTCGACCTTTCCGAACGGTATCAACTTCCGATCAAATTAGCTCATGGTCGGCTGGAGGCCTTCTTCTTCGTGCAGAACCTGCTCAATGCGAAATGGGAACAGGCGACCTTCTTTTTCGATTCGCGCCTACGAAACGAAGCCGCCGGTGTGGCCGACACGCATTTCGTGCCGGGGAGTCCACGGTTTGTGATGGCTGGCCTCGCCTGGTACTTCTAGTCGACCGCTGAAAACGACTTCCAACGGCGTTCTCGGTTCGAAAATATTCTCAACGTACCGCAAGGGTACGCTTGCGGTATTTTCTCGCCTGCGGCCTTGTTGGTAAGCCGTTTTGAGCGGCCTCAGGGGAGCGATCGGAACTCCGGTGTTGCCCTCGTCTGCGGCGCTTCTGCATCAATTGAACCTATGCATTGTCGCCATGTACCATTTGGGACTGTGCGGTCACCTTAGTTTGGAGCGGCCATGATCCTTCCTCGTGACTATTTCAATCGGCCGACTCTCGATGTGGCTCGTTCTCTGGTTGGGAAGTATCTCGTGCGAGAGAAGAGCGACGTACTTATCTCCGGACGCATCATCGAAGTCGAGGCCTATATCGGCCAGGAGGATAAGGCCTGCCATGCCTCGAAGGGGCGGACGGCACGGACAGACGTGTTGTTCGGGCCGCCGGGACATGCTTACGTGTATCTGTGTTACGGCATGTATGAAATGCTGAACGTGGTGACGGAACAGGAGGGATTTCCGGCGGCGATCCTTCTGCGGGCAGTGGAATGCGAAGGCAGGTTAATCGATGGGCCTGGGCGGCTGACTCGCGCCTTCGACATCGACCGCCGCTTGAATCGTTTTGATCTGACGCTCGGTCAGTCTCTGTGGTTTGAGGATCGCGGCGAGGTCATCTCGACCGACGTGCTGAATACCCATCCGCGAATCGGTGTGGATTATGCCGGGGAGTGGGCCCACAAGCCGTGGCGGTTTCGTCTGACGACGCAGTCACCCAAGCCCCGCCGTACCGCCGTCAGACAACCTCTCCCCAAGAAATAAAAAGGGGAAGCCGGTTGGCTTCCCCTTCGAGGAACTGTATCGACAGAATCAGGAACTAGTCGATTTTGCGCTCGCCAGTGATCTTCGTGGCCGAGGTCACCGGTGGCTCGATCTTGATCTGCGGGCCCTGCACGTTCGGCAACCGACCGGCGCCCTGACCTTCGGTGATCCGCGCGTTGTCCGACTTGGTCAACTTCTGCTCGGCATGCTTGGAGGACGAATTGGCAGACTTGAGCAGGGTGGATTCCCCGCGTGCGTCGCTCTGTCCAGGGTCATTGGCTGTCGGCTGTCCGGTCACCGGGCTGCCATCGTTCTTCATCGGATAACCTTCGTGCTTCGGCAACAGCGCCGGGTTGGCGGAGGCCATCGAAATCATAAACAAAACACCTGCAAGGGTCGCGACGCTGCCGATCACGAGTTTCATACCCCTACTCCTTTGAAAGAATGTGAAAGTATGGTGGTCGAGTATATAGACGTTAAAAGCCTTAAGAGTGCCGGAATCTTAGCTTCCTGAAGAGGCCGTGTCAAGAATAAAGGGGGGAGGGGGAGCGGGTGGTCATGAGGCCATCCAGTTGCTCGCAGACCGCGCACAATCGGAATGTGCTCGGCAGATGCGCGCAGTTGGACGGCCTCAATGACCACCCTCAGGTGTCGATAGCGATTGGTTCGGAGACGCTGGCCTCAGAAGGCCCTCTTTGGGCGTGTGCAGGAGGAGGCTCACCCCGCCTGTCTGTTGAAGGTGGAGGGTAGAGCGCATTCTTCCGAAGCGCGCAGATGGACAGCCTCGCTCAGCAAGGCAAAGGAAGCGAGAAGAGGTTGGAACAATCCAATGTGCGTAGTCAGGAGCGGGTTGCGCCTTGGACCTTTGAAGGGCGAAATCGGAATTAGGACGCGGCGGTGGGGCGGCGCGGTGGGCGGCGTCCCCGTCCTCGATAACGATGTGCGGGACCACGGCTGACGCCGGGTAGGCGAATGGTCACGGTGGTGCCTTCGCCGGGGGTACCGGAAATGCCGATGCTGCCCTGGTGTTCTTCTACGATCTTTTTCACCGTAGCGAGACCCAGACCGGTGCCCGAGCGCTTGGTCGTGAAGAATGGCTCGAATACTTTGTCGATGTGTTCGGGTGGGATCGGCGCTCCGTTGTTCTTGATGAGGATCTGGACTTCCAGGTGTTTTCCTGCGCGCTGGTTGCTCATCGTGATGGTAAGGATGCCGCCCGGGGTCATGGCCTCGATCGCATTCTTGAAAATACTGAGGAAGACCTGCTGCATCTTGGCTTCGTCGGCCCGCACCGGTGCGAGCAGTCCAGGATATTCTTTGACCACTTGAATGCGGGTGGCTTCCAGCTCCGTGGCTACGACGGTCAGCGCGTTCTCTACCATTTCTGGGACGCGGCAGAGCCGGCGATTGAGGTCCAACGGTTTGGCGAAGTCGAGGATTTCGTTGAGGATCGCTTCGATGCGGATCAAATCCCGCATGGCGTTCTCGACACGGGTCTGCGGGTCGAAGTCGAGGATCCCCTCCGCCGTCACCTCTTCCAACTGCGCACGAATGGAGCCCAACGGTTCCCTGATTTCCGTGGCGAGGAAGGCGCTGAACTCTCCGATAGCAGCCTGCCGCTCTTGTTTTCTGATCACCGGCTCGGCCGAAATCAGCGCCGCTGACCCGGCCTCGGAATCGGGTGCGCCTTCAGCTTTGACGGCCCCTGCCGCCGCCGGGGGCGCAGCCTGGAGGAGATCCACCAGTTTGAGGTTGATCGGTTCGAGCAGGCGGGCATCGGTCACCGCATATCGATCGGCTTCTTTCGAGGCCAGCGTGATAGTGCCGCCGACTTGGCCGCGCAAAAAGAAGGGCAGGACCAAGGACGACTGGAAGCGGTCTTTGTACAGGTGCTTGTGATCGAGGAAGCGGCCTTGTGTCGAGGCCAGGTCATGATCGACCCGGGGCTTTCGGTGGCGCACCACCCATCCGGCGGCGGAGGCATCGAGGGTGAGGCGTTGGCCCGCTTTGAGATCTTTTTTCTGGTCTTTCGGATCGGTCTTTTGTTCCCCGGCGATTCCGAGCACTTCTACGTTGCCGGCCAGCGGGTCATAGGCGCCGATCCAGGCGCGATCGAATGCCAGGGTCTGGCTCAACTCATTGAGGAGGACGACGATCTTGCCCTGGATTTCCGGTGTCGCGTGGGAGGTCGGCGCGTTGTAGACGTCCGGCGCGGCAATGACCGGCTGCGGTTCCTGCACCACCAGCGGGCGGCTGAGCAGCACATTGAGATCGAAAAGGCTGTCGCGTTCGAGGGCTTTGGTAATGTCGTCGCCGGTCTGCTCCAACATCGTCTTGTCTTTTTTGGCATAGACGGCGTTGTCTTTCCGGCCGATGACCAAAAACCCATACGTGCGGTTGCGGTGGCGAAGCGGTACCCCGAGGAGCGACTTGGCGCCCGGCGTGATCAGGCGCAGGCGCATGGTACGCGAGGCTTCGGGATCATTGCCGACGGGAACGGCGGTCAGGACTTTCTGCGAGGAGAGCGTGCGAGCGATCGACTGGACGTCGCGTGGCGTAAACCCGCGATGCACCTGCGTGGTCAACGGGCCCTGTTCCTGGTGGAAAATTGCGACCAGGGCGGCATCGGCCGGTAATCCGTTGAGGACGGAGGTCAGGGTGCGTTGAAGATGGGTTTCGGCTGTGGCTTTCGCTGGTTCGACTGGAGGACTCATCGACCTCTATGCAGGATGCTCTCGAGCATGCAGGGGGTTACCGATTGTCGACCGGCGCTGATGGCGCGATCGAGAGCCAGGACCCGCAGCATGTTCGAAACACAATGCTCGTTATAGGTTGTGCGCTCTCTGCGGTGAAAATCGAGCGTCGGAGCGCATTGTAACAGTCATATCAGACTAACTCAAGGAAAGACGCAACGCGCAAGGGCTGTCCGGCTAGTCGGGGTTGATGATGGTCGGCGGGCGATGCGGGCGGTGGTCGTTCGTGCCGACCCGGCTATGTTCGATCACCAGCATCATGTTGAGGAGGCTGCTCACGAGGCTGATAACGAGTGCACCCCACAAGGAGGCGCCGAATCCGGTCACGGTAAAGCCTTTGACCAAGGCTGCGGTGAGTTGCAAGAGCAGGGCATTGATGACCACCATGAACAGGCCGAGCGACACGACAATCAGTGGCATCGCCAGCAGATACAAGAGCGGACGGATCAGCGTGTTCAGGAGCGTCAGGACGAGCACCGCCGCTACCCCGGCCCCGAGGCTGTCCGACTCGATGCCGGGCACGATGGTCACCGCTAGAAAGACGGCGAGACCCATCACCAGGACCCGCATGACAATGGGTCGAAGGCTATCGCCGCCAGTTCCGGTCTGCTGTCCTTGAATCTGAAAGACGCGCATGAGTGATCTACTGGGCTGCTTTCGGTTGAGAGTCAGAGTAGTGCACTTCGGTCGCGGTCAGACCATCGGTTCCCTTCTCGGCTTCGACTACCACGCGGTCTCCGACCTGCGGCGGACTCTTCGGGCGGCGCAGGTTCCGCACCTTGTACTGGGTCTTGTCCGTGATTCGCACCGACACGATCTGGCCCTTGGGAGTTTTGACTTCGATGTGGGTGGCGTCGATTGCGGAGACGACGCCGAGCACATGCTGCCCGCTCCCGTGGGCGGCCACAACGGCCGGGGCGCAGATCAAGAGGAACGCGGCAATGAAGAGTCGAAGGAATGTCACGGGTCGTCCTTTCGTTGACGAATTAATGATGATGCGAACCGGCGGCCTTGGAGGCGGCGGCATCGTCTCCGCCCAGAAACTGGTCGATCAGGGCTTCTTCTTGCAAGTCTTTTTTGGTCTTTGGATTTAAGGTCGCCATCTCCTGCAATTCTTCCTCGGTGATGCTGGGCAGGTGGCGAATGAAATGCACGAGTTGCCAACTCCCGCCGTCCTTGGCCGGATCGCCGGTTCCCCAGCCGGGCATGGCGGTAAAGCGAATGCCGTTTTGAATGATGAAGAATAATTCTCCATCGGACATGGTCTGGGTGTCCGGCAGGCGGAGATCCGGCGCCTTCGGGTAGACATTCTTGCCGATCACCGTATCCCCGTTCCCGTTGTTGGCATGACAGGATGCGCAATGGTCGGCGAAATGCGCACGAGCTTCCTTGAGCAGCTCCTGAGTCAGCGGCAGGGGATTACGGAGCCGCCGATTCTCATAGGGAATGGCCAGGTGGCGAACCTGTCTGGCGATCAACACTTCCAATTCGTTCGGTTCGGCTTTGGCGCTAAATCCTGTCGTGTAGGATTGGTACCCGAACCACCCCAGTAATCCTAGGCCGGCCAGGAACCCAAGTAGCAGCAGCGCACAGAATTTCTTCATGAGAGACAAGCCTTCCAGTGCAGGCGTCACGCCCTTCATCACTATACAGTCTCGATCGAATGAATGCCAATCACACCGGACGGGCAGCGAAGTCTCAGACGGCAACGAGTAGCCACGCAGGATGCTCAAAAAGGCCGTCCAGCAAGGCCGCAGCGAACGAAGAGGCGAAGCGTACTCTGTGCCGTACGTTGAGTCTCTGAGCGATGCGAGAACGAAGCCGGCGGACTTTTTCAGCATTCTGCTACGCAGATTGTGTCGCAGGCGTGAGCAAGCGTAGCAGCAGGATAGCCGTCACCGGCACAAACATCAGGAGGCCCGTGGTGCCTTGAAGGGTCTCGCCGATCCAGAACGTCATGGCCAGATTAAAGGCCAGCACGCCATAGTACAGTCCGCCTCCTAGCAGCAGGCGATGGGTGGTTGAAGGGCGGTGCGCGGGCAAGGGCGCATCGAGCCGCCGCTCAAGCGGGAAATACAGCAGGAGGGAAATGATTCCGACCACCGCCCAGCCGGCATAGTTGGCCAGAGGGACGCCGTAGTGCACGCCGGGGTCCGGGTAGTAGTAAATCTTGCCGAGAAACCAGCGATCGCCGCGCAACGCAACCGGGTCGATCACCATGTCGATGAACGCGAAGAGCAGCACGGTCAAGGCAAAGACCGGCCAACTTGTCCGGAGCGGCAGATCGAACTGCAGGACGGGAAGCCGCGGAGTGGGATCGGCATGGGAGCCTGGCCGGATCGGCAAGAGCAACAGCATGGCCACGCAATAACTCGCGAACAGCAGGAACGAAAACGAGATCGAGTCCATGAACGGAATGTTGGAAATGTACAGTTCTTGTCCGACCGTCGAACCGTTGTAGTGGTACCAGCCGAAGGGGATGCCGTTGCGCGTGGAAGAGTATTCGCAGAGGAAGGCCGTGACCCAACTAATCACCCAGAAACGCCAGGTGCGGGGCCAGCCGATTAAGAGAATCGCCGACAACAAAAAGGCGGCCAGGAAAGCAAAGACGTAGGGACGGAAGAAGACGGTCTTTGCCAAGAGAACGAGAAATTCCATTCCAACCTAGATCCTGCGGATGATCAAAAAATCGAGCCGGCAATGCCGCAGGCACCGGAAAGATCGGAGGCGTACCCTTTGGGGTACGTTGAGGATCTTGTCGAGCCTAGAACGCAGGTGAAAGCCTTTTCCAGCATCCGATCAGGCGTAGCCATGTGAACGGAACCATCGCACCGCTTTTTCCAAGGCAACCTCGACGGGCGTTTGGGGCAGCCCGAGTTCCCGGATCGCCTTGCTGCAGTCGTAGTGCATCTTGTACTTGGCCATCTTCACCCCTTCGAGCGGGATTCGAGGCGGTATGCCGGTCAGGTTGGAGATCCACTGATTCGCATAGGCTAATGGGAGAATGGCCAGTCGCGGTAGTTTGACCGTCGGAGCTTTGACGCCCGTGATCCGGCTGAGGATCTGGAACACTTCGTTGAGGAGAAGGTTCTTGTTGCCGAGAATGTAGCGTTCGCCCTGCCGTCCCTTCTGCATGGCCAGCAGGTGGCCTTGCGCTACATCGTCCACGTCGATCAGATTCATGCCGGTTTCAATGTAAGCGGGCATGCGGCCCTTCATGAAATCCACGATGATCTGGCCGGTAGGTGTCGGTTTCACGTCCGCCTCGCCGACCGGTGCGCTCGGGTTTACGATCACAACCGGCAGGCCTTCGCGCGCGAGTTTCAGCACTTCCTGCTCGGCAAGATATTTGGAACGTTTGTAATGGCCGGCCATCTGTTCCAGCGAGACGGGGGTCTCCTCGGTTCCCAATCCCCCGCCCGGCGGCAGTCCGATCGCGCCGATGGTGCTGCAATAGACGGTGCGTTCGATGCCGACATCGCGGGCCGCCTCCAGCAGGGTTCGTGTGCCGGTCACGTTGATGTCGTAGAAGATGGCAGGATCTTTGGCCCACAGGGCGTAATGCGCCGCGACGTGATAGAGCTGCCTGCAGCCGGTTAAGGCCCGGCGAAGCGAATCGGGGTCGCGCAGATCCCCGTTGACCTGTTCCACGGGAAGCCCGGCCAGGTTCTGCAGGTCCGCGCCCTTGCGGGAGAGCACCCGGACCTCGACTCCGGCCTTGACTAGGGCGCGCGCCACGGCCCCGCCGACAAATCCCGTTGCCCCGGTGACAAGCGCTTTCATGCAGACAGCCATGTGAATGGTGACGTGTAAAACGAGCAGCGCATGGAACGGATGAGACGGGAATGGTGATAGTGACAGACGAGACGTTTCACGTCTTACGGCTCACGCCTCGCGTCAGTTCTTTCGCGAGGTGATGTAGCGGGCCAGCTCGCGGAGTGGATCGGCCTTGGTGCCGAAGGAGGCAAGCCGGTCGTTGGCGCGGGTGACGCAGTCGTCGGCCAGTTTTCTGGCTCCCTCGACGCCATAAAATGTGGGGTAGGTTTTCTTGCCCCGCTGCGCGTCGGTGTTGGGATTTTTGCCGAGTTCCTCGCGTGTTCCCGTGACGTTCAAGACATCGTCGGCAATTTGAAAGGCGAGGCCGATGTTCTCGGCATATACAGTCAGGTCATCAAGTTGCGCCGGGGTCGCACCGGCGGTGATGGCGCCCATCCGCACAGCCGCGCGAATCAACATGCCGGTCTTGTGTTTATGGATGGATTGCAGCGTCGCCAGGTCGATGTCCTTGTTTTCCGCCTGAATATCCAGGACCTGTCCGCCGACCATGCCGACATTGCCGGACCCGACCGCGAGTTCCTGAATCAGCCGGACCTGCCTGGCGGCATCAAGCCCGTGCTGAGCATTCGCGCGGGTACAAAGCTCAAAAGCCATGGTGAGCAACGCGTCTCCGGCTAAAATCGCCATCGCTTCGCCGTAGACTTTATGGTTCGTCGGTTTCCCGCGGCGGAAATCATCGTTGTCCATTGCCGGGAGATCATCGTGGATGAGCGAGTAGGTATGAATCAGCTCCAGCGAAGAGGCTACCGGCAACACCGCTTGTCCAGCCGTGCCGATGGCTTCCGCCGCGGCAATGGCCAGAATCGGCCGAACTCGTTTTCCGCCCGCGAAGAGGCTGTACCGCATGCTCTCGTGGAGCGTCGTAGGCATGGTCTCGGCGCTCGGGATCACCGTTTGGAGGTACTGATCCACCTCCTCGCGTTTCCGTTCAAGGTACTGACGGATATCCAGGCCGGTCGGAGAAAGTTGGCTCGTGGGGCTCATGCGGACGTCACTCGGAAGCTGTACGTTGTCATGTGCGCGAGAGAGTAACAAAGGGGTTTGGGGAGTGTCAAACGAAGAAGGGGGGAGGAAGGGGCGCCCGGTGCCCCTTCCTGAAGGAATCGAGAACACCAGCGAGTTTGGAAGGAGCATAAAAGAAAATGTGCTCGGTCGATGGCGCGCAGTTGGAGACCAATCAGACCACAATCCCCAGAGGGAAAGCCAGCAAACTTGGAAGGAGCATCACATAAGTTGGTCGCCCGCCCGACGGATAGATCATGGGCATGCGTGGAGGGACCATTCAGATGAGTTGGATGAATGAAAAGGAGATGCATTTGCATTGATAGCGGGCTTGGTTGATTTCCCGATGGGAAAGGGGTATCCCTCAGCGGCTTAGGCTCAGAGGATTGGTGCATGCCCACATTGAATTGGATCGGAAAAGAGGCGGTGGTCAACCACCACCGGCAGGTACCGTTTCACCTGCTGAAGGATGTGCCGGGTCTCGCGTGCGGCGAGCCGGGTGAGGGCAACCTTATTGTGCAGGGCGATAACCTTGTGGCGCTCAAGGCGCTCCTACCCTATTACGCGGGCCAGGTGAAGTGCATCTACATCGACCCGCCGTACAACACTGGCAACGAGAACTGGGTCTACAACGACAACGTGAACAGCCCGTTAATGCGAGAGTGGCTCGGCAAGGTTGTCGGCAAGGAGGGCGAGACACTCGACCGGCACGACCGCTGGCTCTGCATGATGTATCCGAGGCTCGCGCTGCTGAGGCAGTTTCTTCGAGAAGATGGCGCGATTTTTATCAGTCTCGACGACAACGAGATTCATGCGTTGCGCTATGCAATGGATGAAGTCTTTGGTCCTGACAACTTCATCACTACCGTGTTGTGGCAGAAGGTGTATTCCCCGAAGAATTCGGCGCGTCACTTCTCCGAAGATCACGACTATATAGTCGTTTACGCTAAGAAAGCAGAAGTGTGGAAACCTAACCTGGTACCTCGAAGCGAAGACCAGGATTCTGCATACAAAAACCGAGACAATGATCCACGAGGGGCTTGGAAGACCAGCGATCTTTCAGCCAGAAATTACTATAGCCAAGGAACGTACGAAATTGATTGTCCGTCTGGTCGTGTTATTCCCCATCCCCCGAAGGGAATGTATTGGCGGGTTTCAAAGGAGAAGTTCGTTGAGCTTGACCGCGATAAGCGAATTTGGTGGGGCAAGACGGGCAACTCTATTCCTCAACTAAAGAGATTCTTGTCCGAAGTAAAGCAAGGCGTTGTGCCACAGACGATGTGGTTTTATGGTGATGTCGGCCACACCCAGGATGCAAAGAAGGAGTTGTTGCAAGTCGTCGAGTTTCCTGATTCAGAATCTGTTTTTGTGACACCAAAACCAACTCGTTTGATCGAACGAATAGTCCAAATTGCCACAAGCCCAGGAGATTTGGTCCTCGACTCCTTCGCTGGTTCCGGCACAACCGGCCATGCAGTTCTGAAGCTTAATCAAGCCATGTTGGATCAGGCGCCGCGCCGCTTTATCCTCGTCGAGATAGAAGCAAAGATCGCAAGACAAGTTACTACTGAGCGTGTGCGCCGCGCTGCGTCCGGCTATGCAAATACGAATGGTGGCAAGGTGGAAGGCCTCGGCGGCGGGTTCCGCTACTGCGAGTTAGGAGAGCCGCTGTTCGATGAGAGCGGCAAGATCCGTGAGACTGTGAGCTTTGCCGATTTGGCAAGGCATGTCTATTTCACCGAAACAGGCGAGCCCTTGCCGCGTGGGCGTGTGACCAAGTCGCCGTTCCTGGGTGAGTGTCGCGGCGTGGGGGTCTATCTGCTCTACAACGGCATACTGAACGACAAGACGGCGAATGGCGGCAACGTGCTCACGCGTTCTGTCTTGGCACAGCTCCCGACGTTTGACGGGCAGAAAGTGATCTATTGTGCCGGGTGCCTGTTGGGGAAAGACCGCCTGCAGGCGGAGCGGATTCTGGTCCGGCAGACGCCCTACGAGATCAAGGTGAGTTGACGCATGGCTACTCGCAAGAAATCGCCCCCTCCTGGTTCCCTGGAACCGTTGATTCTTGTCATCAGGAATCAGCGCGTGATTCTTGATGCAGACTTGGCTCGCCTCTATGGAGTAACGACAAAACGATTCAATGAGGCATTCAAACGGAACCGACAGCGGTTCCCGCATGATTTCGCCTTTCAACTGACGACTACTGAGTTCGGCGACTTGAGGTCGCAATTTGCGACCTCAAGTTTGCAACATGCTGAATCGACGGAGGTTCATCCGAGGTGGTCACAGATTGTGACCACCTCCCACGGCGGGCGTCGGTATTGCCCCTGGGCTTTCACGGAACATGGTGCCGTGATGGCCGCGAACATTCTTCGCAGCGAACGGGCGGTCCAGATGAGTGTGTTTGTGGTGCGGGCGTTCGTCCGCCTGCGCGAGCATGTTGCCGCGAATCACGCCATTCTGAAACGTTTGGCCGAAATCGATCGCACGTTGCTAGAGCACGACACGGCCTTGCTGGATGTCTACGAGAAGCTGTTGCCACTGTTGCAGCCGCCTCCGGATGCTCCCACACGCCGCATTGGCTTTCAGTCGAAGGGCAAGGCGTGATTACGCTCAAAGACTATCAGGAGCGGGTATTAGAGTCGTTAGGCGACTTCTTTCGCCTCACTGCCCAGACCAAAAATCCGGAGGTCGCCTTTCGGGAAGTCACGCGCCGATTCGGTGAGGCAGCGCCCTACTTTCCGGTCTCGGCTGCAGGGCTTGGGCCGGACATGCCCTATGTCTGTTTGCGCGTACCGACCGGGGGCGGCAAGACCTTGCTCGCCTGTTATGCGGCTGGATTGGCTCAGCGCCAGTTCATGCGGGCCGAGCGAGCGGTGGTGCTCTGGTTGGTGCCGAGCAATACGATTCTGGATCAAACGGCGGATGCGTTACGCGATCCACGCCATCCGTACCGCCGTGCGCTGGAATTGGCGTGCGGGGCGGTCGAAGTGATGACTATCGACGAGGCATTGCGTTTGTCGCGTGCAGCTGTCGACGGGCAAACGGTGGTGATCGTGTCCACCATTCAATCGTTTCGCGTCGAGGACACGACCGGGCGCAGGGTCTATGACCAGAACGGCGCGTTTTCCGAACATGTGATGAATGTGCCTCCTGACCGCCTTGGGGACCTATTCCCCGGTGCGGACGGAAAGCCCAAACCATCGTTGGTCAACGCGCTGCGGCTTCGGCGGCCGATCGTGATCGTGGATGAGGCGCACAATGCCCGGACCGACCTGTCCTTTGCGACGCTCGGCAACGTCCTGCCCTCGTGCATCGTCGAGTTTACGGCGACGCCGGCACGCGAAAAGACTCCGTCCAACGTGCTGCATCGTGTCTCGGCGGCGGAATTAAAAACGGCGCAGATGGTCAAGTTGCCATTGCGGGTGGTCACCAGACACCCGAGTCAGCGGGACCAACTGCTGGCGGAAGCCCTCACGCTTCGGGCCGATCTGGAAAGGCTCGCCGCCCTGGAAGGGCAGCAGACAACCGAATATATCCGTCCCATTCTCTTGATTCAGGCTGAGCGGGTCGATGCCTGTGAACCGCTGCGTGAGCGGTTGGTGCGCGAGTTCGGGCTTTCAAACGACGAGGTGAAGATCTCCGTCGGCAGGCTCGATGAACTCAAAGGGGTGAAGGATATCGCTTCGACGAAGTGCCCGGTTCGGGTGATCATCACGGTGGAGAAACTTCGGGAGGGATGGGATTGCCCCTTTGCCTATGTGCTCTGCAGCTTGAAAGAAACCTGGTCGGCCACGGCGATTGAGCAAATTGTCGGGCGCATCCTCCGGTTGCCGAACGCCAAGGCGAAGCAACATCCTGATCTGAATTGCGCCTATGCCTTCTCTGTCTCGGATTCGATTACAGCGGTATTGGCGGAGCTGCGCGAGGCGTTGGAACACAATGGGTTTACGAAGGCAGAGGCCGAACGGATCATTCTTTCCGTGCCGCAAGGCACGCTGCCGCTCGGTGTGCAACCGCAGACTGTGACCGTTGGTCCTGACGAGATCGATCCCACAGTCGTCCAGGTCCAGGAGCCCGCGCTTGGCGGAAAGGTGCGGATCGATGCCGCCAGCGGCGCCATCACCATAGTCGTGCCGCTCGACCACGATGACCTGGAAAGGGTGCAAAGCTGTGTCACGACTCCGGGCGCCAAAGCCAGGCTCGCGGAAGCCACGGAGATGGTACGTCAGGCGGAGCAAGCCTTCGGCGGAAGCGGAAAGCCGAGAAAGCCGTCGCCGTACGAGCAGCAGTTGGACTTTCTTGTGCCGCTGCTCTGCTTTGTCGAGAGCGGCATGCTGTACGAGTTCGAAAGCACCTTTTTGCTCGACCACACCTGGAAACTGAGCGAGAAAGATGCGTCGTTGCCTGCGGAGTATAACCCGCTGGTTCGTCCGTATGGGAAGGTTGGGGTGATCGATGTCGGACAGAAGGGCGACGTCCGGACGACGCTGCTGGGCGATACAGGCGATGCCGATTTTGTCGGCACGCTGCACCAACAGATGTTTCAATTCAGCGGTCAAAACGACTGGTCCTTAGAAAGGCTTGTCGCATGGCTGGATCGGGAAATCGATCACTACGACATTCCCGTCGGGGAATCGGCAGAGTTTCTTCGGAAGGTTATTCGTGGACTGATGGCAAAGTATGGGATTGCAGACATCGGTGCTCTGGCGCTCGATCGATTCCGGCTCCGCGATGAAATTGCGGCGCGTATTCAGGACCATCGAGAGGGTGAGCGGAAGGCATCTTTTCAGATGCTGCTTCTTTCCGACTCACCGCTCACTGTGACCGAAGAGCGCACGATTAATTTCAAGACTATGGGCTATGAGCCAAGTCGTCTCTACGAAGGCGGCTTTCAGTTTCAGAAGCATTACTTCGGACCCAAGCCCGGTGAGTTGACGGAAAAGACGGCCGAAGGGCGGATCACAGAAGAGTTTCAGTGTGCGCAGTTTCTCGATGGACTGCCGCAGGTGAGATTCTGGGTGAGAAATCTTGCACGCAAACCCACTTCTTTCCGACTGCAAACATCCAAGGACTGGTTCTATCCTGATTTTCTGTGTCTACTGACGGACGGCCGTACGCTGGCGGTCGAATATAAGGGAAAACATCTCTTCGACGGTCTCGACGCCGAAGATAAACGAGCGGTTGGAGAGGTTTGGGCCTCCCGGAGCGGTGGCCGCTGTCTCTTCGTGATGCCGACGGACGGCGATTTTTCAACGATTCGTAAGATGCTGGGCGCATAAACCCTGATCACGATACCGGTCTCAGGAGGGTCATGGGTTGCAGAGAATTCCAGCAGGTTGTAGAGTTTCCCAAAGCAGCGTAGGGCTTCTGAGACATTTTCAAGGAGTGGAACCGATGACGACCCTTGCCCTGACTATTGAAAAACAGGCCCGGAAGCTTTCGCCGACTGAGCGTGAACAGTTGGCTGAGCGACTCATGGCGGGGATGACCGGCGAACGCCTGACCTCAGTGGACGAAGCCTGGGTCGCAGAGGCAGAACAACGATTTTCCGCCTGGAAGCGAAAGCTTACCAAGCCGCTTTCGGTCGCCAAGTCGTTGCGCGATATCCGCAAGAGACTCCACCCATAACCTAGTGATCTTCTAGTGTTTCCCATCCCCCCTATTTCCCTCGGGAGGGTGGCCTGGTGGTTCCCCTAACTGCGCGCGTCCAACGAGGGGCTTCTGAGGCCGCGCGTTGCGCGAGCATGGGGGATCACCAGGCCGACCCTCCCTCCCTTCCCTCCTTGTTTTTTCTTCGCCCCCTTCGTTATACTTCGGCCCCATGAATATTCTTCGCAATGGCGGTGGCGACTGGGAGCCGATGCTGCTGGGGATTGAGCCCCGGAACTGCAAGGTGTGTAACCAGGGGCTCTATCGCGACAAGACGATGCTCCGCGGCGGATGGTCGCGCTGCGCGGTGTGCGATGAATTCGTCCACTATAGTTGCCTTGCGAGTGGAAAAATCAGCTTCCTCAAGCAGCGTCCGCGTATCTGTAAAACCTGCAGAACCGCCGCGGAGCAGGCCAAGCAAGTCCCTTCGTCTCCGGCCGGCCAACCCGCACCCGTCGGGTCATGACCCTCTTACTGGATCCGCAGCAGCGCTCAACCAGACCTGTCTGGCACGTCTACTTTTCCCACACGCTTCGCTATGTGCTTGCGCCGCTGCTGTTCCTCTACGCGGGGCTTTCTACGGCCGATTTCATCGTGAGTGGGCATTACACCTGGCCTCGGACCAGCCGCGTGTTCGTGTTGACCCTGACTCTGCTCATTCTCGCCTACGAATTCATTTACAAGGATCGCACCATTCAATCGAATACTCCCGATCGGGCGTTCAATGCCGTTGTGTATTCCTGTATGATTCCCTATGCTCTCGGAGTCCTCCTGACACTGGGGTTGGCCAAACTGTAGCAACGCCCGTCTCGTGGTTCCTCAATAGGTAGCTATGGCACAGCGATTTCAAAGTGGCGCCTTCGTGCAACAGTGTTTCGCCGTCCATCCCCTCTGTCTCTCGTTGAAGCGAATCGATGAAGACGGGCGGCTGGTGATCGCCTGTACCTCCTGCCGCATGATGCATCTGATGACGACGGGCCAGGTCGTGGCGCGGGTGGCGGCGGTGCCGCTGAGCGGAGAAGTGACCAGCGCCACGGCGACGCCCACGGCGAGGGAGTTGCTGGAAACCTGCCTGCGGACGCATCCGGTGGCGGTCACGATTCGAGAATTGGATGTGATCCGCGACAATGTCGGCCTGCGTTGCGGCGAATGCCGGCGGATGTTTGATTTGCAAGTGTCGGTGTTCGAATCCCACCAGAAGTCCTAGTCGGATGCTGAAAAAGTCCGCCAGCAGCCTTCTCGCGTCGTTCGGACCATCATGTACTCCGCGGAAAACCAGGGCCTGTCCGGGTAGGCTCAGGGTGATCGGGTAACATGCCTCTTGCTTCCCATGACCGGTCGCTGACTCCTGCTGAACTAACGCTATTGGCGGATCGGGATCTGTTCCGCTCCAAAGAACGCATCATCGTGAAAGTGCAGGAGCTGTTGGCTAGCCTTCAAGCAGGGTTGCAAGAAGACCTGAGTCAGACCACGCTGCTGGTGCCACCGGGGTTTGATCCGGCCAAAGTTCAAGCCGTGAAGGGGGAACGGCTTGAACTATGCCCCTACCAATACCTGGATTATCCGAAACATTTTCTGGGCGACGATAAGTTTACCTTTCGGTCGTTGTGTTGGTGGGGCCACCATGTTGTCTTCGCGATGATCGTCGACGGCGGGCAGGTGAAGCAGTGCAAAAAGAACTTCTTCGACCGGTTTCACCAACTGGCCGGCCAGGGCTTGGAGCTGTCTCTGGCCCCCACGCTCTGGGAATGGAAGCGCGGGGAAGGGTATACCCTGCCGATCACGCATGACCGGAAGGCTCAGTTGGCGGCAGTGCTGTCGGGCAGGGCCTGGTTCAAGATCGCCCGCTTTGTGCCGCTGGATTCTCCGGTGTTGCGAGAGGGCCGATTGCCCGAGATGGGTCGCGACACCTTTCGGAGCCTCTTGCCCCTCCTCACCCCCTGATCAGCCGGGTCGATCTGGTCCCGCTGTGGAGAATGTTCCAGAGTCGGCAATGAATTTTCCTTTCGCCAGGGCCCTTCCCGTTTGTCATCCGGCTGCGAGTTGGGTAGACTGGGCCCGTTTTAGTAAGGCCACATACTGACAGGGAGGCATGTGTGATTGCACAGGGATGTCGAATCGCGAGTCAGGTCTGTATTGCGGTAGGGTTAGCGCTGCTCTTGGGCTGTGCGGGCACCGGCGAGATGGTGTCTCTCAATGTGCAACCGCAGCAACCGTTCGTGCAGAGCGGCCAGCCCGAGCCGTTGAAAATTGTCATCGAGCCGTTTGAGGACCATCGTGCGGACAAAACGAAGATCGGCCAACGCACTCATCTGGGCGGAGGGGTCACGAATTTCAACGTCAGCGGAGGATCGCCCGGGGTGACGATCGCCGAAGCCCTGGCCGAAGCCTTGCGCTGGAAGGGATGGAACCGTCGCGGATGGGATGCGCGCGTCGTTCAGTCGGGCGTGGGCGTCTCGGGTGCCGATATCGTCATCAGCGGGGAAATCCGGGACTTTTCGGCCAACGCCAAGAGCCGCGTGTTCAACACGAAATTGACGGGCGAGAGCCGTCTGGTGATTAAGGCAAAGAACGCCGCCGACGACAGCAGCACGCAGCGGAATATCCAGGGCGAGCAGAGCAAGCTGGTGTTCTGGTTTACCAGTGAGGACGTCGAGACCCTCATGTCGGGATTGCTGCAGGATGGCATCGAGCGGTTCATTGCTGACACGAAAATCGAGGGCCGTACGCTAAAGTCAGCCAAGTGAGGCGGGCCGGATTGTATAGCGGCACGGGAACTGCGGAGGAGCGTTGTGCGTGAACGGCGCTGGGAGACCGCAGGCCGGTTGACCTTCCAAGAGGTGTTGGCGGTCGGCGAGCGCCTGGGGACCTTAGGCCTCAAGCCGGCCCACCCCGCCAAGGACGTGATCTGCTACGTCGAGGATTGGGCGGTCGAGTCTCCCGAGGCCTTCGACCAGCTCGATCATTGGGCCACGGAAGATGTCACGCTTCTGCACATCCGTGAAGGCTGGCAAGGTGATTTCTTTCTGCTTGCCGGCGGCTACCACACCGTTTATCAACGATTTCAGGACGTCGGGACCTACTGTTCGATCAGTCATCCCTGGCGCACCAAACCCGGCCTGCGGTTTCACCACCCCAGTGCTATGTTTTGGCTGGGTTTCCGGCACAACCACGCCTTCATTCGAGTCCGCCTGCATACGCAGGAAGTAGTGACGCCGGGGGAAACCCGTGAGGACGCGCGGCGGATCGAGTGGGTGGATGAGCGGCGGGCGATCTTTCTCGACGCGATTGCCACGTTGGATCTGCCGGTGGAAACATCGGTGGATAAGGGCAACCTGGTGCTGACCCCGGCGGACCCGGCGACTCCGTTCTTTTGTTCCTGGCCCGACGCTTTCGGCCCCTGCCAGTTCGAATACAACTCGCTGGATGCCTATGAGTTTCTCGTGCCGGCGAGCCGGCTCGCCGCCACCTTTGCGCCACAGCCGGCCTCTGTGCGTGCCTACCTGACGGGGTTTTCCGAACCGGCCCTGGACGCGTTTGCCGCAGTGCAGCCGGGGGCTCGCTCCGTCTACCGCTGTTCCGTGCACTGTGCGTTGGGGGAATTGCCGGAAGTGCTGGCGACGATCGAGCCGCAAGGACGTCTCTACAGTACTCTCTGCGAGTTCCAGACTCAGGAATTGATGCCTGATGGAGAAGATGCTTCGGCCATTATCGGCATTGTGGGCACAGCCGGAGGGTTTCAATTGGAGGCGCGGCTCAATCGCGCTCCGTTGCCTGAGGACCATATGGCCGGATGGTTGGAACGACTGCTGGGGATGCCGGTGGTGTATGCTCCCCTCCCTCCCTTCATGTGACAGGATGCTGAAAACGGTTCCCGGCGGCGTTCTCGCTTCGTTCCAGGGCTCGACGTACCAGACGACGTACGCCTCGCCCCCTCACTCGCTGCGGCCTGGACTGGCAAGGCGCGTCTCGGCGCGCCGGGGTCGGGCGGCTAAGAAGGTCGCCGTGTTGAGCGGCCGGGTAAAATCGGAAAGCTAGAACTCTACCGTACTGCGGCATTTAGCCCCGATTCCTCTCTTCGTTTGACAATCGCGCGCGTCTCCTGAAATCTAGGGTATGGTCTCATTGCAGCGCTTCCAATCAGTATTGGGCAAGCCTTACTTGCCTCCGTTGTTTTTCTTTAGCGGAGTGACCTACGACACACTGGTGCTGACGCGCATCGACCGGCTGCGGGACAACCTGCTGCTGCTGGCCTACCTCACGCTATTGGGCTTTCTCATCGTCCTGACCGGGCGCTTGGGAACGCAGGAGGCCACGGTCGACGATCTCCCGCCCAATGCGCCCTTCTTCATGAAATGGGTCGTGCAGGCCAAGCCCTATGCCCCGATGGCCATTCAGTTCCTGCTGGGCGGCCTCTTCAGCGCCTACGCGATCTTCTATTCCAAAAGCGCGACCTTCGCCGGCACCGCCGTGTTCTTCTGCGTGCTGGTGGGTTTTCTGGTGGCCAACGAATTTCTCCGCAGCCGGTTGTCGAACGTGCAACTGCTGGTGAGCCTCTACGCCCTCGTCTGTTTTGCCTTCTTCACATTTTTCCTGCCCGTCATGACCGGTTGGATGAATGCGGCGATCTTTTTGGCCGGAGCCGGTCTCACGGTGTTCGTCGTCTTGCGCGTGGTCCAGTTGATCTATTGGAACAACTCCGATCGCACGATGCATGAGGCGATGTGGGCTGGTGCGCCGGCTCTCGGCCTGATCGCACTGCTGGTCGGATTCTATTTTTTGAATTGGATTCCGCCGGTGCCGCTCTCGCTCAAACACGGCGGGATGTATCACGAGGTGAAGCGTTCGGCAGACCGGTATGAATTAAGTTTCGAAAAGTCCTGGTACGAAGTATGGAAAGTATCGGACAACGTGATCCCGGCCGACGATCCCGTCTATTGTTTCACGGCGGTGTTTGCGCCGGTAGCGCTCAAGACCACGATCTATCATCACTGGTATTACCGTCCCGATGCCGGTCAGCCCTTCACCGATGTCGACCGCATTCCGCTCAAGATTTCCGGCGGACGGGAGGGAGGGTATCGCGCCTACACCTTCAAGGAGGGGCTCGATCCGGGGGATTGGCGAGTCGATGTGGAAGCGGAAGACGGCCGCGTCATCGGCCGGGTCGCGGTCAAGGTGCTGAGCAAGACGACCGTCGGGCCGCTGTCTCTGACGACGGTGGTGTATTAGCCGGTGAGGCATTCGAAAGACGTCGAAGTACTCGACCAGCGTGAAGGCGACTGCCCTGTCGCTCAAAAGGGCGATCTGGTTCAGCCTCTTGCTTCGCTTTCTCGACGACGTAGAGTGCCTGTTCGACGAGGGTAGGGGGACCATTCATTTTTCCTGGGTTTCCCCTGTCGGATACGATGATCTCGGCGAGAATCGTCTTGGTATCGAAGCGATCCGGTCGCTGGCGGATGATACACTGTAAAAATCTTCACTTCGTAGTCACTGAGTACCCAGGGAGACCCTTATATGATTCGTCGCCACATCGGGCTGCTGCTCATGTTTCTGGGGTTGGTGGTCAGCGTCCCAGTATCGTCGGCTCTGGCCGATGAACCCAAACCGCCCGCGCTTCCCTGGCTTGTGGGGCCCGCCGAAGCCAAGCTGGGCGATCAGGCGTTGCTGAAGCTTCCTAATGGCTATCAATTTCTTGGTGCGCAAGAGACGCAAGCGCTGTTGAAGAGAATGGGGAACTTCCCGTCAGGGTCTGAACTGGGGTTGATTACGGCCACGGGTGAGGGTGAGCAGTGGTTTATGGTTGTTCGATATATCGATGCGGGCTACGTGAAGGATGACGAGGCGGCCAATTGGGACGCCGATGCGTTGATGACCTCCATCAAAGAAGGCACGGAAGAAGACAACAAGACCAGGCAGGCGCAAGGTTTTCCACCCCTGATCATTCGTGGTTGGGAAGAGAAGCCGCACTATGACAAGGCCGCGAACAAAGTGGTGTGGGCGATCTCGGCGCAGGAGCGGGAATCATCGGTGGGGGTCAATTACAACACGCTGGCTTTAGGGCGGCAGGGGTATCTGAGCATGAACATGGTGGGGTCGCTCGAGCAGCTGCCGATGCTGAAACCGCACGTCAGTCAGCTGTTGGCCAATGTGGAGTTTGTCGAAGGGAAGCGGTACACCGACTTCAACAGCACGACGGACAAGGTCGCAGCGGTCGGCTTATCGGCGCTCATTGCTGGCGCGGCCATCAAGTCCGGCCTGTTGGCGAAACTCTGGGCCTTTATTATTCCCTTGGTGGTGGCGGGAAAGAAATTATTGATGCTGTTGGTGATTGCGCTCGGCGGATTGGCCGCGAAATACCTCAAGAAGAAACCTCAGCCTGAACAGCCGGGCGGTGGCGGAGGATTGTCGTCGTGAAAATTCTCCTGCTCCTTCTGGGCGGCCTCAAGTTGGGCAAGATCGCGCTCACCGGCGGGACCATGCTCCTGTCGATGGTGGTGTACAGTTTTATCTTTGGCTGGTGGTATGCAGTAGGGTTCGTGTTGCTGATTCTGTTTCACGAGCTGGGGCATTACGCCGCCGCCAAACAGCGCAACCTGAACGTGGGAGCCCCGACGTTCATTCCCTTCGTCGGTGCCTGGATTCAGCTCAAAGAGCAGCCGATGGATGTGGAAACCGAGGCCTATGTGGGTATCGCCGGGCCGGTCGCCGGCACCGTAGCTGCCGTGGGCTGCTACTATGCAGCGGAATATACCCAGAGCCAATTGCTGCTGGCCCTGGCCTACGCCGGGTTCATGATTAATCTCTTCAATCTCATCCCCTTGTCTCCGCTAGACGGCGGACGGATCACGGCCATCATTTCGCCCAAAGTCTGGTGGCTGGGCGTGCCGATTCTTATCGGTCTCTTCGTCATGAACCACAGTCCCATGCTGCTCTTGATCGCCATCATGGCGCTCCCTCACCTCATGTCGACCTTCCGGGGCGGTCCTTCCGGCTTGCCGGAGCGGTACTATGACGTTCCGCTCGCCACCAGGTTCAGTTATGGCCTGTACTACCTCGGCCTCGCCGCATTTCTTGGTATCATGAGTTATGAAACGCACCTGCTGCTGCCCTCCGGGCGAGGCTAATCGGATCTTCCACCTCAGTCACGTTTCCTCGGGTTGGCTGCTGTGAACACGTTCACGGCCGAGGTGAGCTGCATTCAGAATCTCACGCACGACGTGCGCGAGATCGAATTGCGCCTCCTGGAGCCGGCCAGCATCACGTTTAAGGCCGGGCAGTTCGTGTCGTTCGAGGTGCCGAAGGAAGGGCAGCCCCGACCCGTGACCAGGCCCTATTCCATTGCGTCCCCGCCGGAGCAGCGAGATCGAATCCTCCTGGTTTTCAATCTCGTCCAGGGCGGTCCCGGTTCGGAGTATCTCTTCAGTTTACGGGAAGGATCGCGTACCTCGTTCAAGGGCCCGGCGGGCGCGTTTTACCTCCGGGACGATGGGGCCAGGGAGCTGTTGTTTGTGGCGACGGGAACCGGCATCGCGCCGATCCGGAGCATGCTCCTGGCGCAATTGCAGCGAGAGCCAAACCGGCCGGTCACCCTGTTTTGGGGGCTACGCAGCCAGCGGGATCTGTATTGGCAGGATGAATGGGCGGCGCTGGCCGCGACACATTCGAATCTGACCGTGGTGACGACACTCTCCCGCCCCGAACCGGGTTGGCAGGGGGCGACCGGGCGTGTGACCGCGCTGATCGAGGAGCGGGTATCCACTGTTGGCAATCTTGCGGTCTATCTGTGCGGGGGAAGTACGATGATCAAGGATGTGACGGCGCTGATCAATGCCAAGGGGTTGTGCCCGGTGTATCGTGAAAAGTACTACGACGAGTGACGGCCGATCAAAGAGGGCGCCAGCGGCGTTCTCTGTCGCATGCCTCCCTGCGACGTACCCAGAGGGTACGCCTCAGTCGTCAAGCTCCTTGCGGCCTTGCTGGACGACCTCTTTGATCGACCGGCTGGCGGGTCAATAAAAAGGTCGCCTGAATCGGTCTCGCCGCGCGCAGAAAGAGCTATTGCGCCTGGGCCGCCCGCTTGGTCGTATGTTGAAAGACGCACTTGGGGCAGGTGTAGTGAACGAACTGGCCGCCGGCGACCAGACGTTTGGTCATGGCCACCTTGCACCAGGTGCAGAGCCGGTCGGGCAAGTCAGTGGTCGTAGGAGAGGTCTTGGATTGCGATGTGAATGTGTCAGCCATGGTCGGCATTCTCGCTAAGGGGTCGAGAGTTTGTCAATGTGCGCGAACGTGGAGAAATTTCGGAGATAAATATTTACAGGGTTTCAAACGTTCAGTATATTGCAAATATGTATTCCCACTCCCACCACTCCCAACAGAAAGGTCGTATCGCATATGCACAACGCCGAGGGTGCCACTTCAGACGACATCTCATCATCTTCCGCCAGGGTTGCTGACTCCGCAGTCCATCCGGACTCCGTCGGACCCGGCAAAGCCTGGGGTATTTGCACCTCCGTTGACCTCCACGACTGCATTCCCGAACGCATTCGCGATGCCAAACAAATCGAAGCCTACGTTGTGCAGCTCTGCGAGCTGATCGAAATGAAGCGATATGGCGCCTGCCAGATCGTCAATTTCGGAGAAGGCCGGGTCGCCGGCTACAGCATGGTGCAGTTGATCGAGACGTCCTTGATCAGCGGGCACTTCGCCAATGACACCAACAGCGCCTATCTCGACATCTTCAGTTGCAAGGGGTACGAGCCGGCCGTCGTCGAAGAGTTTTCCAAGGCCTTCTTCGGCGCCCGTCGTTCGAGTCACCGAGCCATGTTGCGGTACTAGACCCATCTCCTGGATCTCCGCCCCGGCAGAGTGTTGTACTCTGCCGGGGCACCATGCCATGAAGCAGCCACCAGCCAAAACTGTCCGCTCGTTTTTTTCCACCCTCGCAGGCAAGCTGGACCCTGAAGCGGCCGAAGGGCTGGATGTGGTCTACCAGTTCGATTTGAACGGGACCGACGGCGGGCAGTATCAACTCCAGATCAAGGACGGGGCCTGCCAGGTGTCCGAGGGTACCCACCCCGATCCGAATGTGACCCTGGCGATGTCGGGGGAAGATTGTCTGCGAGTGTTGAACGGCCAGGTCAGCGGCACCATGATCGCCATGACCGGTCGGCTCCGCATCAGCGGCGATATGGGGCTGGCGCTGCAGCTGGCTTCCCTCTTCCCCAGTCTCCGACCCTAAGAGTCTCTCCGAGTCATAGCATTCTGCTGCGGCAAACGAGCTGCCGGCATCTGCTTCGTTCTCGGTCGCACGCCTCCCTGCAACGTACCCTGCGGCCTTGCCGGACAGCCTTTCTGAACAGCCTGCAAAGCCTAGGACATCAGGCCATCTCTTTCGAGATTGATGTGGCTCTTTGCCTCTAGTGTGTCAGGATCCTGCTAAGCCTGTTGTTCGGTTAGTTCGCTCTCTACCGGTGTCTCACCCAGTTGATCCGCCCGCCGGGGGAACCGCTCTTCCAGCATCGTATAGACGGTTGGCACCAGGAAGAGGGTCAGGATCGTCGAGACGGTGAGGCCGCCCACGACTGCTCGAGCGAGCGGTGCGTTGGTTTCGCTGCCGGTCCCCAAACCGAGCGCCATGGGAATCAGTCCGACCACGGTTGCGAGTGAGGTCATTAAGATTGGCCGCAGTCTGGTGCGGGAAGCGGTGACCACTGCGGTGGAAAGGTCCAGACCACGGCGCCGCAGCACGTTGGTGTAGTCCACCAGCAGGACACCGTTCGAGACGACGATACCTAGCATCATGATGATGCCCATCAGAGACGAGGTGGAGATGGTGGTGTTGGTCAGGTACAGGATCACGATCACGCCGGGGATGCCCATCGGCACCGAAAACATGATGATGAAGGGGTCGATGAGCGACTTAAATTGGGCGGCCATCACCATGTAGACCAGGATCAATGCCAGGGCGCTGGCATACATGAGGCCTTCGAACGTCTCGCGCTGTTGTTGAATTTGGCCGGCCAGCCGGATGCTAAATCCTGTCGGCAACTGCATCTGCGCGAATGCCGTCTCCAGGTCCTGGGCAATCGCCCCGAGGTCGCGGCCGACGGGGTTGGCGGTGATATGGACGACGCGCTGGAAGTACTTGCGCTCGATCTTCACGGGCCCGGCGTTCAGCTTGAGGGTGGCCAGGTTTTTCAGGAGTACCGGCTCGCCGTTCTTGGTGGTCAGGAGCACATGCTCAATGGCCGTCAGATCCTTGCGATGCTCTTCGGCGAGCCAGGCGCTGATGTAGTATTCGTTCCCGTTCTGCGGGTCGGTATAGATGATGGGGTCGGTCTGGCCGTTGCCGTTCAAGGAAAACAGCACGGCATTGGCGACATCCGTCTCGTTGATTCCCAGGAGCGCGGCCTTTTCCCGATCCACCACCACGTTGACCTCGGGATAATTCTCTTCTCGGCTGACTTCGATGTCGGCCATGCCGGGGATCTTGTGCATGAGCTCCTGCGCCTGTTGGATGACGCCGCGGGCCTTCTCAAAATCGTAGCCGTAAATCTCCACGTCGATCGACTTCTGTGAGCCGAAGCTCGTGACGCGTTTGACCAGGCCACCCGGATCGAAAAACATCGCCACGCCGGGAAAGAGTTTGACGATCGACGGCCGGACGGCATTCATGATTTCAACCTGATTGCGCCGGCGTTTGTCGGGCGACGCCAGATAGACCGAAATGACCGAGGTGTGCGGCCCGGTGTTAGGGTTGAACAGAGACGAGCGGCCCTGCGCGAGTACGCCGGTACTGGAGGCGATCGCTTCCAGTTCGTCCGGCGGAATCTTCTCCCGCAGCACCCGTTCGACCTCGGCGACCTGATCGACGGTTTTCTCCACCCGTTGGCCGACCGGGGCCCGCAGGACGATGCGGAACTGGCTTTCATCCGACACCGGAAGAAATTCGGTCCCGATGAAGGGCAGCAATGCGAGTGAACTGACAAAAATTAACACCACGGCGACGAGCAACGTGCGGCGATGCGCCAGTACCCAACGCAGACTTCGCTCATATCCTTCATCAAGGGCCTCGTACCGTCGCTGGCTCCACTGCATGATGCGCACGAACCAGCGTGGTAGCGAACGGTGCGCCTCCTGTTCGGATTTCAAAAAGCGATAGCAGAGCGCCGGGGTCACCGTGCGGGAGACGAAGAACGAGGTGAACAGCGCAATGGCGATTGTGAGGGTCAGCGGAATCAGCAGCAGCCGCGCGATGCCGACGATGAAAAACATCGGCAGGAAGACGACGACGGTCGTGACGGTGGAGGCGAAGATCGGCATGGCGACTTCGCGAGCCGCGTTCACGATGGCGTCCCACCGGTTCCGGTCCACATTTAGGTGACGCTGGATATTTTCCAGTTCGACGATCGAGTCGTCCACCAGGCGACCGATTCCCAAGGCCAAACCGCCCATGGTGAAGACGTTCAGCGTCTGGTTGGTGAAGTAGAGCACGATGAAGGTCACCAGGATCGAGAGCGGGATGGCGACGGAGATAATCAGCGTGCTGGTCAGATTTCGCAGGAACAGGAGAATGACCGCTGCTGCCAGTAATGAACCGTGGAGCGCCTGCTCGATGAGATTCTTGATCGACTGGCGAATATAGACCGACTGGTCGAACGAAATACCCAATTGCACACCGGGCGGGATGCCGATCATCTTCGGGATCGCTTTGCGCAAGGCATCGACGACTTCCACCGTATTGGCGATCGGCTGCTTGTTGACCCGGAGATAGACTGAGCGTTTGCCGTCCGTGCGGACGACGTTGGTTTGAATGTCCGACGAGTCGCTCAGGACGCCGACATCCCTCACGCGGACGGGATTGCCCCGCGCGTCGATTTTGACGACGACGTCATTGATGGGCTCTACCGTCTTGAACTGGGTATTGGTGAACACGTTGTAGTCGAGGTTGCCGGCTTTGATGTCGCCCGACGGCAGGATCAGGTTGGAAGCCTTCACCGCTTTGACCACATCCAGAATCGAGAGGCCGCGCGCCTGGAGCAGTGCCGGGTCCAGGTTGATGTTGATCTGCCGGATCTTTCCGCCTTCCACCGTGGCGGCGGCCACGTTGGCGATCTGTTCGATTTGGGGCGCGATGGTGTTGTAGGCCAGGTCGTAGAGGGCGCGTTCGTCCAGATCGCCGCCGGAGGCGGTGACGAACGCGACCGGGATGTTGGAGACGTCGAACTTGACGATGAACGGCTGCAGAATGCCGGGCGGCAGGCTGTTCAGGATCTGGGTGATACGCTGCATCACCTCCATCTGGCCCACGTTGATGTCCGCGCCCCAGTTGAACCAGATCTGGACCGCGCCGATGCCTTGCTTGGCGAAGGATTCCACATGTTCGACGTTGGAGGCGGAGCTGACGGCCTTTTCGATGGGGTACACGACGCTCTGTTCGATGTCGAGCGGTGGCGCGCCTTTATAGATGACGCCGACGAATGCGACCGGGACCTGGATGTTGGGGAAAAGATCGACCGGGAGCCGCTCCAGCGAGGTGGCCCCCAGGATCACCATGGCCAGGGACAGCATCAGGATGCCGATGCGGTTACGGAGCGCGAGGAGTGTCAGCCACATAATGGGAACGTGAGACGCGGACCGTTAGAGGTGAAACGAAGAGACGCCACCGTCAATGCAGGAAGCCTCGGTACTGAGTCGCTACTACGACTCACGTTTCACGCCGCCCAGCGGTTGGATTTGGACCGGCGCACCTTCGCTGACCAGGTCCTTGCCGGACACGATCAACTGTTCGTCTCCGCTGAGGCCCTTCACGACTTCGACGCGATTTTCGGCGCGGGCTCCGAGTTCAACCGGAACCTGGTGGGCCTTCCCGTCTTTCACGACATAGACATACTGGGACTCTTCGAGTCGGCTCACGGCATCCAGGGGAATTTGAATCGCCTGGGGATGTTTTCCGACCAGAACCTCGACACGGGCGAACATGCCGCCTTTGAGGCGATGGTCCTTGTTCGGCAGATCAACCTCCACGGTCATGGTCCGGGTCGCGCGATTTAAGGCCTGCACGATACGGGTCACCGTGCCTTCGAACACCTCGTTCGGATAGGCTTCGGCGCGCACATCGGCGCGCTGGCCGACTTTCACCAGGGGTACATCCTTCTCCACGACCTCAATCAGGGTGCGGACGGTCTCCACGTCATGCACACTGAGGATGCCGCGTGACACCGTGGAGGTGCTGGTGGTCGTGCCGCTCACATAGGCGCCGGGGTCGAGGTTACGTTCCGCGATGTAGCCGGCAAATGGCGCACGGATATAGGAGTAGGCCAGGTTGGTTTCGGCTTGAGCCAAGGCGACGGTCATCTGCTGGACTTGGGCGCGTAAGGAATCTTGCAAGGCCACGGCTGCATCGCGGTTTACCAAGGCCGTGTCCAGGTCTTGCTGGGAGACGAACTGGTCCTTGATCAGCGCCTGCATGCGGTCGAGCGTCAGTGTGGCATTGCGCACGCCGGCATCCTGTTGGACGACCTTCGCTTTCGCCGACAAGAGATTGGCCTTGGCCTGATTGACTGCATGGATGTAATCGGTATGGTCGATTTCGACCAATAACTGATTGGCCTTCACCAGGTCGCCCTTGTCCACATAGATTTTGGCGATGTAGCCGTCCACGCGGGAGAAGATATTGACGAGCTGGTTCGGGATCAAATCGGCGGTGTAGGTCAATCGCACGTCGAGATCCTGCTTGATGGGCGTCATTGTGCCCACCGTGAGGATGCGGTTCTTGCGCGGGTCGGTCTTGGCTCCGCTGCTCAGACGGAACACGACCAGGGCCACCACGGCGACAAAGAGAATGATGCCCAGGGTGACGATCGGATGCCGTTTGATGGCGTTAGCGGACACGCGACAGGCCTCGCTTCTTCTCTGTGGACGGCGGTTGCAGGCCTCTTAGGAACAGGTCCACATAGGTGGACACGATCTCCTTGTGCGGGCAGTGCAACGGCACGTCGAAGATTTCGTGTAACAACCGGTGGTGCACCACCATGCCGATGAAGGCGCGCGCCGCCAGGAGCGGGTCGATGGCGCGGAACGCGCCTTCCTCAATCCTGGTCTGTATGTAACCGGCTAAATAGTCGTAGAACACTCGGTGTTGCTTGCCGAAGAACATATCCGCCAGCTCATGACCCTCCAGTGCGCTGAAGAGCAGCAGGCGTAACATCGTGGGATCGGCCCCCGGACGGATTCGGTAGCTGGCAATGAGCGTGAAAACCCGGTGGTCGTCGCGTTTGCGTGCGAATTCCTCGACGGCGCTCAATAGTTCGCTGAGCGGAGCCTTTTCCGCCAGGATCGCGGTGTATAGCGCCCGTTTGGTCGGAAAGTACTTGAATACCAGGGCTTCGCTCACGCCGGCGGCCTTGGCGATTTCCTTGGTGGTGGTGCCTTTGAAACCCTTGGCGGCGAACAGGCTCGCGGCCGAGGAAATCAGGCTGGCCTGACGATCCTGACTGGCATGGCGGGAAATGAGGCTCGTTGCTTTCACGTAGTCGGCCGTTCGGTGAGTGATTACTCACCGTCAGGCTACCACGCAGGAATGAAACAAGACAAGGATCGCGCGAATTCCAGCCTCGCGCACTCGCGGTACTGGAGGCAGGGGCTTGATCGAACTCCGTTACGGAGTTGAAGGCGAATTGCCTTCGTTCAACTTGACGCGGAAGGCTTCGCTTTCGAAGAAAATTACGCCCTGGCTGGTCCGGAGATCGTAGCGCAGGATGATTGCGCTGTCGGGGCCCTGCCAGTTGAAAAACCTCACCGCGCCGCCGGCTATTTGGCCGGGAGTCTGATCGATGGGACCGAACTGCTGCTGCAGATAGTGCAACAGACGGTCGTGCGTCTCCTTGCCGGTATACCGCACCATGACACGGGCGAATTTGCCGTCGATGGTGTTGAACTTCATGGACTCGACCGTCGCCGGTCCTAACGTTCGCGGCGTCGAGGTCAGCTCAAAGGTCTGCACCCGGCCCGCGTCCTCGACTTTGACGAACTGGTCCGACTCAGTAAAGGCCGCTCCCCAGGGAATGCCTTCGAAGCCGTTCGGATCGTTTTCCATCGGGACGGCCAGCGCCGGGACGACCGGCAGCAGCAGGACCACGATGATCGCAAAGACGATCAGTAAGCGGCTCTGGTTCGGAGAGTGTTGTACGTCCATAAACAGTTATTCCGCCGTGTCGGACATCCGATCCTGGAATCGTGGTGCCAGGTTGCGGCTTTCGATAAAGACAAAGCCTCGATCCCGGTTTGCCTCATAGGTGAGGGTGATTTCGGTCTCCGTCCCCCGCCAGGTGTACTGCTGGTTCAGCCCCCGCATCATTTGTCCGGGAAGCCGCTCAATCGCTCCATAGGTTTGCTCAAGATAGTGCAGCACCGCTTTGTGAGCCTGGGCCCCGCGATAGCGAATGGTGACTCGCGCAAACTGGGCATCCACGGTGGAAAGGTGCACGCTTTCGACCGGGATATCGGCATACACCGGCGGGCGATCGCGGAATTCATAGTCGGTGGTATGGGTGTTCTCGCGGGAGACAGAGAGGTCCGGGATGCCGGTCAGGGGCACGCCCCAGGGGAGCGTGTCATACCCGTGGGGATCATTGGCCATGGTGATGGCGGAGGCCGGCCCGGCGGTGAGGAGCAGTAGCGCGCCCCACAGCGCGACGCAGCGCAGAATGCGGAAAGGCGACCATATCGAAAATGCGTAGCGCATGGTTTTCATAGGGTCCCGTTCGGCACGCTACCATGGTCGTTCGGGCGGCGGCAACTCTTGGTCGGCGTTCTTGTGAATGGAGGACCCCTTGGCTATAATGCGCCTCTTGTGTTCGGGCCGGTCAGGCAACAGGAGCATGGTTCATGGTCGACAGTGATGTGTTCGTGCAGGCGCTTGAAAATCTGGGCGTGAATTTTTTCACGGGTGTGCCCGATTCGCTCCTGGGCGGAATCATCGAAGAGTTGTTGACCCGCAAGCTCTATACCCCTGCTGTACGTGAAGATGAGGCAGTGGCCATGGCGGCCGGCGCGTTCATGGCCGGAAAAATTCCCGCCGTGCTCATGCAGAATTCCGGGCTCGGCACGTCGCTGAATACGCTGATTTCGTTGAATATGATTTACCGGCAGCCCTGCGTCCTGCTGGTGTCCTGGCGCGGTTTCGAGGGCAAGGATGCGCCGGAACACCTGGTCATGGGCGAGACGATGCCGCAGTTACTCGATACCATGAAAATTCCACACCGGACTTTGTCGGAACAGACGATGGCGGATGACCTCCGGTGGGTAGGGCAGACCTTTATGAAGCAGCGGATACCGGTGGCTCTCCTGATCAAGAAGGGCATCATCAAGGGGTTGCATCCATGAGGCCGGAACAGGGCACCATGCAGAGCCGCGCGCAGGCGATGGCCGCGCTCCTCGAATTATTGACGGACCAGCCGGTGATTGTGTGCAACGGATTTCCCTCGCGCGAGGCTCAGAAGATTGCCGATCGTCCGACGCATTTTTACATGATCGGATCCATGGGGAACGCCGCGGCGATCGGGCTGGGGGTGGCATTGGCCAAACCCGCCAAGAAAGTGATCGTTTTCGACGGTGACGGCAATGTCCTGATGGGAATGGGCACGTTGGCCACAATCGGCGCCTTGCGGCCGAAGAATTTCGTTCATGTCGTGTTCGATAATGAAGTGTATGGTTCGACGGGCAATCAGCCGACGATCTCGAACGTCGTCCAGTTGGAAAAGGTGGCCAGGGCCGCCGGGTATGTTGCGGTTGAACGCGTGCTGGACCGCGACGATCTCGTCTATGAATTTAAAGACATGTTGAAGAACGACGGGCCGAGCATGTTGCTGGTCAAGGTCAACGAGTTTGTCGAGGATGCCGGGCGGGTGTCGTTGGAACCGCCGGAATTGACCGCTCGTTTCATGAAAGCGATCGAATAGCACCTGTCTGCTGAGTGCGATGTGTGGGGCCGCTCCGCTCAGTCCCGATCCACAGCCTGAGGCATGAACATGATACTTCTCAATCCAGGTCCGGTGAATGTGAGCGAGCGGGTGCGGCAGGCCTTGTTGCGCCCGGATATCTGCCATCGCGAATCCGAGTTCTCCGAGATGCTGATCCGCATTCAGCAGAAACTCCTGACAGCCTTTGTGCCGGGCGCGGAGTCCGATTATGTGGCCGTGGTGTTGACCGGTTCCGGCACCGCCGCGGTGGAAGCGGCCGTCATGTCATGCCTGCCATTGGGCAAACGCATGCTGGTGCTCAACAACGGAGTGTATGGCGAGCGGCTCTCGAATATGATCGGGCTGCATCGGCTCGGCGTCTCGGAACTCAAGTCGGAGTGGCACGTCAAGCCCGACCCTGAGCGACTGCGGTTGGCCCTGCGCCAGCACCCCGAGGTACACGCGGTGTCCATGGTGCACCATGAGACCACCACCGGGTTGATCAATCCGGTGAAGGAACTCGCGGAAGTCGCCGACAGCCTGAACCGTGTGTTTGTGCTCGATTCCGTCAGCGGCTTGGGCGGGGAACCGATCGACATTGCCGGGTCGCACATCTATATGGTGGCGGGGACGGCCGGGAAATGTATTCAGGGCTTCCCCGGCGTGTCGTTCGTGTTGCTTCGCAAGGGGTTCCTGGAGCGGATGCGCACCTATCCCAAACGGTCGTGGTACCTCACGCTGACCAACTATGTGGATGATCAGGGACGGGGGATCGTACCCTTTACCCCGGCCGTTCAAGTGTACTATGCATTTGAAGAGGCCTTGAACGAGTTGCTGGAAGAGGGGGTCGCGAACCGGTTTCAGCGCTATAAACGCATGGCGGGTCGAATCCGGGAGCGAATGGCGCAATTGGGCGTGCAGGCATTCCTCCCTGCGGAGTCGCAATCGAATACGATCACGGCGTTTCATTTGCCGTCTGGTGTGAGTTACGCCACCCTGCATGATCAGCTGAAGGCCCGCGGCTATGTCATCTACGCCGGACAGGGACAATTGGAGTCGAAAATATTCCGTGTCGCCAATATGGGTGCTCTCACCGAAGCGCAGATCCAGGGATTTCTGGGGGCCTTCGAGGAGGTGGTGGCAGGAGCAGCCGCGCGCGCATGAAAGCAATCATCCTCGCCGCAGGGGTCGGGAAACGCCTCTGGCCGGTCACGCAGCATAAGCCGAAGTGCCTGATCGAGATCGGAGGGCAGACATTGCTCTCCCGCTATCTCGAATCCCTGGCCTCGGTCAAAATCAGGCAGGCCACGATCGTGGTCGGGTACAAGCAGGAGATGATCAGGGCTGCCGTCGGGTCGCATTGCCATGGCGTGGACATTTCCTACCTGGTGAACGAAGAGTTTCACCGGGGTAGCATTTCATCTTTGTGGATCGCGCGGACGGCTTTGTCCGACGACGTGGTGATCATGGATGCGGACGTCTTGTTCCATCGTGAAATTTTGCGTCGGCTGGTAGCCTCCCCCTATGAAAACTGCCTGCTGATGGACGACACGGTGAAGCAGACCGGTGAGGAATGCATGGTCGTGGTGCAGGGCGATCGTGTGGTCGCCTTGAGTAAGAAGGTGCCTGATCGGTATGATCTCGCCGGCGAAGGGGTCGGGTTCCTCCGAGTGCGCCGGGCGGATACTCAACATGTGATCGGCTCGCTCAAGGGGTACATCGACCAGGACCGATGGGACATGGAATACGAAGACGGATTGTTGCAGTATTTCCGTGACGTGAAAGTCGGGCACGAGAAAATCGGCGGGCTGCCCTGGACGGAAATCGATTTCCCCGAAGATGTGACCAAGGCGGAGCGGGAAGTGTTGCCTCGACTGTAGTGCTCTGACGCCAAACGGATAGAGTTTCTTCACCAGCGATAAGATACGAACGACGTAGCCGACCATGAGTGAAAGCACACTGCAACACGGCGCTGAACTGCAGGGATTGAGCACGGCTATTCTATTGCCGGGCGCGGGTCTTTTTGGCGATCGTCCAGGCCGGAGTCTCACGGACATCAGTCCTTTGACCCACATCGGAGGGTTGAGTCTCTTTCAGCGCACCGTGCTCACCTTGCAGCGCGGCGGCATTCGTCAGTTAATTGTGCTGGCCGGCCCCGATGAAGAGTTGCTCAAGCAGGCATTGGCACGAGGCGCACGCGTCACAATTCCGGTGCGATGGATGCCGGTACGGGAGTTTCCGCTCGATGATCCGCGCACCTGGGAATCCCTGGCCGCCGAGGTTCGAGGCTTCTGTCTCATTGCCGGCGCCCAGGCGGTATTCTCCAAAGGCTTGATCGAACACCTGCGGCAGACGGTGCGCGACGGCGAGGCGCTGGTTGTCACCCGTGAGGCCGGTCCGGTCGAGCCTCTGGCGGGCCGTCGGAATCCGGTCGTCGCGTTTCATGAAGGTCGTCTGATCTCCTTCCACAACAAGCCCAGCCAGGAAGGCCATCAGGTGGCGGCTGATCTAGTGGTGTTGCCGGCCAGTATCTTGAACCCGCCGAACGGAGCGGCGGCGGATGCCGCCACCGTTGTCGCGGAGCCTTCAGGGATGACCCCCATGCGCCGTTGGCTGGAACGGGCGGCCATTGAAGGGCGCGTGCGGGTCGTTGCAGCCGCCTCTCATGCCGGTCTCTGGTATCGCGAAGTCTGGGATCAGGCGAGCGTCGGCCAGGCGGAGCGGACGTTATTCCGTTCGCTGAAAGGCGAGGCCGAAGGCTTTGTCGATCGGTATTTCAACCGGACGTTCTCACGCCTCTTGACGAGACTCTTTCTACGATTGAAGTGCTCGCCCAACACCATCACGATGGTTGCGACGGCTGTCGGGCTCCTTTCTGCGGTCGGGTTCGGCCTGGGCAGTTACACAGCCGGCATCATGGCCGCCTTGTTGTTTCAGCTGGCGGCCATCATCGATTGTTGCGATGGCGAGGTGGCGCGTCTCACGTTTACCGAATCCCCGTTCGGCGCCTGGCTCGATATCGCCATGGACAACGTCGTGCATATCGCCATCTTTGCCGGGATTGCCTGCGGCTCGTACGTCCGGCAGGCGGGTACCGCAGAGGCCTGGATTCCATTGGCCCTTGGCGGTGCGGCGATCTTCGGCAATGCCATGGCATTCTGGCTGGTCACGAAAGCGCAGAAAATCGGCGCGACTCGCGGCTGGAATACGCCAAAGCAGGCCGCCTGGTCGGACTTCATTCTCAAGAATGTCGCAAGTCGTGATTTCTCCGTGGTGGTTTTCCTGTTTGCGTTGTTGGGCAAGCTGGACTGGTTTCTGTGGATGGCCGCACTCGGCTCCACCGTCTTCTGGTTGATGATGGTGTGGGTGATCCGACCCTCGGCACGGGCCCGTGCTTAAAGCGGCCCTCCTTGTCCTCGGAGGGCTGACACTCTCGGCACTGGTCTGGCATATCGGCATTGGACGGATCTACGAGGCGGTCTCGCAACTCGGTCCCGCCGCCATGCTGGTGATTCTCCTCCCCTCCCTGCTCATGTACATTCTGGAAGCCTATGGATGGCTGGTCACGCTCGGCGCGTGGGCGACGAACGTGCCCTTCTGGCGCGTGCTGGCGATTCGCACCGCCGGAGAGGTCGTGAACATGACGACCCCGGCCTACGTGGGGGGAGAGCCGCTCAAGGCATTCCTGCTTAAACGACAGGGCGTGCCGATCGTGGAAGGGCTGGCTTCAGTGGTGACGGCCAAGACCACGATGACCATTGCACAGATTCTGTTCATCCTGTCCGGCATCGGGCTGGCGTTCTGGCTGTTGGGCTCGGGAGGATCGGCCGGACAAACCGCCATGGCGGGCCTTGTGTCTGTGGGGCTGCTGGGATTCGGGGTCGGAGCGTTCGTGGTGGTGCAACGTCAGGGCATGTTCGGGTGGATTCTGAAGGTGCTACGGCGGCTCGGCTTGCGCATTCAATATCTGGAGTCGCGCGAGCAACAACTGCTCGACTTGGATCGCACCATCGCCGGATTTTATGCGACGCAGCGCTCGGCCTTTCTCCTGTCGACCGGGCTGTTTCTCCTGGGGTGGCTCGCGGAAGCGCTGGAAGTCTTCGTCATGATCCTCTGTCTGGGCCAACCGATCACAGTGTTGTCGGCCCTGGCGATCGGAGCCCTCGCGGTGCTGATCAAAGGGGGTACCTTCTTCATCCCGGGGAGCTTGGGTGCGCAGGACGCCGGCAATCTCTTGCTGCTGACGGCATTCGGGTATGGAGATGTAACCGGAATCACCTTTGCCCTGTTGCGGCGCTTTCGGGAATTCGTTTGGATTGCGCTGGGACTTGGGTGCCTTGCCATCATGGCAAGAGGGGGCGATCGTTCTCTGCCCGCCGAGTAGACCTCCTCCAGCGAGCGCAAATTCAACCTCCTCTTCCTAGAATCGGATGAATTGTGGCATGTTGAAATACCTCCGAATCAATCTTTCCCACGCCTCAAGCAAGTTCCTTAGGAAAAGTGGCTGAATCAGGCACTCTCCGCTACACTAGTAGGCAGGGAGCTTCAGCGCCGGGCGGAGACGAAGTTTGAGGCCGCCCAGGATCGGCCATGGGTCGGAAGGACCACGTTTACGCAATGCAACAATCAGATAATCATGTTCCCCGTGGGGAGTCGATTAAGAAAGAACTCGTTCAGCGCGTGAAGACTGAGCTGCACCCAGAACAATTGATGCCACCGGTGGACGATCCGCAGGCGGCATTGGAGTTCTGTCGGGCGCTCTCCACGGCCATGGAACTGACGTCGGGCGCGGAAGGCCATCGCCAACAGCCGGCGCTGGTCGCCGCCATCCTGGCGCCACGGGCCGAGTCCCTGCCTCCACCGATGTTGTCGATCGTCATTCCGGTTTTCAACGAAGAAGAGAATCTGCACACGTTGCATGCCCGCATTACCAAGACCTTTACCGAACAGGGGTTGGATTACGAGATCGTCTTTGTCGATGACGGCAGTGCCGACCAGAGCCCCGACATCTTGCGGCGCCTGGAGGCGGAGGATCGGCGCATCGTGGTCGTGGAGTTTGCTAGAAACTTCGGCCACCAGGTCGCCATCAGCGCTGGTCTGGAACATAGTCGCGGGCGCGTCGTCTGTATTATGGACGCCGACCTGCAGGACCCCCCCGAGGTGTTGCACACCTTTCTGGCCAAGTGGCGGGAGGGTTGGGAGGTCGTCTATGCTATCCGGACCGAGCGTAAAGAGTGGTGGGGGAAGCGATTGGCCTATGCCGGGTTCTATCGCCTGCTGCAACGGGTGGCCAATATCGATATCCCGTTGGATGCCGGAGATTTTTGTGTCATGGACCGGCGAGTAGTGGACCTCCTGGTGCGCATGCCGGAGCGTAATCGTTTTGTTCGAGGGATCCGCAGCTGGGTGGGATTCAAGCAGATCGGGGTGCCCTATGAACGCCAGGCGCGGCATGCCGGAAGCCCCAAGTATACGTTCAGAAAGCTACTCTATCTTGCGCTCGACGGGCTGGTCTCATTCAGCCATATGCCGTTGCGCATCATTACGGTGTTGGGATTCACGGTCTCCCTGCTGTCGTTCCTGGTCGCGCTGTTTTATCTCATCAAGAAAATCACCTTCGGGATAGGGGTTGCCGGTTTTACCACGCTGGTGGTCTCGATCTTCTTCCTCGCCGGAATTCAACTGATGACCATCGGTGTCATCGGGGAGTACATCGGGCGGATCTCCGACGAGGTTAAACGGCGCCCTCTCTACGTAGCCCGCCGTGTGACGAGGAGATAGCCGCCATTCGCCTCCTCATGTTCGATAACGAGTTTCCGCCTCTCGGGGGCGGCACCGGCGTCGTCAACTTTCATCTGCTGGAAGAGATGGCCCGACGGCCGGACGTGACGGTGGATCTGGTGACCTCCTCACGGACCAGGGCGCGATATGAAACCGAGCAGTTCGCCGACCGAATCACCATCTACAAAGTGCCGGTCGATAACCACAACATCCACCATGCCACTAATCGTGAACTCCTGCGGTACAGCTGGCGCGGGTTGTGGCTGGCCCGGCGATTGGCGACAGAACATCGCTATGATGCGAGTTTCGCTTTTGCCGGCGTGCCGGCCGGCGCGATCAGTTATCTGCTCAGCCTGACTCACGGACTGCCTTATGTTCTGTCGCTGCAAGGACCGGATGTGCCGGGGTTCGAGGCGCGGTACAACTATCTCTATCCGGTGTTGACGCCGTTGATTGCCAGGATCTGGCGCCGTGCCGGCGCCGTAACGGCGATCAGCGCGGAACAGGTCGCGCTCGCGCATCGGACGATGCCGGATTTGGCACTCGTCACGATTCCCAACGGGGTCGATACGACGTCATTTGCTCCCGCCGCTGAGGGGGCAACCAGACCCTTCACCATTGTCTGTGTCGCGCGTTTGATCGAGCGCAAGGGGCAGCACCATCTGTTGCAGGCCTTTGCACAGCTGCGGGCGTCTAGTCCCGAGCCAATGGCGCTGATCTTTGTCGGTACCGGGGATGCCGAGCCCCAGTTGCGGGCGTTGGCGAGAGATTTGAACGTGACGGATGCCGTGACGTTTCAGGGCTTTGTGCCGCGCGAACAGATGCCGCCGGTCTATCACCACGCTGATGTGTTTGTCTTGCCCTCTCAGCATGAGGGGATGTCGATTGCCCTGTTGGAAGCGATGGCGTCCGGTCTGCCGGTCATCGTGACCGATACGGGCGGAACCGCTGAATTGGTCACAGGGGGAGAAAACGGCGAGATTGTTTCCTGGGCGGATGTGCCGGCGTTGACCGCGGCATTGCGAACGCTGCTGAAGGCCGGCGATCTTCGTCTGCGCATGGGCAAAGAGAGCCGCAGACGCGCGTTGGAGTTCGGGTGGCCCGCGCTTGCGACACGGTACCTGGAGTTGTGTGAACGGGTGATGGTGCCCTCGATCGAAAGCCAACGGGCGGGTGGTCGGAGCTCAGGTGAAATCGCTAGCGATTTGAATCGGGAACCACGGGTATGAAGAAGCAACCCCATATCTGCATCCTGACCAGTCAGTATTTTGATTGGGGAATTTACGGCGGCTTCGGCAGCATGTCGCGCAAGCTCGCCGAAAGTCTGGTTCTCTCCGGTCATCGCGTCAGCGTGATCGTGCCCGGGCGTCAGGGCCAGAAGCCAAGTGAAGTCATCGGCGGGGTGGACATCCGAAGTTTTTCGCCGCGAAATGTCGTGGATGCCTGCCGGCTGATTCGAGAATCCGCAGCGGACATTTTTCATTCGCAGGATCCGACTGTATTGACCTATCTGGCGCAGCGGATTCACCCGCGCCGGGCGCATCTGGTGACCAGTCGCGATCCACGAGAGCTGAGCGACTGGTGGGTCGAGTTTCTCTACGCCACCCCGATGCGCCGCCTCCTGACGCCGTTGAACTATCTCACCGAGTCCGGCTTGTTGGTGCGACGGGCCGTGCGACGGGCCGATGCGGTCTATTGCCCTGCCCATTTTTTGAAAGATAAGGTCAAACGTTTGTACGGGCTCTCTACCTTGCCCACGATGCTGCCCAACCTCATCGATGTGCCGGCAGCACTGCCGCAGAAGAGCGGGTGCCCGACGATTACCTTTGTGGCTCGATGGGACAAGCGCAAACGTCCCTGGTTGTTTCTGGAATTGGCGGCGCAGTTTCCCGACTATCGGTTTGTGGCCGTCGGGCAAGGGAGTGCTTCGGCCGAATCCGGTTTTGACGCCCAACTGCGGCAGAAGTTTCGAGACGTGCCGAATCTCGAAATGCCGGGTCTCATCAACCGTTTCCGCGAACCGGAGCGCATGCATCAAATTCTGTCGGATACGTGGGTGTTTGTCAGCACGGCGGTACGCGAAGGCCTTCCATTGACCTTTTTGGAAGCGGCCGCCTATGGATGTCCGATCATCAGTCGGGTTGATCCCGATCAGTTCGCGACGCGGTTTGGAAAACAAGTGCACGATGATGATTATGCCGCCGCGCTTCGTCATCTCCTCGCGGAGGCGCCGCTGGAAAAAGGCCGTGCCGCCTATCACTATGTGCGGGAGACCTACGAAACCTCCAAAGCCCTGGCAGCCCATCAACAACAGTACGCGCGTTTTGCAGCCTGAGCGCTGTCTAAGAGGGCGTGAGCGGTTCTGTTGAGTGAACGGCTGAGGGCCGGGAACATCCATGTCGGCAAAAGCGGTCTCCAAAGGTATCGTCTCGGTCGGCGGGTGGTCGGTCGCCAAGCTGGCGACGTCGGCCATTGTGCTGCCGGTGCTTGCGCGTTTCCTCGGCATCGAAGGGTACGGGCAATACGCCTACTACCTGGCGGTGCTTCTGCTTGCCTCACAATTTGCCAATGTCGGCATGATGCAGACCATCACCAGACGGATTGCGGAGCGGCCGGAAGACCTGTCCTGGTGCAGGTCAGTGGCACGGTCCGGCGCCTTGATCAATGCCACAGGTGTGTTGTTCGTCGGGTTCGGGGCAGGGTGGCTGGTCTGGAGCACGGCTTCACCGGGAACGGCAGCGCTTCCCATCGCGCTGGCCATCGTTGGTGTTCTGTTGTTCGATCAGGTCTGGTTTTACGCGCGAGGGGTATTGCACGGCTTCCGCCATGAGGAACGCGCGGCGGTTCCCGGCATTATTGGCGTGCTCATGGCCGGCCTGTTCGGCGTGCTGGCGGCCACCAGCGGAATGGGTGTGGTCGGTGTGTTCTCCGGACTTCTAGTGGCGGACCTCTTTGTGGCTGTCGCCTGCTTGCGAGCAGTTGGAAAAGCGCTGGGGGAAACGCCTCCAACCTCGGCGGATGGTGTGGCACCACGCGCAACTCCGGCCTTGCTCCAGTTCGGCTTCTCGGCCATGGTCTTTTCGGTCTTGAACATGGCCCTGTGCTCGCTCGACATCATTCTGGTGCGCCACCTGGCGGGGGAAGCCCAGGCCGGGTTGTACGCAGCGGCGGTGCAGTGGTCGCAGTTTGTCTGGTTCATTCCCATCGCGGTCGAAGGGGTGATGTTGCAAGCGACGGCCCGGTACTGGGCCGAAGGACAGGTGGAAGAGGTGAGCAGGCTGGTGAGTCGCCTCACGCGCTATGTGATGCTCGGCACAGCCTCCCTGTTATTGCTGGTGTTTGTGTTGGGTGATCGAATCGTGACCCTGTATTTCGGCCCCCAGTTTGCGGAAGCAGCAGTAGGGTTGCGTCTACTGGTGCCGGGTGCCTTTTGTTATGCCCTGGCGCGTGTGCTGTGGCCGGTCATTCAAGCGGGCGGAGGCAGCGCGTCGCTGATTCAAGTCTTGCTTGTCACCGTGCTGGTCGATGTCGGGTTATGCGGAATCTTGATTCCCCAATGGGGGGCCGCTGGGGCCGCCGGCGCGACTTCTCTTTCGTTTGCCTTGGTCGCGACCGGATACGCCCTGGTCTTGCGACGGAGGCAGGTGCGCATTTTTGAGGGACTTCCGGTTGCAGCGCTGATGGGGCTTCTGATGGGCACTGGCGCTGTGGTGGCGGGCCTATCCTCACTGGTCGCCACGCCGATGCTTTCCCTCCTGGTGGGTGTTGTTGCTGGGCTGTTGCTGTATTGGGGAGGAGTGTTCGGTCTTGGGATTGTGCAGGTCAACGAACTTGAATTGATGGTGCAAAGTTTGCCGGGTGCGTTTCGCCACGCGGGGGAGACCGTCTTTCGGGTGTTGGCGCCGTTGTTGTTGCGGCTGAAAGCCGCGGCATCCAACTAGGAGGCTGGAATCGGAGATGGCGGCTGATCAGCATACAATCTCCGTCGTCATTCCCACGCTGGGACGGGAGACCCTCGCGTTGTGCCAGGCTGCGCTCGCGAAACAGACCAGGCCGCCGGATGAAGTCATCGTCGTTCTTGACCGCGATCGTCGGGGGGTCGCCTGGGGAAGGAACGAGGGCATTGCCCGATCCAGGGGCGACGTGATCGCCTTTGCCGACGATGATGGGATTCCGCCTCCGGACTGGCTCGAGCGATTGGTGAACGCACTCGACCGCCACGATGCCGCTGTGGCCGGCGGCACCTTTCAAGAAACCGATCCGCTTTTGGATGCTATTCGTCGTCGCAACTCGCTTCCGATGGACGAACAGCTCGACCCGGGCGGGTTGGTGGGAAACGGCGGGAACATTCTCTTTCGACGGGATTGCCTGATGGACTGTGAACGGGACGACGGGTATGTCTTCAATCCTGCCTTTGGCGGAGCGGGGGAAGACTGGGAGCTGATTTGGCGTTTGCGGAAACGCGGGGCCAGAATGGTGTATGTGCCGAATCCTGTGACGCATCTGCGCCGAGCCACGGGCGCACAACATTTGCGGCATTCATTCCAACGCGGTGTGGGCATCGCGCTATTGTTTCGAGCGATGCAGGGGGATACGAGCGGTATTGTGCCTCAGGATAGTCTGCTGTGGGGAGCGGCCGGTCGAAAGACCGATCCGCGCTGGCTCAAAGCCGTCTGGGTCAAACTGTTCGGGCCGTTTGCCCGGAAACAGTTTCGCAACGCACGCCATTTCTGGTGGTTTTGGCTGGGAGAAAAGTGCCAGGCCGCCGGGTTTCTATGGGAGATGCGGCGGGGGTTGTGGACACCGCACGGGAATAATCAGGGAAATGGTCTCAGCCGTCCGGTAGCGTCGCATCGGAGCGCGAAGCATGAGTGACGTCGAGTTGCGTACCAAGGCCTGGTTCGGCGATGAACCATTGGCGATCAGTTTCCCGCCTGCGTGGAAGATTGTGGAAGTCGGCCCTCATGATGCTCCGGCATTGAGCAGCACGGCGATGCGGGAAAAATTGAATCAACCTATTGGTTCTCCACCCCTCCGCGAGATCGCCAAGGGGAAAAGCACGTGTGTCATCATCGTCGATGACCTCACCAGGCCGACTCCTGCCGCCGACCTGCTTCCACTGCTGATTGAAGAGCTGACCGTAGCCGGGATCTCTGAACGCGAGATTACGATTCTGCTTGCGGGGGGCACGCATCCGCCTGCTTCCGTGGAGGATATGGCAAAGAAAGTGGGGGCACACCTGTCGCCGGCGATTCGAGTGACCGCACACGACAGCCGGGGTGATCTCGTGGATCTCGGGAAGTCCCCCGGCGGTTTACCGCTGCAGGTCAGTCGTGCGGTGATGGAGTGTGACCTCAAAATTGGTGTGGGATGTATTTATCCTCACCCGATCGCCGGATTTTCAGGCGGAGCCAAGATTGTGCTCCCGGCGATCTGCGGTGTGGACACGACCAGGATGATGCATGACTATCTGCGCGGCTCGCGTGAGCGCGGCGGGTCAATCCATACGGAGTTGCGGCGGGACATGGTCGCGGTGGCCAGAAAGGTAGGCCTCGACTTCATCGCCAATGTCACCCTCAATCACCGGCGCGAAATCAGCGGCCTGTTCGCGGGCGATGTGGTTACTGCACACGAAGAAGGTGTCCGCGCGGCGCAACGACAGTACGCGGTGCCCGTCATTCCTCAGGTCGATGTCGTGGTGGCGGATATGTATCCCTTCGATACCAGTTGGCAATTCGCTCAAGATCGAGGCATGTGGCCGATCGAACAGGCCATGCGGGGAGCGTCACGGGTGGTGATCGCTGCTTGTCCGCTGGGGATGGGGACGCATGAGTTATTTCCGGTGGCGAGCCCCTTGTGGTCCCGGATTGCGAGACGCCTCGCACATTTCCGGTTGGCCGATCTGGATCGTCCGTTCGAGAAGTTGAAAACGGTGGTGAAACTCATTCGTCAGAAGCAGCATCAGATGATGGTTCTATCGCCGGGCTTGAACCAACGGGATCTCAATACTGTGTTTCCCCACGCACAATGGTTCGATGCATGGCCGGCATTGCGAGCTGCATTGCTGGCGCGTCATGGCCATGGACCGGTGACAGTCGCCCTCTATCGCTGTGCGCCATTTCTCATCCCGAGCGGAATACAACAGTCGGAAGATCTCCGACAAAAAGCTTCCTATCCCGAACGACTGCCGGCAGTGTCCTGAGTCGTGACATGCCCCCTGGACAGCATATGAGCTTCGGACGAATCGGCATCGGGTTAGTGCTCATTCTGTCTGCGGTCGCAATGGGCCTGTTTGAGTTGGAAACCACGCCACCTCTGTGGTGGGACGAAGGCTGGACCCTTTGCGTGGCGCGGCAGTGGGTTGAAACCGGTCACTACGGTTGCTTGCTAAACGGGGAAGCAGCCCCCCCGATTCTCGCCGGACATTTTCCCGTGGTGGCATCAATCGCAGCGGGATTTCGTCTGTTCGGTGTCGGTGTGTGGCAGGCGAGACTCGTCGAGTTGCTCTATGCCTTCGGCGCGCTGGGCCTCCTCTACTACCTCACCGCAAAACTCTACAACTCCGACGTGGCGCTTGGAACCCTGGCGCTGCTTCTGTTCATTCCAGCCAACTGGCAAATGCATCCGTTGATCATCGGCCGACAAGTCTTGGGAGAGATGCCGATGGTATTTTTCTTCCTGGCCGGGGCAGTCTGTTTGTTGCTGCTCCAGCGGCATCCGGTGTGGTTGGGAGGGGCCATCGCTTGTTGGGGCGTCGCCCTGATGACGAAGGCACAGATCCGTCCTTTCTTGACCCTCGCATTGCTGGTTCCGGGCTTCATCGCTCTCCTTCGGAGCGAGCGGCGGCTGGCGGCGATGCTGGCCGGCAGTGCAGCCGGTAGCTGGGCGTTGTATTACCTGCTGAATGGTGTGAAGTCTGTGGTGCTGGAAGGCCATACGTTGCCCAATCCCTCGCTGCCGGGTTTGCTTCAGGCTTCCGCACTGGTGCTGGTGCCGACCATCAGGATCGATGCCCTGATCTTCACGCTCCAATTCTGTGTGCCCACCATCTGTGGAATGGGCTATGCGATGTGGACCTTGTTTTCACAATGGCGAAGTCGAACCTCGTATCAGTTAACGGATGCCGTCCGCGTCCTGTTGCTGACATTTTCTCTCAGTTGGTTTGGCTGGTTCTTTTTGCTCTCTCTCGGCGGCGCGCGGTACGCCTTTCCCATGTGGTTTGTCGCGACTCCGTTTGTTGCGGCACTCCTCTATGACTGGAGTCAGGGGTGCGATGCCAGGGGTATGATCACGGCCTTTGGTCTGCGAGCCCGGGAGGCGGGCCTGGTTCGATTCAAGCAAATCGGGGTGATTTTCCTGGTCCTGCTCTCACTCTGGATGGCCGTGCAGGCTCGTTATGCGTTTCGAGGCCGGGAAGACGGCCGCGCGCTGCAGGACATCGTGGCTTTTCTGCATAGCCGTGTGCCTGCTACTGCCCTGATCGAAACCTACGAAAGCGAACTCCTATTTCTGCTCAACCGCCGGTACCATTACCCGCCTGCACAACTGAATGTGGACTTCATCCCGCAAATGTGGAAAGAGGAGCGGAATCTGGTTTATGACGGGCTCATTGCCGACCCGGACTATGTGGTGGTGGGGGAGTTCGGCCGTTGGGCCGGCATCTATCGACGGTTAGTTGAGACGGGACAAGTCCGGCTGATCCTCCAAGTCGGTCGGTATCAGGTGTATGAGCGCGTGCGTTCGTAAGGCGGTAGAACCCGAGAGCTAACGCCTGGTCGACGTCTGCCGTGTGGCGGCGACCATCTGGCGAATGGCGTCGATGACGAGCGCCGGTTGATCGAATTGAATGAAGTGACTGCTCCGATCGGCAAACACCTGGCGGCTGGCAGATGAGAGTTTCATCAACTCCTGCTGGAGTTCCAGCCACATCTTTCTAAACCGGGTTTGATTCACCTGGCCGGGCATGTCAGGCCACCAGACGGGGCCGGTTGCGGTGATGACCACGAGCGGAAGATCGCCGAGCGAACCGGCACGGCGCACTTGCTCCAACGTGTCGATCAGCGCCTCTCCTTCATCGGCCAACGTTGCCATATACCGGGTCCGTAGCCATCCGGCGCGCAGCATCGGCCGAATTGTCTCAGGCACCTGTTCCTCCTGCCGGGCCAGGAACGGCGGGAGATAATCGAACGCCGCCAAGAGTCGTGGAACGCCCAGCATCGTCATCGCCCGCATGACCGGAAGCTGTGATTTCCCGGCGTTGACGAAGGTTCTAAACTCGGCCTGGCGCATTTCCGATTCTTGTCCCGCATCCACCAGCACCATGCCCGCGACATCCTTCGGGTATTCCTGTCGGTAGAGTCGGGTCACGAAGCCGCCGAGGGAGTGGCCCACAAGAATATAAGGCCCGGGAATCTCGGCACGCTCAAGGAGACGGTGGAGTTCACGCGCCATCCGTTGCCCGGTGCGCGGCAGCGGGCCACGCTCGCTCCATCCGAGTCCGGCGCGATCGTAGGCGCACACGCGCGTCATTGTTGACACTTCCGGTTGCACCAGACTCCAATACAGCGACCAGCCCGGCGCAGCCGCCTCCAGCACCACCGTCGGACTCCCTGTGCCTGTGCAATACAAATGGAGCCGGTGACTGCCGACGTCGATCATCTGGCCTAGTGGCCGGTAGTGCTGCCGGTCGAGCACCATGCCCGCGATTTGAAAGAGGGCGCCCACGGTCGCGAGCGTAGTGAGCGTACCGAACAGCCATTTGAGTCCACGCATGAGGCTATGATCCATCGCAATGGGTGGCAGAAGCAAATGGGGGTAACGTGTGCCTCCGCGCGAAGCAATCCTGATGCGTTGATTTGATCAAGAGCTCTTAGGAATTCTAACGCGCTCTTCCAGATGGAGCATGCTGACCCGACGTCAGGCTATTGGGGCGAGGAGAGGCCCCGCGAATGTCCGATGCACGACACAGTCTGTCCATTAGACGGAATAGTGTTCCTGCAGGTGGTCGCGTTGAAAACGAACGATATACCTGATGAGCTGCTCCCGGTTTTGGGAGGTCATCCCGACGAAGCGGGCGTGAAGACGATAGGCATCGCCCAGGAGCGGAAGCGGATCGAGCCACAACACCTCGATTGACGACTTGAAGCGAACCTGGTCGGGCAGCAACAGCGTGAGGGAAAGCACTGTACCGGGTTTGTAGATTGTCGTGACAGTGACGCCGATGCCGCCGCCGCTGAGGTTGAGGGATGTCTCAACCAACTCACCCTCCGTATCGTGTGCCTCGGCCTGAATGCAGAGGGGCAGAAGCACGGTGATGCGATAAAACTCGCGGCGTTCTCTTCCGGATGGCTCTGAGGGTGTGGCAGGCGACATGACATCAAAAGTATAACAAACCCGACGGACACGTTCCCGCGTAACTGTGCAGGGCGTTCGCTTTTCCTACACGCCATCGATCTGGAACCTGAGGCCCCACGTCGCTCCCATCTCCTTGCGTTTGTGCTAGTATCCCGCGCATGAAAACAGCGTTGATTGTGCTCTGGATGCTGATGTCGATTCTCGCGGCCGTGGCGCTTGCTCATGTTGTCGGTGTCATCAATCCAACTGAAAAAGTGAACGGATTATGGCTGGTCGTGGCGGCGGCCTGCATCTATGTGTTGGCCTACCGGTTCTACGGCCGCTGGCTGGCGCGACAGGTTGTCGCGCTCGACAATAAGCGTCTGACTCCCGCCGTGCGCCTGAACGACGGGGTGAACTTCCATCCCACCAATAAGGTCGTGTTGTTCGGCCACCACTTCGCGGCCATCGCGGGGGCCGGGCCTCTGTTGGGACCGGTGTTGGCGGCACAGTTCGGCTTTCTGCCGGGCTTTCTCTGGCTGGTGATCGGGGCGGTATTGGCGGGAGCGGTGCAGGACTTCATCATCCTGGTCGCTTCAATGCGGCGGAACGGCCGCTCGCTGCCTGAAATCGCCCATGACGAACTCGGTTCCATCACGGGTACGGCGACGGCGGTGGCGGTGTTGTTTATTGTCGTGGTGGCGCTCGCAGGGCTGGGCTTCGCGGTGGTGAATGCGCTCTACCACAATGCCTGGGGCACGTTTACGATTGCGATGACGATTCCCATCGGGTTCATCATGGGTTTTTATCTTCACAAGTTCCGTCCCGGCGCTGTGGCGGAAGTGTCCGTGATCGGCCTGGTCTTGCTGGTGGCGGCAGTGTTATTCGGGCGCGTGGTGGGCCAGTCGTCCTATGCAGGGATCTTTGAATTCGAGAAGCCGGCATTGGTCTGGCTGCTGGCCGGGTATGGATTCCTCGCCTCGGTGTTGCCGGGCTGGATGTTGTTGGTGCCGCGCGGGTACCTCTCCACCTTCATGAAGCTCGGCGTGGTGTTCCTGCTCGGCTTCGGTGTGATTCTTATGGCCCCGACGATTGAGATGCCGCGCGTGACGGCCTTTGCCAACGGCGGCGGGCCCATCATTCCCGGCACGCTGTTCCCGTTTCTCTTCATCACGATCGCTTGCGGGGCGGTCTCGGGCTTCCATTCACTGGTGTCGTCCGGTACGACGCCGAAGATGATTGAGCAGGAGTCCCAGGCGGTGGTGGGATACGCGGCGATGCTACTGGAAAGTTTCGTCGGAGTGATGGCGCTGATTGCGGCCTCCGTGTTGATCCCCGGGGATTACCTGGCGATCAATACCATGCTCTCGGCGGACACCCTGACAGCCATGGGCTTTGCGCCGTCCCGGATTGCCGAGTTGTCGCAACTGGTTGAAGTGAATGTGGCCGGGCGGCCGGGCGGAGCCGTGTCGCTTGCCGTTGGCATGGCCTCAATTTTCGCGGCGCTGCCCGGAATGTCCGGGTTGATGGCCTATTGGTATCAGTTCGCGCTGGTGTTCGAGGCGTTGTTCATCCTGACCACGATCGATACGGGCACACGCGTCGCACGGTATCTGATTCAGGAAATGGCCGGGCGGGTCTATGCGCCGTTCCGACAGATGAATTGGTGGCCTGGCGTGTTGCTGAGTAGCGCGTTTGTGGTCGGATCCTGGGCCTACCTGATCGGCACGGGAAGTATATCGACGATCTGGCCGATGTTCGGCGCCGCCAATCAGTTGCTGGGGACCCTGGCGCTCTGCATCGGGAGCACGGTGTTGATCAAGATGTGGAAGTCGCCGTATCTCTGGGTGACGGCGGTGCCGATGTTGTTTGTCGGCGGGATTACGCTGGCCGGCTCCTACGAAATGTTCTGGATGTTTCTGGCGAAGGCGGCGACGCTCGCGGCGGGGCAGGCATTTGCGCTCTATCTTGATGCCGTGCTGGTGGCGGTGGTTGCCCTGCTGGGGCTGGTTGTCTTGAGCGATAGCATGAAGCAGTGGTATGGGTATGTCGTGTTGAAGCGCCCGTTCAGCAGCAGTGAGGTACTGGCCACTGCCGGTGGCGGATCGGCTGGTCGCGCCCAGACGGCGATTCATCGGCACGATGAACGACCATTTAAATTGCCACCCGGCGGCGGTTGCTGTTAAGCCGGACGACTGACGGAAACGGAGAAGGAGGAGATCGTGGCTGACCAATCATCATTCGATGTGGTGTCGGAAGTGAATATGCAGGAAATGAAAAATGTCGTCGATCAGGCGACGAAGGAGATCAAGCAGCGGTTTGATTTCAAGGATTCGAAGACCGAGCTGACGTTGAAAGAGAAAGAAAAGGAGTTAGTGGTGCTCTCCGACGATGAGTACAAACTCAATGCGGTCATTGAAATCATCAAGAGCAAATGTGTGAAGCGCGGCGTGTCGCTGAAGGCGTTCGAGTACGGCAAAATTGAAGAGTCGTTGGGCGCCACGGTTCGGCAAGTGATCAAGATTCAGAGCGGCATCTCGTCGGAAAAGGCCAAGGAAATTACCAAGGCGGTCAAAGAATCAAAGCTGAAGGTGCAGGCGCAAATTCAGGGCGAGCAGGTGCGAGTGATCAGCAAGAGTAAGGACGATCTGCAGACGGCCATCGCCTTCCTGAAGGGAAAAGATTTTGGGATTGATCTGCAGTTCACCAACTACCGCTAGCCCCGGATGCTGAAACGGGCCACCAACGGCGTTCTCGGTCGATTGGTTGCCTCAATGTGCAGGCCAGCACGCCTCGGCAACCGATCATCCCTGCGGCCTTGTTGCATGGCCCGTTTGAGCATCCGGGAAAACATTCCCCGCCCACGTTCCACGCAGCATTTCCTCACGCTCCTGCTTTTAATCACACTCTTCATTGGCGGCTGCACAGGCAGTGACCCGATCGTCGTCATTCAACTCCATCCGACTAATCCTGACATTCTCTACATCGCAACCAACGACTACATCTATAAGTCGCGTGATGGGGGCAAGACCTGGAGCAATCTCTCGAAAGGGATGAGCCATTCACGCGTGATTGCAATGGCGATCGATCCGGTCTATCCCGCAACGATCTATGCGGGCACGAAGGGGGACGCGGTCTACAAGAGTTACGACGGCGGCCAGCGCTGGACCTCGGTTCGCGCCGGATTGGACGATGCCACCATTTCATCCGTCGTGAACCAGTTTGTTTTCGACCCGGCGGACGACAGCCACATCTTTCTGGCTACCACCATGGGGGTCTTTGAATCGAAGAACGCCGGTGAGCGATGGTCGAAACGGATGGACGGGATGAAGGAAGTGTTGATGGTTGTCACGCTGGGCATGGATCCCACGCGGTCATCCGTGCTGTATGCCGGCACCAGCGGCGGGGTCTATAAGTCGATCAATCAAGGGGCGCATTGGGTGCAGGTGAATAACGGCCTGGTGCCGGAGGGCATGGTGAAGACGTCGCGCGCGCTGAGCGTGACCTCGGTGCAGGTCGATCCCTTCGCGTCGGAGACGGTCTACGCTGCGACGTTGGCCGGCCTCTATAAGACCGGAGATGGCGCTGCCTCCTGGGTGCGTATCGGCCAATCGTTGCAGGATCAAATGATCGTGGCGATGGTATTGGACCGCGCGCGCGCCGGCGTGATGTATGTGGCCGCGCGGGATGGCATTCATCGGAGCGAAGACGGCGGCACCACGTGGGCGCCATTGAATGAAGGGCTGGCGACTACGAATATACGGTCGCTCGCACAGAGCGCCTTGGATCCTCAAGTCCTCTACGCGGGCACAAACGGCAGCGGGTTATATAAAAGCGTGGATGGCGGCGCGCATTGGGCGGCGATGCCTTCGGCATTTCCCAGGGAATGAGCGAGTAGGGATGCGACGGCCGGGGGGTTATCGGCGTGGTTGACTGTTGAGGGAGGAGTCGCCGATGGACGGCCCCACGCCTCGCAGTTGCACGGACGAGGAACTCTCCGCGTTCTCGGCCGCGTTGATCTCAAATCCCGACGCATTCGGCAGACTGGTGTCCTGCGTCTGCGTACCGACGCGATCCGTCAGAACGCTGTCTCTGAGATCCTCTCCCCTGCGGGGGCGCAGGGATTCATTGACATTGCTGTAGGGTGAGACGGTGGCCCCGATGTCCGCGCCGAAGCTTGGGTTGAGGGAGCGGTTCAAATGCGTGTTCTCAATGTCGCCACCGATCCTGGTCGGGATGGTGGTGTCCTGAATATCCATGCCGGTCGGAGCTGAAGCCGCCGGTCGTTTGCTCCGGACATCATGGGCGATGGCTTCGCGCTCATCCTCGATGCGCCGTTCTTCCCGCCCGCGCTGCTCATAATCCAGCGAGTCCAGTTTTTCGTATCGCGTGATGAGTTCCTTAAGTCGAGTCCTGATTTTCTTGAGATCATCCCGTGCGATGGCAACCGTGCCGACGATTTCGCTGAGGGTCCATTGCCGCGCAAAGGTGCCGAGTTTGGGAGACTGCCCGGCGCCGCCGCCCAAGCCGGCCGCTCCGGCTCCCACTCCGAATCCCGCGCTGTTGTATATGCCCTTTTGCTGAACCGACATCAAAATGTGATTGGACTGTTCCAGGAGTTCATCGATTCGATCGAGGGAATCCCATTCGCTGGCGCAGCATTCCAGAAATTCACGATAATCGCGGGTGAACTTCGAGGCTTCGTTCTGAATATCGACGATCTTGAGCGGTTCCTTGCCGGAATCATGGTGGTCGGCCGGGTTGAGTTGGTCCGGTTTTTTCTCGTCACGCTCGGCATCATATAGAGGGCTGCAACCTGCATCAGGAGTAGCGGTGATGCGTTTGTCGGCGGTGCGGTTCGGGCACCAGTAGATTTTTCCAGGCTGGTTGAGCGGGTTGTCCGATTTGAATTCGCCGGCCTGCGCCGCAGGCAGAAGGCCCATGAGGAACAGGGCTGCAAGCAGCACTGTAAGCGGACGGTGATGGCGTGGACAGATCATCATCATGGTGACTGTGATGATGCCCTGGGTATGACATTGTGTCAATCAAAGGGGGGAATTGTGATGCGCTTGAAAAGCCAGCGGCCGTTCGTTACCCTCCGGCCATAACAGGGTGCTGTCACATTCATAGCGAATAGGATTGCCCATGCCCGTAATCTATATCGACGAAGCGGCTGCTCATGCAGGTCAGGAAGTCACGATTCGCGGATGGCTCCGTAGCCGACGCGATAAGGGGAAACTCCATTTTCTGATTGTGCGGGACGGGACCGGCGATATTCAGGCGGTCGTGAGCAAGGCCACGGTGGGTGATGAGCAGTTTGCTCATTCGGCCGAACTCACACAGGAGTCGAGCGTCGTCCTGACCGGCACTCTGCGGCAGGATGCGCGCGCGCCAGGCGGGTACGAGCTAGACGTGTTGCGTCTCGATGTGTTGCAGGTGGCGGAACCCTTTCCGATTCAGCCCAAAGAGCATGGTACAGGATTCTTGATGGAGCATCGCCACCTCTGGTTGCGCTCTAGCCGCCAGCACGCCGTGCTTCGCATTCGCCACGAGATCATTCGAGCCTGCCGGAATTTTTTCGACGACCGCGGATTTACGCTGGTCGATGCACCGATTTTCACGCCGAATGCCTGCGAAGGCACGACGACGCTTTTTCAAACGCAGTATTTCGACGAGACCGCTTACTTGACGCAAAGCGGTCAGCTCTACAGCGAAGCCACTGCCGCGGCCTTCGGAAAGGTCTATTGTTTCGGCCCCACGTTTCGCGCGGAGAAGTCCAAGACCCGTCGGCACCTGATGGAGTTTTGGATGGTTGAGCCGGAAGTGGCGTTCGCTGAACTGCCGGACATGATGGATCTCGCGGAGCAGTTTCTTTCTCATATTGTGGCGGCTGTGCTGAAGACGCGTCGCGGCGAATTGCAGTTGTTGGAGCGAGATCTCGCCAAGCTGGAGCGTGTGACGGCGCCATTCCCACGTATCACCTACGAGGAGGCCATCGAGATTCTTCAGCGGAAAGGAACTCCCGCAAAGCCCGGAGATGATTTCGGCGCTGAGGATGAAACGATTCTGTCGAATGAATTTGATCGTCCCGTGATCGTGCACCGATATCCTGCGGCGCTCAAAGCGTTTTATATGGAGACCGATCCTGAACGCCCCGACCTTGCCCTCTGCATGGATGTGCTGGCTCCCGAGGGGTATGGAGAAATCATCGGCGGCGGGCAACGCATTCACAAACATGAAAAGCTCTTGGCGCGCATACAAGAGCATCATCTTCCGGTCGAGGCGTTTCAGTGGTATCTCGATCTCCGCCGTTACGGTTCTGTTCCGCATGCCGGATTTGGAATGGGTATTGAGCGCGCCGTCGCTTGGATTTGCGGGTTGGAACACGTGCGGGAGACAATTCCTTTTCCGCGGATGTTGTACCGGCTCTATCCATAGGTTTTCCACCTCCCTTCCAGGCCGGCTGACGGGCTCACAGATCACCCGAATGCTGGTATTCCATCTGTCTGATTTTTTGGACGCCCCCGAGTTTTTCGCCCCATTTTCACGTCAATTTTCATCTCATGGTGGGATGGTTTCCCACAGGTTTGTCCACAAATGTGGATAACTTTCCCCTAGAATCCGCTCGCTGGTGCGATGCGCCAAAAGCGAACAATATTCTTGATAAATTGAGGCAAAATCTGTTGACAGCTATTTGGTTGGGTGTATACTCCAGCCAATGTGTGGTGAAAAGTGGGTGGAAGTGGGTGTATGGATTCTGCTCGCGGTTCCCATGAGCCGGTTTTAGTCGACGAGATCTTGTTTTGGCTGCAGTGCAAACCAGGTGGAGTTTACGTGGACTGCACTCTCGGATATGCAGGGCTTGCTACCCGGATCCTCGATCGCACCGCTCCAGATGGCATTCTTGTGGGGATTGATCGCGATGCGGCGGCGCTCGCCGAGTCGCGCGCGCGTCTGCATGACGTCATGGCCAGAGTCCGCCTCAAGCATGGAAATTTTTCTGAACTCAAAGCAATGGTTGCCGAAACCGGGCTACTCCGGGTGGATGGCGTGATTTTCGATTTGGGCGTGTCCTCGCCGCAACTTGATCGTCCGGAGCGCGGATTCAGTTTTCGGGAGGATGGTCCCTTGGACATGCGCATGGATCAGCGTGAGGGGCGAACGGCCGCAGACCTCATTCGTGATCTGCCGGAAACCGAATTGGCCGACGTCATTTATCAGCTGGGTGAAGAGCGATACTCGCGCAGGATCGCCCGCGCGATTGTGCAGGCGAGAATGCAGGGCGCGATCGAGACCACTCGGGAATTAGCCGCGGTGGTGGAGCGGGCTGTGCCGGCCTCCTATCGGCATGGGCGGATTCACTGCGCCACGCGAACCTTCCAGGCATTGCGGATCGCCGTGAACCGCGAGTTGGATGTGCTCGAACCGGCGCTTCGCGATGCCGTCGACATTCTGTCTCCCGGCGGCCGGGTGTGCGCCGTGTCATTCCATTCGCTTGAAGACAGAATTGTGAAGCATACGTTTCGGGCGTTGGCAAACGGTCCCGAGGCCTCGGTGAGAGTGTTGACGAAAAAACCGGTCATCGCTTCGGAAGTCGAGCGTGACCATAACCCGCGGTCGCGCAGCGCCAAGCTGCGTGTCGTGGAGCGGTTGTCCAAGGAGTCTGTACAATGAAAGCCGTCGCGTTTGCCGCGGTCACGTCGCTCGTGTTGCTCTTTGTGTGGGAACGCGTGGATATCGTTCGCATCGGGTACCACATCGAACGGCTGAAGGTGCAGAAGGTGCTCCTCGAGCGCGAACGGGATGAATTGCAGGTGAAGCTCTCGGGTCTCACGGCGCCTGAACGGATTGCGCGCCTGGCTAGCGATAAGCTGGGAATGATGCAGCCGGAAAAGGGGCAGGTCGTCGTCATCAACATCGAGCCTGAGGCGCCGGCCAATCCTGTTGCGGCTGAGGGTGAGGTGCGGATTGCCAAGAACATTGTGACGCGGAGAGCGCGGTAGTGGCTTCGACCTCCTTTCGTGGTCGCCGTATCGTGGTGGCCTGCGGGCTGGTGGTTGCGTTTATCCTGGTCATCGTCCGCCTCGTCAATCTTCAGGTGATGCAATCGGCTGAACTGACCGTGAAGGCTGATCGGCAGCATCAGAAGAATGTGACGCTGGAGGGGGCGCGCGGCACGATCTACGATCGAAACAGCAAGGTCCTGGCGATGAACATGGATGTGCCGTCCGTGTTCGGGGTGCCTGCCTCGCTTGGAAATCCGGGAACAGCGGCGCGCAATCTCTCCCCGATTTTGCATGTGAAGGCGACGGAACTCGAAAAGAAGCTGAAGCAGGAAAAGCATTTCGTCTGGCTGGCGAGAAAGCTGGAGCCGGAGCAGGGTCGGCGGCTTGAGCGGCTCGGTCTCGATGGCGTCGGGGTAGTGATGGAGGGGCGCCGGTTCTATCCGAAGGGGCCGCTGCTCTCGCATGTGCTGGGATTCGCCGGGATGGATGATCGCGGGCTTGAGGGTGTCGAGCTGCGCTACGAGCAGTACCTGCGCGGTGAAAAGCGGGCCGTGGTGCTGCAGCGTGACGCATTGGGCCGCGCCGTGTTCCCCAAGGGGCTGAATGAAGAAGGTGCCGCAGCCGGCCACAGTCTGACGCTCACGGTCGACGAGGTGGCGCAGTATATTGCCGAGAAGGAGCTGGACGAGGCCGTGACTCGCTCCAATGCCAAGTCCGGCACGATCATCGTGATGGATCCCAAGACCGGCGCGGTGCTGGCTATGGCCGTGAGTCCGCGCTTTGACCCCAATACGGTCGGTGCGCTTGCGCCTGATCGATGGCGGAACCGCGCGCTGACGGATACGTATGAACCGGGCTCGACCATGAAGGCCGTCATTGCAGCAGCGGCGCTCGAGGAAAAGGTCATGGCGCCCGGCAGCATGATTTATGGTGAAAACGGGCAGTTCGCGATTGCGAATACGATCATCCATGACCATGAGAAAGCCGGGTGGATGACGTTCGCGCAGATGATTCAAAAGTCGAGCAACATCGGCGCCGCCAAGGTCGGTATGGCGCTAGGCGAGTGGCGGGTCTTCGACTATCTGAAGGAGTTCGGGTTCGGGGATAAGAGCGGCATTGATCTGCCGGGTGAAACGGCCGGCTTGTTGCGAGGGCCTCGTCAATGGGGGAAACGCTCCCTGGCCTCCATTTCGATGGGGCAGGAAATCGGCGTGACACCCTTGCAGATGGTGACGGCGATTTCAGCGATTGCCAACGGCGGTGTCCTCATGAAGCCCTACGTCGTCTCCGAGATCCGTAACGGCAAGGGCCAATTGGTGGCGCAGAATATGCCGCAAGCCAAACGGCGGGTCATCTCCGCTGATACGGCCAGAACGTTGACGACGCTGCTGGAGGGTGTGGTGACGAGCGGGACCGGTGGGAAAGCGGCCATCCCGGGCTTTCGCGTCGCCGGCAAAACTGGAACGGCTCAAAAGGTTGATCCCCGCACCGGTAAATACTCCTCCACCCTGTTGGTCGGATCGTTCCTCGGGTACGTGCCCGCGGAGGATCCCCGCCTGGCGATGATTGTGGTGATCGATGAGCCGCGCGGCGAGGGCTGGGGCGGTGTCGTGGCAGCTCCGGTGTTTCGACGTGTGGGAGAGCAGGTCCTGAATTATCTGGGTGTTGCGGTGGATGAGCCTGTGAAGCTGGCCATGGCCGGCCTGGAATCCTGAGATGACGCTGGATGATTTGATCAGTCCCATTCAAGGACGTCTCGGAGTGCTGGAGCGGAGCGGCGACCAGCGCGTGACCATTACCGGCTTGACCGACGATTCCCGCGCGGTTGAGTCCGGCTCCCTGTTTGTGGCCGTGCAAGGCGAGCGGGTCGATGGCCATCAATTTTTGGATCGCGTCGTGGCGGCAGGGGCGGCCGCCGTGGTTGTGGGTCGTCATGTCGTCGTCGGATCGACTCCCTGCATTCGAGTGCAGGACTCGCGGGCGGCCGTGGGAGTGCTCGGCAGCCGATTTTACGGCGATCCCTCGGCGGCGCTGCGCATGATCGGAGTGACGGGCACCAATGGGAAAACCACGACGACGTACGTCGTGAAAACCATGCTGGAGGCGGCAAATCGGCAGGTCGGCCTCATCGGCACGGTAGCGTATCTCGTCGGGAAGGAATCGATTCCCGCGTCGCACACCACCCCCGGCGCGTTGGAGTTACAGAAATTATTTGCACGAATGGTCGAGAAGAGGTTGGATACGGTCGTCATGGAAGTATCGTCCCATGCGTTGGCCCTGGATCGGACCGTCGGCTCGGAGTTCGATGTCGCCGTGTTTACGAATCTCACCCAAGACCATCTCGATTTCCATCTCGACATGGAACGGTACTTTCAGGCGAAGCTCAAATTGTTCGTCGACTTGGGTAAAGCCGGGGCCGCCAAGTCAAAGAAGCGGGCCATCGTCAATGCGGATGATCCTTGGGGCGCACGGATTCGCGACGCCTGCACCGTGCCGGTGTGGACCTATGGACTGCACCAACAAGCGGACCTTCGCGCAGAGGATGTGACCTTGTCGGCCGCCGGCACGAGTTTTACGTTACGCAGTCCCATCGGCACCTGCGCGATTCAGAGCCGGTTGGTCGGAGAGCACAACGTCTCCAATCTCCTGGCCGCCATCGGGGTGGTGTTGCACGAAGGATTGACCCTCGAGCAGGTGCGTGCCGCGGTGGGAGCAGTCTCAAACGTGCCGGGGCGGTTTGAGCGTGTCGAGGCCGGGCAAGATTTCACCGTGGTGGTCGACTACGCGCATACGGAAGACGCGTTAGTACGGCTGCTCACCGCGGCCCAGGCGCTTCGCATCGGACGGATCATTACTGTGTTTGGCTGTGGCGGTGATCGGGATCGGACCAAGCGCCCGAAAATGGGGCGCGCGGCCGTGCAGTATAGTGACGTGGTGATCCTGACATCCGACAACCCTCGCACCGAAAATCCCGGCGCCATCCTTCGCGAAGTCGAAATCGGAGTGAAGGAGGCGCTGGCGGACAGGGGCCATGTTCGCTATCAGATGATTGCGGATCGCCGGGCGGCAATCGAAGCGGCCATCCGGGAGGCGAAGACGGGCGATATGGTGCTGATTGCGGGTAAGGGGCACGAGGACTATCAGATCGTGGGAACGACGAAACATCACTTCGACGATCGGGAAGTGGCGCGTGAGATGATCGGCACGCGCCGATCCTGAACCTCAGCGAGGCAACTCATGCGAGAGCATGGACATCGTGGCGTAATGGCGTTGTTTACGGTCGAAGAAATTTGTGAAGTGTTGAGCGCCAAGTCGCCGGCCGGCTTGAGCCCGCAAGACTTGAAGCAGCGGATCCGCCGTGTGGTAACCGATTCGCGCCTGGTCAGAAAGGGTGACCTGTTCATCGCTTTTCAAGGAGAGCGCTTCGACGCGCACACGTTCGTGCCGAAAGTCTTTGCGCAAGGCGCCGTCTGCGCCATCGTGCAGGAAGATTATCGTCTACCGCCGATGCAGAAGCGAACCGCCATGCCGATTGTACTCGGGGTGCGGGATACGCTTGAAGCGTTTCAGCGCTTGGCGACCCACTATCGCAACCGGTTCCCCATTCCGGTAATCGCCATCACGGGGAGCAACGGCAAGACAACGACGAAGGAAATGGTCGCCCACGTCGTTGCCCAGCGCTGGAAAACCCTCAAGACCGAAGGCAATCTTAATAATCGAATCGGCGTTCCACAGACACTCTTTCAACTGGCGCCGCGGCATCAGGCCGCGGTCATTGAGATGGGGGTGGATCAGCAGGGGCAAACCACCAGGCTCTGTGAAATCGCGAGGCCGACCATCGGGGTGATCACGAATATCGGACCCGATCACTTGGAGTTTTTCGGCAGCATGGAGGGCTCCGCGCAAGCCAAGGCCGAGTTGCTCGATCACCTTCCCCAGGACGGCGCGGTGGTGTTGAACGCCGATGATGAGTACTTCGACTATCTCGCGGCCCGTGCGCAGTGCCGGGTGGTGGCGTTCGGGGCTTCTCCGAAGGCCGTGATTCGCGCCGCGAACGTTCGAACCGATGAGAAGGGCGGCACGGTATTCGGCTTGGTTCTGCCGGGAAAGACCCGCCAGACAGAGGTTCATATCCGGACGCAGGGCCAGCACAATGTGAGTAATGCCCTCGCGGCCGCCGCCGTGGGGCATGCATTGGGATTGTCGGGAGCCGCGATCGCCGAAGGCTTGTCGAAGTTCCGCCCGGCCGCGATGCGATCACAAATCAGCAGCTCCCACGGGGTACAGGTCATCAACGATTGTTACAACGCCAATCCGGCCTCCATGAAGGCGGCCATTCAGTTGTTGGCGGAACTGGGCCGTGGGAAACGGTCGATCGCGGCTCTGGGCGACATGCTGGAGTTGGGCGCGGAGACCAAACGTATGCACCGGGAAGTGGGGGCGTTCCTCGCCGGCCAGGGCATCGGCCACTTGCTGGCCTGTGGTGTGTTAGGACGGGAGTTGGCGGAAGGGGCTCGTCAGGCCGGTATGCCATCCGACAGGATCGCCGAACTGCCGGACGCGCAAGCCGCCGCCACGGCGTTGTCTCGCATGGTCCGACAGGGCGACGTGGTGCTGGTCAAAGCTTCGCGCGGGATGCGCATGGAGCAGGTCGTGGATGCCGTGACGGGAATGCGACGGGTCGCGCGAAAAGCTTGTTAGGCCGCAGAACTATACAAGGGAATTTTAGAATCCGCTGATCCATGGCGGGCAAAGATGCCGTAGGATGCTATACAACTGGCTATACCCACTTCATACACAATTTTCGTTCCTCAACGTATTTCGATACCAGAGTTTCCGGATCATTTATGCAGCCGTCACGGCGTTTCTCATCGCCTTCGTGATGGCGCCCTGGGTCATTCGGAAATTGCAGGAGATCAAGCTCGGCCAGCAGATTCGAGACGACGGTCCGAAACGGCACTTGGCCAAAAGTGGGACCCCGACCATGGGCGGCATTCTCATCATTTTTGCCGTGGTCCTGTCCACGCTGCTGTGGGCTGACATGACCAACCGGTACGTGTGGCTGGTGGTGGTGGCGACCGTCGGGTTCGGCGCGGTGGGATTCGCCGATGACTACCTGAAGTTTATCAAGCGCCAGTCGAAGGGGCTTTCGGCGGCGCAAAAGTTTTCCGGGCAATTTTTGGTGGCATTGGCCATCGGCGTGTTTCTCTACACCCTGCCCAGTTACACCACCAAACTCAGCGTCCCGTTCTTCAAATTCTTCACGCCAGACCTGGGCTGGTTCTATATCGTCTTCGTCATTCTTGTCATTGTCGGCAGCTCCAACGCCGTCAATTTGACGGACGGGCTTGACGGGCTGGCGATCGGTCCCGTGATGATTGCCTCGCTGGCGTACACGATTGTGGCCTACGTAACCGGGAACCGGGTAATGGCCGAATATTTGCTTATCCCCTACATCGAAGGCGCGGGAGAGATCGCCATTTTTACCGGAGCCATTTTAGGATCGAGTCTGGGCTTCCTCTGGTTCAACACCTATCCGGCCTCGGTCTTCATGGGCGATGTGGGATCACTTCCCTTGGGCGCAGCGCTGGGAACGGTGGCGGTCATCAGTAAACATGAACTCCTGTTGCTCCTGGTCGGCGGCGTGTTTGTCATTGAAGCATTGTCGGTGATCCTGCAAGTGGGATCATACAAGCTGCGCGGAAAACGAATCTTCAACATGGCGCCCATTCATCATCACTTCGAGATGAAAGGGTGGGACGAGCCGAAGGTCGTGGTACGACTGTGGATCATTGCAATTTTGCTGGCGCTGCTCAGCTTGAGCACGCTCAAACTGCGGTAGTCGTGTACCCATGAACGTAAAAGATCTGCAAGTTACAGTCGTCGGTCTCGCCAGAAGCGGCGTGGGGGCTGCACGATTGTTGAATCATCTCGGCGCGCGGGTGACGGTGGCCGACCGGAAGGAGCCGCAGGAATTAGCTTCTATCCTGTCGCAGCTCGACCAGGCAAGCATCGCCGTGCGTGTGGGCGCGCAGTACGAATCGGCGCTCGAAGGCGCGGACCTGGTGGTGATCAGTCCCGGGGTGCCGACTCAGCTCGATGCGCTCAATCGCGCACGCGCTCGCGGCGTTCGAGTCATCGGGGAATTGGAGTTGGCCGCACGGTATCTGACGGCGCCGGTCGTAGCGGTAACCGGAACCAACGGGAAAAGCACCACAGTGACGCTGATCGGCAAATTCTTGCAGGAGAGTGGGAAACGGGCCTTCGTCGGGGGCAATCTGGGCATCGCCGCCAGTGAAGCGGCCTTGGCCTGTGTCCAGGCTAAGCCGGGAAGCCCAGCCCCTTACGAGTATGTGGTCCTGGAAACGTCCAGTTTTCAGCTTGAAACGATCGAGCAGTTCCATCCCTGGATCGCGTCCGTGCTGAACGTCACGCTGGATCACATGGATCGGTACAGCTCGGTGGAGGATTACGTGGCGGCCAAGGCCCGCATTTTCACGAATCAAACCGCCGGCGATTATTCGCTCTTCAATCTGGACGACGTCCGGGTTGCCGCGTTGCGCGCGCACACCAAGGCGGCGGTGCTGGGGTTCAGCCGAAGCGGAGCTACGGTGTCAGGGGTCGCTGGCGCCACGGTTCTGGACGGAGACATGATTGTCTCAACCGTTCGTGGGCAGCGAGAGGAAATCTGTCGCCGGAGCGACATGCGGTTGATCGGGCTCCACAATGTGGAGAATGTCATGGCGGCGGTGACCTACGGCCTACTCTGCGGCTGCTCCATCGACGCGATTGGCGCCGTGTTGCGATCCTTTCCAGGTTTGGAGCATGCGCTGGAGGTGGTACGCGAACGCCGCGGAGTCCGTTTTGTGAACGACTCCAAAGGGACGAACGTCGATGCCGTTCTGAAAGCCCTGGAAGGTATCGAGCAGCCGATCTGGTTGATCGCCGGCGGTCGCGACAAGGGCGGCGACTTTTCGCGTCTCGAAGGGGCCATACGGGAACGGGTGAAGGGGCTTATTTTAATCGGTGAGGCGGCGGGCCGCATTCAGGCGGCGATGGGCGATTTTGATCGGTGTCGTCCTGCAGCGACACTCCGCGACGCCGTGGAGCTTGCTGCTCGCGAGGCGCAGCCCGGTGAGGTGGTCTTACTCTCGCCGGCCTGCGCCAGTTTTGACATGTTTGCGGATTATCAAGACCGGGGCCGGCAATTCAAGGCCCTGGTGCAGGCGCTTCCGGCGTGAGGCCGGGAGTGGCATGGAGGAACGACAGCTGAACGATGGCACAGCATGCGCTCGGGACACTGATGTTGCCCTGGTCGGCCTCGACTCAGCGGACATCCAAGCGCGTGCCGGTGGACCCGGCGCTCTTGGCCGTGACGCTGATCCTCGCCCTCATCGGGGTGGTGATGGTGTTCAGCGCCAGTGCGGTGGTGGCGGGCAACCGGTTTCACGATCCCTGGTATTTCCTGAAGCGGCAGGTCGCCTGGCTGGGGGCCGGTCTCCTGGTCATGCACATCATCTCGAAGATCGACTACACGATCTGGAAGAAGCTGGCGATTCCGCTGCTCTTCGGCACGACCGTGCTGTTGGTCCTGGTGCTGGTGCCGTCACTGGGCAATGTGGCCAAGGGGGCTCGGCGGTGGTTGCACCTCGGGCCGATCAATATTCAACCGGCCGAGGTCGCGAAATTTGTCGCCGTCATCTATGCGGCAGCCTACCTGACCAAGAAGCAGGATCAGATTACGCAGTTCACGCGGGGCTTATTGCCGCCGCTGATCGTGATCGGCATGCTGAGCGGGTTGGTGTTGCTGGAGCCGGATTTGGGGACCGTGGTGGTGATGGGCCTCGTGGTGGTGACCCTGCTGTTTCTGGCAGGAGCGCGGGTCAAGCATCTTGGGGTCCTGTCCTTGTGCGCCTTGACGGGGGTGGCCGCACTCATCCTGACGTCGCCCTACCGGTGGAAACGGTTTCTGATGTTCTTGGATCCGACAAAGGACCCGTCCGGAGCGGGCTTTCAAATTACCCAATCATTTTTAGCCTTCGGGAGCGGCGGTCCGTTCGGGGTCGGGTTGGGAGAGGGCAAACAAAAGTTGTTCTTCTTGCCGGAAGCGCATACCGACTTTGTGCTCGCGTTGGTCGGCGAAGAGTTGGGATTGTTGGGGACCGTCACGATCGTGCTGCTGTTCGGCCTCTTCGTGATCAAAGGCTTTCAGATTGCAGGCCGAGCGCGCCATCCATTCGGGCGGCATCTGGCGCTGGGTATCACGATGTTGATCGGCATGCAGGCGCTGGTGAATGCCGGAGTCGTCACGGGGCTGTTGCCCACCAAGGGGTTGACCCTGCCGTTCGTCAGTTATGGCGGGTCCTCGCTGGTGGCCAATCTGTTCGGTGTGGGGATTCTCTTGAATATCTCGCGCGACCGGCAGGGCGGGCATGGCGGGCAGGACAGCGGCGGATCGCGGGGCGGGCGGAAACGTGGGGTGATCACGGAATGAACATTGTGATCGCAGCCGGCGGCACCGGCGGGCACCTGTATCCGGCCATTGCGGTGGCACGGGAGTTTTTGCGGCGTGATCCTTCAACGCGCATTCTCTTTGTCGGGACGACGCGCGGCATTGAACGGAAGGTCCTGGCCCATGAGGGGTTTCCCTTGCAGTGCATCGCGGCGAATCCGTTGATGGGCAAGAGTCCGATGGAGATGCTGAAGGCCCTGATCACCCTGCCCGTGAGCGTATGGCAATCGCTCCGGGTGCTTAAACAGCAGGGGACCGATCTCGTGTTCGGCGTGGGAGGATATACCAGTCCCGGGATGCTGATGGCGGCGTTTCTGCGACGCATTCCCGGTGTGATTCTGGAGCCGAATGCGCATCCGGGGCTGGCGAACAAAGTCGTCGCGCCGCTGGTGCAGCGCATTTTTCTGGCATTCGAGTCTACGGTGCAATGTTTTGATCGGCGGAAGACCAGGGTGGTCGGGACACCGGTGCGACAGGCGTTCTTGGAATCTTCCTCTCCTGACGCGGTAGGAATCCAGAAGGGCCCGCAGCGACACTTGTTGATTTTCGGCGGCAGTCAGGGCGCGAAAGCTATCAACTCGGCGGTGATCGAGGCGTTACCGTTGCTGGCTCCCATGAAGGACCGGTTGACGATCACGCATCAAACGGGTGAGGCGGATCATGCCCGGGTCGCCGCCGCGTATGAACAGGCCGGAGTTCCCGCACAGGTAGTGCCGTTCTTGTACGACATGCCCACGGTGCTTCGCGGCGCGGATTTGGTCGTCGCGCGGTCCGGAGCCATGACGATTGCCGAGCTGACGGTCTGCGGGAAGCCGGCCATTCTGATCCCCCTTCCGACGGCGATCTACAATCACCAGTTGCGGAATGCGGAAGTGATGGCCAAGGCCGGTGGGGCAGTGCTCCTGCCGCAATCGGAGTTGACCGGCGCCGGGTTGGCACAGACCATCATGGAAATTTTCGGGGAGCCCCAACGACTCAACACCATGAGTCGGGAGAGTTGGAACATGCGACGCAGTGATTCGGCGGAACTCATCGTGCGTGAATGCTACGACGTCATAAGGAGGCGCCATGAGGCCAGCGACAGCGCTCGCGCCCTATGAACAACGAGAGCGGGCAAGACAGCAACAGAACAGAAACGGTGGACAGAGATCATTTCGCGGACAGGAGCTAAGGCGGACGGCGATGTTCAGAAAGACACAACATATTCATTTGGTGGGCATCGGCGGCTCCGGGATGAGCGGAATTGCCGAGGTGTTGTTGACGCTCGGGTATAAGGTCAGCGGGTCGGATTTGAGCCAGTCGGAAACGACGCGTCGGCTTGAAGAGCTGGGCGGACGCATCGCCATCGGCCATCATGAGGCCAATATCGGCGAGGCGCAGGTGGTGGTGATTTCCTCCGCGGTAGCCGCGACTAATCCCGAAGTCGTGGCGGCAAAAGCGCGGCAGATTCCCGTCATCCCGCGCGCCGAAATGTTGGCGGAGCTCATGCGGCTGAAATTCGGCGTCGCGATCGCCGGGGCCCATGGCAAGACGACCACGACCTCGATGGTGGCCAATGTGCTCGCGCAGGGCGGATTGGACCCGACCATGGTCATCGGCGGCAAGGTGAATGCGCTTGGAAGCCACGCTCGATTGGGGAGGGGTGATCTCCTCATCGCGGAGGCTGACGAAAGCGACGGCTCATTCCTGCGTCTGGCGCCGACCATTGCCGCGGTCACGAATATCGATCGCGAACACCTGGACCATTACGGGAGTATGGAGCGGCTCAACGACAGTTTCCTCGAATTTGTAAACAAGGTGCCGTTCTACGGTTTGGCTGTGCTCTGCTCCGACGATGAACGGCTGCGCCAATTGTTGCCGCGCGTGGTGAAACGGTACCAGACCTATGGACTGAACGAACATCCCGATCACGTCCCGGATTTCCGCGCCACCGACATCAGTCTGCGGCAGTGGGGGTCGGAGTTCCGGGTCTTCTTCCGCGGGCGCAACCTGGGTCCCTTCCGGTTGGCTATTCCCGGCATTCACAACGTGTCGAATTCGCTGGTCGCGATTGCCATCGGCATGGAGCTGGATATCCCGGTCGATCTCATCCGGAAGGGCCTTGCAGCATTCAGCGGCGTGGAACGTCGATTCCATCTGCGCGGAGAGAAGGCCGGCATCATGGTGGTGGACGATTACGGGCATCACCCGACCGAAGTGCGGGCGACGATCGCAGCGGCCAAGCAAGGATGGGATCGGCGGGTGGTCGTGTTGTTCCAGCCGCACCGCTACAGCCGTTCACGCGACTTAATGCAGGAATTCTCCCATGCGTTTGACCAGGCCGATGCGCTGTTTATGACGGAGATCTATGCGGCCGGCGAGCAGCCGATTCCCGGCGTGTCCGGGGCAAAGCTGGTAGAGGCCGTGCGGGCAGCCGGTCATCCGTCAGCCACCTTCGTGGAGCACAAAGAGACCATGGCGGAGCAAGTCTTGCCGACGCTGAAATCAGGGGATCTCGTGATCACCCTCGGCGCAGGGGATATTTGGAAAACGGGGTTGGCAATTCTCGATCGCTTGCCGGCCTGATGGTGTGGTGAGGCGGAGAAGGGTGTCACGTGTGGCGCGCAAAGAGCAACCGGCGAGGACCAAGAAAGACTGGGCGCGCATCCTTGAGGGAGTTCGTGGAACGATCACCTACGAAGCGTCGCTGCAGGCCTACACTTCCTTCCGCATCGGCGGACCGGCCGAAGTCTTGGTGGAACCAGCCGATGTGGACGATTTGTGCCGCGTGGTGGCGCAGGCTCGCGCCGAACGCGTCCCGATTTTCGTCGTGGGTGGGACGAATCTGCTCGTACGTGACGGGGGAATCCGGGGTATCGTGCTCAGCCTTCGGCAACTCAAAACCATCCGCCAGGAACCGGAGTCAGTCCTCTATGCGGAAGGGGGCGTGGGCATGCCGACGTTGATCGGGTATGCCATTCGCCGCTCGTTGGCGGGGTTGGAGTGGGGCGCCGGGATTCCCGGTACGGTCGCCGGTTGTGTGGTGATGAACGCGGGGACACGCCTGGGTGAAATGAAGGACTCAGTCAAGGCCGTTCGTATGGTGGATCCGCGCGGCCGGGTGGTGGACATTCCAGCTGCCGACATTCCGTTCAGCTACCGGCGGGCACATCTGCCGCGCGGTATCGTAGCCGGAGTCTGGCTGCAGTTAAAGCCCGGGGCGCACGACCAGATTGAAAAAACCGTGAAGGACTATTTGCAGTATCGCAAGAATACCCAGCCATTGACGTTACCGAGTGCCGGTTGCGTGTTCAAGAATCCCCCGCAAGATTCGGCCGGCCGCCTGGTGGATGTTGCAGGGCTCAAAGGTGCCCGCGTGGGGGATGCCCAGGTGTCTGAAAAACACGCGAACTTTATGGTGAACGTTGGCCATGCGCGCGCAGCCGACGTGTTGGCCTTGATCAAGAAAGTCCGCGCGGGTGTGAAAAAGGCATCGGGGGTCACTCTGGAATTGGAGTTGAAGGTCGTCGGTCAGGCCTGAAGGAGATCGCTGAAGGGAGTGGACGTGACGGAACGGAAGCCGCTAACTCGTTCGAAAATCGGAGTGCTGATGGGGGGACAGTCTTCGGAGCGCGAAGTCTCTTTGAAGACGGGTGAAGCCGTGTACCGGTCTCTCGTGCGCAGTGGCTACGATGCGGTGGCGATCGATGTCGGCACGAACCTGTCCAACATTCTGGCGGAGCAGGCCATTGAGATTGCGTTCCTGGCGTTACATGGTCCCGGTGGAGAAGACGGCGCAATCCAGGGATTTCTGGAGACCCTCGGTATTCCCTACACGGGATCCGGCGTCCGCGCCAGCGCCATCGGCATGCACAAAGTGGTAACCAAGACGGCGCTGGAAGCCCAAGGCATTCCGGTGCCGCGCGGCACGGTGGTGTGGCGAGGAACGGCGCCCACGTTGAACCGCATCCTGACGAGCTGCAAGTTGAAGCTGCCGATTGTTGTCAAACCGGCAAGCCAGGGATCCACGATCGGTGTGACCATCGTCCGTAAACCCTCGCAATGGAAAGAGGCCTTACGGGTAGCCCATCGGTACGACGAGGAAGCGATGGTCGAAGCCTTTATCCCGGGGCACGAAGTTACCCTTTCCCTGTTGGGGAACGCCGATGGCACGGTGACCGGCTTGCCTGCGGTGGAGATTGTGGCTCCGGACGGGTTTTACGATTTTTCCGCGAAGTATGAAAAGGGCCGGACGCAGTATCTCTGCCCGGCGCCGCTGTCTGCCGCGGTGAGTCGAGAGATCAAGGCATTGGCTATCCGGACCTATGAGGCGTTGGGTTGCAACGGGGCGGCGCGAGTGGATTTCCGGATCACGCCAAAGGGCAAACCCTATGTGTTGGAGATCAACACGGTGCCGGGGATGACGGAGACGAGTCTGCTGCCGATGGCCGCGGGCAAAGCGGGCCTGTCCTATGATGCGCTGACGGAACGGATTCTTCAGTCTGCGCTCCGGCGTGCCGGAGTCGGATCATTTCGAGCCGTGAGGTAGCGATGTCGATGCGGTGGCGCAAGTCACGACCGGCCAAAGTTAATCCGCGGGCGAATGCCCGTTCGGAATCCGGGCTGGATCGCCATCGGGGTGGTGCGACAGGCGGCTATTGGTCACGCCTGGGACGGGGACTGCTGATCTCCCTGCGGGTGATTGCCACCGTGACGGTCTTGGTCGGCGGGTGTTCGGGGCTGTTCGTCCTGGCGCGTGAGCTGGGACCGCTCACGCGAGAATGGTTTCTGGTGCGTTCCGTGTCCGTCAGCGGCCTGCACCATGTGACCAGGAAGGAAGTGATCGGCCGACTGGCGTTGAAGCCCGATACCGCGCTCTATTCCATCAATCCAACGTGGTTGGCGGACCGGATCAAGACCCATCCCTGGATCAAGGATGCGACCGTGGTGCTGAAGCCGTTGCACGAAATCCATATCGAGATCGTCGAGCGGGAGCCGGCGGTCGTGGTGCGCACCGTGGCAGAAAATCTCCTGACCGATGCGGAGGGTGTGTTGCTGGCGCATTTGGGGTCCAGCGATGACCCGACGCTTCCGATGTTGTCGGGTGTCGATGGAAAACGCCTGGCGCAGGGCAAGCCCGATGATCGCCGTCCGGTTCAGGTCGGTGCGGCCTTGGCGCGTATGGTCAGCCAGACGACCGGCGGACGGCCGGATATCAATGTGGGGAATTTGAACAATTTAGTCGTGGTGGTACAGGGCGTGACGTTTCAGTTCAGCGAGTCGTCGATGGATCAACAATGGTACCGGTTTCTTAAAATGCGGCCCGCACTACGTGATGTGGCCTTTGACGGCGAGGGCGCCAGGGCGAATGAAATTGATCTTCGCTTTGCCGACCGCGTCATTGTTCGGGGAAGGGGGTGAGCCGAGTGTCTAAGCGGGATCATATCCTGGTCGGACTCGACATCGGAACGACCAAGATTTGCGCCATTGTCGCCGAAGTGCCGGAGGAGGGCCCGCTGAACATCATCGGCGTCGGCTCCTGTCCCTCGCGCGGGCTTCGCAAGGGGGTCGTGGTCAATATCGAGAGCACGGTGGAATCGATCAAGAAGGCGGTCGAGGAAGCGGAGCTCATGGCGGCGGTGCAGATCAATTCGGTCTACACGGGGATCGCGGGGAGCCACATTTCCGGGGAGAATCTGAAGGGCGTCGTGGCGCTCAAGAAACAGGAAGTCACGCGCGACGACATCAGCCGCGCGGTGGAGAGCGCCAGAACGCTTGCCGTTATTCCCCACGAGCGGCGCATTCTGCATGTGTTGCCGCGCGAATTCATGGTCGACGATCAAGAGGGCGTGCGTGAGCCGCTGGGCATGTCCGGGAACCGGCTTGAGGTCAACGTGCATGTGATCACCGGCGCGGTGACCTCGGCTCAGAACATCATCAAGAGTGTGAATCGCGCGGGGCTCGACGTGGTGGACATCATCCTCCAGCCGCTGGCCTCCAGCGAAGCCGTGTTGAGCGCCGAAGAGCGCGAGTTGGGCGTCGCGATGGTGGATTTGGGCGGCGGGACTACCGATCTGGCTATTTTCCTCGACGGCAGCATCCGACACACGGCGGTGCTTCCGATCGGCGGACAAAATCTGACCAAGGACCTGGCCATCGGGTTGCTGACCTCGCAAACCGACGCCGAGAAAATCAAGGTGCAGCATGGCATTGCCCGCACCGAACTCGTACACGGGCATCAAATGGTGGAAGTGCCGTCGGTCGGCGATCGTCCACCGCGGCAGTTTACCCGCCGTGACATTGCGGAAATTCTCGAACCGCGTGTCGAGGAAATGTTCGATCTGGTCAAACGTGAAATCGTGCGGGCCGGGTATGAGGGCATGCTAGGCGCGGGGGTCGTCATCACGGGCGGCACCTCGTTGTTGGAAGGCATGCCGGATGCCGCGGAGCGCGGGCTGAATTTGCCGGCTCGCCGCGGCATGCCGACAGGCATCGGCGGGCTACGGGATATCGTCAGCAACCCGATGCATGCGACCGGCGTCGGGCTGTTACTCCATGCGCGTCAACATGCCGACAACTTGGAGGCTGCCGGCATCCGTCACGGCAAGGGATTGGGGAAAGTGTTCGATCGCATGCGATCGTGGATGTTCGAGTTTTTCTAACTTTCGCGGACGACGTCAGGCCGCGTCCGCGCCATCGCCAAGGGAGGTGTCACGATGTTTTCATTTCAAGAGGAGCCGCAGTCACCCGTTCGCATCAAAGTGATCGGCGTCGGTGGGGCGGGGTGCAACGCCGTCAACACGATGATTACCGGCGGATTGTGCCGGGTCGATTTCGTTGCCGCGAACACGGACGTGCAGGCGCTCGATCGGTCCCAGGCGTCGTATAAGATTCAGATCGGCCCGGAGCGCACTCGCGGCCTCGGCGCCGGCGCTAAGCCCGAAGTCGGCCGCGATGCGGCCCTGGAGAGCAAAGACGAGATTCGCGAGAGTCTGGTCGGCGCGGATATGGTGTTCGTCACCGCCGGTATGGGTGGCGGCACCGGGACGGGCGCGGCTCCGATCGTGGCGAGCATCGCGCGCGAGCTGGGGATTCTGACCGTCGCAGTCGTGACCAAACCTTTCCAGTACGAAGGGCATCGGCGGATGAGCCATGCCGAAGAAGGTATTCGTGATCTCGGCCGGCACGTCGACACGTTGTTGATCATCCCCAACCAACGGTTGCTGGGCATCGTGGATAAGGCCACGCCATTGTTGGATGCGTTCAAGGTGGCGGACGATGTACTGCGCCAAGCCATTCAAGGCATCGCCGATGTGATCACCACCACCGGGCTCGTGAATGTCGATTTCGCCGATGTGCGGACCATCATGGCCCACACGGGACGCGCGGTGATGGGCATGGGTATCGGACGCGGCGCCAACCGGGCGCAGGAAGCGGCCCAAAAGGCGATCTGCAGCCCGTTGCTGGAAGAAGGCAGTGTCGAAGGCGCCCGCGGGGTGCTGTTGAATATCACGGGCGGTCCGAATATGTCGTTGCATGAAGTGGAAGAAGCCGCATCGATCGTGCAACATGCGGCGGATGCCGAAGCGAACATCATCGTCGGGCAAGTCATCAATCCGGAAATCGGCGATGATCTGATCGTGACGGTCATTGCGACGGGATTCGAGCGCGAAGAACAACCGGCTGCCAGGCCGACGACCACCGAACGCCCTGCCGTGCGGACTCCCGCGAACGGTCGCCCTGCCCAGCAGGTGTTGACGGGGGTGCATGCCGCCGGATCGGATCGACCCATCAAGGACATCGATCGACCGACATTCCTCCGGCGTATGGGCGAGACGCGGGAAGCCGTGGAGCGGATTGCAGTCGTCGGCGATGATGAATGGGATGTGCCGACCTTCCTCCGGAAGCAGGCAGACTGAGCACGAGGCGGTATCGGTAGCGGCGAGGCTTGGAAGCGGAATGGTGTCAGAGGTGATCACCGCGCCGTCGTTTGCGACGGCCGCGGATGGGGCGGAACATTTTTTCGGCACCCGGTTGTCGTCCGTCTCGGTGACACCGGGTCGTGCCTCTCTGCCCGGGGCTCCGCATCGCGAACGAGGCGCGAGCGTCATCCTGTCTGTCAAACAGGTTCACGGGACGGATGCGCTGGTGCTGGATTCCCCTGTCGAGCAAGGCCAGGTCTTCGACGGAGGCTGGGATGCGCTGGTGACCGATCAGCCTGGGGTGATGGTCACGGTGCGGACAGCTGATTGTGTTCCCGTTCTGTTGCACGATCCGGTGCGGCGCGTGGTTGCGGCGATTCATGCGGGCTGGCGGGGCGCGGTGGCCGGCATCGTGCCGAAAACCGTAGCGTTGCTCGTCAGCCGGTTCGGGGCCACGGTCAAGGATATGCGAATGGCCATCGGACCTTCTGCAGGCCCCTGTTGTTATGAAGTGGACGAACCGGTGCTGACGCGACTCCGTGATGTGTTCCCCGAATGGCACTCCGTCGTGTCGCCGGTGAATCCTCAGAAAGCGCGCCTCGATCTGCGCGCCTTTGTGCGGCGGCAGGCGCTTGCCGATGGACTGGATGCGGAGCGGATTGCGACCGTCAATGCCTGCACGATCTGCCAGCCAGATTTATTTTTCAGCTACCGCCGTGAAGGTGTGGTGAAGGCCACGATGGTCAGCGGAATTGCTCTCGTGCCTTCCCGGTAACGCTGCATGCGACGCAACGGCCAGGGTTGATGGCCGGGGTTGGCCGATAGCCTGGTGCTTGCCGGTTGTCGACGTGATGGTGCGTAGGCGGCAATCCGCAAGGCGGCAGGATGGATGCTGAAGTGGGGACGATTGCCGGCCGGGTTCGAGTGGTGCTCGATGAAATCCGTCGTGCCGCCGTTCGAGCCGGGCGTGTGCCGGACCAGGTGCGTTTGGTGGCTGCCTCCAAAACCGTCCCTGTTGAACGGTTGCGAGAAGCCGTGGATGCCGGCATTCGGCATCTCGGAGAAAACCGCCTTCAAGAAGCGCTCCCGAAAATCGAGACGCTGGATCGCGAAGGCGTCTTGTGGCACTTTATCGGCACGCTGCAGCGGCGCAAGGTGAAGTCCGTCGTCGGTCGATTCGAGACGATTCATTCGGTCGATAGCCTTGCGCTGGCGGAAGAAATCAATCGTCAGGCCAGGGAAGCGGGGCTCCGGCAACGGGTTTTGTTGGAAGTCAATCTCGGCGGAGAGGCCAGCAAAGGCGGATTCGCGCCGACGGAACTGGCTGAGGCCCTGCCCGCCCTCAGTGAATTATCCGGACTCGATATTCGCGGTCTCATGGCGATTCCACCGCCTACGCCGACCGCGGAAGATGCACGTCCCTATTTCCGGCAGCTTCGCGAGTTGGCTCAGGCATTGACAGCGCAGGGTTGCAGGAACATTAATATGCAGGAGTTGTCGATGGGCATGTCGGATGATTTCCCTGTCGCCATTGAAGAAGGGGCGACGTACGTGCGAGTCGGCACGGCGATTTTTGGGGCACGGGGTGAGCAGGTTCATGCTGAAAAATAACATCACGTTTCTCGGCGGCGGCCAAATGGCAGAAGCGTTGATCGGCGGGCTGTTGGCCTCGAAGGTCAGCGAGCCTGAATGTCTGTGCGCGACGGACCCGGTGGCGGCGCGCCGGGATCATTTGAAGTCACGCTTCGGTATTCACGTCAGTGAAGACAACGCGAAAGCTGTTCGCGAGGCGGATCTGGTGGTGCTCGCGGTGAAGCCGCAGGTCCTGCCGGCTCTGCTCAGTGACGCGGGACCGGCACTGGGCGGGAAATTGGTGGTATCCATCGCCGCCGGGGTGACGACGGCTTGGATCAGCGAGCGTGTGACGGCTCCGAGAGGGATCGTGCGTGCCATGCCGAACACACCGGCGTTAGTGCGAGAAGGAGTGACGGCGCTGGCGTATCAGGCCGATCTTCAGCCCGATGATCTGTCTGCGGTACGAAGCCTGTTCGAAGCCGTAGGGTCGGTGGTGTCGGTCGAGGAGCGCCTCATGGATGCGGTGACCGGTTTGAGCGGGAGCGGGCCGGCCTACGTGTTTGTGGCGATCGAAGCGCTGGCCGATGGCGGGGTGAAAATGGGATTGCCGCGGGCCACGGCCCAATTGCTGGCTGCGCAGACGGTGCTGGGCGCTGCCCGGATGGTGTTGGAGCGAGGAGAACATCCGGCCAAACTCAAGGACCAGGTGGCGTCGCCCGGGGGCACCACCATTGCCGGGTTACATCAGTTGGAGCGTGGAGGGCTTCGGAGTTGTTTGATGGCGGCCGTCGAGGCGGCCACGAAACGTTCACAGGAGTTAGGACGCTGATGTTTGTGCTGAGCAATGTGTTGCAGGGGACGGCCACCGTGCTGGATACGGTATTGTGGCTCTACATGTGGGTCATCATCGCCCGCGCATTGATTTCATGGGTCAATCCCGATCCGTGGAATCCGATCGTGCAATTCTTGGAGCGCGCGACGGAACCGGTGCTCACGCCGATTCGTCGGCTGATAGGATGGCGTATGGGCATGGATCTCTCGCCGATGATTGCGATCCTGATCCTTGTCTTTTTGCAATATGCCGTGGTTCAATCCTTACGGGATTTCGCCGTGCGGATGCATTAACTGTCGGGCGAGAGGTGTCGCATGAAAATCACTCCCATCGATATTCAGCAGATGGTCTTCCAGGTGAAGTTTCGGGGTTTTGACCGGGATGAAGTGAATCGCTTTCTCGAGGAATTGGCGCTGACCGTTGAAAATCTGAATCGAGAGAACAGTTTACTGCGCGAGAAGCTCACCACGACCGAACAGCAGGTGACCGATCTGCGCCGTACAGAGTCGACGCTCTCCAATACGTTGGTGTCGGCGCAAACGCTGGCGGAAGATGTGAAGCGGTCCGCGCAACGCGAAGCGGACCTGATCGTGAAAGAGGCTGAACTGAAAGCCAGTGAGATCATCAGGCAAGCCCGCGTGAGTCTCTCTGAGATGCAGCGCGGCGTAGCGGATCTGCAAAAGCAGCGGCTGATGATGGTGGAGCGGTTCCGTTCGACCTTGCGTTCCTTTGAGCGGATGCTGGAAGTGGAAGAGAGCGACGCGTATCAGGCCGATGCTGCCGCAGTCGAAGGAAAACTGGCCGGAGACTCTAGTCCTTCGCGTTGAGTCCCCCACACGCATTGGAAATGTCTTCCTCACCTGCATGCGGAGCCGCGGGAGCGGATGGCGTCCGCCCAGTTCCCCTCTAGCCGACGTCGCGAACGTAGACAGAAATCGATGGCGATAACAGATCCAATTCAGGCGGCGCTGCAAGCGGCTGTCGACGACGGAACATTTCCGGGCGCGGTTCTGTCGGTTCGACTGCGCGGTACGATGGTATTTGAAGGAGCCGTCGGTCGCCTTTCCAAGCCTCCTTCGGCCGAAGCCGTCACGGTCGATACCTGTTATGACCTGGCTTCCCTGACCAAAGTGCTTGCCACCACCACCGCTCTGGCGCTGCTGATTCAGCGCGGACTGGTGAAGGTGGACGACCGCATTGACCATATCCTGCGTGAACTGCAACACAGCGCGGTCGGCGAAGCGACCCTACGCCAGTTGCTCACCCATAGTTCAGGTCTTCCCGGGTGGCGACCCTATTATGAGCGCGTGGCCGCAACTGAGGCGATTCAGCCGGGATTCATGGGGAGTCCGGCAGCGCAGGCGGCGGTATTGAACTACATCGCGAAGGAAGAGCTGGTCTACGTGAGAGGCACCCGAAGCCTCTATAGCGATCTTGGTTTCATGCTATTGGGTGTGGCGGTGGAGCGGCTCTCGGGCGAAACATTGGATCAATTTTGCCGCGGCCAGATCTATGAGCCGCTTGGGGCCGACCCGCTTGGCTACGTGCCATGTGGATCGATGTCGTCATCATCCGCACGCTGGAATTCCGAGTGCAGGATCGCGCCGACGGAGGAAGATCCCTGGCGGGGGCGAACCCTCTGCGGCGAGGTTCACGATGAAAATGCGTTTGCGTTGGGTGGGGTGGCAGGCCATGCTGGTTTGTTCGGCACGGCTCGTGCGGTCCTCGCCGTCGCGCAAGCCTGGATGGATGGTCGGCGCAAGAAAACTGGGTTGTTGGCGCCCGATATCGTCACGATGTTCACGACCAACCGGCAGGGCGTCCTGAACTCCAGTTGGGCGTTGGGGTGGGATACGCCGTCGGTTCGATCTTCTTCAGGAACTCGTTTCTCGCCCGAGTCGTTCGGACATCTCGGATACACCGGTACGTCGCTATGGATCGATCCGGTCAAGGAACTGGAAGTGGTGTTACTTTCGAATCGTGTGCATCCCACCAGACGGAACGAGCAGATTCGCATCTTCCGCCCGCACATCCACGATGTGATTTGCCGGGAATTACTGAGGAATTAAGCGGGCAGGTCGGGATAGTCGGTCCAGGTTTCTTTCTCTGCCAGGTAGCGGTTGCCTTTGAAGTTCAGGCGGGTGCGTAACCGGGTAAAGCCGACACTCAACAGTTTTTCGACGACGGCTTTGACGGCGGCACTCGTGGTGGAATGGGCCGCTCCTTCGACGGCATAGGCCTCATACGTGACTTTCCCTGTATATCCGGCCGCCACCCGATTGACCAGGACCGCCCGGTTAAAATAGCGGTCGCTTGGATCGATCCCCTCGACCTGGTGCCGTTCGATTAATCCCTCTTTCTTAAAGAGGAGGGGGAGTCCGCTCATACAAAACCTCCGTCGATCATCCGTAGGGCGCGTCTTACGGGTCCCGATTATAGGGACCTGTTGTGTGGAGTGCAACCGTCGTTGACAAGGTTCTGCAGGGGTTTCTATGATGCGCGATTCCTGCGGCGCGGTCCGGCAACTGAAACGGGGATTCGAGCAGTATCATTTCGATGAATATGAATGTCCCGAACAGCCTGACGATGTTGCGCATCCTGTTAATCCCGGTCTATGTCGGGTTGCTCAACTACGAGCAATTCGACTACGCGCTGGCGATCCTGTTCATTGCCGGGTTGACGGATGCGCTGGACGGAATTATTGCCCGTGTAGCCAACCAGCGGACCAGGCTCGGGGAAGTGCTGGATCCCCTGGCGGACAAGCTCATGCTGACGACGGGGTTCATTACCCTCTCCGTCATGCACCTCGTTCCGCTCTGGCTCACGATTCTCGTGGCGAGCCGTGATCTGATGTTGATGCTGGGGGCGGCTGTCGCCCATTTCACCCAAACCCAGGTCGATATATCGCCGACCGTGCTGGGGAAGGGCACCACGTTGATACAGTTGGCGACGTTGGTCGCAGTCGTCTTTTTTGCTTCGCGCCGGCTTGATTTGGCGACCCTTGATCCGCTCTTGTATCTCATGGGCGCCGTCACCCTAATGTCCGGCCTGCACTATCTGTCCCGAGGATACTTCCGCATCACCTCCACGCAGTCATAACTTCCTATCGCCGTGCCGTTCCTTTCGCCTGTTGCTGCGGTTTCCGCTTTCGCGCATTCGTTTGACAGTTTTTAGGTCGTCTTATAGACTTCGATCATAGTTTTCCGCTGCATACCTACGTGTCCTGCCTGGCGTTCAAAGGAGTGGAAACCGCGTTATGAGTACATTCGCCTATGTCGGACGAAACCGCCAGGGTGCTGTGAAGAAAGGGGAGCTAACCGCCAAGACCAGAGATGAGGCGGTGGACCAGCTTCGCAAGCAACAGGTCGTCGTGACCAGCCTGGAAGAAAAGTCGGGCATGGGCGGAAAGTTCAAGCTGAGCCTCGGAAGCGGCCTGACTGACAAAGATCTTGTGGTGTTCACCCGCCAATTCGGCACGATGATCAACGCCGGTCTGCCTTTGATTCAATGCCTCGATATTCTGTCCACCCAGTCTGAAAATAAAGTGCTGCGTGAAACGGTTGGCGACGTGAAAAACAGCGTGGAGGCTGGCTCCACGTTTTCCGACGCCTTGAAGCGGCATCCCAAGGTATTCGACGATTTGTATGTGAACATGATCCATGCCGGTGAGGTGGGCGGTCTGCTCGATACGATTCTGACCCGATTGGCCAAGCACATTGAAAAGGCCATGAAACTGAAGGGCCAGATCAAGTCGGCGATGGTCTATCCGACGGCGATCGTCGGCGTGGCCGTCATCATCATCAGCGTGTTGATGGTGTGGGTCATCCCGGTGTTTGCGCAGATGTTCATGGAAATGTCCGGCGGCAAGGTCGGCCTTCCGGGCCCGACGCAGATCGTTATTAACGTCAGCAACTTTTTCCAGAGTTTCTGGTATGCGATGTTCGGCGCCCTGGTAGGCACCATTTTCGCGATCAAACGCTACTATGCCACGGTGAATGGGCGGGTGGTGATTGACCGGCTGCTCCTCAAGATGCCCGTCGTCGGAGATTTGATCAGAAAAGCATCCGTTGCAAAATTTACCCGCACGCTCGGAACCTTGATTACCAGCGGTGTGCCGTTATTGGAGGGACTGAGTATTTGCGCCAAGACGTCGGGTAACAAGGTGATCGAAGAAGCGCTCATGAATGCGCGGGTGAGTATCAGCGGCGGAAAGACGATTTCCGAGCCGTTGGCCAAGTGTAACGTGTTTCCCAAGATGGTGACGCACATGATCGCCGTTGGTGAGTCGACCGGCGCGCTCGATGCCATGCTCGGCAAGATTGCCGACTTCTATGAAGACGAAGTCGATCAGGCCGTCGAGACGCTGACCTCGCTCCTGGAGCCGATCATGATGGTGGTGTTGGGAACCATCATCGGCTTTATCGTGGTCGCCATGTACCTTCCGATCTTCACGATGGCGCAGGCCATCCAATAGCGACGCTGCACAGTCGCGTCTGTCTCTGGCGCACGGGCTTGACCGTCCGGGAGGGCCGTGCGCTGCACATCCATCAGGGCAACGCGCCCCCCATGCCGTCCTCAACCTATCCAGTCTCAACAAGCAGTTCCGAACTCCCTCTCAAGCGACAGTCGTCACCTTCAAAACTGAGCGACGATCCGTCTGCGTCGGCGGGCGAGCGGTCGATGTCTGCATTGAAGACCAGGCTCCATTGGCTCATGGGGCTCCGCGTGGTGGTCGTGACGCTGCTGTTGGGGCTGTCTCTGGCCTTTCAGTCGACGCGCGGGGAATTGGCGCCCACCTTTACCGCCTTAATTGTCTTCACCTACACGATCACCATCGTCTACGCATTGGTGCTTCGGAACCTCAGCAGCCCCACGGCGTATACGGCCTTCACCTGGGTGCAGGTCGGAGTCGATGTCGTGCTGGAGACCGTGTTGATTGCGAGGACCGGAGGCGTCGAGAGTCCGTTCGCAGTGCTGTACGTCATCACGGTGACGGTGGCCAGTCTTGTGCCGCACCGTCGGGTAGGCATCGTCACGGGAGCCGGCTGCACCCTCCTCTTCGGCTTCATCACGACGGTTCAATATTTCGGTTTCTTGAATGCCTCCAGCTGGCTGCCCCCCAGTAAATTGGAGGGGCCTGAGGCGCTGCAGACCTTCGAAGTCTATGGGCTCGCCTTTCTGGTCGTAGGATTCTTGAGCGGGGTGTTAGCCGACCAGCTTCATCATGCCGATCAGTCGTTGCGCGAGAAGGAGCAGGGGCTCACGCGGTTGCAGGTGTTCCATGAGAGCATCGTGCGGAGCATCAGCAGCGGAGTGTTTACCACCGACGAGGAGGGGCGTATCACCTCCTTCAACCCTGCCGCTCACGAAGTGACCGGCTATGCATTTTCCTCGGTGGAAGGCAGGTCCTGGCGGGACGTGTTCAATTGGCACCCCGACGATCCATCGGAGGACGCTGGATTGACCGCACAGACTCCCTATCGGTTTGAGGCGGACTGTCTGCACGCGGACGGGAGCCGATTAGTCCTGGGTATGACAGTGTCTCCCTTGCAAGAGCAGGGCACCAGGCGAGGCCTCGTCGGCGTCTTCAAGGATTTGACCCAAATCCGCTACCTGGAGGAAGAAATGCGCCGGCGGGAATGGCTGGCCAATTTGGGCGAGATGTCCGCGGGCATGGCGCACGAAATACGTAATCCGCTGGGCGCGCTTGCCGGAGCCATGCAGATGCTGCGACAGGATGTTGGATCGGATGAAACCAGTCAGCGATTGATGGACATCGCCATCCGGGAGGCCAGACGGCTCGACAATATCATCACGGAGTTTTTGCAGTATGCGCGCCCGCCGGCGTTGAATGTCGCCGAGCAGGATTTGAACAAAGTCCTTGCCGATACGCTGGATCTGATCCAACATGAAGCGCGGTCCCGAACCGGCATTACCATCGTGTCCCGCCTGGCTCCGACCACCCTCGTGGCGCAGGTTGATCAGGATCAGCTGAAACAGGTGTTCTGGAATTTAGCCGCCAATGCGTTTGATGCCATGCCCGGAGGAGGGACCTTAACGATCGCCACAGGGCTGCGGCGGGTGGAGGTCGGCGGTCACCGTTCCGATGTGATCGAGATCAGCTTTCAGGACAACGGGGAAGGCATTCCTAAGCAGAACTTCGACAAGATTTTCCTGCCGTTTTTTACCACGAAAAAAGAGGGATCTGGATTGGGGTTGGCCCAGGTTCATCGCATTGTGGAGCTGCACGAGGGGTGGATCAAGGTTGAGAGCGAGGTCGGGAGTGGCGCGCGGTTTGTCGTCTGTCTCCCGCAGTCCGCAGAGACCGGCGTCCGGTTGCGGCACGAAGGAAGGGAACCGTGGAAAAGATTCTAGTCGTCGATGACGAACAGGGTTTGCGCGATGTGCTGAGCATCATGCTGAAGCGGGCGGGGTACGCCGTGACCGTGGCGTCGGACGGCGAGGAAGCGATCGCGCAGGTCCAGAAGGAAATTTTCGACCTCGTCATTACCGATCTCAAGATGCCCAAAGTGGGCGGGCTTGAAGTATTGAAGGCCGTCAAGGCGGCCTCGCCGGACACCGTGGTCCTGATGATCACGGCCTTTGCGTCCGCCGACTCGGCCGTCGAGGCGATGAAGCACGGCGCCTACGATTACCTCACCAAGCCGTTCCAGGTCGATGAAGTGCAGCTGATCATCCGCAATGCGATCGAGCGGCGCCGGCTGTCGACGGAAAATATGCTGCTCAAGCGGGAACTGGCCAGCCAGTCGTCGTTCTCACAGATCATCGGCCAGAGTGAAGCGATGCAGAAAGTGTATGACGTGATCAAGAAAGTGGCCGACTCCAAGAGCAATGTGCTGATCGGCGGAGAAAGCGGCACCGGGAAAGAACTGGTGGCACGAGCCATCCACTTCAATAGCGCCCGGGCATCCATGCCGTTTGTGACAGTCAATTGCAGCGCGGTGCCTGAGACCCTGTTGGAAAGTGAGCTGTTTGGCCATATGAAGGGATCGTTCACCGGCGCGATTTCCAACAAGGCCGGCCTCTTTGAAGTGGCGAACGGCGGCACGATTTTCCTCGATGAAATCGGCGATACGACACCGGCTATTCAGGTGAAGCTGTTGCGGGTGATTCAGGAACGTGAGTTCCGGCGGGTGGGCGGGACCCAGGACGTAAAGGTCGATGTCCGTATTGTCGCCGCTACGAATCGGGATCTGGAAAAGGCCGTGGCCGAAGGCGCGTTTCGTGAAGATCTGTATTACCGGCTCGATGTGATTCCGATCAAGCTGCCGCCGCTGCGCATGCGGACGGGCGACATCCCGTTGTTGAGCCAACATTTCCTAGAGAAATTTGCCAAGGAAAGTGGTAAACCAGTGCCGACGATGAGCCAGGAAGCCATGCGCGTGCTGTTGGCGCATGAGTGGCGAGGCAACGTTCGTGAATTGGAGAACGTCGTCGAACGCGTCGTGGCTTTCACTACGGGATCGTCAGTGACGGATGCGGATATTCGCGGATGGCTTCACAAACCGGTGAACAACCAGCAGGCTGTGCCGTCTGAATTGCCGGAAGATGGCCTGGATCTGGAAGGACTGATCAACACAATCGAGAAGGATCTGTTGTTGAAAGCGCTCGAACGGAGTCAGTGGGTCAAGAAGCGCGCCGCGCGATTATTGCGATTGAATACCCGGTCGTTCCGGTACCGTCTCGAAAAATATGAAATTAAAGGAGGCCGGGATTAGCGCCGCCCAGTAATCTGCGAGTGAATTCTACCAGTCTGCTGGTTCTGACTCCTGCCAAAGTGAATCTCATTCTCCGGGTGCTCGAGCGGCGGCCTGACGGCTTTCATGCCATCTGGTCGCTGATGCATACGGTGGGCCTCAACGATGAGCTGACCCTCACCATGAAACCCGCGGCGGCCTCGCGCATCGCCTTGCGGTGCGATCATGCCGCGCTGGCGGTGGATCATACCAATCTCGTGTATCGCGCCGCACAGCTTGTGCTGGCGCGAGTCGATCACGCGATGGATTTGTCTATCAGTCTGACCAAACGTATTCCCATGGGGGCCGGATTGGGCGGCGGAAGCAGCGACGCGGCGGCGACCATTCTGGGCCTGACCCGCTTGCTGGGACTGGAGTGGTCGGTGGCGCAGATGGCGGAGGTAGGACAACAGTTGGGGAGCGATGTGCCGTTCTTTTTCGTGGCGCCTGCCGCCTGTGTCACCGGACGAGGTGAGCAGGTCCGTCCGGTACAGGTCACGGGGAGCCGATGGATCGTGTTGGTGAATCCAGGATTTCCCGTCGAAACGAAATGGGCCTACCAACAACTGGCTGCGACTCGCCGGGGAGTGCGTCCGCTTTCCGAGGCGGTGCAGCAGCTTAGCCATCGTGCAGCGTTGGACTGGTCGGAGGTTATTCCACTAGTGGAAAACGATTTCGAGACACCCGTGTTTGCCCAGCACCCGGTGCTGGCTCAGCTTAAGAGCCAATTGCTGAGTCTGGGGGCCGAGGTGGCTCTGTTGTCAGGCAGCGGGGCGACTATGTTCGGAGTGTTTCGGGACGAGGCCGCCGCTCAGCAGGCCGCCCTGGTGTGCGGTCGCAACCCAAATATGAAAGCCTATGCCGTGCCGGCGGCTGGTGCCCCCTCGATGACTGTCATCTAACGGGCAACTTCCACAGGCGTTTTCAGCGCCGCGACCTGCCGCAGATTGTTGACAACTTCCCAGGCTTTTCGTTAATGTGCTGAGCTTCGGTAGGCGTCCTCTTGTCCTGACACGTGCGCGAGGTCAGCGGGACTCACAGCGGGTCCTGTCCGTGCCCACCGTTTTTACGAACTCGACAAGCACCGTTACAGTATAGGCATCGCCTCGTACGGCATCGAAGGGGTCGGATGAACAGGGAACTCAAGCTCTTTTCGGGCAGCGCCAATCCTGCGCTTGCGCGGGCGATTTGCTCGTATCTCGACCTGCCCCTCGGCGCGGCCACCGTCTCTTCCTTTAGTGACGGGGAAATTCGGGTTCGCGTCGAAGAGAATGTGCGTGGAGCGGACGTGTTTCTCATCCAATCCTGCTGTTCTCCCGTCAATGATTCGATCATGGAAATGCTCATCATGATCGACGCGCTGAAGCGTTCGTCGGCCAACCGCATTACGGCGGTGATTCCCTATTTCGGATATGCCCGGCAGGACCGCAAGGATCAGCCGCGCGTACCGATCTCAGCGAAGCTGGTCGCTGATATTATTACGACGGCCGGCGCGGACCGGGTGCTGACGATGGATCTCCACGCCAGTCAGATCCAAGGGTTTTTTAATATTCCGGTGGACAATCTCTACGCCTTGCCGGTGTTGATGGACTACATCACGAAACGGAAGATCGGGGATTTGGTCGTCGTTTCGCCGGACGCCGGCGGCGTGGAACGCGCTCGGGCGTTCGCCAAACGGCTCCAGGCCAATCTCGCCATCATCGATAAGCGTCGTGAAGGGCCGAATCAGGCGCAAGTCATGAATATTATCGGCGATGTGCAGGGCAAAAGTGCCTTGCTCCTCGACGATATGATTGATACCGCAGGCACTATCGTGCAAGGTGCTCAGGCGTGCCTGGACAAAGGGGCGCGAGAGGTATGGGCCGGGTGCTCGCACGGAGTGTTGTCAGGGCCTGCGTTGGAGCGACTCCAACAGTCCGGTCTGACGGAAGTGCTGGTGACTGATTCCATTCCGTTGCGTGGGAAAGAAGCGAAGTGTCCGAAGTTGAAATTGTTGTCTGTGGCACCGCTCTTCGGGGAGGCCATCAGGCGTATCCATGAAGATGAATCGGTAAGTTCGTTATTCGCGTAGGCCGTCCGCGTCGAGCGACAGGTCGAGGAGGAGCATCATGAAATTTGAGTTAACCGTTGAGAGCAGAGAAGGTGGTGGCAAGGGCCCCGCGCGTCAACTTCGTCGGGCCGGTCGGGTTCCGGCGGTCCTGTATGGACAGGGGGAATGTCTCCTGCTTTCCGTGAAGCCGGATGAACTGGTGAAAATCCTGCGATCCCAGGCCGGATCCACGGCGCTCATCTCTCTCACGATCAACGGGGCAAAATCAAAACCCAATCGTACGGCGTTGTTGCGTGACTTCCAAGTGGACCCGATCGCAGGGAGTGTTCTGCACGCGGATTTTTTTGAAGTAGCGATGGACAAGCCGATTCGCGTCAAGGTCCCCGTGCATTTGACCGGCGGTCAACCGCTCGGCTTGAAAGAAGGCGGCGTGCTGCATCAGGCGTTGCGCGAATTGCATGTCGAATGTCTTCCGTCGGTGTTGCCGGACTTTATCGGCATTGATGCGTCGCAACTGCAAATTAATGAAGGTATCCACCTGAAAGATATTCCGAAGACGGAAGGTTTGCGGTTTCTCGATGATCCCGAGCACATGGTCGTGAGTGTCGCGGCTCCGATGACCGATGCCAAGCTGGAATCGTTGCTCGCAACGGGTGCAGCTGGCGCCGAAGGAGCGAAAGAGCCGGAAGTGGCAGCCAAGGGGAAGGCAGCCACTGAGGGTGCGGCTGGTGCGGAAGCGGGTAAGGCGGGTGACGCCAAGGCCGGGGCAGGTGCGCCTAAGGCGGGGGCGGCTCCAGCCAAGAAGGAACCAGAAAAGAAGAAGTAGTTACGTTGCGCCTTCTCGTTGGATTGGGCAATCCCGGAGCCGAGTATGCCGACACGCGGCACAATATCGGCTGTTGGGTGATCGAACGAGCGGCGGCGCGATGGTCGATACGTCTCACCAGGAAAGGCGCGGCCCAGCGAGGCTCGGGTCGCGCCGGTTCCAAATTAGTCGAGCTGGCCGGTACGCTCGACTGGATGAATCTCAGCGGTCCTCCCCTCAAAGGTCTCCTTCGCGAATTGGCTCTGACGCCCGATGCGCTGGTCGTGGTGCACGACGATCTGGATTTGGAGCCAGGTCGGTTGCGGATCAGGCAGGATGGCGGCAGCGGCGGCCACAATGGCATCAAGTCTGTCATTGAGGCGTTGGGCACGCCGCAATTTGTGAGGCTGAAGATCGGCGTCGGTCGCCCGGCGCCGAGACAAGACACCGCGGACTATGTCCTGGAGCAAGTCTCTCCGGATGAACGGGCCTCCTATGCGCCCTGCCTCGATCGAGCCGTCGATGCGCTCGAACTGCTCCTGAACCGTGATGTCGCCACGGCGATGAATCAATTCAATGTGCGAGAGAAGGCCGAAGAGAAGTAGTGCCTGGGGCAGGCTCTTCTGCCTGCATCCGGACAATCATCCCCGCAGTCTGCCGGTCCTTCTCTCAATTCCAGAGTATGCCGTCCCACACCCGTCGGCTCTGATGGTTCGGGACTTTCCATCGTTCGGCGCAGAGGAGTGGGCCGGCATCTGGTGTGGCGATCCGACCAGGCTAGGGCGGTGTGAGTGCAGCAGTGATGGCTCGCCCTATGATAGAGTAAATCATTCGCGTCACCCACGAAACAAACCATGACACCGTCTAGTTGGTCACCCCTCTCACTGTCCGCATTTGATATTTCGCCTGACCGCGGCTTTCTTCCAGCGACGGATCCGTTGGATCAGCTTCCTGAGGAGCCGATCTTGAGTCAGATTGCCGCCCAGTTGCCGAAGTTTCTCACCGCCCGACAGTTCCGCCATTTCGTGCAGGACCGGTTGGAGATCATGGGCGCGGTGGCAGATGAATGGGGACTCGATGTGTTCCGTTCCGTCATGCGGACCCTCTCCTTTGCAGGCCACGCGTACGTGTGGGAGGACCCCGACCATCCTGCGTCCAGGTTGCCGGCCAGTCTGGCCTGGCCCTGGTATTGCGTTGCGCAACAGTTGGGTCGTCCGCCGGTGCTGTCTTACGCGTCCTATGCGCTGCACAATTGGCGTCGGCTTGATCAGCAGAAGCCCATCGAACTCGGCAATATCGTGCTCTTGCAGAATTTCCTCGGCGGCCTGGATGAGGAATGGTTTGTGCTGATCCATATCGACATTGAAGCGAAGGCCGGACCGGGGTTAACGGGTTTAATTCAGGCGCAAAATGGGGCCACTGAAGATAGTGCGCCGGATGTCGTGCAAGGGCTGCATACGCTCGCAGCCGCGCAAGAAGCTATGCGGGACACGCTGCTCCGCATGCCGGAACGATGCGATCCCTACATCTATTACAGTCGCGTGCGACCCTATATCCACGGCTGGAAAAACAGTCCGACCTTACCGCAGGGACTGATTTATGAGGGTGTTGTGAACTACGCTGAGCGTCCGCAACAGTTCCGCGGTGAAACCGGCTCGCAAAGTTCGATTGTGCCGGCATTGGATGCCGGGCTTGGCATTCCGCATGCCGATGATCCGCTGACGCAATATCTCGTGGAGATGCGTGACTATATGCCGCCGCGCCATCGGGCGTTTTTGTCCGCCCTCGAGGCTCGTGTCGATCAGCAGCAGCGACCAATTCTCTATGGATATGTCCGCGATCGCAGAACGACGCATCCTGAATTGTGGACGGCCTTCTGCGCCTGTGTGGACTTGCTGGCCGAATTTCGCGACATTCACATCGGATACGCCGAGCGCTATATCTTCCGCCAGCATCAATCGCACGCGAGCAACCCGACTGCCGTCGGCACAGGCGGCACGCCGTTCATGCCCTACTTGAATAAGCACCTCGAAGAGACGAAACGCGTGATTCAGGGATAAGCCCGTAGGGTACGATTGCATGCTCCGGCGTCCAGGGCTGGCATCCTGGCGCCAGAGTTCGTACACTGCGCGTTGTACCGAGGTGACTCAGGCATATGCGTAAACCAGGCGAGCCCATTTATCTTCGAATACACCTGATTGCCCTGGCGCTCGTCCTCTTCGCTACGGTGGCGTTGCCACGGGCTGCGGAATTTTTTGTCGGACCGCTGAGTTTCGGTACGCGCGCGCTGGCGGGGTTGGGAATAGCTGTGGCGGGTGGGATTGCTCTGTACCTTCTCTATAATTCTTCTGCCCGGAATGAGCCCTAGAGAGGTGGCGGGTCTGTCCGCGTTCTCCTTGATGTGCTGAGGTCTCGCCGAACAAGTCGCCTGTTCTGAAGCGTTCCTGCCGGACGAACTCTCTCTGCTCCTTTTTGCTACGACATTCGACATCGTTCCGGCGAACAAGCCGAAGTTGTCCATTCTCACCTGCCGATTGCCTGTTATGATCACCCTATGCCTCGCCCATGGAGTAAGCCCCATGGTATTGATGATCTGTGCGCGCAACGGCTTCATCGCCGCATTGCTGTGTTTGTCCCTGTTCTCCATTTCCCCTTCTGCGGCCAGAGCCGAATGGTATGCGGCCGCCCAATTGGGGGCGAATTTTGCTGATCCCATCCGGAATGTTCGGGGGAGCGGATCTCTCGCCGGTCTGGAGGCGCCCAATTTCAACCTTAAAACCGCTCCCGCGTTCGGCGGCAAGCTGGGGTTCTTTCCGAATCACGGCATCCTTGGACTTGAATTGGATGTTTCCCACAGTACCCCGCATATCAAGAATCTAGACGATGTGCCGGGCGTTCACTTGTCCGTGACCAACATCGGCGGCAACGTGGTGTTGCGTTACCCGGGAGTGACCTGGCAGCCCTATATCGGTGGCGGCCCGGCATTGCTCGTGGCGCATCTTGGCCGGTCCTCGACCACGGAGAGCGACACGCAAGTATCGGTTGGCGCCAATGTGCTGGTCGGTATTCGCGCGTTTGTCACGCCGAAAGTGGCGCTGTTTACCGAGTACAAATACACCGATTCGACGTTTCGTTTCGGTGGCGCGTTCGGGCCGGTCGGTGGATTCGACGGAACGTATCGAGCCCACCAACTCTTCATGGGCCTGTCCTATCACTTTTAGGAGGTGCGGGCATGAGGCGAGCGATGGGGATCCTGTTTGGGGCCGGTGCATTGCTCTTCATGACGGCTTGTGCGGAATCGCTGCACCAGGGGCAACGCGTTGGCCCTCAGCGCGCACACTGGAATGGCGGCGATTTAGAGGCGCCGTCCTATTGGCAACGGTCTGGTGGCTGGTGGAATCCGTTCGGATACTATGGCGCAGGCTCTGGATGGTACGGTTCCGGTGCCGGAAGTCAGCAGTCGAGCGCACCCGCTCCACGTCCGACACCGCCGGCCAATGCGCCGCCGCAGTTTCAGAAGAAGTAGTGATCCGAAGGGGCCAGCAACGTATCTGCAGAAAAATTGTAGAAATGTGGGGGCCGCCATCATGAGTCGAGGTGTACGCGTCGCCACGACGCTGTGTGCAATGGTACTTCTGTCGGCCTGTGCGCAGTCCGTGCATCAAACACAGCGGCTAGCGCAGAGCGACTTCATGCTCGATCCGGGGTATGCTGGCGCGCAGAATTATTCCTATTGGCCTGGCCTGGGATATGGAGCCGGGTATGGCATTGGATACGGCGCCGGTTATTGGGGAAATCCCCTCGGGTACTATGGCGCTCCCTACGGCCCTCTGGGTTTTGGCTGGTACGGTGGATATGGAGGATTCGGCGCGGTACGCCCACCATCCGGCATGCCTGGCCCTCGTCCGTCACTTCCGCCTCACGCGCCTCCGCAATTCCGAAAGAAATCATAAGAGGCTGCATTATTTCTCCGTGCATGCGCGAGGTCTGGATGAGGCGCATGCCGCTGTTTAGCCTTTCCAGGGAGATGGCCAGGCTTCCTCTCGACTGCTACTCCTGTATCTCTTCCAATACTATCCTGTATCCAAATCGATAAGCTTAGACCGTCACGCCGCAGTAGAGGTATGAGTCACCAGGCTCTATCCGAATCTCGTTGGGCCGGTATATGCAATGTTGCGTATCCTGTTGCGGATCGAGTAGTTTCGCCTGTCGCGCACGAAATGGAAGTCGTAGCGATGTGTGAGGATTGGATATATCTGCCGGTGAATCTCATCGCGCATGCTCCTGACTGGTCCCGGTGACTCTGGGGGCTCTTTGGCAAGCATCGTGCATCGGCTTCGTAGCGCCCGGCTAGATCGTTGCTAGCCATGTGTTGATCTACTTATGTGTCCTTGTGCCGGTCCTGATCTGAAATTGGTTATTCGATTTTTAGTCGTCGGATTGTGGTGTAGGGAGGAGGGCTCTCGATGCGTGTGATGAATATGCTATCCGCCTGGATCGTCTCGCTCCTGATCTTGGCCTGTGTGATCGAACCGCCTGAGGCATTTTCGCAAACGGTGACGCCGTTCCAGCTGGTGGGGCACATTCAACGGTTTGCGCTGGACAACCCTGCGGATCCGCTCTCGGGAGCCAAGCTCACCGTCAACGGGGTTGAGGTGCTCCTTCCGAAAAATCTCGTGATCCAGCTGCCTGCAGCCTATTTCACCGCTCAGCAGCTTTTTGAGGCGGCACAAGGGGTCTCAAAAAAATATCATGAGTCCGGACTGGCACTGAGCGACAAATTTCCTCCGCTCGCCGCGTTTGAGGCCGATGTCAGTGGAAACATTGTCGGTGGGGTCTATATCGCGGGGTTGGTAAGTATCTCCCAACAGTCGCTGAATACCAGCGCGGGCTTCATCCATCAGATAGATACGGCGACCGGCATGATGTGCGTGGGGGCAAGTCCCACGGCCATAGCCTGTGGGCCCGGCGACACCCGGATCCGGCTCAATGATCCTTCGTTGGATGCGTCCGACCCCTTCGCAGGCGATGGCCGCTACGGCAGACCGAATCCGACGCCGCCCCCTGTTGCCGCGGACGATCCGAACTCGCGCTATCCTGACCCGCGATTCACCGTCGATCAAGGCAATCCCACCGTCCATGCGTTGACCGGGTATCCCATGTGTGTGCCGCGGGCGAGCAATGACCCCCAATGTCCCTCACAAAACCGACTCCCGGAGCTGACCTTTGTGATGGATTCGGTCGATCTGGTACCGCCGGTGAAATTCGGAAACAACTCGATCAAGGCCTGTCCACTGTGTGATTCCAATAGGCAGGCGCCGGTCAGAGTGGGCGACTACATTACTTACGCCGGCACCCGGGCACGCGATACACAGGGCGATTTTCTGTCCGTGCACACGCTGGTGGTGAATGTCGGCATATACACCAAGCCGGGCGGGCGAGCGTATGTCACCTTGGAAGAATCCCTGCTTGGGACCAGGGGCCCCGTGGTCGATTGCGGTCAGGCCGCAGAGTGCCAGGATCGCCTCAAGGTCGAAGGCTTTACCACCGATCCGAGCCGGCGCGTGAGTGTGTATGCCGTTGATGTGGTGCCGGGGGGCACTCCGAAGGTTCGCCTGCTCCATAGTACAGAAAAAGATCAGGCCGTCTTCGGGCGATTCCGGTATGTGCCTCCCTTGACGGCGGCTACCTTGTTCGATTTCAACGGAAACTTAAAAGGGGCGACGCGCGAACTCATGGTGCGTATTGATGATCCCGCGCCGTTGCCTGACGGCAGCAACGTGCCGAGCGCACCGATGTCCGCGCACGGGCTGACCGCCGGTCTCTATGTGGCGCCCGTCGGGGAATACATTTTCCCCGAACCGACCGGCGTGCAGGGCGGCCCGCAGCCGGCGTTGAATTTTCAATGTCTGGCGTTTCTCGCGAATGGATGGGCGTTGCCGGATAGCGGGTTGCCCACCATCCCGCGCCTGACTCCATGGCCGGGGCTCGCGACACCGACATTTTCCTGCACGCAATAGTGCGATCACCAGCAACGAGTGGAGTGGAGATCCTGACCATGCCTGACGAAACATGTGCTCCGGAACACACGAGCCAGCAAGTGGGAGTGAATACCAGCCGCGTACAGTTCGTCCGATCAATGGACGGGCAGGACGCGTCTCGCATCTCGTTGGTGCTTAAAACGGCGATGCTGCTGAGCCTGTCGCTGATGGGGTGGGGCTGTGCCAAGCCGCAATTGCCACACTCGCAGCTGGTGGTCAAACCCTCCTGCGAGCGGACCATCACAGCCGACGTCGTGGCACTGGACCAAGTGTACTTTTACAACCGCTTCGGCTCGTTTAATCCCGCGGGAATCATGTATGCGTTGCGCCGTGATGTCGTCAAGGTGAGCGACGGCAGTGAAGCCGAGTCGCACGACAAGACCAAGACCGAGGAGACGGAGGTCGATCTTCTCAACGGTGATTTGGATGCCTGGTCGCATGGGGCAGAGGTTGCCATCCCTCCCAAGCCTGGTCCGGCCGATCTGGAGTTGACCGGAAAGGTGAAGTTACGTGCGGATAAGCGGCCTCGGCCACTGGTGCTTCGGGCGAACGAAGGCGATTGCCTGCAGGTGACCTTCACGAACCTGCTTTCGCCCGAGATGAACGGTCAGGAGGTGATGCTCGATCCGGAAAAGCGGCTCACCGTTCCGGAAAAACGAGTGACGGCTATCAGTGACAGCGACGAACCGTCCACGCGCCACGCCTCCATGCATGTGAACGGATTGAGTCTGGTGGATTCCATCGACTCGCAGGGCGCGAATGTCGGCCGGAACGGATGGTATCGGACGGACGAGCAAGGCAGGCGAGTGGGCACCGCCGGACAGTGTTCCACCGACGCCGGCGCGGCAGGGAATAATCTCTGCGCCCTCGCTGCGCCCGGCGAGACCAGGACCTACACCTGGTTTGCGAAGAAAGAGGGAACCTATTTCTTTTATTCCATGGGCGCGCCTGCGGGAGGAGAGGGCGATGGCGGACAGCTGGGCTTGGGGCTCTTCGGCGCGATCAACGTGCAGCCTCGGGGCGCGAAGTGGTATCGCTCGCAGGTGACCCATGAAGACTTGAAAGCCGCGAGTCATAAGCAGCCGACGAAATTCAACCAGCCGATCATCGACTATGAAGCGACCTACAAGAGGGAGCCTCATGCGGGCGACCCGATTTTGAATATGCTCAAGTGTGATGCGCAAGACAATCGCCGATGCGAACTCGTCCATTCGGATCTGAATGCGGTGATCGACATTGACCGTGAAAACGGCTGCGAACGCATGGGCGAGGGGAACGCCTGCGGAAAGCCCTACCGTGAATTTACCGTCATTTTTCATGATGAGGTGACCGCCGTTCAGGCGTTCGACGAGATCAGAGAGGAAGGCTCCGCGCTGAGTTCACTCCGTGACGGCATGGGCATCAATTACGGCGCCTCCGGCGTCGGTGCGATGGTCGTGGCCAATCGGGACAAAATCGGGCCGGCGCGGGATTGCGTGGAGTGCAAGTTGGAGGAGTTTTTTCTCACGTCTTGGGTCAACGGCGATCCGGCCATGGTGGTCGGGTATGAGCGGGAAGCGAACGGGAAGTACAAGAAGGACGCCCAGGGCCGCTACAAAATGCAGGCGAAGTATCCCGATGATCCGTCCAATGTCCACCATTCCTATCTGGGGGATCCGGTTCGATTTCGGAACATGCACGCCGGTCCCAAAGAAACTCACGTGTTTCATCTGCATGCCCATCAGTGGGTCGAAGACAAGCACGATCCCCTCTCGCACTATCTCGACTCACAAACGATTTCTCCCGGCACGACCTTCTCGTACGAGGTGCACTATGGTGGATCCGGGAACCGGAACCTGGGCCCCGGCGATTCCATTTTCCATTGCCACCTCTATCCTCACTTCGCTCAAGGCATGTGGGAATTGTGGCGCACGCACGATGTCTTTGAGGACGGGGGGCAGGATCGTCGATTAAAAGATCATGACATCGCTGAAGGGACGCCGACGCCGGCCGTCGTCCCTCTGCCTCGTACGCCACTGCCTCCGATGCCGAATGGGACGTTTAAGGGGTACCCCTTCTACATCGCCGGAGAAATCGGGCATCGGCCGCCGCAACCGCCGCTCGACTTGGAAGGCAAGGACGATGCAACGACGCTTCGTCGACACGTCATCACCGGCGGAACCGTCCGTGACGCAGCCCAGGCACAAGGCCCCAAGGAGATGCGCGAGGTACCACCCGCAAATAAGGACCTGTTTGACAGGGGGCGGCAGGAGTCTGCGCGTATCGCGTCTCGAGTGGCCACTCAAAACAGCGACGTCGGTTTACTTGGCTTGGCGCGTGAATTGGAGACCGCGAAGGTTACGGTGCTTGATAGTGAAGGAACCGGCGACGAGAAGAAGGCGATGAAGTTTCACGCCGGCTTGGCGCAGGTGAACGGAGCAGCGGCAGTGAAGCCGGGTGATACCGGATGGGCCTATACTCCCTATAACTGGGAAGCGCCCGGCTATGTCACTTGTCTCCCCAACGGTACCTGCGATGATCCGCAGGGGATGCGGGTGCTCTTTCACGTGAACGGCGGTGGCAATATTGCAGAGCCCAAACGCGGGCAGGGTGAGGCGGGGGCCCCGTTCTCCAACCCCTGTCCGAAAGAGTTCATCGATGAAAAGGGTCATGTCCGTGAGGTGAAGACGCGGGAATATCGGGCGGTATACGTGCAAATGGATATGACCGTAAACAAGTCGGGCTGGCATGACCCGCAAGGCCGGTTCCCGGTACTGGAGCAGGATGTTCGGGACACGCTGGACGGCAATCGCCCCACCGAGCCGCTCTTCTTCCGCGCGCAGTCGGGCGAGTGCGTCGTATTTCATGCCACAAATTTGATTCCGAGCAACCTCAACCTGGACGATTTTCAGGTCTATACGCCGACGGACACAATCGGCCAGCACATTCACCTGGTGAAATTCGACGTCACGTCATCGGACGGATCGGGCAACGGGTGGAACTATGAAGACGGCACCTTGGCCGCAGACGAGGTGCGCGAACGGATTGCCGCCTACAATGCCACGCATCCGGTCGCCAAGTTACGGCCAAGAACCCATCGATTGTTCCTCAAAAAGGGGGAACTGGGAGCGACGGAGGACGGGGCCTTGGCCGGCGACTCGCGCGGCCTCTGCAGCGACATCACGCACAATGACAAAGACGATCACGACTTGATCGGCCATCCCTGGTGTGGAGCGCAGACGACCATTCAGCGGTGGTGGGCCGATCCGGTCCTGAATGGGAAGCCCGGAGACAAGAAGGTGAAAGACCGCACGATGCGGACGGTTTTCACGCACGATCACTTCGGGCCGAGTTCTCATCAGCACCACGGATTCTACGCGGCGCTCGTGGTGGAACCGCGAAACTCCAAGTGGTTGTTCCCCGACGGACGGTTGATGGGCGGGAGTGACGCCACGGGAGCTCCGGAGACCATCAACGATGGAACCAAGACACGGCACGATGGAGGGCCGACCTCCTATGCCGCCACTATCGTGGTTCGTGAGCAGGGCAAGGCCTGCGTCACCCCCAGCAAAGATGGGCTCGTCTGCAGCGACAGGCTCGATACCATGGGCAGCATCGATCGGGAGCGGACCGGCCGCGAATTCAATCTGGCGTTTGCGGATTTTGCCATCGTCTATGACAAGGACAATCAGCCCATCAATCCACCGAGTCAGATTGAAGGCGGGCTCCGCACGCCTATCCTGCCGGGGCGCATTCCTGTGCCGGAAGGCATCTCGACCAAGGATCCAGGCACGCAACTCATCAATTATCGGAACGAACCCATTCCTCTCCGTATCGGAACTCCGGATAAAGACGGGCGTCAGTTTGTTCAGCTACCGGAGGATGATGAGCGGGGGAACCTCGCGCACGTCTTCAGCTCAGAGGTCCATAAAGGGCAGGCCGCCGGGGACAAGCGGATCTTTACCGAGCCGACAGGAATGGGCCGTGAGCCAGGCGATCCTGCGACGCCGATCTTGCGGGCCTATGAGGGCGATCATGTGCAAATTCGGCTGATTCAAGGCGCTCAGGAGGAGCAGCATGTGTTCACCATGCATGGTTCAAAATGGCTGGCGCAGCCGGATTCTCCCAATACGGGTTATGTAAACGCGCAGCATATCGGGATCTCGGAGCACTTTGAGTTCAACGATCGCGTTGTCGAGTTGATGCCCTTTGGTCAGGGTAACGGGAAAGCGTTGGCTGGCGGTGCGCAACAGCCGAAGACGGTGGATCACCTCTACTCGTCCGCCGCCGCCGACAACCTCTGGGACGGTCAGTGGGGGTTGATGCGTATCTATTCGCGTACCGAGGACCAGCCGTCCTTGATGCGCCTGCCTGGCAATACGGAAAAAACGCACGACGTATTGGCGTCCGCGTTCATGCAGGATTTGGACGAATTGTTGGACCATGAGCTCCTGGAGGTCGTCGACGGTGATCCCGCCGATCAGGTGAATCGGGAGGCGCAGCAGGAGCCCGGGCCGAGCGACGCGTTGGAGGCCTTTTGCCGAACCGACGAGCAGAAGCGGTTGTCACGGACGTATAGCGTGGAAGCCTGGCTGGCCAGGGATCTGCTTCCCGGCGGGAAGCTGATCTACAACCAACATTTCGGTATCACGGACCCCAACGCCATTCTGTTCGTCGACGCGGATGACATTTCAAAACTTCGCGCCGGAGGCCTTCGCCCGGAACCCCTGATTCTGCGTGCGAGGGCAGGCGAATGCATCCAGGTGACGCTGACGAATCATCTGCCGGCTGCGATGCCGGATGGGCCGGATTATCCCGGGAGTTGGAGTTACAACATGGTTCCACCCATCGTGGCTGGATTCTCTTTCAACCAGGTGCGTGCGTCCAATCACGTGGGGCTGCATCCCCAATTGGTGGACTACAACCTGCACAAGAGCGACGGGGCGCGGGTCGGACTCAATTCGGATTCGACGGTTGCTCCTGGTGGCACGAGGACGTACCTCTGGTATGCCGGCGAGATCGCGACCAATAAAAAAGGTACCCGGATCGTGGGCATTCCCCACGAGTTTGGCGCCATCGCCTTGCAGGATATGGGAGATGTTGTGAAACACGCGTCGCACGGAGCGATCGGCGCCCTGGTTGTGGAGCCCCAATGCTCGCGCTGGGACACATCGTCATCGCCGGGCAAGGAGAGCGCGGACATCCTCTACTGGAAACCTGAGCCGGTCTCCGGGCGTCACGGCAAAAAACTCAAGAAGCAGGTCTGTCCGGAAACTGCGCCTACGGAGGATTCTGGGAAGCTGTATCGCTTCCGGGAGATGGTGCTGTTGTATCAGGACAATCTGAGCTTGCAGCAGTACGGGCAGCCTATCCCCAATCTTCGCAACGGCGACGATTCCGAGGACTCGGGGCAAAAGGCGTTCAACTATCGCACGGAGCCGCTCTGGGCGAGACTGGGCGCCAACGCAGCCGACGAGCCGGAGACCATGAGTCAATTCGACTGGTCGAACGTGTTGAGTTCGACGGTCTCTCATTTCCGCTGCGACGCTGATCCTTCGGGCAAGAAATATTGCGATCCAGAAACGCCGCTGTTTACCGCGAAGGCCGGTGAGTCTGTGCGCTTCCGTGTGGTGCATCCCGGCGGACATCCCCGTCAGCATGGCTTCACGATTTTCGGACACGATTGGATTCCAAGTCCGTGGATCGACGGTTCAAGGACGATGGCGTGGAATCAGGATGGTTTGACCCGGGTGGCAACGGCCGGAGGGATCGGACCAGGCCGTGACGTGAATATCTTGACGACCGCCGGGGGAGACTGCAAGGTGCCCGGTGATTATCTCTATCGCACGCAGGAAGGATTCATGTTCGGCGGTGGATTGTGGGGTATTCTTCGCGTGCAGGAGAACCCTGGTTTGGCCTGGTACCAGCCGAACTGGCGTTGGGTCGGCAACATCTTCGGGTATGACGTGAACCACGTCAATTCCGAGGACGCCTGTAAGGCCCTGGCGGCACAGGCCGCGCCGGCCCAATAATCATGATGTGGAGAAACAACGAGTTGGTTGCCCCGGGGCTGCGGTTGACGGTGTTGTCGTCGGTCGTGCTGCTCGCGTCGCAGGCTCTCGGCCATGGCGGCGACTCATTGTCGCTCACGCCCTATGAAGTGCAGCGGTTTGAACAGAATGGCCTTGCAATCGAACTTGCGATCACGCCACTCCGCCCGTCTCCCGATGACGAGCACCGCCTGATTACCGGCCGCGAGGCCATGGTGAATGTGACGCTCAAAGATGCCAGGACGGGGGAGCCGGTTCTGGGAACTCGTCCGCGGGGATGGATGAACGGTCGGCCCTCAGGAATGGTGGCCACGGAAGCGACCTGTGTCGATAAAATCCGCCGGTTGGCCGCTGGACGATTGAGCGTCCGCGCCGAGATCGATTTGAATCGGTATGTGGTCGCGACGCTGAATCACGACAAAACTATTTCGGTCATTGATCCTCAGCTGGACTTCAGCGCGACCAAGCTGGAGAGCCTGGTGTCCCTGCCGGGCGTCGGCGCGGATTGGGTGTTGAGTCAGGACCAGAGCCTCCTGTATGTAACGATTCCGGACGAAGCCCTCGTGGCGGTCGTGGATACGCGGACCCGCCGCCTCATCCAGACCGTTCCGACCGGCAATGGATCACGTCCGGGGCGAATCCTGCTGCAGCCCGATGGACGGATGGTCTGGGTCGGTTTGGACGGTACGGCACAGGTGGCTGTGATCGAGGTGCAGAGCCACCGTCTCATCACGACGGTGCCGGTCGGGCAAGGCCTCCATACCCTGGCGGCGATTCCCGAGAGCCGATTGATGTATGTGACGAACAGCCGGAGCGATACCGTGTCCGTCATCGACGCGGAAGCGAGGTCGGTGGTTGCGACGGTTGCGGTCGGGAAGACACCGGTCGCCCTGACATATAGCCGTGCCGCGCAGCGCATGTATGTCGGTGCTCTGAATGGGGCGGAGATTGTTGCGATCGATCCGACCTCCCACCGTGTGAGCGCGCGTGTTCCTGTGCCTGTAGGCGTGGTCGCGCTTTCAACGGAGCCGCAGGGGCGGTTTGTATTTGCGGTCAATCAGATGGAAAGCCGTCTGTTCATCATGGATGCCGCCACCAATTCAGTCACGGCCACCACGACGGTGGTGAAGGATCCCGACCAGATCGCATTCACGGAACACTACGCCTATGTGCGCGGGATCGAATCGGAGAAGTTCACGCTGATCGAGCTGCGTGAAGCCCGGAAAGGCAAATTGGTTCCGCTCGATGTGCAGGCCGGCAGACAAGCTCCGAGCGTAGCACCGCAAGAACTGGGCGTGGCTCCGATGATTGCCGCGACGCCCGAGGGAAATGCCGTCATGATCGCCAATGCGCCGGATGCGACCCTGCACTATTATCAGGAAGGCATGATGGCGACGATGGGAACCTTCTCGAATTACCATCGGATGCCGCGCGGCATTCTGGTGCTGGATCGTAGCCTCAAAGCAGTGGCTCCAGGAACTTATCAAGTGCCGGTTACGCTCCCGCGCGCGGGACGGTTCGACGTGCCCGTTCTCATCGACCAACCACGGACCTTCCACTGTTTCCAGGTCACCGTGCACGAATCTCAGGATTCTACCCCGACGGTGGCGAGTGTTCGTCCTCCGCTCGTGCAGCCGCGATTTGAGAGAGCCCTGATTCCCGCACTCGTTCCGACGGCATTGTCGTTTGCCCTGGTGGATCCGGCCACACAGGAACCGATTACGGGACTCCGAGACGTCCAGGTGCTGGTATTCGAGCCGCCCGGCTCCTGGCAGCAGCGGCATTGGGCGAGAGAGGTTGAATCCGGACGGTACGTCGTGACTCAATCTTTTCCCCGTGTGGGAGAATATCGAGTCATGATCCAGGCCCCTTCCCGGCAGTTGCGTTTTGCCGATTCGACATCCATGGTGCTCACGGTTGTGCCGTCGCCATCTCGCCAGTCCGAGCATGGGCCGTCGCCTTCCGATCGGTAAAGACGATGGGACGCTTCCTACCACTCATGGCGGCCGCATGGCTGCTTCCGTGTGCCGTGTCGATTGCCCATGCAGAATCGGGGGCGCCGGTTATCCCTGATGTGGAGGTGCTGGACCAGGAGGGGGTACCGCATCGATTTTATACGGAACTGATCCAAGGGAGAACGGTTGCCATCAACTTTCTTTATGCCTCCTGCAAGACCAGTTGCCCGGCCGCGAACGGATTGTTCAGCGCCGTGCAACATCAATTGCGTGCGGATCCAGGACGGCCGGTGACGTTGCTCTCGCTCACCGTCGATCCGCTCCACGACCGTCCGGCCCAGCTCAAGGCGTTGGCCGAGAAATTCGGTGCGGGGCCGAAATGGATGTTTCTCACCGGCAGCCGGCAGGATATGACCCGTCTGCTCTCCTCGCTTGGTGTGGCGATGTCCAATAAAGTCGATCATCCTGCCGTGATCCTGGTGGGGAATGACGCGGCCGGAGCCTGGACTCGTCTTTATGGGCAGGTCTCCGTGCCCATGGTAACGGAGGCCCTGTCCACCATTGCTGCGGCCCCGGAATCGCCGATCGCTCCGCCGCGCCCGTAATTCTTTCCCATGATTGCCCGAGTGATTGCTGTAAAGCGACAGATAAGGTGGGCGCTTGTGGGAGCGCTGTGCTGGGTTGTGCTGCCGTCCTTCGCCCTCGCGTGGAGTGACCCGCTCTCGAAGGAGGAACGCCTCGGCCGCACGATCTATCATCTCGGTGAAGCGGAGGGCACGGAGGAGATTCGAGCGCAGGTCTCCGGAGCGCGTGAGTTTCTGCCGGCGACCCTGTTTCGTTGTGCGCAGTGTCATGGGGTACGGGGAGAAGGGACGCAAGAAGGTGGGCTGCGCGTGCCGTCGCTCACGCCGTATGCCCTCCGCCATGCAACGGACTCGTCACAAACCGGGCACCATCGTGCCCCCTATACGGCTGAGACATTGGCGCGAGCTATCAGAGAGGGACTCGATGCCTCGGGCCGGCCCCTCCACCTCAGTATGCCGCGCTATCGAATGACGCCGGTTCAGGTGGCCGCAGTCGTTGCCTATCTGACGCAGATCGGCGAAGAGGTTGATACCGACCCTGGCATTACGGCCACCACGATTTCGGTGGGCACGGTGCTACCCTTGTCCGGCCCGCTCGCCCAGATTGGGGAAGATGTCAGGGCGATCTTGTCCGGCGCGCTGTCGCGTGTGAACGAGCGGGGTGGGGTATACGGCCGTCAGCTACGACTGGTGGTCGAGGACTCGGCCGGTGATCCGGAGCGGACGGCGGCAGCCACCGCACGACTGATCGAGCAGCAGCAGGTATTTGCGCTCCTGGGAAGTTTTCTTCCGTCCGGCGATTCGGCATTACCGCAGTTGCTGCAGCATCGGCAGGTACCATTGATCGGCCCGCTTGCTCTCTCCCCCCGGCTGTCTGACCCGCCCCACCCGGCTATGTTCTATTCCCTGCCGGGATTCGGTCTGCAGTTTCGGGCCTTGGTAGATTTTGTTGTTGGCCGAGCCATGGAGCTGACAGGGACCGCCCGGCCGGCGTTGGCAGTCATCCACGCGGAAGGCTCAGAGAATGTGGAGGCGTTGCAGTCGGTGCGGCGGCAAGCCGTTCATGATGGGTTGGCCATAGTGGTCGACCAGGAATTTCAACCAGGTCGACTGGATGCTGAGCCCCTGGTGATGCAACTCAAAGAGCGGGGTATCGATGCCCTGGTGTTCCTGGGCGATGGTCAGGATCTCTCAGCACTCGGGACGGAACTCGACCGACAGGGGGCCGCGCCGCTCTTGCTCAGCGCGGTGAATATGGTCGGCCCCCGGGTGCGAACCCTTCCTGTGAGCTTACTGCCGAGGGTTCTGCTCACGGCATCGCTGCCGCCTCCCACGCAGCGAGACCTCGACCAAGTGATGGCGTTGGCAGGCTTCGATCGCATATCCAGTGTTGGATTCGGACGCATGGCCCATATTGCCGCCTCGATGCTGGTTGAGGCGTTGATGCGTACAGGACGGCAGCTCAGCCGGACCACGCTGATCGAGGCGCTGGAAAGCTTCAGGGATCAAGAAGCCGGACAGGGAGATGCGTTGACCTTTGGCCCTCAGCGTCGCCTGGGGACGTTTCGATCCCTGGTGCTCGGGTGGGCACCTGATGCCCCGCATTTGGTTCCTGTCAGTGGCTGGATCCTGCCGGCCGGTGATCCCTGAAGATCAGTCTCTCGTCGTGTGGCCATTCCGATCGCCTGTGGAGTCGGACCGGTGGTCTGCACTCGAGGGAGGTCCCGGCGTGTGAGGCGAAGTGTTGACGGGGCCTGCTCCTGTCCTGGGGTTCAAGGCGGAGGATGGTTGACAGGCTGTAAAATCCTATGTTAGTTTCCACGGCTCATGTCGGCTGGTCCGACATGCCTACACCTCGCTCCCATCTGTGATGGGGGCCATTGTCCAGGAGGAATCTGCATGGAGCTCTACGAGTCCCTGTTCATTATTCGTCCGACTTTAAGCGACGAAGAGACGACAACGCTGATCGAAAAGATGAAGGGCACCGTCACCAAGAACGGCGCCAATCTTGTGCGGGCCGAGAATTGGGGCCGCAAGAAACTCGCCTACGAAATCAAGCGTGAGCGCAAGGGTACTTACGTCTATTTTTATTTCCAGGGTCCCGGCACGACGATTGCCGAACTTGAGCGCGCCTACCGTCTTGAGGATTCAATCATTAAGTTTCTCACCGTGAAGTTGGAGCAAGAGCCTGCTCCGCCCAGAGGCGCCCCAGTGGCAGCGCCACAAGGAGCCACCGTTGGCGGGGTTCAATAAAGTCATTCTGGTCGGGAATCTGACCCGGAATCCTGAGCTGCGGTACACTCCCAGCGGAACGCCGGTCGCCAGCTTCGGATTGGCGACGAGCCGGCGCTTCAAGCAGGGCGAGGAACTCAAGGAAGAAGTCTGCTTCATCGATATCGTGGTGTTCGGCAAACAGGCAGAACATTGCGGGCAGTATCTGAGCAAGGGCAACGGGGTGATTATCGACGGGCGGCTTCAGCAGCGTCGTTGGGAGACGGAAGACGGCCAGAAACGTAGCAAGCACGAAGTCGTGGCGCAAGGCGTGACCTTTTTGCCGAAGCGGGGCGAAGCCGGTGGCGAGAGCGGCGGCCTACACGAAGAACCTTCATACGAAGACGAACAGTTGTAGCAGACGGAGGCGATCATGGAACGAGGAGATCGTGGGAATAGCGGGGGCGGAGGCGGCCGGTTTTTTCAGCGCCGCAAGCCATGCCGGTTTTGCGTCGACAAGGCGCCGATTGATTTTAAAGATATCGGCTTGTTGCGGAATTTTTTGACCGAACGGGGTCGTATCGTTCCGCGCCGCATTTCCGGAAATTGCCTGCAGCACCAGCGCGTGTTGACGGTGGCGGTGAAGCGGGCGCGTCAGATCGCCTTGGTCAGTTTCGCGGAAGAGCGATAGGGCGAGGGATAGGTTTTGGTGAGTCTTGGATCATGTGGCCGGGTCGATTGTCTCCCGTTCGTATCGGAGCCGATTCTTCCCGTCATGACGGTGCCCATGGAAACGCTCAATCCAGCGATTGTCGATATCGGTCCCGATGGACTGACTGTAGCGTGCACGGCTACCGGGCCCCAGCTGGGCTTGAACGAGCCGGAGGATAAATTCCAGGGCCCGCTCTCGATCCAGATCGAGCTCGTTCAGTCGGAGGGGCCGATCTCGGTCACCGGAACGCTGGAGGGGACTGCGATCCGTCAATGTGTCCGATGCCTCGTGGAGTATTCCGATCCGCTGTTCGTGACCCTCTATGCCGAGTACCTTCCGCAGGCGGGTGCGGCGACCAAGCCGGTTCCGGCTGAGCAAGGGCGGAAGAGTGCGCGACGTCAGGCTCAACCTGTTGAACCGGTTGATGAGGCGGACGAGGAAGACGAAGTGTATTGGTATCAGGGTGATCACCTTGACCTGGTGCCGATGGTGCGCGAACAGGTGATTCTGGCCGCTCCGATGCAACCGGTGTGTCGAGAAGATTGCCTGGGGCTCTGCCCACAGTGTGGACAGAACCTCAACGAGCGTCGCTGCGGTTGTCCCCCGGAGCAAGCGCCGAGTCCGTTCCGTGTGCTGCGGGGACGCCAGTCCAAAGGTGGGAACGCATAGTTTGTTAACCGGGTCATGTGCCCGTTGAAGGAGTCGTCATGGCAAATCCAAAACATAAACATTCACGGTCACGGCGAGATATGCGGCGCACAGCCAAGACGCGGCTGGTTCCTCCTGGATTTTCGCTCTGTCCGCAGTGCCACGAATTAAAGCTACCGCACTATACGTGCATGAACTGCGGAACCTACAAAGGCAAGGCAGTCATCGTGGTCGAGGAATCCTAGTCGAGTTTTATTTTTTCGACGTGATTCGGGTACAATTGCCCACCGTGATCACGATTCGACGTCATGTCATGCGTGAGGCCGTTCAGGTCCTAGCCGGCAGGGCGTCTCTACACGATTCTTCACTTCTCTATCCGTGGACCGCTAACCGCACATGAAGATTGCCGTCGATGCGATGGGCGGAGACCACGGACCGGCCCCGGTCATTGAAGGCGCGATGCAAGCCGCGCAGGAACTGGGTGTCGGGATCATCCTGGTCGGCAAAGAGGACGAGCTGACCGCCGCATGCCGCAAACTCAACTGTAACGATACGCGGATCACCATCCGTCATGCGCCGCAGGTCGTGGAGATGCACGAGTCGCCGGCCGCGGTGGCCAGGAAGAAACGCGACTCCTCCATCTGGGTCGCGACGGAATTGGTCAAGTCCGGCGAAGCGGATGCCGTGGTCAGTCCAGGCAATACCGGGGCGAGCATGGTCGCTTCATTCTTCGTCTTGGGATTGATCAAGGGGGTCGAGCGCCCGGCGATCGCCACGATGTTGCCTACCTTGACGGGTAGCGCGATCATGCTCGATGTTGGTGCCAATGTCGATTGCTCGGCCCAGCATCTTGAGCAATTCGCTCTCATGGGGAACGAATTTGCGAAGCACGTCTATACCAAGCCGAATCCGCGCATAGGTCTTTTGAGCATCGGTGAAGAGGACAGCAAAGGCAACGAGGTTACCAAAGAAGCATTTAAACTGCTGAAGGCCAGTCCGCTGAATTTTATCGGCAACATCGAGGGACGGGAAGTCTATAGCGGCAGTGCCGATGTGGTGGTCTGCGACGGATTCATCGGCAATGTGGCACTCAAGATCTCCGAAGGGGTTGCGGATGTCATCAAGAAATTGCTGATGAAGGAGCTGTCCGGGTCGTGGCTCGGACGATTGGCCTACCCCTTGATTGCGAAGCCGTTGCTGAACTTGAAACGAAAAATCGACTATGCTGAATTCGGCGGCGCGCCTCTGCTCGGCGTGAACGGGACGACCATGATCTGTCACGGACGCTCCTCCGCCAAGGCCATCAAGAATGCCATACGCCGGGCGAAGGGCCTGGCTGAAACCCGCCTGGATGAGTTGATTCAACGCGATATTGAAGACAGCCTGAGGCGGCATCAGGACGAACGACCGGAGGGAAAGCAGGCGTGATACGAGCGCGAATCACCGGAACCGGGTCCTATGCCCCCGAGCGGGTGATGACGAATGCCGACCTCGAGAAGCTGGTCGCGACGTCCGATGAATGGATTCGTGAGCGGACGGGGATTCGTGAGCGTCGAATTGCGGCCGAAGGGCAGGCCTGTTCCGATCTAGGATTCATTGCGGCTGAGCGCGCCTTGAAGGCCGCGGGTGTGTCTGCCGGTGAACTCGATATGATTCTCCTGGCCACTTGCACGGGGGATATGCCTCTGCCGTCGACTGCCTGCCTGCTCCAGCATCGCCTGGGCGCGACGCGGGCGGCGGCCTGCGACCTGTCTGCGGCCTGCTGCGGGTTCGTCTATGCGTTGGGGGTGGCCGATGCCTATATTCGAACCGGGATGCGCCATGTCCTGGTCGTGGGATCGGAAGTCATGTCGACGATTACCGATTGGACGGATCGCAATACCTGCATTCTGTTCGGGGATGGCGCCGGCGCGGCGGTGGTGAGTGCATCTGAGGGCGAACGCGGGGTGCTCTCCAACCATTTGCATTCGGACGGGAGTCTGTCCGATTTGATCGTGGTGCCAGGCGGCGGGACTCGGATTCCTCCATCTGAAGCTATGATGGGTGAGCGGTCGCAGTACATCAAAATGAAGGGCAATGAAACATTCAAGGTCGCGGTGCGGACGCTGGAGGAAGTGGCGCGAGAAACCCTCGCGGCGCATAACCTGACGGTCGATGACCTCGACGTGTATATTCCCCACCAGGCGAACTTGCGCATTATCAAGGCGGTGGCCGATCGTCTCGGGCTGCCGCTCGAAAAAATCGTGTTGAATATGGATCGGTACGGCAACACGTCTGCCGCCTCGATTCCGATCGCCCTGGATGAAGCGGTGCGTGACGGTCGGGTGAAGGACGGACAGCTGGTGATGTTCGGGGCATTCGGTGCGGGATTGACCTGGGCGTCGACGTTGATTCGCTGGTAAGGGAGTGACGCCGGGCAGATGACCGGCATTGGCAGTCCGGTTGCGCCTGCTCCACCCAGCTTTTTCCCGTTGACATTGAGCATGGTTTCTACGATACCTTACGCGGCTATGACAGCTTCAGGAATCGGATTTTTGTTCCCCGGGCAGGGGTCGCAATCGGTGGGCATGGGGCGCGCATTGTACGATGCGTTTCCCGCGGTGAAGGCGGTCTATGAAGAGGCCTCCTCCATCCTCGGCTACGATGCGGCGCAACTCTGTTTTGAAGGTCCGGTCGAACGACTCAATCTCACGGAAAATACCCAGCCGGCGTTGCTCGTCAGCAGCGCGGCGGCGCTCAAGGCGTTGGAGCCGGCTGGACTCAAACCGGTGGCTGTAGCCGGACATAGTTTGGGTGAATATTCGGCGGTGTATGCGGCCGGCGGTCTGTCGTTTCGTGATGCGGTGGCGCTCGTGCAGAAGCGAGGGCGCTATATGTCGGAAGCAGTTCCGCCTGGAACCGGACTCGTCGCGGCCTTATTGGGGCTTACCGCCGACGTGGTCAAGGCCGTCTGTCAGGAGGCCGCTTCGGTCGGTGTGGTGGCGGCTGCGAATTTCAACTCTCCCGGCCAGGTCGTCATCGCCGGAGAGAAAGCCGCGGTCGAACGCGCGATCGAAGTTGCAAAGACCAAAGGATGCAAGAAAGCGATTCCGCTCCCGGTGAGTGTGCCGGTACATACGCCCTTGATGCAGGGGGCCGCAGACAGACTGGCAGTAGAATTTAGCGGAGTTACCTGGCGGGACTTGGCTGTGCCGCTGGTCAATAATGCGGAGGCGGTGGCGCTGCAGCGTTCCGAAGATATTCGGGCATCGCTGGTTCGGCAGTTGCCGTCATCGGTGCGGTGGGAAGAATCAGTGCAGACGATGGCCCAATTGGGCGTCACGACCTTCGTCGAGATCGGGCCGGGGACGGTGCTGACCGGGTTGGTCAAGCGGATTCTGCCTGGTGCCGTCACGGCGAACGTCAATGATCCGAAGTCGCTGGAGACGACACTCACGGCGCTGGGCGTGAAAAGTCAGGCATAAGACGAGTTGAGATTGCAGGGAGCAGACTGATGTCATTACAGGGAAAAGTAGCGATTGTCACCGGAGGCGCCCAAGGGATCGGACGCGCAATTGCGGAGGCCTTGGCTGAGGATGGCGCGGACATTGCGGTGGCAGACCTTGATCCGGGGCGCTCGCAAGAGGCGGTTGCGGCGATTCAGAAGTTGGGACGACGCGCATTGAGCGTCAAGGTGAACGTCGCGGATTGGAATGATGCCAAGGCGATGGCCGATCAGGTCATGCAGGAATGGGGACGAATCGATATCCTGGTCAATAACGCGGGCATTACGCGCGACGGGTTGTTGCTCCGGATGAAGGAAGAAGATTGGAACCTCGTCCTGCAAGTCAATTTGAACGGAACGTTTCATTGCACGAAAGCGGTCCTGCTCCCGATGACGAAGCAGCGGTTTGGACGGATCGTCAATATCGCCTCGATTGTGGGGGCGATGGGGAATGTCGGGCAGGCAAACTATGCGGCGTCAAAAGCGGCAGTGATCGGGTTTACCAAAACCGCGGCGCGTGAGTATGCGAGTCGGGCGGTGACGGTGAACGCGGTGGCGCCGGGTTTTATTGATACGGCCATGACCCAGGGGCTCTCTCCTGAAGTCAAGGAAGCCTTGCAGAAGCAGATTCCGCTGGGACGGTTGGGGCTTCCCTCCGACATCGCTGCGGCGGTTCGGTTTCTGGTGTCAGATGCAGCGTCGTATATCACGGGGCAGGTATTGCACGTGAACGGCGGCATGCTCATGGTATAAGTGAGTCGGGTCGGGTGCCGCGATCGATTTCGGTCGAGTCGAGATGTCCCGGCGAAGTATGTGGCGGATACGATAAGATGGGGAAGGAGGTGGGCAAGTCCATGGCAACAGTAGATGAACGGGTGAAGAAAATTATTGCCGAGCAGTTAGGGGTTGAGGAAGAAGAAGTGACGCTAGAGGCGCATTTCGTTGAGGACTTGGGCGCCGATTCGCTCGATACGGTTGAATTGGTGATGGCCCTGGAAGAAGAGTTTGAAATCGAAATCCCCGATGAGGATGCAGAAAAGATCCTCACCGTCGGAAAAGCGCTGGATTACATCAAAGAGAAAGCGTAGCGGACGTCAGGTATGCAAGATCGACCCGTCAGACGTGTGGTAGTCACCGGGCTTGGACTGGTGACTCCGCTGGGAACCGGAGTAGACAAGACGTGGAAGGCGCTCTGTGCCGGAGAGTCCGGTATCGGACGAATCACGCGATTCGATCCGATCGGGTACGACGCGCAGATTGCCGGAGAGGTCAAGGATTTCGACCCGGCTCAGTTCATCGAGAAAAAAGAAATTAAGAAGATGGACACCTTCATCCACTATGCGGTGGGGGCGAGCCAACTGGCCGTGGACGATGCAGGTCTGAAAGTGTCGCCGGAAGAGGCCACGCGGGTCGGTGTTTACATCGGGTCCGGCATCGGCGGGCTCGGGTCGATCGAACATTACCATGACGTGCTCAAAGAAAAGGGACCTGGCCGCGTCTCGCCGTTCTTCATTCCCATGACGATCATCAACCTGGCCTCAGGGCAGGTTGCGATCCGGGTGGGTGCGAAAGGCCCGAATTCCTGCGCGGTTACGGCGTGCGCGACGGGGAACCATTGCATCGGCGATGCCTATCGGCTCATTCAACGAAATGATGCGGATGTGATGATCGCCGGGGGCGCCGAAGCGGCGATCACTCCGCTGGGTGTCGCCGGGTTTGCCTCGGCTAAAGCGCTCTCGTTCAGGAATAACGAACCGACCAAGGCCAGTCGGCCGTTCGATAAAGACCGCGATGGATTCGTGTTAGGAGAAGGAGCCGGCGTGGTGGTGCTCGAAGAATTGGAGCATGCGCGCGCACGCGGCGCACGTATCTATGCCGAAGTTATCGGCTATGCGATGAATAGTGACGCCTATCATATTACGGCGCCGCCCGAAGAAGGCGAGGGCGCGGTGCGTTGTATGGAAATGGCGATAAAAGATGCCGGCGTAGCCAAGACGGATATCGGCTATATCAACGCCCACGGCACGTCTACCATGGCCGATGCCATCGAAACCAAGGCGATCAAACATGTGTTCGGGGAGCAAGCGTACCGGATCCCGGTCAGTTCGACCAAGTCGATGACGGGCCATCTGTTAGGCGCAGCCGGTGGAATTGAGGCGGTGTTTAGTATCCTCGCCTTGCATCACGGCATCCTGCCCCCTACCATCAATCTTGATCAACCCGATCCCGCCTGTGACCTTGACTACGTGCCCAATAAGGCTCGTCCAACCAAGACGCAGGTGGCCCTATCAAATTCATTCGGCTTCGGCGGGGTCAACGCCTGCCTGCTGTTTCGCAGGTGTGACCAGTAATCCTCCTCCAGGGTACGAGTCAGGTGGTATGACGTCGGCAACCTCAATTGAGGCGGTCCAGCGCCTTTTGGGCTACCGCTTCCGTCAGCCTCGTCTGCTGGAAGAAGCCCTGACTCACAAGTCCTACTCCAACGAGCGACGCACCAAAGATCGAACGCAAAACGAGCGCCTGGAATTTCTGGGCGATGCGGTCTTGTCGCTGGTCATGAGCGAGTATCTCGCGACTGAATTTCCCGGCAGCAACGAAGGGGGGTTATCCAAACTGAAAGCCCACCTTGTCAGTGAAGCTTCGCTGGCCAAGGCCGCTCGTCGTATGAAGCTCGGGCGTTTGTTGCGTTTGGGGAAAGGTGAAGAACTCTCGCGGGGACGGGAGAAACATTCGTTGTTGGCGGATGCGCTCGAGGCGTTGATTGCTGCCGTCTATCTGGATGGCGGGCTTGAGGCGAGCCGGACCTTCACCTTGCGGGTGTTGGAAGAGGAGTTGCTGGCGGCGCGCGCAGAACAGGCCAGACCGGGCATGGACGATTACAAGACGCAGTTGCAGGAGCTCTGCCAGAAGCGGTTTGAAAGCTTGCCGCAGTATGCAACGGTTCGGGAGTCGGGGCCGGATCATGAGAAGGTGTTTGAGGTCGAGTTGACGATTCAGGGTGTGATGCGAGGGATCGGGTGCGGTCACAGCAAGAAAGAGGCGGAACAGATGGCCGCAAAGGAAGCGCTATCGCAGTTAACGACGTGAGGCGCAGGTATGGATCGGCAAGAAGGAGGCATGATGACACAAGGACGTTGGCACAATCGGTTAGGACTTGCGGGAGTCATGAGTCTGCTCATGGCAGTTGGTGTGGCGGGTAATGGTCTGGCGGCTGATGCCCCCGCGACTGGAGGCGATTCCGTCAATGCGAGTAACGCGCGAGCGGTCATCAAGACGAAATTGGGTGATATCGAAATCAAGTTTCTGCCGGATGTTGCTCCAAAGCACGTCGAAAATTTCATCAAGTTGGCCAAGTCGGGGTTTTACAATGGCACGATATTCCATCGCGTGATTCCTGGGTTTATGATCCAGGGCGGCGATCCGAATACCAAGGACTCCTTGAAGAAAGGGGCCTATGGCCAAGGCGGTCCCGGACACAGTGTCAAAGGCGAATTCAGCGATCTTCCTCACAAGCGTGGTGTCGTGTCGATGGCGAGAGCACAGGATCCTGATAGCGCAGGGTCTCAGTTTTTTGTCGTTGTGGAAGAGTCGCGTTTCTTGGATCGGAAATATACGATTTTCGGCGAGGTGGTCAAAGGCATTGGAGTCGCGGACAAGATCGTGGCGTTGCCGAGAGTGATGTGCCAAACGGGCGCGCCGAGTCCTGCGGACAAAGGTCCCTGCGACAACCCGATCGATCGGGTTGAGATGACGGTGACGATTATCGAGTAGGCTGATTAGTACGAGGGCCGGGCCGATCCTTTTCCGAGCGATCGGCCCGGCGCCGGTGAAGTTCTCTAGAAGGGCTGATTTTGTTGCTGAGCGCGCACCAACGTCAATAGGTGGGAGAGGGCCTTGGTCATGCGTTCAGCATGGGAGGCGGAGCGAAACAGCAGTGTATCCTCAGGAAATTGAGCTTCGAGTGAAGTAACGGCACCGGTGCAGAAGCTGGTTTTCATGATGCATGGGCCGCTGCTCTTGCAGGTCATGCGGACTCCATACAGAACCAGGTTGTTTTCTCGAGTGTCTTGGCCCTGGTACTCGATGGTGTCAATGTCATGGAGATCGAAGTGGGTGAAGCCGGTATTGACCTCGTCATGTCCATGATTGAACTCGATCGTACCGAGCTTGGTGCCCGTCGGTATGACACTATACACTTCGGTGATTTTTGTCGGCTTTCCGGCTTTGGGGTTTCGGCAGCTGAGGGTGCGCACAAAGCCGTGAGTATTGGCCATGTCACTGATGAACTGTACGGTGTCATCAAGGGTCTGGCTGAACCCCGCACTTGGTAGCAGCAACGCGCAGACTAATGCCACGCACAGGCTGACGGCCTTGGGCAGCCATCCTTGTCGATTCGTACCCTGGTTTTGCATACTTGGGCCTCTCCTCACATCCCTCGACAATCCCGTTTTGACGCATCTTACCGTACCGAAAGTGCCGGTGCACTGCAATTCCTCTGTGACGCAGGGCTGAGCCGCTTGCGCAGGGTTGGCTTGCTTGGTCGGCGAATGGGTCAAATGCGCCAGGATCACACGACGTCTTGTGCGATTTCGGCCGGAGGAATGGCGGGGAAGATCGTCGAATCAATGGGCATGATCGGCGACAGATCAATCTGTTCAGCGATGGGACCGAACCGGAAGGTGTTCATCAGGGTAGAAATGCGAAACTCCATCTTGTCCAGATTCAGGTAGTGGAACATTTGAGACAAGAAAGGCCCTTCCATGTGCGGCTGATGTGGATCCAGTTCCCAGGGGTGGAAATACATCACCAGAGGCCGGCCCTTTTGTTCAATGCGCCGCATCAGCCCGCAGAGGGCCGGAAAGGGCAGGAGCCTGAAATAACTGCCGCCGGCGATGGGAATGCGAACTCCCCCCAAGTTGACTGTAGACGGCGGGACTTCCCAGATGGGGCCTGACGTGGTTTGTTTGAGATGGTGCCAGGGATCCGAACCGGGAAGACCGCAGTGGTCGTGCCGGATGGGAACCACGCTGGAGTCGTAGGTATAGCCCTCTTCCGCGAGGATCGGTAACGCCCACAGTGTTTCACGGGTAATGGTAAAGCCGGGTGCGCGATATCCTTGGATTGGAGACCCGGTAAGGTCTTCCAGAATTTGTTTAGCTTTTCTGACGTCCGCTCGAAATAATTCCGGTGTCTGGGCGGTGACTAACTCATGGCCATACCCGTGCGAGGCGATTTCGTGTCCGCATTCAGCAATCTGCTTGATGAGCCCGGGGTGACGTTCGGCGACCCATCCCAGCACAAAAAATGTGGCTCTGGTTTGGTAAGAAGCGAGAAGATCAAGAACCTTGCAGGTGTTGGCAGTGACCCGACTTTCAAAAGATCCCCAGTGCCGTCGACGAATCGGTGAATCAAATCGTGAGACCTGAAAATGTTCTTCAATATCGAATGTCAGGCAATGCACAGGGGTAATCCTTGGGTGTAGGGTTTTGCCTACTAAGTGATAGGGGTGAGTGCTGTCGTCCTGACGTTGGAGAGGGAATTCACAGAGAAGACCCCTTTCGAGATGATTTGTATACTATGTGTGCGCGATGAAGTAAAGCAAAGATTAAGCCATTCATTTTCACTAGGTATTTCAATCTGATGATTGAAACGGGAGGCATCTGAACCGGCTGGTGTATCGTAGAATTTACTGGTGTGTATCAATAAAGATACACACCAGGCGTGCTTAGGTAGGTGCAGTCGGCCGTATCAAGTCGAGTGTGGGTTGTGGATAATTTTCGGGTCAGGCAGCCTGCTTGGCGGTGTCATGATCCGACAATCGCTGCTGGAGCGGTACGGTAAATCGAAACACGGATCCCGACCCGGGCTCGCTTTCCGCACCGATGTGCCCTCCCATCAGTTCCACCAGCTGTTTGCAGATGGCAAGTCCCAGTCCCGTTCCACCATATTTTCTGGTGGTGGATCCGTCAGCTTGTACGAAAGGTTGGAATAGTTTGCTGAAAGCGGCAGGAGCAATGCCGATGCCGTTATCCGACACCGAAAAGCGAATATGGCTGACTCGATTGGCCTCTGGCGACGCTTCCCCATACGTGGTCGCCGGGAATTCGAGACGTTGCTCCGGTGGTCGTTGATCCAAATCCACCTTGAGGGAGACTGTTCCGTGGTCGCTGAATTTGATCGCGTTCGCAAGCAGATTGCTGATGATTTGCTGCAGCCGCGTGGGGTCTCCGCACATGGCAGTCGGCACGTCCTCCGCAATGTGTGTCTGCAAAACCAGACCTTTCCGCTGGGCGCGCTCTGCAAATAACGCCAGGACCCGATCCAAAAACTTGGGCAGGTCGAATTCCAACAATTCCAGCGATAATTTGCCGGATTCAATTTTTGAAAAATCGAGAATGTCATTGATGATGACCATCAAGGAATCGCCGGAGGAACGAATCGTCTGCGCACAATCCAGCTGTTCGGGCGTGAGTTCGGTCTCCAGCAGCCAGTCGGCCATTCCCAGCACGCCATTCATGGGGGTGCGGATTTCATGACTCATGGTCGCGAGAAATTCTGACTTCAGCCGGGCACCTTCCATCGCGGCATCTCGAGCCTGGGTAAGGGTGGCCTGGCTGGCGCGCAGTTCCTGGAGCACCTGGTTGGCTCGGACCATATAGCGGATGCGGTGAGTCAGGAGCATGGCGTTTAAGGGTTTGACGATAAAATCGGTTGCGCCGGCGTCATAGGCTTTCGTGATGGACTCAAAGTCGCCGAGCCCCGTCATAATAAGAATGGGGGTATGTTCCCCTCCCGGCAGCTGTCGCAACGCCGCACAGGTCTGGAATCCGTCCATCTCCGGCATCATCACATCGAGCAGGACCACGTCCGGCAGCTTTTGTTGAAAGGCCGTACAGGCCTCACGGCCGTTTTCCGCCTCCTCCACCACCCACCCGGCTTGCTCCAGGGCCTCGCGAGCAAACATGCGGATAATGATGTCGTCATCGGTGATCAATGCATAGGGTGATCGGCCTGCGATGAGCGGGTTCATGGTCATTTCTCCTTGGCGATCTCGTTTCGAAAGACGGTACAGGCGGCGACGTATTCTGACTGCAACTCGGCGAGCGTTCGCTCCGCCTCAATCAAGTTTTTTTGAGCGCCCATCGTTTCAAGCTCCTTGCATCTGGCGGCGACGGCGATGGCGCCAAGCTGGGCGCTGCTTGATTTGAGCCGGTGTGCGATTGCTTGCAGTGCCATAGGATCATTTGCGCGGATGGCGTCGCGCAAGGCATCCACACTGTCACGAGAATTGTCGAGATACTTCCGCAGGACCGACGCCAGCACATCCGGACGGTTGGGACGCTGCAACGCACGAATGCCGTCCAGCGCCTTGAGATCTATGCCGGGTGGGGCTGCGGTACTGTCCGCATTCGGTTGGGGTGGCGGGGCGGCGGTATCAGCAGTGGTGAGGGGCTCAGCCGGTGTCTGCCTTCCGGCCGAAACGGAGGCCGTCGTGGGGCTTTTTGCAGTCAGCCATTTGTGCACGATTTCCTGCAACTGCGTCTGAGAGTAGGGCTTGGTGAGATAGTCATCCATGCCGGCCCTGAGACATTGTTCCCGGTCACCTTGCATAGCATTCGCCGTCAACGCGACGATGGGAAGTCTGTGTCCGCCGGTTGCCGTTTCTCGGCGGCGAATTTCACCGGCTGCCGTCAGACCGTCCATTTCCGGCATTTGGCAGTCCATGAGCACGACATCGAAGGCGTGGCGCTCAGCGAGCATGAGGGCTTGTCGGCCGTTTTCCGCCACCGCCACCTCGTAGCCGAGGAGTTCCAGCATGCCGACCGCCACTTCCCGATTCACGGGGCTGTCCTCAGCGAGGAGGATGCGTCCCGCAGTGGTTCCTGCCGTGGTCCCGGACTTACCGAAAGCCGAGCCTGGCTGTCCAGGGGCGCTGGCAGGATCGGGCGAGAGGTAGAGATTGGAGAGTGGTGAATAGGGAGTCAGAACCGCTGGAGGTTCCGATCCAAGCGGCTGAAGCTCAAGCTGTGCGGTAAAGGCGAATGTTGAGCCGGTTCCCGGCGTGCTTTCCACGGTGATCGTTCCACCCATCAGCCCTACCAACTGTTTGGCAATCGACAGACCGAGCCCTGTCCCGCCGTACCGTCTGGTGGTCGAGCCGTCTGCTTGGGAAAAGGCATCAAAGATGCGCAATTTGGCCGCGGGCGGAATGCCGATGCCGGTATCGATGACCGAGAATCGCAATTCCGCATGGCTTGGCGTGCCGCTCAGGTATTCAGCCCGCAGCGAAACGCCGCCGCTCTCTGTAAACTTCAGCGCATTACTGAGGAGATTCATAAGAACTTGACGAAACCGGACGGGATCGCCCTTCAAGTAGCGCGGGATCCTGTCGTCGATGTGTTGGGTAAGGTGAAGATTCTTGCGTCGGGCGGTTTCCATGAACAGCTCGAGCGAGTCGTCCAGGACTTGCGACAAGTCGAAGGCGACACATTCCAAATTCAGCTTGCCCGCTTCGATTTTTGAGAAATCGAGAATGTCGTTGATGATGGCGAGCAGTGTCCTTCCCGACCGGTGAACGGTTGATGCGAGATGCCGTTGCTTGTCGGTCAGGGTGCTGTTGAGGAGTAGCTCGGTCGTTCCTAACACTCCATTCATCGGCGTGCGAATTTCATGGCTCATATTGGCCAGAAATTCGCTCTTCGCCCTGCTGGCTGCTTCTGCGGCCTCTTTGGCTGCGCGGAGTTCCTCTTCAGTGCGCTTGCGATCCGTTGTATCGATGTGAATGCCGACCATGCGTGCGGCCACACCATAGATGTCTCGAACGAGACTGCCGCGAGACAAAATCCAGCGGTAGGATCCGTCACGATGTTGCAGGCGATGCTCGAGCTCGAACTGGGATTTTTCGCCGTCCAGGCAAGATTGTACGGTCTTATGAACCGACGGCTGGTCTTCCGGATGAATGCGCGACCGCCATTCATCGAATGCATTGGGGAGCGAGGTATCGTCGTGGCCAAGCTGCGCCTTCCATTGCGGGGAAAAGTAGATGATGCCGGTCGTGAGATTCCAATCCCAAATCCCAATCTGCGAGCCTTGCACCGTCATCGTGAGGCGGGCTTCGCTGGTACGCAAGGCCTCTTCCGCCAGTTTGCGTTCTGAAATATCCACAACGAAGGCTGTGAAGGTATAGGCATTCTCAAAACGCAGCGGGGTGATGGCCAGCTCGATCGGAAACTCCGTGCCGTCACGACGCAATGCGCTGATTTCGATGCGCTTGTTCAAGACCGGGCCCTCTCCGGTGTTGAGGAACCGTTCCAGTCCACGCTGGTGTGCCTCACGGTGAGGGTGTGGAATAATGGTACTCGTCAGATCGCGGCCCATCGCTTCCTGATGAGTCCATCCAAACATTTCTTCAGCTCGGGTGTTCCAGCCGATAATCATGCCCTTGTCGTCCATGCTGATGACCGCACTCAAGGCGGTGTCGATGATGAGCCTGGTTCGGCCTTCGCTCTTACGAAGGGCTCCTTCGGCATGTAACCGTTCGACGGCTTCCAGGGCCAGTGAGACCAGGGAGGCGATGGCATGCCCAAATTGCTGTTCTTCGAGCATCCAGGGGCGTGGTCGGCCTACATGTTCGTTGCAGATCACGCCGACCAGTTTCCCTTTGAAACGAATCGGGATGTCGAGCATGGCGCTGATCCCGAGAGGCGTTAGATAAGTTGTGGCGAACTCGGAGGTGCGAGGGTCGGTTCTGGCATCGGAAGCGTCAATGACGCGCTCGGAAATGAGTTCCTGGAAATACCGCGGAAAGTTTTCTGCCCGGAGTTCAATGCCGGACGAATGAACATTGGAAGTAGCGTCGTAGAGATCCTTGCACCTGAGCGTGCCGTGGTCTTCACGGAGCAGCCAGATGCTGCACCGAGCGACTTCCAGGGTTGAGGCTCCGACACGGGTGATTTCCTTCAATGCCGCTTCCAGGACTCCGCTCTGGATGATGCTGTTGCTGGTCAGGTCGAACAGCGCGGCCTGTTGCCGCCGGAGTAGGGTTTCTGTCTGGCGACGGACATCTTCGGCTTGTTTACGCTCCGTGATGTCGCGAAAGACCAGTACGGCTCCGGCCGCATGATTGTCCCGTACGATGGGAGCGAGGACGCACGAAACGGGAAACGAACGGCCGGTGGTGGAGGTCAGGCGACCATCATCGGTCCGGAATGAACGGCCTTGCGCGGTTTCATCCAGCAGAATCTGGGTGAAAATCGGCTCGGTGAGATTCGTTCCATAGGACAAGGAGATCATGTCATGCAAGCGCCGCCCGACGACCTCTTCTTCGGACAGGCCCCAGAGCCGTTGGCCCTCGGGGTTCAGCAGTACGATGTCCCAATTCCGATCCACCACGCAGAGCCCGTCACCCATCGAGCGGAGTACCGTTTGTAACTTGTCTCGTTCCTCGGCAAGCTGGCTCTCCGATGTTCGGCGGAGTTGCTCATTCAACTCTTGCATTTCTTTCGCGGAAAGGTCGATCGAGCGTTCGAGGAGTTCACGCCCCTGGTCGGATTCCAGATAGCTCCGGCTCACCCGTTCGAGCATCTGTTGCCAGACGTCGAAAGACGGAGGCGCGGTGGCGCCGTCCAGCCCCAGGCGTTTGAGTTGGCGTATGAGGAGCGGATGCATGGACATTACACTTCGGTGATAGTTGTCAGTGTCATCGTTTGGTTGTGCAGGTCGCAGGTCCCGCTGGCATAGGGCGAAATTTCGCCATAGGAATAAAATCCGACCTGGCTGCTGCCTTTCGGCAGAATGTCCAACGTCGCTTCGATTTCCTCTTCAGTCCGTTCTCCGAGGACCAACCGCCGTCCGACACAACTGATGGCGATGGAGAGGGTGGGCGAGGTTGGCGGTACGGTGCCCTGGTCGGTCACGGTGAGAGTTGCCGCCTCGGATGCGCCCTGAATCAACCGGTCAAAGTTGGCGCGCATCAGTTGGGCGTAAAATCCTTCCGGCATGTCGCCGGCAAAGGTCATGGATTGCGAGGCCTCGTCCACGGCCAGAATGGTGCGGACCAGGACTTTCCCGTCGGAGGTCGACGTTCTGATGGCGAGCGGAAAGAGGAGACCTGTCGCAGGGAGTCCGGCGGCGCGGTCTCCCAGATACTCTTTGTAGAGTTGCAAGGCCGGGCGGCCATCCAGTTCATACAGGATGTTGCCGGTGGATTTGGTGATCAGTCGTTCGGGCCCGAATTTGTCCCAGCCTCCCTTTGAGCCGTGTCCCAGCCGGACGTGGTCGCCATAGAAGCCGATGGCGGTGACATAGCCGCTCTGGGCCGTCCGGTCCTTGATCACCCACGTCCGTTTGAAGTCGGTCCCGTCGCCGGCTAGACCACCGGTCACGACAACCGTTCCTCCAAACGTATCATTGAGCCCCTTGACGAGTTCGCTCCCATTGACGTTCAGCCCGTCGGAGAGGACTAAGACTCCACGAAGCGAGGGTTGTTTGAGTTGCTCGGCAATCGCGCGCCCGGCGGCGTATGAATCCTTCGGAGTGTGAACTGCCGCGTGTGTGGTGCAGAGACGGGTCTTGTCGAAGCGCACGGCGGCGATCACCAGGGTGTCATCAGAAATCTCATGCCCATGGATTTCGCCGGCCGTCGAGCAGCCCATCACATGGCTGCGGGGACAGGCCTCAAGGACCTGGCGAATGCGGTCCGGCGTGTCGATAAGATGCGATGCCCCGAACAGCAGCAGGAGGGTCGCGTTGGAATCCAGTGCAGAGAGTGATGCCGAGGACCAGGAACTTCCGGATTGTATACAGGTTGTGGTGACGTGCATGTGAACGGTCTCCTTGTAGCTGCGTAGACGCTATGGTGTCTCGATGATGAGGGTGGATCTACGGAAATCCGGAGGCGACTCGCCTGTGGAGCGTGATACCTTCGATTCGACGGGAATTGTGAACCAAAAAGTCGTCCCTTCGCCAGGCACGCTCCTGAGTCCCAGCTGCCCGCCCATCATGCCGACTAATTGCTTGACGATGGCGAGGCCGAGGCCGGTGCCGCCGTATTTTCTGGTGGTGGATCCATCCGCTTGTGAGAACGAGTCGAAGACTCGCGCCTGGGCTTCTAGCGGAATGCCGATGCCCGTATCCGACACTGCGATACATACTTGCCCGGGAGATCCTTCCTCGAAAACGGCGGTGACCGCGATGGTTCCGGCGTCAGTGAATTTAAGCGCGTTGCTGACCAGGTTGGTCACGATCTGACGGAATCGGTGCGGATCGCCATGGACGATGACGGGTGTGTTGTGGGAGATGGTCACTGTCAGCGCCAGTCCCTTTTTCACCGCCTGCTGGTCATACAGCTTCGCGCCCTCGGTGAGTATCTGGTGGAGGTCGAAGGGGATGTATTCAAGGGCCAGATGTCCGGCTTCAATCTTCGAGAAATCCAGGATATCGTTGATGATATGCAGCAGATTGGTTCCCGATGTATGCACCGTATCGGCATACTTGCGTTGCCGGTCGTTCAACGAGGTCGCCAGCAGCAGTTCGGTCATGCCGAGCACGCCGTTCATCGGGGTGCGGATTTCATGACTCATCGTGGCCAGGAATTGCGATTTGGCCTGACTGGCAGCTTCTGCGGCGTCCTTTGCTTTCCGAAGAGCCTCTTCTTGCTGCTTCCGTTCGGAAATGTCTTGCACAAAAGTAGTGAACTGCTGCGCCCCATCGATGGCGAGACAGCTCGTCGCGATTTCGACAGGAAATTCATGTCCCGAGCCTGTCCTGCCCACTTGCTCCACGCGGCGGTTCAGAATTGCCCCGGGAACCAGCCCTGACGGGGCAGTGTCGGGATACTTTAAAGCCGAGGAATGGGAGATGGAGACATAAGTCGTCAATGGTTGCCCGATGGCCTCGGTGCGTGACACATCAAACATCAATTCGGCTTGCGTGTTCCAATCGGTGATGATCCCCGAGGCATCGGTGGTCACGACGGCGTCGAGGGCCGTTTCGATGATCATCCTGGTTCGTGCCTCGCTCTGCAGGGCCGCCTCCCGTGCGAGTTCATTCAGTCGCCAAAAATAGAGGAGTGCCGCACACTCGGCCAGGAGGAAACCGCCATGAACCATCGCCCAGGTCCATGGATGCACTTGTCCCTCCGTATGGCCGTACACCAACTCCGGCATAAGTGTGCCCACGACGCCGTGATCGAGAATGATGAACTGGAGTCCCACGAGAAACGGCAGCCAGTCCTGGTACAGCACGATGACGGACATCATGACGAAGAAGTGAAAATGCAGTTCGGTCCGTCCTCCTGCGATGTGAACGAGAAGGGCTGAGGCGGTCATCAGTCCGCAGGTGGCAATGGCAGACTGGAGTCGACGGCGAACGACGGGAAGTTGGGCCGCGATGGCGAACATCGCCAACAGGGCTCCTCCCCCTAGGTAAAGTCTGGGGCCCGCTCCCATATAGATCCCGAAGAGGGGCACTCCCAGGGTATGGAGCCACAAAATGGAAAGAATCCCACGATGACGATCGGCCCAGGCCGGTTCGGCCAGCGCGTCGCCTTTGGGCAAAGCTGATAAGAGACTCATCGCAATAGAAGCCATGAATTTCAACTGGTTACGAGAGTTGCCAGGATTGCATTCCGCTCCATAGTCGTAGGTCTTGGCCCGCCTGTATCGGCAGAAATGCGGCGAAACTAAAGAGAAAATAGGTGTGGAGCGCTGAGAGTCCTCAGGAGGAAACGGAACTGAGTTGGGCCCCGAGAGGGGCTCTATGTCAGGAGTAGAAGGGCGTCAGTGGTGGTGATGGCGGCATTCAGGGCTATGCACATGGGCCGGTGGTTCTTGAGCAGGCGGGGTCAATTGTCCCGGAAGCACAATTCGTCCTGCTTCGTGTTGCTTGGTCAGATGTTCTGCAATCTCGGGGTGGAAGGTTTTGACATAGCCGATCATACCGAGGAGAAACCGCCTGGATTGGAAATCCTGGCCGGAAAACTCCGTCAGAAGTGCCAGTGCGCGGTCCAAAATTTCGGGAGCCGAGCCTGCGTCGGTGATCTGTTGGGGTTGTTGCTTCACAAAGGTGTCATATTCCTTCTTGAGGCGTTCGGCAAAGACCGGCATCGGAGCGGCCGGTACATGGAGCGGGCTTAATGTGCGGCGCAGCGCTTGAATGGCCGCAAACACTTCAGCATCCTGGCCGTCGCGCCGGTCGTGGAAGTAGCCGAACGTGACAACCTCGATAAGGTTGAACAGCGCCGCCGCTTTCTCCCCGCCGGCCACGCTGAGCTGCCGATAGAGTTCGCGCCGGACCGGGGCGAACTGCTCCCCGAGCCGCTTCTGCTGATACTCGCTTCCCGTGTCGAGATAGTCGCAGTCCGGAGGGCAGGAGATACGTGTGAGCCGATGTTCCCCGCAGCATTGGCTGCAAATCAGACCGGCGAGTGCCGGACAGGAACGTTTCCCCTTGCGCTGCTTGCAATATACACATTGGCTCATTTGCGGGATGATCCTTCCTTCTCGGCTTTCAGTGGTTCGACGAACCCGTAATCTGCCAACGTGCGTTTGGCGCGATCGCCCGACGACGCCGTGGGAGATTCGAGGCCGTTGACCTCGGCGGCATTCGAGTCCTGGTAGGGGACGAGAATCAAGTGATTCACGCGGTCGATGCCAAGGTCCGACGGCCCAGGCAGATATTCCGCGATGACCTGAAATTTATTGTTCGGCAGCATCCGCCAGATTTTGCCCTTCGTCGCGTCGGACACGTACATGCTGCCCCACCGGTCGAAATCGACTCCGCTCAAATTTTGAAATCGTCCGGTGAAGAACCCGTTCGAGGCCAGTTCGGTCAGGGTGCCTTCCGGAGTGATGTCGAAGATCTTTCCTGAGTCATAACTCACTACGACGATATGCCCGGTTTTGGGATGCACGGCGACTCCTGATGGCCCGGCCAGGTGTGCCCCCGAGACGTATAGTGACAGCGTTAAGGTCGGAGTGAGATCCACGCGGTAAATCGCATTGCCGCCCTGGTCGGCGAGATACAGATGGCCCTGCCCATCGGCAGCCACGTCGACGAGCGACTGAACAGCTTTGCCGTCGGCGGGACGCGGGAGTGCCAGCGTCGCGAGAGGTTTTCCTGTCGTCTTGTCGAAGGCGCGCAGGGCGTCCAGGTCCGTGACGTAGAGGACCTGATCGACGACGGCCATACCCTTCGGAGCGTGGAGGGTGACGTCGCCGCGGCCGCCTTCAATGAACTTGAAGGCCGTGATCTTTCCGTCGTCGCTCAGTTTGGTGATGAATCCGTTGTTGTCCCGGGCGTTGGTCTCTCCGTTGATGTTCGAGATGAAATACGACCTCGACGCGGGATCGGCCAGAAAGCTGTGCGGGGACTCCAAGCCGCTCACTTGCAGGGCCCAGGCCCACGAGCAGGCAAAGAGCACGCCCACGGCTCCGGCAAGAGCCAGTCCTAAACTACGGCGGCGCTTGGGCCGGTTGAGAACGCTGTCACGGCTGGTTGTGGAAATCATCAACGAAGGTATCGCACAGAAGATTGTGTAGGTGCATCGTAGCCAAGGGTCTCAGAGACTGTCAAGGAAGCAGCGGAATCGTGTGTGAAGGACGTAGTGGAAGGCGAGTCGCCCCCGCGTGGGACGATCTGGCGACGACCGCATTCGGTGGAGGCGATGATCGAGCCTCTCCCGCTGCATCCAGCGTTGACTTGTTGAAAAATTGCCTGCTATGGTGCCCTCACTTTTCGCTTCTATTCAGGCCAGGGAGGATATTGTGGCGGCACGAATTATCGATGGGAAAGCATTGGCGCAGCAGGTGCGTGACCGGCTGGCGATTGAATCTGCGGCGGTTCTGGCAAAGACCGGAGTGAAGCCGGGTCTTGCCACGATTCTGGTCGGTGACGATCCCGCGTCGCATCAGTATGTGAAGAGTAAGCAGAAAGCCTGCGATGCGGCAGGTATCTATATCGACGATTATAAATTGCCTGCCACCACCACGCAGGCGGATTTGTTGGCGTTAATTGCAAAGAAGAACGCGGATCCAAAAGTGCACGGGATTCTCGTGCAGTTGCCGCTTCCCAAGCACATTGAGAGTCGCGTCGTGCTGGAGGCCGTGTCGCCGGACAAGGATGCCGATGGGTTCCATCCGTATAACTTTGGCCGGTTGGTCGAGGGCAATCCGGTGTTCGAGGCTTGTACCCCGAAGGGCGTCATCAAGATGATCGAGTCGACCGGCGTCGGCATCGAGGGCAAGCGCGCGGTGGTATTGGGCCGCAGCAATATCGTGGGGAAACCGTTGGCGCTCATGCTGTTGCAGCGGAACGCCACGGTGACGATTTGCCATTCCAAGACCAAGGACTTGGCGGCGGTCTGTCGCGAGGCGGAGCTGTTGCTGGTGGCCATCGGAAAGGCCAAGTTTGTGACTGCCGACATGGTGCGGGAAGGAGCGGTTGTCATCGACGTAGGCACGAATCGGTGGACTGACGGAAAACTCTGCGGCGATGTGGATTATGAACCGGTGAGCCAGAAGGCGGGCTGGATCAGCCCGGTGCCCGGTGGCGTCGGACCGATGACGATTGCGATGTTGCTCGACAATACCGTTGAATCTGCTAAGAGAATGGCAGGGATGAAATAGGGCGAGTCGGGACGTCCCGTTCCGCCCGCTTCCAAGTGCGGGAAGATGAGAATGGGCCGGAGGATGGGGAGACCACAAACCATGCAGGGAAGATCGAGATGAGCCAAGAGCCGCGGCGACTCAAGGACGTGCTGGCGCAGGGGCAGTTTGCCGTGACGGTGGAATATAACCCGCCAAAGGGCACGAATCTGACTCATGTGCTGGAAAGCGCGAAGACGCTGGTTGGGCGTGTGCACGGGGTCAACGTCACGGACAATACGGCGGCGATTGTGCGGGCCGGGTCGTTGCCCGTCTGTCGCTTGTTGTACGAGCTGGGGCATGACCCGGTGATGCAGCTGACTTGCCGGGATCGCAATCGCATTGCGATGCAATCCGATCTCATGGGCGCCCACATGCTTGGCATCCGAAACATTCTCTGTCTGACCGGGGATTATCCCACCGTCGGGGATCATAAGGACGCCAAGCCTGTGTACGACCTGGACTCCGTGCAGGTCATGCAATTAGTGACCGGGCTGAATAACGGCAAGGACTATGCGGGCAACAAGCTTGACGGTTCCACGGCGTTTACGATCGGCGGCGCGGTGACCCCTGAAGCGGATCCTCTCGGGCCGATGCTGGTCAAGTTCGAGGTCAAGGTTCGAGCCGGAGCGGAGTTCTTCCAGACCCAGGCAATCTATCAACCGGAGCAGTTCAAAAAGTTTATGGCTGCGGTGCGCCCGTTCAAGGTGAAGGTGCTCGCCGGGATTTTGCTGCTGCGCAACGCCAAGATGGCGGAATTCATGAACGCCAATATTCCCGGCGTCTGTGTGCCGCAGGAGATGATCGACGAAATGCGCGCGGCCGGGGACAAACGCGCACTAGATGCGGGGGTGGAGATTGCGGTGCGGACCATCAAGGCGGTGCGTCCCTACTGCGACGGCGTCCATATTATGGCCATCAAATCAACGGAACGGTTGCCGGAAATTCTGACGAAAGCCGAGCTCGGGTGATGACGGTCCCCGACTTGCTGAAGTGCAAGCGCGACAGACGCAAGATCGTGGTGGTCACGGCCTATGATGCGCTGTTTGCGCGCATTGTCGAGCAAGCCGGCATCGACGTGATTCTGGTGGGCGACTCGCTGGGCGTGGTTGTGCAGGGCAAGCCCAATACCCTCTCCGTCACCATGGAACAGATGCTGTACCACACCGGGCTCGTGGCCGGAGCGGTTCAGCGATCGTTGGTCGTCGGTGACATGCCGTTTATGTCGTATCAGGCCAGCCAGGAAGAGGCCGTGCGAAACGCCGGGCGGTTCCTTCAAGCCGGAGCCCATGCCGTGAAGTTGGAAGGGGGCGCGGCTGTGGCAGATCGTGTGGCGGCGATGGCCCGGATGGGCATCCCGGTGATCGGTCACCTCGGCATGACGCCACAATCCGTCCAGCAATATGGCGGGTACAAAGTGCAGGGAAAGGGTAAGGATCGGGCGCAACCGTTGATCGACGATGCCCTTGCCTTAGAGGCTGCCGGCGCTGTCGGCATTGTGCTGGAGGCGATTCCCGCGGGATTGGCGAAGACCGTCAGTGAAGCACTCACGATTCCGACCATCGGTATCGGAGCGGGTCCGCATTGCGACGGGCAGGTGCTCGTCCTCTATGATCTTCTCGGTCTGTTTGATGAGTTCGTGCCGAAGTTTGTGAAGCCATACGGCCATCTCAAGGCCGATGCGCTCCAGGCTCTGCGCCGATACAAGGATGAGGTTGAGCAGGGCACCTTCCCGTCCGATTCTGAAAGCTACCACTGAGCAGGCTCGCCATCTCCCGCATCCAACGACTGCGGGTCTCTTCTCAATCTGTCGATAGGACGAACCGAATGGGCGCGTTCGGCTTCCGTTGATCCAGCCAACTCGCACACTGTTCGACGACGGCGGCGGTATTCAATCCCATATAACGATCGGGGACAAGCATTAGGCGAGCATGGGCTCGCGCAATGAGGTTTCGCGTCGCCTGCTCGTTGCCAAGCTCATGTTTGAGATTGGCAGCGGCGCATTGAATGAGCGCTTGGAAGAAGTTGCCTTCCAGGGTGGTACGTCCGTAGGCATGCCAGAATCCCTCAAAGACTTCGTGCGCTTCCCACCAATAGGTCCAGTTGTAGAGATCGATGCCGTAGAGATAGTCCTCGGAGGTCGCCCATTGTTTGGGATCGAACGAGCGCGGGACTGGTTCAGATTGTTCGAACGAATGGCCCTGTGGATGACGACGTGGATGTGGGGTTCGCCCGGGAAGAAAGCGGTAGGTGGGAAATGTCCTGTTCGTGTACCGTGGCCAATCGGCCATGGCCGGCCGGTTACCCTCCGCCACGGGTCTCCTCGCACCGTACCTGAAACACCTTCCGATCTTCCAGGCGCACCGCCGTCAGCTGTCTTCCATACACGCAGCCGCTATCCAGTGCCAACATGTTGGTCGTGAGTTTCAATCCCATGGCCGCCCAGTGTCCGAAGACGATCGTGGCCGTAGCATTGCGTCGCCCCGGAACATCGAACCAGGGCTGAAACCCATCCGGGGTTCGATCGGGCGGGCCCGAGAAGGAAGATTCCATGAGGCCTTCGCGTGAGCAGGCTCTCAATCGGGTCAGCACCTTGATGATAGTGGCCAGGCGAACCGGTCCTGTCAGGTCCGGGCGCCACTGCAACGGGCCGCTGGGGTGGAGTGCGCGCAGCGTCGCAGTGAACTGATCTCCCCGCATCGCCGTCTGAGCTTCCCCGGCCAGGGCCTCGGCCTGTTCCACAGTCCAGCCAGGCAGAAGTCCCGCATGGACCAACAAGAAATCCCCCTCCCGATACACCAGCGGTTGCTGACGCAGCCAACCCATCAGGTCATCGCGGTCCGGGGCTTCTAAGACGTGCGTCAAGGTATCGCTGGGGCGAAGAGACGCTAGCCCGGCAGCCACGGCGAGGAGGAAGACATCGTGATTGCCGAGAACCGTAACGGCGGCGGGGCCGAGGCCACGAATATAGCGCAGCACATTGAGGGAGTCGGGACCACGGTTGACGAGATCGCCGACAAACCAGAGGCGGTCCTGCTTCGGATCAAATTGAATGGTCTTCGTGAGCTGCGTCAAGGATTTGAAGCAGCCCTGGACGTCGCCGATTGCGTAGGTGGCCATGGGTGGCCAAGACTAGCGCGGACCGGCCCGGTTCGCAAGTCAGGAACGGATCTGCAAACGACGAGTCATGAGGCCGTACGCTGCAAGAGCTCGCTGGTGATTGTCGCGCAGGCCGCTTGGTGGGCGTCTGTGAGCTGTGCCAGCAGGCTGGCGGCACCGTCGAGGCGTGCGAGTCGTCCCAGGTTTTCCAGTTCTTTGCAGTGGGCCGACGTGGCCAAGGCTCCGAGTTGAGCGCTGCTGGATTTTAGTCGATGCGCTGCCTTAGCAAGCGCAACCGGGTCTTGGGTGTGAACCGCCGTGCGTATTTCCTCGACCAAGATCCGGGAATCGTTGAGATAGGCCGTCAGGACCTTGGCGAGGATATCGGGGCGTCCTGGCCGCTGCAGTGCCAGGATTGCATCCCACGCCGCTTTGTCGATCTCTGCGGCGGAAGGAGGCGGTGGTTGATCGGACGGCACATCGTCTGCGCTGGCCGAAGCAGAAGATACCCGTTCCGTCTTATCAGGAGATGTCTGCGCTGTCAGCCATTGTGTCAGCATCTCGCTGAGTTGCGCCATGGTAAAGGGTTTTGCCAGGTAATCGTCCATACCGGCGGCCAGGCACCGAGCGCGATCTCCTTCCATCGCGTTGGCGGTGAGAGCGATGATGGGCACGTGGCGATGGCCTCCGGCTTCTCGTTCCTGCTGCCGAATCGTGGCGGTGGCGGTAAAGCCGTCCATCTCCGGCATCTGACAATCCATGAGCACCAGGTCATACCGTTCTTGCGCAACCGCTTCGACCGCGAGCCGGCCATTTTCGACGGCCTGCACGAAGTGTCCGAGCATGTCCAACATGCCCAGCGCCACCTCCCGGTTGACGGGCGTGTCTTCGACCAACAGGAGGCGGGCGGCTTGAAATGGTATCGGGCCGGAAGCTGTAGGCGGTGGGGATGGAAGCTGAATGGGCGCACGATGTCTGGTTTGGAGCAAGCCAAGCAGGGCTTGGCGAAGCAGGGTATTCCGGACGGGTTTGGTGACCCATGCGTCCAGATCGGGCGCGCCGGGTGTACTGGCGTCATATCCCACCGACGTAAGCATCAGGAGCGGCAAGTCGGCGAGGCGCGGATCCGTTCGAATGGCCTTGGCCAACTCCAGTCCGTCCATGTCCGGCATATGCAGATCCAGAATGGCCAGGTCGAACGGTTGCGGCGAGTCGAGCGTGGTTTCGAGCAGCCCCAATGCCTCTTGTGCCGAGGCGGCTAAGGTCGGAAGTGCGCCCCAGGTGCGGAGATGTTCATCCAGGATTTCGCGATTGGCCGGCGTGTCGTCGACGACCAGGATTCGCTTCTTGAGGAGCGCCTGTTCAGGAGCCTGTTGGTGGCCCGGAGCTGCTGCCGGTTGCCGTTCGAAGACCGCCGTAAACCAAAAGGTGGAGCCCTGCCCCACTTGGCTCTCCACACCGATCTGACCCTGCATGAGTGCCACAAGTTCCTTGACGATTGTGAGGCCGAGACCCGTCCCGCCGAAGCGTCTGGTGGTTGTCCCGTCGGCCTGGGAAAAGGCCTCGAAGATGCGCTGATGGGCCTCAGCCGGAATACCGACGCCGGAATCTTTCACCTCGAATCGAAGGGTGACGGCCGTGTCCGTTTCAGTGATCGCGTGGACGCGTACGTTGATCTCTCCCTTCGCCGTAAACTTCAGGGCGTTGCTAATCAGATTGAGCAACGCTTGCCGAAGTCGAATGGGGTCGCCGCGGAGGGCACGCGGAAAGGTACCGAGCATCTGACAGGTCAATTCCACTTGTTTCCGTTGGGCAGGACCAGCAAAAAGCTCCACGGCGCTTTCGACAGTTTCCTGTACGTCAAAATCCAATTGTTCCAGCTGGAGTTTGCCCGCTTCGATTTTGGAGAAGTCGAGAATATCGTTGATGATGGCCAGAAGAGCTTCGCCGGATTGTTGAATGGTCCTGGTCAGATGGCGCTGTCTGGTGTCGAGGGTGCTCGTGAGCAAAAGCTCGGTCATACCCAGCACGCCGTTCATCGGCGTCCGGATTTCATGGCTCATGTTCGCGAGAAACTGCGACTTGGCCCGGCTGGCCGCTTGCGCTTCTTCAGCGAGCCGCTGGGCTTCTTGCGAGGCGAGTTCCAGTTGCCTGGTGCGCTGCGCCACCTTGTCCTCTAGACCATGTTGGTAGTCCTGGACTTGAGCCTGTGAGATGCGCAACCGGCTGGTCATGCGGTTGAATGCATCGGCCAGACGGTCCACCTCGTCATGGGTGCCTGCGGCGACATCCACATCGAGTCGTCCTTCCGCGATGTGTCCCGCCGCTTCGACCAATGCCAGAATCGGTTTGGTGATGCTCCGGGTCAGGATCAACGACATGGCCAGTCCGACCACCAACACGACTCCGATGACGCCCCCGGTGATCAGCACAAATTGCTGCAGATTTTTTTGCAACCGTTCCTGACTCAGGCCGAGCTGAATGTAGCCGATGACCGCCGCCGGTGCCGCCGCCGCGTTGGACTCAAGAAACAGCGGGTCGGCGGCCGATACCGGTCGACTGACGACGGGCACCAGAATATCGATGTAGGACGGGTGTCCCGGCTGGATGGCCACCTCCTCGAAGAGCACATCTCCGGCGGCGGGCAGGCGTGTTCTGAGCCCTGTGGGGATGGCGATCTTGGCGCCCCAGGTTTCTTCCAGCAGCGCCTGCCGCTCTTTGCCGAGCACGGCGGCATAGGCGATATCCGGCAAGGCCTGAAGTCCACCGATCACCCTGCGCACGGCATCCTGGTTTTCCGTATAGACGGCGTATTCGCTGTTTTGCGCGATCATCGCCGCGGTGGTGAGGCCGGTGTTGACCAGATCCTGATGGCGAGTGGTGATTTCCCGGTGCACGACGAATGTCGCGATGCCGATCGCCGTCAACACGACCAGCCCGATGCTCAGGAGATTGAGCTTGTCCCGTAGTCCGAATCTTGTCCTGGCCATCGCTGTCCTCGCTGCAGTTATTGAAAAACCTGCGTGGCGCCGCGCACGACGTCCTGGGGCAGTTCCAGGTTCATGGCGCCGGCTGTTTTCAGATTTACCGAGTAGGTCACCTTGCGCGGGAAGGTCGGCGCAAGGGCGGCGGGACTGGCCCCGCCGAGGATTTTCCCGGCAACCTCTCCGCATTGGGCCCCGATATCGAGGTAGTCGCGATCAAGGGCGTAGAGCGCGCCTGCCTTGACCCACGATGTCGACAATCCCGCGAGCGGTATCTTGTTTCGCAGTGTGCTCAGCAAGATCGGTTCAGCGGTTTGAGGCGTCATCACGATGGAATCAGAGATCCCCCAGAGCGCATCGACATTGCGCGAAAGGTTTTCCAGCGCATCAGGAAGGGCGCGAGGTGTGTCCACGGCCTGAGTGACAAGGGTCAGGCCGGTTTCTTTCGCGACGCGCAAGGCGTTGCTCACTTTGGTTTGATTTTCCTTAGGATTAAACAGCACGCCGATGCTATTGGCGGCGGGGACGATACGGCGAATCCACTGCATTTGAATATCCAGAGGAAACTCCAGCAGGACGGCGGTGGCGTTCGAGGCAGGTTTGATGTCATCCGCGGCGACAATCATGGTGGCCATCAACGGAAGATGCCCCACTTCGCGCACGGCGGCCTGCGTGGCGGCACTCCCGAGAGTCACGACTAGACGAGCCCCGTTTTTCTTGATGTCAGCGAACACATCGTGCGCCGCCGCGGGGTTGCCTTGGAGCGCATGGATTTCCACGGGCAGATTGATTCCCTGTTTAGACAGCGATTGCTGAAACCCGGCGAGCACGTCTTGATAAGGCTTTAAGTCCTGACCGTTCAGCACCACGATCCGGCCAGATTCGGCGCACACGGAATCGGGGCTCGCGATGAGCCTCAACACGCTCAGGATGAGCGCGATCCCCAATGCCGGTATGAAGTGCGTGAGTCGACGCATCGGTGGTGTGAGTTCCTTAGAACCGGTACTTCAACTTGACCCAGAATGTCCGGCCATCCTGGTCGATGACGTCTTGGACGTGCTCCCCAGAACCTGGATAGCCATACTTCTGGTTCATGAGGTTGTTGATATGGCCTGAGAGTTCCCAGCCTTTGACGATCCGCTGGCTGAACAGCGAGACGTTTAGAATATAAAAAGGGCTGGCGCTGTTTCCGGCAAGCGTCAGGCGCGAACTGGTGTATCGTCCTTCAAATCCGGCGAAGAGTTTGTCCGTGATCACCGGAAGGATCACATTGGCCTTCGCCAGATGTTGTGGGGAGTTCGTCAGGCGGCGGTCGCCGTCCTCGTTTTCTGTATGCTGCAGGGCATAGCTCAGGCGTCCTTCCATGCCTGATGGCCATTTGCCTTCCAGGGCGAGTTCCACGCCGCGAGCGTGGATGTTGTCGACATTGCTGTAGAACAGTTTTCCGTCCGTCGGATCCGTGGTTTGGCTGATCAACCCGGAGATGTTGTATCGGTACAGACTGCCGAGGGCACGGAGGTGGTCGCCCAGGTACTGCTCCACGACGAGTTCGTAGGTTTTGATCCGCTCGGGCCTGATGTCTGGATTGGCCTTGAAGGTGGATCCTGTCACATAAAACTGTTCATAGGGATTCGGTGCGCGGAACGCCTGGCCATACAACAATTTCACGGTGGTCTTGTCCCACGTTGAAATGAGCCCTGCCCGAGGATTGGTGGTGCCGCCAAACGTACTGTACTGATCGTGACGGAGACCGGCGGTCAGAACGAGATGGTCGGTGATAGCCCATTCATCCTGCAGATAGGCGGCGACAAAGCTCGATGTCCGTTTGTCGTCGAGATAGGTGCTCGGAGGCGCAATGTCGGCGTTGCTTTGATTGAGTCGAAATTGATCTCGATACTCCGCGCCGACGGTGACTTTGTGATGGTCGAACAACCGTTTGGTGATCGTCAGTTCTGCGCCCCACCAGTCGGCCTCCGTTGAGTCCTTGTTCAGCGTGAAGGGCGGGGTGCCGGTTCCTGCATAGTCGTACGGAAGGTGCGCGCGATAGTAGTACCGGTCGTAATAGACCCGGGCCTTCACGTTGAGTTGGTTGACGAATTCGTGCTGGTAGACGAGATCGAGATAGGTCCGTTCGTCGATGGTATTCTGTCGATTGTCGTTGAAGACGGTGCCGAAGGAGGCGGTGGGCACGTTCTTTTTGCGCCACTGGTGGCCGCCCAAGAGGGTGACGTCCCCGTAGGAGAGTTTGCCGGTGTGATAGTAGAGATTGTCGCGATCCGCATCCTTCGCAATGCCATTATTGATGGAAGAAAAGGCTGGGTAGGACAAATCGCGATGCCCTTCGCTATCCGAGAAGGAGCCGGAGAGGAGCATCTCCAGACCATTTGAGAACTTGTTGCCGTAACTGAGGCGGCTTCGGTACGTATTGAAGCTGCTGGCTTCCCCGGAGACCTCCGCCCCCTTGAGGTCGCGCCCTCGTTTCGTAATCACATTCACCACGCCAAAGAATGCATTGGTGCCATACAACGAGGACCCAGGGCCTTTGATAATTTCCACGCGGTCGATCAGATCGACGTCGATCGGCATTTCGGTGCCGCTTCCGCCTTGGTCGTACACGGCATCGTTTAGCCGGTGGTTGTCGATCAACAGCAGGACGCGGGAGGTGTAATCGCCGGGCCGGTTGAAGCCCCGAATCCCCAGGTAGCCATAGTTGCGGTCATTGCTGGTAAACAAACCCGGTACGCTGTCGAGAATTTGCGCGAAGTTCCTGTAGCCGTATTTCTTGATTTGGTCTGCGGTGATGATGATGACGGCTGCCGGCGCTTCGTGCACCTTTTGATCGTACTTTGCCGCCCCATACACTGAGGGAATCTCCTCGAAGAGCGTGCTTTCCTTCCCAGTCGTCTGTTGGCCCTCGGACGTGGCTGGCGGAGACAGGTCCGGGAGATCCAACGAGACGTCCGTTTGCACAGAAGGCGCATCGTCTGCGAGCGTTGTCGCATGTACAGGGTGTGTGAGAAGCGCCAGAATTGTGACGGCCAACAAGCCGTCGGCGGTTGAGGACAGTATCCTCTTGGAGGGTCTGAACAGGCAGCGCATGTGCGACTCCATGGAGTAAGACTTATCTCTCCGTTATCGGTCGAAGACCTACGTAACTTGACGAATCTGCAAGGAATTGATCGAACGTGGAGGCCGTGACGCGTATGTGCGGGGGGCGGAACGACGAGGGATTTGGCGTGCGGTCAGGTCGTGGTATGGCTTCGAAGTTCGGCGGCGATGGTGGTGCAGGCGGCCTGATGCGCATCGGTGAGCTCAACCAACAGACGTGCGGCATCGTCGAGGTGGGCGAGGTGCCCCAGGTGTTCCAGCTCTTTGCAGTGAGCTGCCGTGGCCAAGAAACCGAGTTGCGCGCTGCTGGACTTCAACCGATGCGCGGCTTTGGCGAGGGAACCCGAGTCTTGGGCCTCCACTGCGGCGCGAATCTCCTCCACCAGCATGCGGGAGTCGTTCAGATATGTCGTGAGCACCTTCGCAAGAAAATCGGGGCGTCCCGGACGTTGAAGCGATTGAATGGCTTTCCATGCGGTCTTGTCGATTGCCGCGTCCGCGGCAGCGTGGTCATCCTCCTGCGTCGAGTTGCGGGCTGGAGTTGCTGAGGGGGTGGCTGAAGCGTTGTCCGCCGTGGCCGGTGCCAGCCAATGCGTGAGGATCGCGCCGAGTTGCGCGACGGTAAACGGCTTGGCCAAATAGTCGTCCATACCGGCCGCCAGGCAGCGGGTGCGATCGCCCTCCATCGCATTGGCGGTGAGAGCGATGACGGGTGTGCGGCGACGACCTTCCGACTGACGCTCCTGTTGGCGAATGGCGGCGGTGGCGGCGAAGCCGTCCATTTCAGGCATCTGGCAATCCATCAGAATAAGATCGAACTGTTCCCGTACGACGGCCTCGAGGGCAAGACGCCCGTTTTCGACGGGGTACACAGAGTATCCCAGGATGTCCAACATTCCGGTGGCCACTTCCCGGTTAACGGGGGTGTCTTCGACCAGGAGAAGACGGGCGGAGCGGGCTGCTGTCGCCGTGGGCGGTGAAACGGCGGCCTCTGGACGGCGAACAGGGGGACGATGTCCTGTCCGGAGCAGGCCGAGGACGGCTTGTTGCAATAGTGATTTTCGAACGGGTTTGGTGACCCAGCCATCCACGGCGGGGACGCCGGGCGCTCCTGCGTCATACCCGACCGAGGTGAGCATCAGCAGGGGCAGCGTGGCTAATTGTGGGTCAGCCCGGATTGCCTGCGCCAATTGCATCCCGTCCATGTCGGGCATCTGGAAATCCAGAATCGCTAACTCGAACGGCTGGCGCGCGGCGGCGGCTCGAAGCTGCGCAAGCGCATCGCTCGCAGAGGCGGCGAGTGCAGGGATTGCTCCCCAGGAGCGAAGATGATCGTCCAGAATCTCACGATTGGCGGCCGTGTCATCGACGACCAAAATCCGTCGTTGGAGCAGCGCATGTTCCGGATGCTGGTCCTCGGCGGTTAACGGTTGTCGCTCGAAGACGGCGGTAAACCAAAACGTGGACCCCTGGCCCACCTGGCTCTCCACGCCGATCTGTCCCTGCATGAGGGCGACAAGTTCCTTGACGATGGTGAGTCCAAGGCCTGTGCCCCCGAAGCGGCGGGTGGTCGTTCCGTCGGCTTGTGAAAAGGCCTCGAAGATGCGTTGGTGGGCCTCTGGTGGAATGCCGACGCCGGAATCTTTCACCGCGAATCGCAGGGTGACGGTGGTGTCGGTCTCGTTCGCTAAGTCGATGCGCACGTTGATTTCCCCGGCGGTCGTGAACTTCAGCGCATTACTGATAAGGTTCAATAGGGCCTGCCGGAGTCTGATCGGATCGCCGCGGAGTCCGCGTGGAATCGAACTCGGCATGTGGCAGGTGAGTTCAAGGCCTTTCCGTTGAGCCGGAGTGGCAAAGAGTTCCACGGCGTTGTCCACCGTGTCCTGAAGATCAAAGTCCAGTTGTTCCAGTTGGAGTTTGCCGGCTTCGATTTTGGAGAAGTCGAGAATGTCATTGATGATCGCCAGGAGCGACTCGCCGGATTGTTGAATGGTCCGCGTGAGGTGGCGTTGCCGGGTATCGAGCGCGGTCGTGAGTAAGAGTTCGGTCATGCCGAGGACGCCGTTCATCGGGGTCCGGATCTCATGGCTCATGTTGGCGAGGAATTGTGACTTGGTGCGGCTGGCAGCTTCCGCGGCTTCCTTTGCCAGCAACAATTCCTGGGCGGTGCGTTTGAGCGGGGTGACGTCGGAGGCGATGCCGAGGTAGCCCGTGATCTTGCCGTCGGTGTCCCGCAGTGCCGTGACATTCAGGAGAACGGTTCTTCTGGTGCCATCCTTGCGAATGTAGGTCCACTCATGCTCATTGGGTAGATTGCGCCGACACTTTTCGACGAAGACGTCAAATCCCGGTTCAACGGTGCTGCCTAATTCCTCGGAGAGTTGTCGCGCTCGAGCCACGACTTCCGCGGGATCGTGAAAGATGCCCGGGTGCTGGCAGCCGATCAATTCGTCGGCCTTATACCCCAGGAGGGCTTCCGCCGCCGGATTAAACAGTTGGATGATGCCGTCGGGGCGGCAGGAAATGATCGCGTAGCCCGCATTGTCCAATATGGCCCGTTGAAACGTTGAATAAGCGCGGAGTTCGGTTTCGGCTCGACGTTGCTCGGTAATGTCGCGAACGGTCGCCTGCAATCCCTCAACGCCTTTGAGGGTGATGCGGGTCAATTGGACGGTGGCCAAAAAGTTCGGCCCGCCGACTCGTTTGTGCATCCATTCGAACAGGTGAAAGCCTTCCCGCATGGCGGCTTCGATAGCCTTGGGCGCCTTGACCATGGACAGTTCCCCGTCCGGCTGATACTCGGGTGACACATCTCCAGGGCCGAGTGACGTGAAGTGCGCCTCGTCTCGTGCGCCGAACAGTTCGACCGTGGCCGGGTTGCAGGCGATAAAATTCCAGTTGGGCGGATACAAAATCATGATCGCGTCGCGCGAAGATTCGAAGAGGCGTCGGTATTTCTCTTCGCTCTCACGCAGACTCGACTCGTACTGCTGTCGCGCGATCGCCTGCTCTGCGGAAGTGGGACCAGAGGCCGCTCCGCTCTGTTCGTGCCGTTCCATCATGCTGCGGACCGTCCTGTCCGGTTGAGCTCTTCTTGCATCAACGCACACACGGTACGATGTTCAGGGGTCAGACGCTCAAAGAGTTGTTGGAAGTCACCTGTTTTGCCTGCATGAGAGGCGGCTTCGAGCTCTGCGTACATGCCGGCAAGGCGCTGCGCACCGAGTTGTGCCGTGGAAGATTTCATCGTATGGGCAATGAGCGTGACCGCTTGGATGTTGCTGTCGGCAATGGCGTTCTCGAGCTTCCTGAGCTGGGTGTCAGCGTGTGGCACATAGAGCGATAAGGCCTTGTGCAAGAAATCCGGTTGACCAGGCCGTTGGCGAGCCCGAATGGCATCCCATGCGCCGGGGTCTAGATGCTCGAGGTTTGGTGCCAGGGCAGGCTCATGGGAGCGAGCCGGTGCTTGTGGCGGAACCGCTTCGGCCACTTCCGAGGGGGAAGAGGCTGGGGCTGGTGCGACAGAGGTCTTAGTTGGAAGCCAGCGTTGCAGCAGCTCTCTCAATTTCGCCAGAGTAAAGGGCTTGGTCAGGTAGTCATCCATTCCTGCGGCGAGGCATCGGTCGCGGTCTCCCTCCAAAGCATTTGCGGTCAGTGCCACGATCGTGGCGTGTCGGGGCTGGTCCGCCTGTCTTTCATGGGTGCGAATCAGTCCCGTGGCGGTCAGGCCATCCATTTCCGGCATGTGGCAATCCATGAGGATCAAGTCAAACGGATGATTCGCGACCGCGTCGACGGCCTCTTTGCCGTTTTCAACAAAGGCGGTGGTGCATCCCAGAATTTCCAGCATGGAGCCGGCGACCTCGCGATTGACGGGATTGTCTTCCGCCAGCAAAATGTGACCGGCAAATGTTGTCGCCTGATCGGGAGGCTGATTGACCACGGGAGGTTCGGTCACGGGAGCGTTACGGGAGAGGCGCGCAAGACAGTCTTTCAGCAAGGACTGGTGGACCGGTTTTCTCAGCCAGGCGTTAAACAATCCGGGATAGACGCGGGGCTCGTCGGCGCGTTGTCCAACGGAACTGAGGGCGACGAGAACCATTTCGCGCATTCCGAGGTTCTCTCGGATGGTTTTTGCGAGGTCGATGCCGTCAATATCCGGCATATGAGTGTCCAGCACCGCGAGGTGCACCTTGCCAGGAGACTGGCCGCCCTCGCCCAGCAACGCCAGCGCTTCTGAACTGGAGGCGGCGGATTGCACCGTGGCACCCCATCTGGACAAATGTGCTTCGAGGATATGTCGGTTGGTCTGGTTGTCATCGACGACCAAGACGGAAAGTCCTGCTAAGGGGGCCTCCTTTGTGTCGGAAGACGCGATGGACTCGGCGGCGCTTTCCAAAGCGATCGTGAACCAGAAGGTGGATCCTTGGTTCGGAATGCTGTCGACTCCCACCTCGCCTCCCATCAAATGGGTAAGCTGTTTGACGATGGCGAGTCCGAGCCCTGTACCCCCGAAGCGCCTGGTGGTCGAACCATCTGCCTGGGAAAATGCCTGAAATAGCCGGGCCTTGGCGGCTTCAGATATGCCCACTCCCGTATCCCGTATAGAGCATTTCAGCGTCACATGAGAGGAATCCCGGGAGATCAGGTGGAGCGCCACGGACACGTCACCGGCCTGGGTAAACTTGATGGCATTTCCCACGAGATTCAGGAGAATTTGCCGGAGCCGGACGGGGTCTCCGATGACAGCGTCCGGGATTTCCTCGGGGATGAAGCAGGTCAGTTCGAGATGCTTGCGACTCGCTGTTTCCGCAAGCAGGTCAATCGCGTCTTCAACAGTCTGACGCAGGCCGAATTCGATTTTCTCCAATGTCAGTTTACCGGCTTCGATCTTGGAGAAATCCAGGATCTCATTGATGATGTCCAAAAGACCGGTTCCCGACCGGTGAAGGGTTTCTGTCAGGGATCGTTGCTTGGGCGTCAGCGCGGTCGTCAGGAGCAACTCCGTCATTCCCAGCACGCCATTCATCGGCGTGCGGATTTCGTGGCTCATATTGGCGAGGAATTGTGACTTGGCCTGATTCGCGCTCTCGGCTGCCTCTTTCGCCTGAATCAATTCGGCGGTTCGCTGACGTACGGCATCCTCCAACGAGTCGGTGAACGACTGGAGTCGTTGCGCTTGCGTGGTGAGCAGGGTCGTGGTCGTTTCAACGAGGTCGACCATCTGTTCCAGTTCTCCCTGGTGGGACATGGCGGGAATCGACTCGCTGTCCGGAGCAACTGGATTGCTTGATGGCTCCTGCTCCGAATGGCGGTGCAAGGTGTGGAGCGTGTCCTGCAGCTTCCCCGCCGTGTCACGAAAGAGCGCGGACATTCGTCGGATCCCAAGCTGCCCGACTGCAATCGTGACGCCCATCAGCAGAACGGACAGCATGAACAGGCGACGGACTTCGCGCGCCACCTCGTGCTGCATTGCGGCGAGCGAAAATTCGATTCGGACCCAGGCGGCGATTTCCTGGTCGTTCAGAAGCGGGGTGACGACCACAAGACTGGGTGTTCCGTCCGGCCTCTGGGTGTGGGTGATTGCCTCTGCGAGTGTGGCGCGAGCCAGCGACAGGGTTTGATCCGGCAGTTCACGGCCGATATCGCCCGGCACTGTCGCCGCAACGACCATATTGTCGGGATCGATGATGACGATGCCGATAATGTCCGCGTCGTGGGCATATCGGCTCAGGGCTTCTTGAATGCGAAACAGATTGTCGAGGACAGCGGCCCCTCCCATCATGGCAAACGTGTGGCTGACTGCAAGCGCGCGGGCTTGCGCGGCATCTTCGATGGAGTGACGGACCTCTATCAGCCGGAGCGTTGCGAAGACCGTCATGCTGAGAGTGACCAGTAGCGCCATGCCGACGCTGAGACGGAGACGGAGGCTCCCCTTCCACAGGTGCCATGGGTGACTGAGCCAGCTCATCTTATTTCTTCTTGGCGTCGGCATGGATCGGATACTCAATGCTCATGGTGGCGTCTCCATGAGCAGGAATTGTCACTGTCTGTTGGTATGTCCCCAAGGTGTCATGCCAAATCGTCACCAGGTGCTCGCCGGCCGGGAGATTGGCAATCTCAAACGCGCCGGTCTCATCCGTGATGCTGAAAAACGGGTGGGAGAACGCGATGACATTGCCGTGCATAAATTTGTGCGCGTCGCATTTCACGGAATAGATGCCTGGTTGCTTGAGCGGTTTTCCTACCGGTCGGCTGGCAGGAATCATAGCCACGTTTACGAAGGTGCGTGGTCCCATGGAGATATGGGTGTTATGCATGATGGGGTCGTCGTTGCGGATCTCCAACTGTTGACCTACCTGTCCTGCGACCGTACGCGGCGAAAAGGCACAGTGGTTATTGGTGAGCACAAGTGGCGGACGAGGTGAATCGGCTGTCGGGAGCGAGTCGCTCTCAACGCTCACAACTGCGCCTTCGAGGCCGCGAGTTTTGGGGTGTACCGTCACGCTCGGGACCATGATACTTGCTCCACAAAAAGAAGAATCCCGGGCGACTTCTACCGCATGGTCAAGCGGGGCTTGTCCGGTATAGATAATCCTCCCCGTCAGTTTGCCGGTCGGCGATTCCGCATGTAGCAAGGGAGCCTCTCCGAAGAGCAGGCAGAGGGCTGTTATGACCAGTAGCATCTTCATATGGTGCGTGCCCTTTCTCTCTCGGCTATCCGGATCGCGTGAGGCATAAGGTCTGTTTGTCTTCTGTGCATGGTCTCGAATCATCTTCCCGGTTGGCCCGACAGCGATTGGAGATACCAGACCAAGTCCCAAACGGCTTGTTCCTGTCCCGCAAATTCATTGGCGTATGAGGGCATGGGTGTTCCGTCGAGGCCGGTCATGAGCGTCCTGTAGAGATCCTGTGCCGTTGCTCCGTTTTTGAATGAGGACGGATCAGTGAGATTCGTAGTTCTAATGGGCAGATTGCTGGCGTCGCGAAGATGGCCGGCCGTGGCTTCCGGCCCGTCGCCTTCGCCATTGTCTCCATGGCACACTCGACAATCGTATTTGGCATAAAGCGTCCGCCCATTCTGTATTCCGGCCTCGGATGGTGATAGCGGAGGGGGAGGAAGTGGGATCGGTATGGGTTTTTCCTGCCCGAATGCAGCGTTCAATGATTTGAGATAGGCAATGACCTGCCATCGTTCCCGTTCATTGAGGGATCGGTAGGCCGGCATGACGCCGGGAATGCCTTGCGTGAGGGTCCGGAACAGATCCTGATCGGTGGGCAATTCGCCCGAAGGCGTGCTCCGGAGTTTGTAGCTGTCCTTCGTGAAATCACGCGGGCGAGGGGCGGAGTACCGACCCGTGGACCAGCCAGAGGGGCCATCCCCTTCGCCTCCGGCTCCATGGCACCAGATGCAAGCTCGCTCATAGATCCGGCGTCCCTCCGTGAGGGTGGCCGTGTTTTGTTCCGGTCGTAGGGCTTGCGCGCTCGTCGCACAGAGACCTGTAACAGCGAGAATTGCTAGGTATCTTAAAAAATTAGGACGCATCGCGGTTCTCATTCCCATCGCGCTAGTAGGAGACGTCGATTCCTGCGAAGACTGCATCCCTCAGATTACGTGCTGCCGCAAGGCCATCTTCGGAGCGAAGCAAATTGTGATCGTGCCGAGCGTAGACGGCGACATTCGAACGCAGATAGTGCTTGATCTGGATGCCGGCGAAGCTTTGGGACGTGCGTTGGGTGAGGTCTCCGCCTGCGTCCATGTTGTCGTATCGTAGAGAAAGCAGCGTGCTGTTTGTGACGTGGGTATCCAGTGCCACCGTCAATCCGCTGGCGCTGGTATCGAAATTCGCCAGGGCTACCGACGGCACGTGCTTGATTCGATCGAGCGTGTACATTCCGTGAAGATCGAACATTTTGTATCGCAAATGCGCAGCCACGCCGTAGCGATTCCAGTTCACATCGACATTACGTGTCCCGTCGAAGACGGCGGCGTTGCTGTTGCCAAGATAGGCAAATCCGGACAGGCTCGCCGAAAAGTTCGAGGAACGTGCGTAGTCGAACCGGATGGCTCCATAAAAATCTTTGCCTTTGTTTGAATCCCCGAACCCTTCACTCGAGCCGTTCAGCATGCCGACCTGATACATAAACCAATCGCCGAACGGCCGCCCTCGCACCTCGATCCCGGTCTCTGCCACCGCGTTGTACAGCGAAGGGGCGTAGGGTGAAATGACGGTTCCTGACCGGTTCCGCAAGCCATAAAATTTGGCGGCTGCCGCGAGCGGGAACAGTCCTGCTCGCTGGACAGCGTTTGTGGAGGCATTGGTGCTTTCTGCGATAAATTCCAGTTGTTGCCGAAGAGTTGAGAATGACAGCGCTGCGGAGGGATCGATTTTTCCGATACGGAGGTTGGCGATGTTCTCTCCCCCGATGTTGTTGAAGGTAATGAAGGCCCGCTCGATTCCGGTCCTTGATTCTTCGAGGTTCGATTCCAGTTCGACGAAAAAGCCGATGTTCTTAGCCAGCGTTCCGGCCGTGAATAGGCTGAATACTTCAGGGAAACCCAGCTCGCTTTTGTTTTGGACCGAGCCGGACTCTGCGCCGGGTGGATTTTGCCGCTTGAAGCTGTAGGTCCGAAACGCATTGCCGCGGAGTCGGACGCCGGTATAGTTCGCGAAGTCATCAAGACTCAGGTCGCCAAGGTTTTTCTTTCCCGTGATACCCCCATCCTCCGTGCCGGGGAGTTGATACCCATTTTCCAGGAAACGTTCGCCAAACGTATTGAGTTGTGGCGGCGCCGTATGGCAGGCCGTGCAATTCAAGGTGTATTTTCGTGCAAATGCTGGAATAGCGTCTGCAGTTGGAACTGACACGGCATTGGCTCCCGTGATCAAAGCGAGTATTGCGATTGCAATCCGCGCAATGGTCGCTCCCCGTTGTTGCGTAGGCAAAACAATACCCTTCTCTTGACCGACAGCGGCCGTGTGGACACGCGTCTATGCCCTGTGCCGGTGATGCACTTCGACAGTCTGATTTCGGTGGATTTGGAGCGAGACTTTAGGGGATTGGGTGGTTAGGATCGTGGGGGACCGTGAAGATCGAGTTTAGGGGATGAGTTCAGGCGTAGGTTGAAGAGATAGCGTGGGACAGGACTTGTAATCAGTGTAAGAAGACAAGCCGTAGATCAGGCCGACGCGTGCAGATGGGCAATTTATGCCGGGTATTTTGCCTCGATTACGCTGCGCAGCCCTCCGCGGGCGGCGAATTCGCCGGTGACCTTGGCCCAGACCGGGCGGCTGGCTTTTACGACATCTTCGAGAATGCGGTTGACGGCATTCTCATAGAATATGCCCACGTTTCTGTAGGCATGGACATACATTTTAAGAGCCTTGAGCTCGAGGCACTGCTTGTTTGGTTTGTAATGAAGAGTGATGGTTCCAAAATCCGGCAGATTGGTCTTAGGGCAGATAGCGGTATATTCGGGGATCACGATCGTAATTTCGTACCCCTTATATTGATTGGGGAATGTCTCGATCTCTGGCAGAACGGTGGAGATTCCACTTTTGGCATGCCGTTCGTTATATCCTAACTTGGTCGTTGTGCTCGCACTCTTCTGTTTCTTGCCGCTCTTCTCTCTCACGCGATCACTCCTTGCCGCTTCATTACACTTGCTTCATCCATTCCAGTTGCCCCAGGTCACTAAGCTTATTGTAAAGTGAGACCCATGGACAGGTCATATCCGGATAGACCTCGCAGAAGCCGCCTTTGCGGACGCCTCCGCAGGGGCCGTGGCTCATGAATTTGGGACACTCGGCCTTGAGCGAACCATCCGGGATGGGTGGTCGCTTGTGCACCCCTCCCACATGCTGCTCTCCATGTTCTTCTCCGGGCACAATGACTCGTATAGGCATAGAAGTAGTGTAGACGCAAACGTGTTAAGCAGCAATGTTTACGCACTTCGTAGGTGAACTGCAACTGAATTGAATTATATATTCGTCTTGCCCTCGCAGTGGAAATTCTTCGCGTTGAAGACGGTTTAGGGCCAAGGGCCTAGCGTGGTTGTCTCACAGTAGGCCTTCTTTCGTCCGATGTGGGCCTTCTGCAAAGTTGCAATGCTTTTATGGACTCTATAGACTTGCCGGTATCTTGGAGTGACAGGCTCTTCTGATTTTGCAGTGATGTCGCAATTGACAGATTTTTTCGCGCTTTGCTACACTCGGCAGCGAATTTCAGTAAGAAGTAGGCTGACATTCCTTTCCGTATCCAAGAACGCAGTTCAGTACTCAGGACAGCTAACGTCGATATAATCTGCACCTGGCTTTCTCCGGCCATTGCATGAGCCGGAAGATCGTCACCAGCGCATAAAAGGGAGGGAGTCCTTATGAGCCTTGATTACGTCAAGTTTTCAAACGGCTTTGAAAAGTTTATGCCGAAAGAATATCGGGACATGGTCGAGCATGGCCCCTTTGGAAAAAAAGTCTCCGTTTCGC